>NZ_JBNATW010000013.1:0-55957 GCF_049701175.1 Thermovenabulum sp.
GGGCTATACCGCATTTTATTTCCATTTTCTTTTTTCCTCTGATGTAGTGTTTCTCCTTGCTGGCCCCTCAAGAGAATTGGACTAAAACGTACAACATGCTAAAATTTCTCTTGGGGGAGGTCAAAGGCAATGGCAGCACATAAAAACTTTACCCTCGAAGAAAAACTTGCTATCCTTGCCGAGGCTGAAAGCTCTTCTACTACCAAAATTGCTGTATGTAGGAAGTATGGCATATCAAAGAGCACCCTAGATTACTGGAAAAAACATCTCCTGAACACTGAAAATTATCCCGAAGATGAACTTGCAAAACTCAGAAAAGAAAACGTTATGCTACGCTCAATAATTGTTGATAAAGACTTGGAAATCGCTTATTTAAAGGAATTATTAAAAAAAACGAGCCGGAGTTAAATGAAAAAATCGAGATCATCGAGAAGTTCAGAGCTCAGGGTATAAATCTAGACTTTCTCCTTAGGATTGCGGGTGTTCCGAAAAGTATGTTCTTTTACAAACCTCATGAAGAAAAATGTAGTTCAAGCCGAGGATTCTTTATTCCTGGCTTTTCAAGGACCAAAAATGGCGAAATTGTAACTGACGAAGCAATAAAGACGCTACTTTTTGACCTCGCCGAAGAATATCCACGATATGGATACAAGAAACTTACGGTTCTCTTGAGATTTCAGTTTGGCATAATGATTAACAAGAAGAAGGTCTACAGGCTATGTAAGGAAATGGACCTTCTCTTGCCAATAGAAAGGTACCATAGGCCTAAGGAATGTCCAATAGCCTTCAAAAAAGTTGCCGTAAATGCGCCAAATAGCCACTGGCAGATGGATATCACATACATAACCCTCTTTCCAAGGATTATTTTCGTTCCAGGTATCATAGATACATATACCCTGGAAATAGTGGAATATAAGGCAGGTTTTTCGATAACAGGTCGTGATGTTGTAAAAACAATTTTAAAATCCATGGTCACAAGGAATATTCAAGGAAATCTCACAATCCGGACAGATAATGGCCCTCAGTTTAAATCCAAGGAATTTCAAGAGTTTTGCAAACGCCAGGGTATATTACACGAGCGCATACCCGTGAGATCACCGGAGAGAAATCCGAACATAGAGCGATTTTTCAGGACATTGAAGGAGGAGTTTGTGGAGCTAAATGAATTTGTTGGGTATGGCTCGTTTATAAAAGGACTTGATAAGTTTATGATGGAATACAATACTTTAAGGCCCCATCAATCGCTGGGATATATGACGCCAAGCAAATTTTACGAAGAATTTTTAAGAAATAATGCGAGCCGGGGAGTACTAGTCGTTTAAGTCCAAATAACCGGGGGCCAGTACAACATGTACTGGCCCCCGTTTATTTAGACTTAAACGACCAAAACTTCTCAATTCAAATTATTTCGTAAAATTTCTTCGTAAAATTTGCTCGGTGGCATATATTCCAGCAATTGATGGGGCTTTATACGCTCGTGGAATATGCCCTTATGCCTACAGAATTTTTCAAATTCCTTTGATTTAAACTGAAGACCGTTATCTGTTCGTATAGTAAGGTTAACTTGAATACCTCTCGCAATCATTTGATTTATAAACTTTTTTGCAACCTCTCTGAATGTTATAGAAAAACCTGCTTTATACCCTACCATCTTGAGTGTATATGTATCTATAATCCCTAAAACGAATATTATCCTCGGAAACAATGTTACGTATGTGATATCCATTTGCTAATGGCTATTTGGTGCATTCACAGCAACCTTTTTGAAATCTATCGGTTTTTTCTCTGGCCGATAGTGTGTTTCTCAATAGGCAAAAGAAAGCCTAAATTTATATTCTGGGGTATCAAGTTTTAAATTATCTCAAGTTTATCTGTTAATTTCGGCTCGTTTTTTTAACAGCTCCTTGAGATAAGCTATTCCGAGGTCTTTATCACCTATTATTGAACGAAGCATAACATTTTGTTTTCTGAGTTTTGCCCCTGCGCTTTATGAGTTATCTTCATTGTTTAGGAGCTGTTTTTTCCAATAATCAAGGGTCCTTTTTGATATACCATATTTTATGCATGTTAGATTAAAAAATGCGGTGAGGTCTTTTTTCTACGTTAAGACACCTTTTTCCTTCTTTGGCACCCATTTAAAATTTTACCCTGCCTTTCTTTTTTATATAGGAAATTATTAATAATTTAATTACGGCAGCTATAGGGGCGGCAAAAATAAGGCCCCAGATACCAAAAAAAGTACCGCCAAAAAGTAAAGAAAATATTACAATTAAAGGATGAAGGTCAAGATTTTCTCCTACAATATAAGGAGATATAATACCACTCTCAACCTGTTGAATAATTGCAAGCGAAATAACAATCCACGGTATTTTTTGAGGGTATTTAATAAGTGCGATTGCGAGAGCAGGAAAAGCCCCAATAATAGGACCAAAATACGGAATTATGTCTGTCACAGCTGCCAAAATCCCTATTAAAAGAGCAAAATCCACTTTTAAAAGATAAAGAGTAAATGAAGTAAGAACTCCAATAATAAAACATACAATCAGTTGTCCACGAATATATTTTCCCAATGCAAGATCTACTTTTTTTAAAAAAACTAATATATTGCTTCTATACTTTTCTGGTAATAAAAGCTCTATGTTCTTCTTTATTTTTTCTAAATCCTTCAACAAATAAAATCCTACAATTGGGCCTAAAATTACTGTACTAAAAAAACTTGAAAAACTTTGAATAATCATATTCATTGTGTTTTGTAAAAGGATAACAATCTGGGTTTCAAACCTCAATATTTGATTTTCTATAACGCTTCTAATGCTTGGAGGTATATTATCTCCAATATTTCCTTTAATCAATGTAAAATACCTTTGAACATCCTTTGAGTAATTAGGCAATAATTCTATTATCTTATTTAACTCAATTATTAAAACAGGTATTACATAAAATAGTGTTACGACAGTATAACCTATTAAAATAAAATAAATTATAGCAACAGCGACTGTTCTTTTAATTCCTTTCTTTACAAGAAAATTTACAACTGGGTTTAAGACATAGGCTATAACTATGCCTATAATAAAAGGTAGTATGATTATTTTTATTTTTTTTCTAAATAATAAAAAAACAACAACACTACTAATGATCAAAAAAAAATATAGTAATTTTTTTCTATATTTTTTAAACCCTAAATTTACTTCCATTTCTCCTCCATTTTAGAAATCATTATAATTATCCTTCAGCCACTAAGATTTTTTCTAAAAATGGCACAAGGGTTCCATCATCAGCAACTTCAAAAACCACAACTCTATTATTATTTACTGAAAACTCTACCAAACATTCCCAGCAAAAGTATTGGTTTGTTCCTACCCTTCCTATTTCATTCTTTCCGCATAAGGGGCAGTTCACTATACCACCTTCCAATATTTATCTTTTTTTATTATTTTTCCCAAACATTATTTTTATACGCAAAAATTAAAAACCCTGGCAACATTGCCAAGGTCTATTATTCTATTACTCCTCCGCCTACCACAATATCTTCCTCATAAAATACAGCTGATTGACCGGGCGTTATCGCTTTTTGTGGTTCATCAAAAACGACTTTTATCCTTCCATTATTTAAAGGATATATAATTCCAGGTTTTTCTTCAAAATTATATCTTATTTTAATATTTACCCGTTTCTCTTCATACAATTTCTCAATTGAAATCCAATTTAAATTATTTACTGTAAATTCCTTTCTTAAAAGTTCTTCTTCACTTCCAACAACGATAGTGTTGGTTTGTGGGTCCATTTTTATAACATAGAGGGGTTTATTTGAAGATATACCCAATCCCCTCCTTTGACCTATCGTGTAAAAAGCTATTCCCTTGTGTTTTCCCAAAATATTTCCCTTAGAGTCAATAAAAAAACCCGGTTTTATGCTTTGAGGGGCTTTATCTTTAATAAAATCTTTATAGTCTCCATTTACGAAACATATCTCCTGACTTTCGGGTTTTTTTGCAACCGGGAGCCCTGCTTTTTCAGCAATTTCTCTTATTTCATTCTTAGTGTAATCCCCCAAAGGAAAGAGGATATGTTCTAATTCAAATTGAGTTAAATTATACAAAACATAGGATTGATCCTTTGTCTTATCCTTACCTTTTTTTAATAAATATCTCCCTCTTTTCTCGTCAAATTCAATTTTTGCGTAATGTCCGGTAGCAAGGTAAAAAGAATCCATCTCCAAAGCTTTTTTTAAAAGCAAATTAAATTTCATTGTTTTATTGCAAACAATGCATGGATTTGGTGTTTTCCCCGCTACATATTCTTCTATAAAATAATTTATTACCCTATTTTTAAATTCTTCTCTAAAGTTCACCACATAATAAGGTATGTTCAATTTATCTGCTACCCTTCTTGCATCATAAACTGCTCCTAAGGAGCAGCAACCCCCTTCTTTTAATACGTAATCTTCATCAGGGTTTTGCCAAATTTGCATGGTAACGCCAATAACTTCATACCCTTTATTCTTCAAAAGAAATGCAGCAGTTGAGCTGTCTACACCACCGCTCATAGCAACAACAACTTTATTTTTGTTCATATTGTTCCCTACCTGATTTTTCTGCTTTTTTCTCTTCATAGTCTTTTATCGCAGCATGAAGGGCATCAGCAGCAAGATTTGAACAGTGCATTTTTATGGGCGGAAGCCCTCCTAAGGCTTCCGCTACCGCTTTATTGGTGATTTTCATAGCTTCTTCAATAGTTTTTCCTTTAACCATTTCAGTAACCATACTGCTTGTTGCTATTGCTGCACCACAACCGAAGGTTTTAAACTTTATATCCACAATTACATCATCTTTTACCTTTATATAAATTTTCATCATATCCCCACAGACAGGATTTCCCACTTCTCCAATCCCATCAGCATCGGGAATTTCTCCAACATTTCGAGGGTTTGTAAAATGATCCATTACTTTTTCATTGTACATTTTTATTTTCCCCTTTCAACTTTTCCTCATTTCTTAAAATATTTATTTTTTCTCATTATAAAGTGGGGACATATGCCTTAATTTATTTACAATCTCTTTAAGAGATTCAATCACATAATCTACTTCTTCTTCAGTATTATCTCTCCCAAGAGTAAGCCTTAATGAACCATGAGCAATTTCGTGGGGAAGCCCAATTGCTAAAAGCACATGAGAAGGTTCAAGGGAGCCTGAAGTACAAGCAGATCCACTTGAGGCGCATATACCCCTTAAATCCAAATTTAAAAGTAGTGATTCACCTTCTATATATCTAAAGCATACATTGACATTATGCGGCAATCTATCCACAGGATGGCCATTCAATATTACCTCGGGAATATTTTCTATAATACCCTTAATCAATTTATCCCTCAAATAGGAAAGTTTTTTATATTGTTCTTCCAATTCCAAGGCTATTAGCTCGGCTGCTTTTCCAAAGCCTACTATACCTGCAACATTTTCCGTGCCAGCCCTTTTCCCAAACTCCTGCCCTCCGCCAGTCATGAAGGATTGTATTTTTGTGCCTTTTTTAATATAAAGGGCGCCTATGCCTTTTGGTCCATAAATTTTATGTGAAGAAATACTTAAAAGGTCTACATTGAGTTTATTAACATCTACCGGAATCTTCCCTACAGTTTGGACTGCATCGGTATGGAAGTAAATTTTTCGGTTCAAATTTTTAAGGGCTTGCCCTATTTCTCCGATGGGCTCTATAGTTCCAATTTCATTATTTGCATGCATTATTGATACCAAAATAGTCTTATCGGTTAAAGCATTCAACACATCTTCCACTCTCACCTTGCCATACTTATCAACGGGTAAGTAAGTAACCTTAAATCCTTTTTTCTCTAAATCTTCACAGGTATGGAGTACTGCATGATGCTCAATAGCGCTTGTTATAATATGATTTCCTTTATCGGCATTTGCATAAGCAATGCCTCTTAAAGCCCAATTATCTGCTTCCGTACCACCCGATGTGAAATACACTTCCCTCGGTTCGGCTCCAATGAGCGCTGCAACTTTTTCTCTTGCTTCTTCGATTGCCTTTCTTGCTTCCCTTCCATAAGAATATATTGTTGAGGCATTGCCGAACTTTTCCGTAAAATAAGGAAGCATGGCTTCAACTACTTCTTTTCTGGTAGGAGTTGTCCCCGCATGGTCCATATATATTCTTTTCATAAAAATTCATCTCCTATCATTTTTAGTTTAATATTATTGTAACTTCTTTCTTACTCCATAATTCCTACTAATTTAGTAGGGATTCATATATAATATATCTTAATTCATTGGGATGTGTCAAGCATTGATTTAAACATCTGTATAAAAATTTTTTCAGATTCTAATATCAATATGTAAAGTCTTATTATTTTGGGAAGATGAAAAATTATTTTTGCCGTTCTTTTTCTTCCTATTTTCTTTCCTATTATCTTTTCCTCTTTCCTTTTCCCTTTCAACTTTAACTCCTTCAGCATTTTTGGGTACATTTACTTTCTTTTTGGATATTTCAGCTTCATTTTTAACATTGTTTGATATTATAAGCATTTGATTATCAACAACCTCTTTTAGATTTTGTATGTTCTTTGAATTTTCATATACCCGAGGTACAGAAATTTGAAAATCAATTGGTTTTAATGACATAAAATCACTCCTCGGCCTTTTTTTATTATTTTTTACAAATACTTTTTCTTCCTACTCAAAAAACCCCTTAATCTACGAATTGCTTTAGAATGAAGTTGAGATATTCTGGCAGGAGTAAGGCCTAAAACCTGTGAAATTTCTTTAAGAGTGAGCCCCTCATAATAGTAAAGAGATATTACGAGTTTTTCTTTTTCCGGTAGCTTCTCTATGGCTTCACTTAAAATTCTTTTTGTCTCCTGAATTTCAATCTGATATTGGGGGTCGCTTGTTAAATCCTTATTTATATCTATCAAATCCCATAGGGTTGTACTGTAACTATTTTGTTCCTCAAAAAATTCCTCATTTTTACCCAAAACTTCCTCTTGCGATAAATAGTCAATACCTTTGCCTTTAACAGGATTCATTTTCCTAAGTCCATCAGTTATTGCACCTTTTATTCTTGGAAAAGCAAAAGTCTCAAATTTAACCCCTTTACTTGTGTCAAACCTCTCTAAAGCCTGCAAAAGCCCATAAAGCCCAAGGCTAACAAGGTCATCATAATCTATAAAAGATGGAAGGCCTATAGCAAGCCTTCCTGCTATGTATTTAACAAGCGGGATATAGGATTCTATCAATTTTTCAAGAGCTTCCTTACTTTTCAAGGTTTTGTATTCATTTAGCAACTTTTCCATCAGTTCTTCATCCCGCACTTTACCACCTCAAAATTATATAATCTTTACTCCTCGTCCCACAGATTTGACTGTAAGCAAGCCTGTTTCGCAAGAAAACTCTATTGATCTACCGTAGTTTCCTTCTACATCCTCAGCTACTATCTTGATGTTTAATTGATAAAGAATTTTTCTCACAGCATCAACATTGCGTTTTCCTATTTTCATCATTTCTAATTCAAATTTTGTCTCAAACATTTGAGCTCCACCGGCCATTTTGGCAACCATTCTTTTTTTGTTTGCGCCTAAATCCTCCATTTGTGAAACAAGTAAAGGCAAAGCCGTATCTGCAAATTTTCCAGGATTAAAACTATTAGTTGAGCTTATAGTGCTATCAGGTAGCATAATATGAGCAAGACCGCCAATTTTAGTTACCCCATCCCAAAGGCAAACTCCAACACAAGACCCCAGGCCCAAAGTAGAAATTACCGCAGGTGATTTTGCAGCTTTATATTCACCTATTCCCACTCGTATCATCATCGTCAATAAAATCAACTCCAATTGCTTTTAAAAGTTTTTTGAATGATTTATCATCATCAGGAATCAAATAAAAATCTATAACAACCCCATCCGAATCTCCAAAAAATTCAGTAGATAATAAGAGAGCAGTATCTCCCATTATTCCATATATGGTTAATGGAAAACTCAATATTGCCGCTGCCATGTCCAATGCAAGACTTGGGACTGATATTTTTAAATTAAGTTTTGTAAAATCAGAAAGGGCTGAGATAAAAGAGCTTACTAAAATATTTCCAACTTCCATCAAAGCTGATTTTTCTATTTCACTTAGGTCTAACAAGTCTTTTACTTCTTCCTTTAAAAGAAGCGCTAAAAGGTTTTTCGTCTCTTTTTCAGGAATAATTAATACACAATTGCTCTTCAAATCTCCTTCTATCCTAAAAAAGATACCTGTAACAAAACTTTCAGGGCTTTTCATTATATTTATTACTTCACCGAGAGGTACAATCAATACCTCTGGTATTTTTATCAGAACCTTTTTGGATATTATCACAGAAAGTGCAGTAGCAGCATTTCCAGCTCCTATATTCCCTATTTCTTTTAAAACATCTAATTCAAAGTTTGAATACATAATTAGCTTACCCTCACATCCAAAAGTAGTTTTTCTAAATTCAAGATAATAAGCAATCGATCTTCTAATTTACCAACACCTTCGATGAAATCAGAATTTATTCCAACATTTACAGAATTTGCTGGTTCCACAGCTTCTTGAGGCAGTTGAATGACCTCTGTTGCCGAATCCACAATCATTCCTATAGTAACATCAGAAACCGATACTATTATTATCCTTGCATCTGGGGTTAATTCCCTTTCAGGTAAGTTGAATTTCTTTTTTAAATCTATTACAGGTATTATTTCTCCTCTCAGGTTTATAACTCCTTTTACATAATAAGGAGCCCTCGGGATACGAGTAATAGGCAGAACTTTTTCAATGGTTTTTACCTGCAGTATGTTAATACCGTATTCTTCATCACCCAATCTGAAAATTACATACTGATTCAAATTATCCATTTTTATTCCTCCTCAAACAAAGAATTAATATCAAGTATTAGAGCTACTTGGCCATCGCCTAATATTGTTGCACCTGCTATAAATTTAAGGCTTTTTAAGTAATTGCCGAGGGATTTGATAACTATCTCCTGTTCACCTATTAAATCATCGACAATCAAACCTATATCTTTCTCTCCTCTTTTTACCACCACTACAATAAATTTATCTCTTTGTTTTTCATCAAATTCCGCATCAAGAATTTCATGAAGCCGAATTAAAGGAATCACTTTACCCCTTAATACAACAACATCTTTCTTGTAAACCTTTTTTATTTCTTCTTTTGAAACTATGACTGTTTCCCTAATTGCATTTAAAGGTATTGCATATTTTTCTTCATTAACCTTTACCATTAAAGCCTGAATAATAGCAAGGGTAAGTGGCAACCTTATTAAAAACTTTGTTCCTTCTCCTTTTTTGGTATAAACTTCAACATTTCCTCCTAAGGACTCTATTTTAGATTTTACTACATCAAGTCCAACACCTCTTCCTGAAATATCGGTTACCTTTTCACTAGTACTGAACCCCGGTTCAAAAATGATGGATATTATTTCTGTCTCCTTCATCCGTAAAGCTTTAGATTCATCTATAATTCCTTTTTCTACTGCTTTTCTAACAACTTTATCGCAGTCTATACCAGACCCATCATCGCTTATTTCAATCACCACATTATTGCCGTCATGGTATGCCTTCATTTTTAAGATACCTTCTTCGGCTTTTCCATACTTTACTCTTTCTTCAGGTGTTTCAATCCCGTGGTCAATAGCATTTCTTACAATATGAAGCAAAGGATCACCAATCTCATCAATTACTGTTCTGTCAAGTTCTGTTTCTGCACCTTCGATGATTAATTTTACTTTTTTATTAAGTTCTTTTGATAAATCATAAACTATCCTTGGAAATCTATTAAAAACATTTTCAATAGGTACCATTCTTACTTTCATAACAGCATCATGAAGATTAGAGGTAACCCTTGAAAGGTATTCAATTGCTTCCCTCTTATTCTGATCCCTATCAAGATCGCCTTCTAATTCTTCCAATCTCGTTTTTATTATTATTAATTCGCTCACTAAATTCATTAAATTATCAAGCCTATCTATATCAACTCGTAAAGTTTTTCCCAACTTTTTCTTTGCATCTTTTAAATCTTTTTCTTCAACATTTTCTTTGTTTTCTTTATTGGCAGCTTCAACAAATTTTTTATTAATTTCTTCATTTTTTTGAGGTTTAACATAAAATTTACTTGTCTGGAGTATTTTTTCTACATCAATTTCTCTTATTGTAACTTTATTTATTTCTGAGATAGATTCTATAGATTTTTTTATTGTATCTATATTAGAGTTTGATATCAAGTAAATAAAAAATTCTCTATCAAACTTTTCATCTTCTATATCCTTAACCTCAGGTACTGTTTTTACAACCTCTCCAAAATTTTCTACAGCTTTAAAAACTAAAAAAGCACGCGCTGATTTTAATAGACAGTCCTGATGAATTTCAACCCTTATTTGATATACATTTAAGTCTTTCTTATAGGCTTCTTCAAATATTCTCAATTCGTATTCATTAAGAGGATGTTCAACTATCTTCTCATTTTCTTTTCCTACCTTAAATTCTGTATCCTTTTCTTTGCTTTTCATTAAATTCTCGATTTGCATTATTCTTTTTATCTTTTCTAAAATTTTAGATATGTCTTTTTCTCCTTCTTGTCCTGATTCAGAAATTTCTTCGACAAGTTCCTGAAGTATATCTACACCTTCCAACAGTATATCTACAACATCTGAGTTAACAATTATTTTTTCGGATCTAATAGCATCTAAAAGATCTTCTAATTGATGGGAGAGTTCTGTAAATTTCTCAAATCCCATTGTACCAGCCATACCCTTCAACGTATGCATATAGCGGAATATCTCGTCCACATTCTTCTCTTTGTTTTTCTCTAATTCCAATAATTCATTATTTAATTTTTGTATATATTCATTGGATTCTTCAATAAAAACGCTTAAGTATTTACTGTCCATAATCACACCCCTACTCTATTCAATTATAAATTAAATTTAATAATATCCCTTTTTCCTTAATTTTCGCTGTTCTTCCATGATAAATTTTATTATTTTATCCCTAATCCTTTCGGGAATATCACAATATTCCACAGCTACTTCAAAGGGATATATTAATCTCATATTATCTTTTATTACCCTTACAACCTTTGCTTTAATTTCATAGATTTCATTTTCAATAGGAATTTGCATTTCTAAAATTTCTCCCTTATCAAATCCCAAATGCGTATTTATAAGCGCACCGCCTCCACTTATATTTTTTATATAAGCTATATTCCAGTTATTTGAATCCAACTTTTTTATTTTTATCTTTATGGTAACTGGGATTCTAAAAAAACTTCTCCTTTGAATTCTTTTAGGTTCTTCCAATAGTTCCACTTCTATAACAGGAAAGGGCAAATAACTTTTGGCTATTACCTTACCTTTCACTCCGTAATACAAATCATTTACACAATAGAATATAAATACTTCTTCATCAACGTTTAAAAAAAAGTAATTTCCTCTATACATTGGCATTCCAAGTAAAATTGTCTTATCTTTTATTTCTTCTATCTTGGTTAGAAAATTGTATTTTTCATTTTCTCTTTCTACTTCCAATTCTACCTTCATACCCACAGCAAATCTATACTTCATTTATTTTCCCCCAGCAGGAATAAAATTAGAAATCAATTTTTCAAACCATGAGCTAAAAGAAGGCTTTACAGTTGGTAAATCTATTTCTTCATATATCAACTTTTTTCCAATATTTAATATACATTTGGATGATAAGCTGTCCTTATACCTTAAATAAAACGGGGTTTGTTCTTTATTAGCTTTTGAAACCACTTTGTCTTCCAATATATATCCCAAATAGTTTAAATCAATGTTTAAAAATTTTTTTGCAGCATTAATCATTTTTTGAGCTGTAAGCTCAGCTTCTTTATAATTGTCAGTACGGTTTACTACAATATGGATTCTTTTTACATCTTTGTGTATAAGTTTTATTACCGCATAGGCATCAGTTAATGCAGTAGGTTCGGGAGTTGTAATTACCGCTACCTCATCCGAAGAACGCAAAAGGTTTACAACATTTTTATGAATGCCTGCACCGGTGTCTATCAATACGAAATCAAATTCCGATTTTATAGTCTCAAATGCCAATATAAGATTATTTAATTCTTCTTCGGAAAGGTTTGCCATCTCGTAAAGCCCAGTCGCACCTGGAATAATCTTTATTCCTAATGGTCCATCAAAAATGATATCCTCTATACTTTTTTCCTTAGAAATTACGTGAGATAGATTGTATTTAGGGAATATGCCTGATATCACATCTACATTTGCAAGTCCAAAATCGGCGTCTATAAGTAACACTTCTTTCCCGAGCTCTTTCAAAACTATCGCGATATTTACCGAAAAATTTGTCTTTCCTACGCCGCCTTTCCCACTGGAAATCGCAATTATCCTCAAAGGTTTTGAGGTCTCCACTTTCTTTTTTACTAATTCCCTTAATTTATATGCCTGATCAAACATCCTCGCTCTCTCCCAACAAAAGATTTGCGATTTTAAAAGGATATGCTAATTCGATATCATCTGGTACATTTTGACCTGTAGTTATATAGGAAAGGCGACAATTTGTATAATAAACCGCATTTAATATTAGTCCGTAAATATTAGTCTCATCAAGTTTAGTAAACAAAATTTTATTGTAATTTAAATCCTTATAATTATCTAAAATGAAATCAACTTCATTGGTCTTTGTAGTAGCACTTATCACTAAATGTAGTTCTGATGGCTCAATTTCTTCCAATATGTTCTTAATTTTTTTTAAGAAAATCTTATTTTTAGGACTCGTCCCAAGAGTATCTAAAAAAATTATATCAAAACCATCTAATTTCTTTAAAATATTTGACGCTTCTTTAGGCTCATATAAAACTTCTACTGGTATTTCTAAAAGTTCACCGTATGTTTTTAATTGGCTTACAGCTCCAACCCTATAAGTATCAGAAGTAATCAAAGCAACTTTTTTACCTTCATCTAAAGAATACTTCGCAGCCAATTTTGCGATGGTTGTTGTTTTACCCACACCTGTAGGCCCTATAAAGGCTACTTTAGCAGGTATCTTTTCTATTTTTATGGGTTCAGGTTCTTTTATGATTTTTATTATTTCATTTTTAGCACTTTCCATTAAGTTTTTATGTGTAGAATTAGTTGATTCCTGTTTGATATTTTCGATTAATTTTTTTATAATTTCCTTTTTCACTTCCATTGAATTTAACCTGTCTAAGATAATTTGCATGCTTTCTGTTTTTATGTCGCTGGCCTTCAAAAACGATTCTTTATTCTCATAAATTTCTTTTACCAAGCGCTTTACCTCTTGCAAATCACTTTTTATTCTTTCAATTTGCTGTTCATCAATCAAAGATTTATTATTATACTCAACCTTTTTGTTTAAATTTTCGGGAGGTTGCAGGTTAATTTTGGGAAATGTTAATTTAAGTGAAGGTTCTGCAAATTTTTTAGGCTCTATGTCACATGCAGCAATAACTTCTACCTTGGTTTTCGCAAATAACCCGAAAATTCCTCCCTTCTTAATCTGCCTTGTTTGAAGTATGATAGCATCCCTTCCCATTTCACTTTTTACCTTATATAAAGCCTCTTGAACATTATCAGCAATATAAGTTTTTATTTTCACTATAACCTCACCATCCCGATGGCTTTAATTTCCACATTTGGTTCCAATTCTGCATATGATAAAACTGGAACCCCGTGTAGGTTGTTTTCTATTAAATTCTTAAAATATCTTCTGACAAATGGACTTGTTAAAATAATTGGTTGCATCCCTAATTTATATGCTTTTTTTGCATTCTCCACCGTCGAATTTATTATTTTTTGAGCTATTTGGGGTTCTAAGGATAAATAAGCCTCATTTTCCATTTTTGAAATCGCATTTAATATAGCATCTTCTACTTGTTTATCCACAGTTATCACATTTCCTCTTTTATCTGGGAAAAATCTATTTGTAATTACCCTTTTCAGCCTTTGTCTTACATACTCGGTAAGCATATCTGTATCCTTTGTTAAAACCGCGTAATCTCCAAGGGCTTCTAATATTGTAACCATATCTCTTATAGGCACATTTTCCTTTAAAAGATTAGATAAAACTTTCTGAATCTCTCCTAAGCTTAACAGCTTAGGTGTAAGCTCCTCCACCAGAGAAGGAGAATGTTCTTTTACAGCGTCCAGCAAATTTTTTACTTCCTGTCTTCCGATAAGCTCATGGGCGTAAGTCTTTATTATTTCGGTAAGGTGAGTAGCTATCACTGAAGAAGCATCGACAACAGTATAACCCAAGATTTCTGCTTTTTCTCGTTTTTCCTGAGGCACCCACTTTGCTGGGAGCCCAAAGGCCGGTTCCTTGGTGTCAATTCCTTCTACTTCGATCGGACCACCTGTCGGATTCATAACAAGATAATGGTCTATTTTTATCTCACCCCTTGCCGCTTCGACACCTTTAATTTTTATCACATATTCCCCTGGATTTAACTGGATATTATCCCTCAACCTTATCATAGGGACAACAAAGCCTAAATCTAAAGCACACTGTCTCCTAATCATCACAATTCTATCCATTAAGTCTCCACCTTGGTTTTTGTCGGCAAGTGGGATTAAACTGTAGCCAAATTCCACCTCTATTGGGTCTACCTGAAGTAATGAATAAATATTTTCCGGCTTTCTCATTTCTTCAATTTCTTTTTCTTTCTCTACTTCTTTTTCTTTTAAGGTTTCTTTTTTGTATGCGTTTTGTATGGAAAAACCCAAATAACTAAAAATACCCGCCAGAATCATGAAAGGTATATGGGGCAGACCAGGTATTATCGAAAAAAATCCCAATAAAGCTGCTGCAACTAAGAGTATCTTAGGATATGCTGTAAGCTGTCTTACCAGATCATTACCTAAATTGCCTTCACTTGCAGCTTTAGTAACGATAATGCCAGTTGCCGTAGAAATAAGCAATGCTGGCAATTGACTTACCAAACCATCCCCTACTGTCAGCAAAGCATATCTATTTATAGCTTCCAAAAAGCTCATTTGTTGGAAAACCATACCGGTTATAAGGCCACCGATTATATTAATAGCAGTTATAATAATCCCTGCAATCGCATCACCTTTTACAAATTTACTAGCACCATCCATCGCTCCATAAAAATCGGCTTCTCTTTGAATGTCCTGACGCCTTTTCCGTGCTTCAGCCTCAGTAATCAATCCAGCGTTTAAATCTGCATCAATACTCATCTGCTTACCTGGCATTGCATCCAAAGTGAATCGAGCTGCTACTTCAGCAACACGCTCTGCTCCACGTGTTATAACTATAAATTGTATTATTACTATTATTAAAAATATAATTAACCCGACCAGCACATTACCTCTTATTACAAAATTTCCAAAGGCCTCAATGACCCTGCCAGCATAGCCGTTTAATAAAATGAGCCTCGTAGAAGAAATATTCAAAGAAAGCCTAAACAAAGTAGCTAAAAGTAAAAGAGTAGGAAAAACCGAAAAATTTAAAGGTTTTTCTGTATTCATTGAGACAAGCAATATTACCAAAGAAAGGGTGATGTTTAATGAAAGTAAAATGTCAAGGAGTGCAGAAGGAAGGGGGATAATCATCATTACTACTACCAGGACTGAAATTAATGCAACAGCTATATCTCCTATTTTCATATATTAAACCCTCCTTCCCTTCAAACTGTACACAAAGGCTAAAATTTCTGCAACGGCTTGATAAAGCTCTTGGGGAATGCTTTCCCCAATTTCAACGGATTTATACAATGTTCGAGCAAGTGTCGGATTTTCCACAATTGGGACATCTTCTTCTTTTGCTATTTCTTTTATTTTTAAGGCTATTTCTCCTGCACCTTTTGCAACTACTACCGGAGCATCATGTTTTTCTGCATCATAGGACAAAGCTACTGCTATGTGTGTAGGGTTTGTTATTACCACATCAGCTTTTTTTACATCCTGCATCATGCGCCTTCTTGCCATTTGTCTTTGAATTTGTCTGATTCTTGCCTTTATTTGAGGGTTTCCTTCTATTTCTTTAATCTCTTCTTTTATATCTTCTTTTGACATCATAAGGCTTTTTTCGTACTCATACCATTGATAAAAATAATCAAAAATGGATAACCCTAATAATACAAAAGAAATTTTTATCCCCACTTTAAATAAGACATCTCCGAAAAATGCTATGTTCTGTTCTATCCCCATATCCATCATTTCATCAATACCGTTCTTTACGGTTTTTATCCCATCATAGGAAAAAAAAGCTATAACTGTTACTTTAATAATAACTTTCAAAAGTTCTATTAGGCTTCTTTTGGAAAATATTCTCTTAAAACCTTCTATAGGATTTATTCTCTCAAGTTTAGGAGCAATAAGCCCAAAGTTAAATACAAGGCCTGTTTGAAGAACACTTGAAAAAACACCGACTAATAACAGCACAAAAGCCAAAGGGGCTATTACAAAAAATATTAAATTAATAGAACGAATAATAATAACAGTGGTATTTTGCATTGTTAATTCTTGGTTAAAGAAATAGGTATAATTATCTATGATAAACTCCATTATTCTGGCAACAGCATATTTTGTAAAAAACTTCATTATAAATAATGAGGCAATAAGTATTAATGCAGTGGTCAAATCTTTGCTTGAAAAAACTTGACCTTGCTGGCGTGCCTTTTGCCGCCTTCGCGGTGTCGCCTTTTCAGTTTTTTCTTGAGCAAAACGCTGTAAATTCATTGTATACTCAACATTCCCTTTAATACATTATAAATTCCTTCATACATGCCGTTAAAAATTACATCAAGGGCTATTATTAAAGACGGAAGCACAATTATGAGTGCAAAAATGCCTACAAAAATCTTTAACGGTAAGCCAACTATAAACACATTTATTTGGGGGGCAATTTTAGCTATTATTGCAAGTATAAAATCTACTATAAAAATCATTCCAATTATAGGAAGGCTTAATTTTATGCCAATTAAAATCATATTTTCAAAAATATCAGTAATAATTTTGAGTAAATTTTGTGAGAGTAAATTTCCAGCTCCTAATGGAACAATTTTATAACTTTCTATTAAGGATGAAATCAAAGTGTGATGTCCATTTATAGTCAGGAAAATTAAAGTAGCCATAATATAATATAGGTTTCCTATTAGTGGAATTTGAGTATTACTTTGGGGATCGATTACATTAACTATGCCAAAACCCATCTGTAAATCTATAATTTGGCCTGTTATAAAAAATAGGGAAAAAATCATAAATACAGTAAACCCCACAATTATTCCTGTAAAGACCTCTTTAACGACAAAGTACAAAAATTCCATTGTATTAAAATCAAACTCAGGGGATTCGACAAGAGGAAAAATTACTACAGTTAATAATGCCGAAAAACCAATTCTCGCTTGTAAGGGGGTTTCTCTTCTACCAAATATTGGAGCAACTGTAAAAAAACCCATAATTCTAAAAAATATATATAAAAACTTAAGTAAATGAGGTAGTATGTTAATAGAAATATACATTTTACGCCACCGATTGTTTATATCAATTAATAAAATTGGGAAGTTCTGTAAATAAGGTCTCTGCAAAATGCAATAATGTTGTCAGCATCCACGGACCAAAAATTAACAGTGCTATTACTGCTGCTATAATTTTAGGTATAAAGGTTAATGTTTGTTCATGTATCTGAGTTGTAGCCTGCAAAATGCTAATTATAAGCCCCACAAGCATCGAAAGGCCTAATATAGGCGCAGACACTAAAAGCGCTACCCCCAAAGCTTCCCTCGCCAGATAAATAACCGTTTCTTGAGTCATTTTTTATCACATCCCTCAGTGAAATCCTGTAATCAAAGATCTTATTACCAAGTCCCATCCATCAACCATAACAAAAAGTAATATTTTGAAAGGTAAAGATATCATAATGGGTGGAAGCATCAACATTCCCATAGACATTAAGGCACTCGCAACAATCATGTCAATTACAAGAAAGGGAAGAAATATTATAAAACCCATCTGAAATGCGGTTTTCAATTCACTTATTATAAAAGAGGGGATTAAAACATAAGTAGGGACATCATCAAGGGTATTTACTGGTTTTTGCAGTTTAGCATAGTGTAAAAATAGTGCAAGATCCTTTTCCCTCGTCTGTTTAAACATGAAATCCCTCAGAGGTTTTTCTGCCCTTTTTAAAGCTTCCTCTGTCGAAATTTGTTGATTCATATAAGGTATAATAGCGTTATTATTGATATCATTAAAAACTGGTGCCATTACAAAAAATGTAATAAAAAGGGCAAGGCCAATTAACACCTGATTGGGTGGCACTTGCTGCATTCCAAGACCATTTCTTACAAAGGATAGAACAATAACTACCCTTATAAAAGATGTCATCATGATTAAAATCGAAGGAGCAATTGAAAGTATTGTTAAAGCTACTAACAATTGAAGGGTTGTAGCAGTTTCTGCAGGATTTCCCGAAGGCTTTATAAAATTAAATACCGGTAAATTATTTTCAGGGGCCGCAAAAGCTACGGTAATTTTAAAAATTGTAGATAGAATAATGGATAAAACGATTACTGTATTTACTTTTTTAAAATATTTCATTTATTTTCATCTCCATCTTTACTACCAAAGGGATTTCTGATTTTTTTTAAATATATTTCCAATTGGGAAGCAAACCTTTTCCCAGCTTCAGCACTAAGGGCTTCGGCTTCTTTGATTAATTCTACTTCTTTTTCATCCAATTTGCCTACAATTGAAATTCCTTTCTCTGAATTACCTAAGATAAAATATCCCGTAGGAAGTTTTACAAGGTACAAGTTTGTTTTATTTCCTAATGGTAGCACATCAATAACTTCCATATATTTGCTTTTTATATATAAAAAGGAAGTGTTACGTGCTAAAAATTTTGTAAAATAATAAGCGAGAATAGAAATTACTATAAATAGAACTAAAAAACCTATAAATTTTATAACTGTAAAAACAGAAGAATACTGGCTTTTTTGAGACCCCTGATTGTCAAAATTATATTTTTCTAAATTTTTTATATCAAAATTTTTGCCGCTATTGGGTAAAGCAAAAGCATTTAGAGTAAAAGAAACCACAGCCAAAATTGCCAAGAAAATAACAGTTGACCTTAAAACTTTTTTCATTTTTTAACCCCTTTAACCTAAAGCCTTCTTAACTGCATCAATAACCCTATCGGGTTGAAAAGGTTTTACTATAAAGTCCCTCGCGCCTGCCTGAATTGCCTCTATAACCATTGCCTGCTGACCCATTGCAGAGCACATGATTATTTTTGCTTGAGGATCTATAGCTTTTATTTTTCTAACAGCTTCAATACCATCCATCTCTGGCATTGTTATGTCCATAATTACTAAATTAGGTTTTAATTCTTTGTATTTTTCTACTGCTACCAATCCATTTTCTGCCTCTCCAACAACCTGAAATCCATTTTTTAGTAAAATATCCTTTATCATCATTCTCATGAAAGCTGCATCATCGACTATCAAAATTCCAGACATAATTTACCATCCTCCTAATCTTATTGAATGAGACTTGCTCTTTCAGAAGAATTTATTATTTCGGTAATTCTTACCCCGAAATTTTCATCAATTACGACAACTTCACCCTTTGCTATGAGCTTGCCGTTAACTAAAATATCTACCGGCTCACCTGCTAATTTGTCAAGCTCTATAATTGAGCCAGGCCCTAAAGTCAATATTTCTTTAATTTTCTTTACTGTTTTTCCAAGCTGTACGGAAATCTCAAGAGGCACATCCATAATAAGGTCGATACTTGTCTTTTTGTATGATATTTCATCATCTTTTTTAAATTCTTCTAATTCGACCGGTTTTACCACAACCTT
Source organism: Thermovenabulum sp. (assembly GCF_049701175.1). Classification (GTDB taxonomy): domain Bacteria; phylum Bacillota; class Thermosediminibacteria; order Thermosediminibacterales; family Thermosediminibacteraceae; genus Thermovenabulum. The sequence continues at coordinate 19,865 of NZ_JBNATW010000013.1, forward strand.
TTCTCTTTTCTGAGAAGTTTCTTTTGCTTCCCTTATTTCATCAATAGAAGAAACTCTTGGTGTTTCTTTTTTTACTTCTTGTTTTTTTGGTTCTTCTACTGCACCTACATCCAACGATATGGAAGTAAGCTCTTTAACGAGATATTTTGCAAATTCTATTTTCATAAGGAGCATTATTTCACTTTTTATTAAGTCGCCTACTTCCATTTTAAAACTAATTCTAACTATAGGCTCATCTTCTTTAAAATAGCTTTCTAAGGAATCTTCTGAAAGCATTATTCTTTTTACCCTGGGCGGAGAAATGTTAATTGACTTTTTAAGCATTGTTGAAAGAGATGTTGCTGAAGAACCCATCATCTGATTCATGGCTTCTCCAACAGCACTCAACCTTATTTCATCAAGTTCAAAATCTGTATTTTTCCCATCCCCTCCCATCATTAAATCTGCAATTATCTTTGCATCTTCTTCTTTTATGATAAGTATATTGCTTCCTTCAAGACCTTCAGTATAATCCACCATAACCGCAATAAAAGGTATAGAATATATTTCTTTCAATTTATTTATCGTCGTTACCATTACCTCTGGAGTAGTAATAACCACTTTATTTCTCAAAAGAGTATAAAGAGTTGTTGCTGAGGTCCCTATAGAAATATTGCCAATTTCTCCAAGTATATCCTTTTCCTCCTGCGAAAGATCAGGCAATTCCTGAGAATTATTCATTTTTGCTATCAAAGCATTTATCTCATCCTGGGAAAGTATCTTGTTTTCATCCATAATTCTCATTCCTTTCTTCAGCAAACCTTGTAACTTTTACAGCAACTTTTCCATTTTTTTTGCCTATAACCCCTTTAAATTTTAATTTTTCTTTCACATAAATGTCAATCTCTTCTTTGATATTTCTATCAAGTTGTATTACATCCCCCACTTCTAAGTTCAAAAAGTCTTTGACTGAAATTATAGCCTTCCCAAGTTCTGCTTTTACCTCTACAGAAATATTTTCAAGCTTTTTATTTATTTTTTGGGCATAATCCTCAGAAGCTTCCCTCGATGCTGAAAGCCAGGCTTTAGTTGAAAGTTTTGGCATAATAGGTTCTATTACAATAAAAGGCACACATATATTAATAAGTCCTTCAGTCTTTCCTACCCTAATGTTAAAAGTTACCAATGCTGTTGCCTCATTAGGAGAAACAAGCTGTATATACTGTGGATTTGTTTCTATTTTTTCTAAGGAAGGATGTAATTCAATAATATCTTTCCATGTTTCTTCTATCAATTTTAATATTCTTGAAAAAACCTTTGTTATTATGTTTATTTCTATTTCAGTCGGTTCCCTTGGTTTATCCTTATACTCTCCTAATCCTCCTAATAAACGGTCAATTATAGTAAATGCCAGTTCTACACTTGTCACAAGCAATATTGAACCTTTTAAAGGCGAAAAATCCACAATTCCTATAATGGAGGGGTTTGGTATTGATGACGAAAACTCTGAAAAGGGCATTTGATCTACATGAGACCCACTTATTTGAACTAAAGTGCGAAGTTGTGTAGTAAAATAGGTAATAAGCTGTCTTCCAAAATTTTCATGAATAAGCTTTATGGTATTTAACTGCTCTTTTGAAAATTTATTTGGTTTTTTAAAATCATAAACCTTTATTTTCTTTTCCTGTGTTTCCTTTTTTATCTCTTCAGCCTTTATTTCTCCTGTCGTCAGCGCAGCAATCAGAGCATCTATTTCGCTTTGAGAAAGAATATCAGACAAGCTTTCCCCCTCCTCAATTGACTATTATGCTGTTAAAAAATACATCTGCAACCTTTCCCTTTTCTAATAATTTATTGATATTATTCTTTATCTCGCTTCTTAAAACTTCCATTCCATTGCTGTCCTTAACTGAATCAAAAGTTTTTGCCCTAAGAATTGAATAAATCCTGTCGTTTATCTCATACTCCCTCTCTTTTACTTCCTTTTCTGCGTCTTTGCCTTCTAACAAAAAAACAAGAGAAATTTTTATATAACCGTGGTCAGCAAGGTTTGTCAAAAATTCCCCTGCCTGATAAGTTGTAAGAACTTTTTTTTCTTCTTTTGCTTGCCCTTGAACAATAAAATTTTTTGTTAAGAAATAAGCTAAAAAAGCTGAAAGTATCATTAAAATCACTATAATTGAAGCAATTAATATGATTTTTTTCATACCTGATTTTTGCGTAGATTCTGCCATCTATTAACGCCTCCAACATTTTGTTTTAAATATTTAATTAGGCTCTTGCTTTTCATAACTGGATTTTAGGATAATAATGTCTACCCTCCTGTTTAAAGCCCTGTTTTTTTCAGAATCATTAGGAGCTATAGGCCTGTATTCCCCGTATCCTGCTGCTGAGACTTTTTTGGGATCTATGCCGTGCATCTCAATAAAATACCTCACCACATTTACAGCCCTTGTTGTAGATAATTCCCAGTTAGAAGGAAATTCTTTTGTATGAATCGGCACATTATCTGTATGGCCTTCCACCCTTATATGATGATTGCTTTCTTTTAAAATAGGAGCAATTTTATCTAATACTTTTTTTGACTCCTCCTTTATATCAGCTTTTCCCGAATCAAACAAGGCACCTTCTAAAAACCTGATCATAAGTCCTCTTTCATCCATGTCTACCCGAATTCCCTTTAAATTATTAGACTCTATAATTTTTTCAATCTCATTACCTATTTTTTCAAGTTCGGTTTTTTCCTGTTCTCCTACATAATTTTGCCCTGTTCCGCTTTCAATAAAATCTCCTTTAAAATAAGTCTTCCCACCCTGTAAAATCCCTAAGGAGCCCTGAAGAGAAGTCATTGCCATATCGAATTTTCTCGTATCAATACTTGATAAAGAATAAAGTAATACAAAAAATATAAGGATTTGTGTAATCAGATCGCCGTATGTAGTCATCCATAAGGGCGAGCTGGGCCCACTTCCCGTGCCCTCATCAACCCTTCGCCGCCTGTTTGCCGGCATTTAACTCACCACTTTCTGCACCTTTTTTAACATTAATGTTCTTCCTCAGCTTTGGCGCTAAAAAGGCTTTCAATTTTTCTTCAATTATTCTCGGATTTTCCCCTGCCTGTATAGAAAGCACACCTTCAATCATCACTTCTTTAATCAAAATTTCCTGCTTGCTCCTTACTTTTAATTTAGCAGCAATAGGAAGAAATAAGAGATTTGCCAAAATAGAGCCGTAAAATGTCGTTATTAAAGCTGTAGCCATACCAGGTCCAACTGCACTCGGATCGTCAAGCCTTTTCAACATATTGATCAAACCTATTATAGTTCCAATCATACCAAATGCCGGAGCCAAAGCGCCCATTGTTTCAAATAAACTTTGGCCTTCTTTATGCCTTTCCTCTAAAAAGGCAAGTTCTGTCTCCATTATACTTTTTACAAGTTCCGGGTCTGTGCCATCTACAACCAATAAAATACCTCTTTTCAAAAAATCATCCTTTATCTGGGAAGCACTATCTTCCAAAGCAAGCAGTCCTTCTTTTCTTGCTATATCTGCTAAATTTACAATTGTTGCAATAACTTCTTCTGCTTCAAGTTGTTTTTCAAAAAAAACTATTTTTAATATCTTTGTTGTTTCAATAACTTTCGATAATGGGAAACTGATAAAAACTGCTCCTATAACACCGCCAAATACGATTAGAAAAGATGGAATATCTACATATGAAGATAAGCTACCTCCCATGTAAATTCCCCATGTAAGAACTGCAATACCTCCAATCATCCCCAACAGCGTAGCACGATCCATTAATCTTCACATCCTTTTAAAATTTTTATTTTGTATTCTATAACCCTAGAAATAATAACCATGGGAGGTTCTTCAACCAAATAGGTTTTCTCGTTGGTAAGCTTTATAACTGTATCAGGAGTTGATTCTATTGTTTCTATTAACTCAGCATTTATATAAAATTTTTTGCCATTTAGTCTTGTAACTTCTATCAAAAGCAGCACCTCTTTTCTAAAGGCCCAGGCCATTGCTGGTCTGGGCCTTTTCCATTAAAAATTTTTAAAATTAAATTTTATCTTTTGAGATTTACCAAATCTTGCAGCATTTCATCAGAAGCAGTTATTATTCTTGAATTAGCTTGAAAACCCCTCTGCGTAATAATCATCTGGGTGAATTCTTCCGCCAAATCAACATTGGACATTTCTAAGGAACCGGGAGAAATAGTTCCCCTTCCACCCGTTCCGGCTAGTCCAATCTGTGGAACTCCAGAGTTTGCAGACTCTCTATACATATTTTTACCGGCTTTCATAAGCCCTGAAGGGTTATCAAAGTTGCAAAGAGCTATCTGGGCAAGCTCCTGATTGATACCGTTGTCGAAAACGCCCGTTATAACTCCTGATGAATCTATTGCAATTCCTAAAAGCGTCCCAGCAGCATAACCATCCTGATAAGAAAGGTCAACAGTTGTCTCTTTTGCGTACTGCGTAACATTGGTGAAATCTAATGTAATATTGATATTATCAGCACCGGTTACATTAATTGATACAGGATTATTAATACTACTTGTCTGTAAATCGATGCCCCCCGATGAGGTAAACTGTAAGGTGCCGGTATTGTTAGAAATAGTTAAATTATTATCATTTGGATCCTTATCAATTGTATAATCCCAGGCATTACTACCAGTACCATTTTTAGTAAAAGTTATTGTCAAATTATGAGTATTGCCTAAGGAATCATAGATCTTAAAGGGTATAACATAAGAAGCACCATCAGTATCGGCAGCATTTAAGTTTTTTGCAAAAGAAACTTTACTCGTAGCCTTTGCTGGCATCATCATCCCTTTTTTAATGGTTATGGTAGAGATGTTTTGAGGAGTTTTTGATTGGGCATTCTGCCAGCCCATAACCTTGTATCCTGTTGAGGTGTTTACAAGATTGCCTTCTTCATCAAATCCAAAATTTCCAGCCCTTGTATAATACCTTTCCTGTCCATCGGTAACGATAAAAAAGCCATCACCTTCAATTGCCAAATCCGTCATATTCCCTGTAGTTTCAAGGCTTGAAGGGGTATGAATGGTGTCAATGGCACCTATGTTCATACCAAGGCCAACTTGCATGGGGTTGGTCCCACCCCTTGCATTTTGCGGTGCAGATGCACCTCTAATAGTTTGCGCTAAAGCTTCCTGAAAGGTTACCCTGCTTTTTTTATAACCTATTGTATTCACATTTGCGATATTATTTCCAATAACATCCATCTTTATCTGATGATTCCTAAGGCCGGTAACTCCGGCAAACATTGACCGCATCATAGTTTATTACCCCCGTGATATTATTTTTTTAAATATAATTTTTTTGACTTTTTCAGGTGCCGGAAATCCCTCGGTCATTCGGGATTTCATGAGCCTCCACAATGCGGTCCAGCTCACAAAATCACAGCACCATCGATATTTGTAAACACATTTTCCTTTAAATTTTCGCTGTCAATTGCTGTAATCACCGTTTTATTTTTTATGCTCACTATAAAAGCCATATTGTCAAACACTATCAGCGATTCCTTTACTCCTTTTTCTTCTGCTTTGCCCACAGCTTCCCTCAATTTATCCCATTGTTCCTGACTCAAATTCATATTGCGTAATTTCATTCTCATAGCCGCATGTCCTGATATTTTTAAATCCTGTTTTAATTTTTCATCTAAAATATCCTTAAAATTGCTGGTATGCTTTACTTTTTCCTCAGTTCTTTGACTCGGTATTTTATTTTTGTCAACCTTCTCGATATAAGTATTTAAAGAATTCATCAAATCTGAGACTCTAATATAGTCACTCATGACACCATCTCCAAAAAACTATCTTATTTCATTAATATTAGAAATCGGTATTTTTGCCTCGTCATCTCCTAAAATTACACTAATTTCACTTTTATCAAACACTACACCTTTTACTTCGCCTTCAAAAACTTTTTCTTCATAAGTTGCTTTAGCCCTTTTGCCAATCAAGTTTATACTGGATAAAACGCTCAACTCTTTTCTCATTTCCTGAATCTGCTCAACCTGAGAAAAAGTAGCAAGCTGTGCTATATATTCCTTGCTGTCTAAGGGTTCCAATGGGTTTTGATTTTTCAACTCAGTTATTAATAGCTTTAAGAATTCATCTTTGCCTAAGGATTTTACCGTAGAATCTTTTTTTATCTCTGAGTAGCTTATTGGCTGGTAAGAAGTTGATATCTTATCCAGCATTAAATTCCCTCCTTTTTATACAAAGTAGTCTATGCTGTTTTGATAATAATTTGAATAAATAATTTTCCCATGATTCATTAGCATTCCTTTATCCAAATCCGAAGGTTCTTTTATTTCCTCAATTCTAAAGGAACCTTTTTGCTTTTGTGCCTTATAAAAATTATCCCTGTCTTTATTAAAAAGGTCGTTATTAAACCCCATTTCTCCTTTAACATTTAGAAGTTCAATGTTTACGTTGTCAAAGCCTTGTTTTTCGATGTGATTTTTTATGCTTTCAAGCCCTATTTCTAAATCCTTTCTTACATTTGAGTTTTCCACAAATATTTGAGCTTTTAGATTTTTTCCTTCATTTACGATTTTTATAAGCATTTCGCCCAAATAATCGGGTTTTAGCCTAATATGTAGTTCTTTTATTTTATCCTTTGCAAGAAAAACTATCTTTTCGGCAATCTCCTCAATGAATTTGTTATTTTCTATTTCATCTTTCTGTAAAGGACTTTTACTTATTTCCAATGCATCAATGGTCTCCATTTTTAATCCTTCAACTTTATTAACAATAGGAAGTAAAATAATTGGTTTATCTTCATTGGATTTGCTTACAAAAACTTTATTAGAATCTTTTTGGATTTCTGTTAAAACAAATTTTTCATTCCTGTTTAAACTATTTTCAGGATTATTTACATATTTTTTAACAAAGTTTTCTAAATTTTCTTTTGAATATTTATAAACATCAACTTCTGTAAAAGCTTCAGCATTTGCTTTTTTGATAACCTGTTGTAATTTTTCTTTCAAACCCACCTTCTTTACTTCATCATTTAATTTAAAGAGCTCTAAAAGTTTATCAAACTTCTCTCCATCAATTTCCTTATCTGTTTTATACTCCGAAATTATTTCATTTAATAACGGCAATATTTTTTCTTCAATATCTTCATTGATAAAAGGAGTTAATTGCAGTGGCGTAAGGATAGTCTTTTTTTCTAAACCTTCAATGTCAGATGAATTTAAATTGATAAAATCCTGAAAATCTCTTAAATCGGCAATGGGAAAGTTCAAATAAAAGGGCGATAAAAGCATCCAAAATATACTATCATTTTGGGCATTTATTTTATCTGCTATGTTTGATGTTTGACTTTCTGCTATTTCAAGCAATTTTTTAAAGGATTTTTCTTTGCTAGTTTTTGCTTTGTTAATCGTCATGCCTTTTTGTTCAATTTTTTCAGTATTCTGCTGTGTATCAATGCAAACTACACCCTCCACATTCTCACCTCCTTTCCTCAATTTTTTTATAAAAAATTTTTATAAATTCCCCAATTTCTTTGTAATCTCTGCGGCCTTTTTAGGTTGCATAGCCGAAAGAATATTGGAGATAGACTCTTTTTTCATATTGGATAATATTTTCACTGCTTGTTCCACCGTCATTTCATCAAATATCTTTGCTGCACTTGAAGGCTCCATTAATTCGTAATAGGAAGCAATATCTTTAATTGATTTTTTGTTATTTTCTAATTTAGCCTTTTCCTCTTCTAATGCCGCTTGTAGTTTATTAAGCTCTTCCTCTTTTTTTAAAAGCGCTTCTTCCTTTTTCAACATTTCTGCCTCTTTTTGTTTTATAAGCTCTTCTTTCTGTTGTAGCTCCTCCTCTTTCTTTTTTAAAATCTCTTCCTTAGAAACAACAGCATTGTCTGAAGAAGCTTCTTTTATCAAATTTTTTGTTAAAGGAATTTTCTTTAAAAAAACTACAAAATTCGGATTAAGTTTGGAAGAATCCACTGATTTTAAAACAAAAACAAAGGTGGCTCCAAACGTTATTAAAAACAAAATTAATGCAATTATTATGATAGCCTTAACTTTCGTGGATGTCATTAATTTAATTCATCCCTTCTCGAAAATGCTATAAGGCCATGTTCATCCAAATTCTTTTGTTCTTCCCTATTGTATTCTTCTAAAAAGGTTCTAAACTTTCTCTCTTTTAATATTTCCAGGGTCCTTTTTTCTTTTTTAGCCTCTAAATAATTGTTTAAACAATCCTCGTATTCTTTCTGCGCTTCGTTGACTTTTTGTCTTTGAATACCTATCATTTCGGAAATTTTCCTGTAGTAATTATCAAAATAGATAAATTCTACAGCTTTTACAAAATCCGTCTCCCGCTCATATTTTTGATTTAAAATTTCTCTTTTTTTAGTTTCAAGACCTTCTAATATATTTTTTTCCTCTTCTAATCTTGCTTTTACCTTAAAAAGCTCTTCTTTTTTTAAATTTTCCATCCCTTCCTTAACCTTGAGAAGCTGTTCTAACTTAAAAGAAAATTTTTTCATTATGTTTCATCCTCTGAAAATATGTTCCTTAAATAACTCAAAGTTTCTTCGAAATCAGATTTTTCATCTACATCTTGCTTCAAAAAATTGTTTATCTTATCTATATACCTTAATGCTTCATCAATTTTGGGATTTGTGCCTTTCTTATATGCACCTATGTTTATTAATTCTTCAACCTCTTTATATATTGAAAGGATATTTTTTACTCTTGACGATAATTCCTTGTGTTCATCGGTTATAACATCATTCATAAGCCTGCTTACACTTGCCAAAACATCTATAGCTGGATAAAAATTCATATTAGCAAGGGTTCTTGAAAGGACAATATGCCCATCTAATATACCTCTTACCGCATCGGAAATAGGCTCGTTAAAATCATCCCCATCCACCAAGACTGTATATATACCCGTTATAGAACCTATTTTGCCTTTGCCTGCTCTTTCCAACAATTTGGGAAGTATAGCAAAAACTGAAGGAGTATAGCCCCTGCTAACAGGGGGTTCGCCTGCTGCAAGTCCAGCCTCCCTTTGAGCCATAGCAAATCGGGTTACTGAATCCATCATTAGCATAACATCAAGGCCTTGATCCCTAAAATATTCAGCAATAGCCGTAGCAGTAAAAGCGCCTTTGGTTCGGATAAGTGGGGGATTATCAGAAGTAGCAACCACAACCACTGATCGTTTAAGCCCCTCTTCACCTAAGTCCTTTTGAATAAAAGTATTTAGCTCCCTTCCTCTCTCACCAATAAGTGCTATAACATTCACATCTGCCTTAGTGTTTCTTGCAATCATACCAAGAAGAGTGCTTTTCCCTACTCCGCTTCCTGCAAAAATACCAATTCTCTGACCTTTACCGCATGTCAAAAGGGCATCAATAGCTCTCACTCCAACCGGCAAAGGTTCATCAATGGGCTTCCTTTCAATAGGATTTGGTGGAGAATTAATTAGAGGGTACCTTATCAAATTCTTAATAGGACCTTTCCCATCAATGGGATTCCCAAGCCCATCTAACACCCTTCCCAATAAATTTTCACCAACAGGGACAGTAAGTTTTTCTCCCAATGCTACTACATCCCAACCAGGCCCTACCGACTCTATATCCCCTAAGGGCATTAATATAACAGTATCACCTTTAAAACCCACAACTTCAGCTAAAATGCTCTTACCATATCCTTTTGAATAAGGAGGAGATATTTCGCAAAGCTCTCCTATTTCAGCTGGAGGACCTTCAGCTTCTATGGTGAGTCCTATTATTTTTGATATTTTCCCTTTGGGCCTTATCGTTTCTATTCTGCTAACAATCTCCTTATAAAATTTAAAATTCTCCTGTATCATCGAACAACCCCAACTCTTTTAATTTTTTTTCAATGTTATTTATTTGGGTTTTTATGCTTGCATCAACTGTAAAACCTGAGCTTTCTAAAATTAAATCTCCTTTTCGCAATAGAGGGTCTTTAACTATACTGAATTTTCTGTTCCTTACTTTTTCCTTTAATTTTTCAATTTTATCCTTTAAATTTTCGTAATCTGAAAGGGATACTCGAATTATTACCTCCCTATCTTCCCTTGCCCTTCTTAATCCTTTTTCTATTAGCCCTTCTATATATTCGTCATCAATTTCAACAACTTTACCTAATATCTTTTCTGCAATATAAATAGATAGCTTCAATGCTTCCTTTTCTATTTGCTTTAATTTTTCTTGGTAATCTGAAAAAAGCTTATGCTCCAATTCTTTGAACTGATTAAAATAAACTAAAAATTGCTTTTCTGCCTTTTCTTTGCCTTTTTCAAAACCATCGTTGTATCCTTCTTGAAAACCGTCTTCACGTGCTAATTTAATAATCCTTTCCTTTTCAACCTGAGCTTCTTTTATGATTTTTTCTGCTTCATTTTTAGCATTTGAGATTATCTCTTCTCTTAACTTCTCTGCTTGTTGCAAAATTTCTCTCTTTAATTTTTCCTGTTCGAATATTTTTATAGAAGCATCTTGCTCTTGATCCTTTGTTGATTCTGGAAAATCTTTATTAACTTTATTTATAATCTTATGGTCATTTTCTATTTTTATAGGATTATCAAAAAAAACTATCTTTTTTAATACCTTAGACAATAATCTCATCTCCTCCACCACGGGAAATAATTATTTCACCTGCATCCTCAAGTTTTCTTATAATTGCTACAATTTTCTGCTGCGCTTCTTCTACATCTCTTAATCTTACCGGGCCCATGTATTGCAAGTCTTCTTGGAGCATTTCAGCCTGGCGTTTAGATACATTTGCAAATATCTTGTTTTTAACCTCTTCGCTGGAACCTTTTAAAGCAAGCACTAAATCCTGATTATCTACTTCACGGAGGATTCTTTGTATAGTTCTGTTATCAAGAGTTACAATATCTTCGAATACAAACATTCTTCTCTTTATTTCCTCTGCAAGCTCAGGAGTTTCCATTTCTAATACCTCAAGAATATTTTTCTCCGTTGTTCTGTCTACATTGTTTAAAATATTTACTATAGCTTGTACACCGCCAACATTAGTAAAATCCTCCATAACCACCGATGCTAATTGCTTTTCCAAAACTTTTTCAATTTCAAATATGACTTCTGGTGATGTCCTATCCATCATGGCTATTCTCTTTGCTATCTCAACCTGTTTTTCTGGTGGAAGGTTTGATAGTATTTTAGCTGCTTGCTCGGGATGAAGATACGTTAATACAAGAGCAATAGTTTGGACATTTTCATTTTGTAAAAAGTTAACTAATTGTGCAGGATCTGCCTTTCTAATAAAATCAAAAGGCCTCACCTGGAGCGACGAAGTAAGTTTATTTATGATCTCAAAGGCTTTTTGTGTTCCTAAGGCCTTTTCTAATATCTCCTTTGCATAATCTATTCCACCTTGAGTTATATAATCATTTGCAACAAACATTGTTTTAAAATCTTCAAATACCGCTCTCTTTTCTTCTTCCGTAATCTTACGTAAACTTGCGATATCTAAAGTAAGTTGTTCAATTTCCTCTTCCTTTAAATGTTTGTAAATATTTGCTGCAAGCTCAGGCCCAAGAGAAGCAATAAATATTGCTGCTTTTTGCCTTCCTGTAAGTCGATTCAAAGGCATATTAAACACCTCACTCTTCATTCAACCACGACCTAATTATTTTTGCAACATCCTCAGGCCTACTCTTCACAAGCATTTCTATATCTCGCATTTTGTTCTTTTCTTCAAGAGCGAGCAAATCTTCTTCCGCCTTTGAAGAAGCTGCTGCCTGTTGCTGTAAAAGAAGTTGTTGTGCCAGCTTCTCTTCCATCTCCTTTTTTCTTGCATTTAAAATGCGCCTTACAGTAATGAATATCAAAAGTGCTGCAATAATAGAAAACCCCAAAACATATATCCTCTGTCTCGCTTGTCGTTTTTTATCCTCTTCAATTTGCCTTGCAAGGGATTCCGTCAAGGAATTTTCAAAAGTCATGCCTTCTACAGTAATGGTATCTCTGCTGCTATCATAGCCTATTGCACTTCCAACCAAAGAAGCGATTTTATTTTTTTCTTCATCGGTAAGTTGTCTGTTTACAACAACAGAAACCGTAAGTTTTTTGACTGCTCCAGGTGCTACAGTTATATTTTCAATAGATTCATTTACTTCATAATTTTTTACCGTCTCACTCTTTTGATAATTTGATGAGCCTCCCTGATTTTGCTGCCCCTGATATCCGGGCACTTGCGATGTTGTTCCCGGCACTCCAACAGCTTGATTTGAATTCCCATTAAAATATTCCTTGATTTCTTGGACACTTCTTAAGATTCCTTCGCCCGACTCAGGATTAGGAGAAGTAAATAATTTATTCTCAACTACTCTTTTATCAAAATTTAATTGCGCATTTACGCGAACAGCGACATTTCCTGGCCCAAATATTTGCTCCAATAGGGACTGAACTTTTGATTGTAAATCATTTTGAAATTTATACTGCACGGCAAGTTGAGAATCTACTATCTGGTTGGAATCATTTTCTGATAAAGCTAAATTTGAGAGAACCCTACCGTATTCATCAACAATTGTAACATTCTCCGGTTTTAATCCTTCAACCGAATGAGATATTAAATTAATTATACCCTTTACCTCTTCTTCTCCTAATTTTTCACCAGGTTTTAACTTTAAAAAAACCGCTGCAGATGCTTCCTTTTGTCCTGAGGGATCAATAAAAAGTGTCTTTTGTGGTATAACAAGGTGGACCCTTGCTTCCTCTACCTGATTTAATTCTTTTATAGTTCTTGTCAATTCCCCCTGAAGGGCTTGATTATACCTCATCTGTTTTTCCCATTCTGTCATTCCGAGGTTCATTTTGCCAAATAAATCATTAAAACCTATCTCGCCTCCATTCGGAAGGCCCTCTTGAGCAAGTGAAAGCCGTACTTTATATACATCTTTTGACTCTACCTCAATGGTTCTTCCCCCATCGGTAAGCCTGTACCTCACCTTCATCGCATCAAGCCTTTTTACTATTTCTCCTGCGTCTTTCATGTCCAAATTGGAATATAACACAGAATACTGAGGCCTTGTAGCAAAATACAAAAGGGAAATAAATAAAAGTAGTACCACTGCTGTTCCGCCTATTATTCTGACTTTTTGAGATTTATTTTTACTTTCCCAAAATTCAAGGATTCTTGTTTTAATTTCTTCGATATTCATTTAATTTCCACCTTTGCTCTTATATCTGCATTCGCATTATTTCTTGATAAGCCTCAATTACCTTATTTCTTATTTGTACAGTAAGCTCTAATGAAAGTTTAGCTTTTTCTGCAGAGATCATCAAATCATGGACATTAATGTCTTTACCCAAAATAAAATCATTCACCTTTTTATCGTAATCCTTTTGTAAGTCATTTACTTTTTCAAAAGCTTCTTTAAGTAAATCTACAAATTTCGATGAATTATTTTCACTCTTTTTGTCAAAAGTATCTAATGTAGTTTTGGATAGATTATTAATTCTGTTTACTTCCAAAAATTTCTCCTCCTTTTGTTATAAAGTTAAGCTTTTCCAATTTCCAAAGCCTTATTTATCATACTTTTTGCTGAGTTTATCGCAGTTACATTGGCTTCATAACTCCTCGTAGCAGAAATCATATCTATCATTTCTTCCACAATATTTACATTTGGCAATCTCACATACCCATTTTCATCAGCATCAGGGTGAGACGGGTCGTAAACAACCTTTAAAGGCCTTTGGTCTTCTACAATAGCTGCTACCCTTACTCCAGCTCCGTCATAATTTATTTTATTGCTCAATAATTCCCGAAAATCAGACATTTCTTTTATCTCTTGAAAAACCACCATTTTCCTTCTATATGGTTCCCCCGTCTCGGTCCTCGTAGTATCCACATTCGCGATATTGCTGGAAATAACGTCAAGCCTTAGCCTTTGAGCGGTCAAAGCCGAGGCACTAATTTCCATAGACTTAAAAATACTCATCTATTACTTCCTCCCTTCGTTAATTACAGTCCTTAAGAGGGAGAACTCTTTCGAAACCTGGTCTGCCAATACATTATACGACAAGCTGTTTCCAGTAAGTTCAACCATTTCTTTTTCAATATCCACATTATTTCCATCGTTTCTATATAAAGTATCTTTTTCCTGATAAACTATTGGACCTAATATATTTTTCTCAAAAAGATTTTTTATATGTTTATCATTGGTTGTTTTTAAACCAAGTTTTGTTGTCCCATCATCTAAAAATTTTTTTAAATAATCCTCGAAAACCACCTTAGATTTTTTGTAATTAGGTGTATCTGCATTAGCAATGTTATTTGCTATAACCTCATTGCGAAGCCACTTTGCATCCAAGACCCTTCCCATTAGGGATATTTTGTCAAAAATCCCCATAAATTTACACCTCTTTTAAAATGAACTTAGATTATTTATCCTCCTAAATTGAAATATTACTCTTTTTTTGCAGAATTTCCTTCCTCATTTTTGAGTATTGCACAAAATTTTTGTCAAAACTTGCTATATTGTACTTATTATATCATATTATAACTTTTTTTACATAACAGGATATTTCTAAAAAAAGCAGCCTAATAAAAAATTAGGCCGCCTTAAAAATCTCTATTATAGAATATAATAAAATTTTTGTCGGCAGCCTGGCAGCCATAGCATTTTACGCTTTAGGCCCATAGCTTTGCGTCCCTGCCTTTCGACAGGTTTGCCTTTTTCGACATAATTTGATTTTAATATTTCACTTTTATAATTATAAATATATTATTTTTTATGTCAATATTTTCCTTATGCTATCTACTTTAGTACAAAAAAATGCGTGAATTGCTTCACGCATTTTATGAACGCATCTTTTTTAGTTCATCAATGAGTTTATCGTTTAGAACTTTTATATAAGTACCTTTCATTCCAAGGGACCTTGATTCTATAACACCGGCACTTTCAAATTTTCTTAGAGCATTTACTATAACAGAACGGGTAATTCCTACTCTATCGGCTATTTTGCTTGCAACCAATAGCCCCTCATTCCCATCCAGCTCTTCAAAAATATGTTGGACTGCTTCGAGTTCAGAAAAGGAAAGGGTTCCTATTGCAAGCTGAACTACCGCTCTCTTTCTTGCTTCTTCTTCAATTTCCTCAGTCTTTGAACGCAATATTTCCATACCCACTACAGTTGCACTGTATTCAGCAAGAACTAAGTCTTCATCTGTAAATTTTTCTCCAAATCTTGCAAGAACCAGTGTCCCAAGCCTTTCTCCTCCACCATTAATAGGAACTATTGTTACAAGTTTTTCTGGATGAGGGCATTTTACCTCTTTATCAAAAACACATTCTAATTCCTCCTGCGGTATATTAGGGCGAGTTTCGTGAATTTCAAGAAGCTTATCATTGTAATCCTTAGGGAACATTTTTTCTGCTATTACCTTGTTTTGGACAACATCACAGTCGTAATTTTCTAGAATTGAATAACCTAAAACCTTCCCTTTTCTGCTTGCCACATAAGCATTTGCATTTAGAACTTCAGTTAAAATTTTGCAAACTTCACTAAAGTCCACTGGATAACCTGCAGACCTCTGCAGTAATTTGTTGATCCTTCTCGTTTTTTCAAGTAATTCTTTACTCATTGCAATTCCTCCTTTATGATTTTTATAAAATATACATACCTAAATCTTTATCCTCTATAATATTGCTTAATTTTTTATTGACGTATTTTGCATCTATCAAAATCTCTTTTTCTTCAATATCAGGAGCATCAAAGGAAATATCTTCTAAAAGCTTTTCCATTATAGTGTGCAACCGTCTTGCTCCAATGTTTTCCATATGTTCATTTACATAAACTGCCATCTTTACTATTTCATCTATAGCATCTTCAGAAAATTCTATTTTTATTCCTTCAGTTTCCAATAATGCCTTATATTGTTTAATTAGAGAATTTTTAGGTTCTATAAGTATCCTTTTCAAATCTTCTTTTGAAAGGCTTTTTAATTCTACTCTAATGGGAAAACGTCCCTGCAACTCAGGTATTAGGTCCGAAGGTTTTGATATATGAAAAGCTCCAGCTGCAATAAAAAGAATGTGATCTGTTTTTACTGGGCCGTATTTTGTAACAACTGTGCATCCTTCAACAATGGGGAGAATATCCCTTTGGACACCTTCCCTCGAAACATCTGGGCCGTAGCCCTTTTCCCTGCCTGCTATTTTATCAATTTCATCTATGAAAATGATCCCGGTTTCTTCAGCCCGTACAATAGCTTCATTTATAACTTCATCCATGTCAATGAGCTTTTGAGCCTCTTCTTGAATCAATATCCTCTTTGCATTTTCCACAGTTACCTTTTTCTTTTTTTTCTTCTTGGGAAAAATGTTCCCAAAAAGATCTTGAAAATTGATTCCCATATCTTCAGCGCCTGTGAAGGAAAATACCTCTAAAAAAGGGGTCTTATTGTCTTCAATTTCTATTTCTATCAATTCTTTATCAAGTTCTCCTGACTTTATCCTTTCTAATATATCCTTCCTTTTTCTCCTCGCTTCGTTTAGCCTCTTTTCAAACTCCTCTTCGTCTTCATAAGAGCTTTTTTGAAAGGTCCCGAAAACCATTTCAAAAGGGTTTTTAATACTTGAAGTCCTAGCAGGATCGGGTTCCAAAATTTCTGCTATCCTTAATTCAGCTAATTCCTTGGCTTTGTCCTTAACTTTTTCGATTTTTTCCATTTTAACCATTCTTATCGATGTCTCAACAAGATCCCTGACCATTGAGTCTACATCTCTTCCTACATATCCTACTTCAGTAAATTTAGTTGCTTCCACTTTGACAAAAGGAGCATTCACCAATTTTGCAAGCCTTCTTGCTATTTCAGTTTTCCCTACTCCTGTAGGACCAATCATTAAAATATTTTTTGGAATTATATCCTCTTGGATTTCAGGAGGTAGTTTTTGCCTTCTAATCCTGTTTCTTAATGCAATTGCAACACATTTCTTTGCTTCTTCCTGCCCAACTATGTATTTGTTTAATTCTTCAACTATTTTTTTAGGTGTTAATTCTTCCATCTACTCACCTCCTTATAGTTCTTCAACGCTTATATAATCATTGGTATACACACATATTTCCGATGCAATCTTAAGTGATTCTTCCACTATCTTTTTTGGTGGTAGTTCTGTAAACTTAGCAAGAGCCCTTGCTGCAGCTAATGCGTAAGGACCTCCCGATCCAATTGCAGCTATGCCGTCATCAGGTTCTATCACTTCTCCATTTCCCGAAATTATAAGAATATGCTCCCTATCAAGGGCAATCAAAAGGGCTTCAAGCCTTCGCAGCATTCTATCTGTACGCCATTCTTTAGCAAGTTCTACTGCTGCCCTTATAAGCTGGCCGTGGAACTCTTCAAGTTTTCCTTCAAATTTCTCGAATAAAGTAACTGCATCAGCTACAGAACCAGCAAAACCGGCAAGTACCTTGCCACTATAAAGTTTCCTAATTTTTTTTGCATGATGTTTCATTATGGTGTGCTCACCAAAGGTTACCTGTCCATCTCCAGCTATAGCAGCCCCTTTATCATTTACCATTGCTACTATAGTGGTAGCTCTTATCATTTAAATAATCACTCCTTTTTTTTATGAGGAAATGCCTTTTCATAAACTTCCTTCAGTCTTTCTTTTGTCACATGTGTATAAATTTGGGTTGTTGAAAGGCTGACATGCCCCAGCAACTCTTGGACAGTCCGCAAATCTGCACCATTTTCTAAAAGATGAGTTGCAAAAGTATGCCTTAAAGTGTGAGGAGTTACTTTTTTCTTCAATGAAAGCTTTTTTACATACTTTTCTACTATGCGCCTTACGCTCCTGTCGGTTAATCTAGTACCATTTTTGTTCAAAAATAAAAAATCTTCTTCTTTGCCTTTAAGCAAAACAGGCCTTGACCTTTTCAAATAGTTTTCAAGACTCTCCTTAGCTTTTTCGCCAAAAAAAACTATCCTTTCCTTTGAACCTTTCCCGAGTATATACAATATTTTATTATCCATATCCAAATCCTTAAGTTTTAAATTTGTAATTTCTCCAACCCTTATCCCCGTTGCATACAATAATTCCAATATGGCTTTATCCCTTAAACCCAAACAAGAATCATCGGGAGAGGATAAAAGTTCACAAATTTCAACAGGATATAAAAACTCAGGTAATTTCTTAGGAAGCTTCATTCCTTGTATATGTAGTGTAGGGTCATTTGTTATTACTTCTTCAGTTACAAGGTATTTATAAAAAGCTCTAATTGCTGAAATTTTCCTCGCAATAGTCTTCTTTTCGAAACCCTTTTCTCTTAAATTTGCTAAAAAACCTCTGATTAAAATATAATCTATATTTTTAAAAGATTCAATATCAGATATTTTTTTTTCTTTTAAATATTCCATAAACTGCAAAAGGTCTTCAGCATAAGCTTTAAGGGTATTTTCTGATCTATTTTTCCCCTTCAAAAAAGATAAAAAGCTATCAATTAAATATTCCAATTATACATCGCCTCTTTTTGAGAAGAACCTATAATATACTACCACATGAAATTATTTAATGCAATATTAAATTCTAAATTATTCATAAATTCTTTGTTAATTTTTTTTGAAAAATCATTTATTAACTTAAAATAAATGGTTCTCTTCTATAAATTTTTCTAAAACCTCAATGGATCTTTTTGCCATTTTTTCATATTTTAACTTTTTATTTTTTATTTTTTCGTTTAAGGGAGGAAGTATTCCAAAATTGGCTTTCATTGGTTGAAAATTTTTTGTATCAGCAGTCGATATATAATTTAATAGAGCTCCAATAATTGTCTCTTTCGGGAAAACAAGAGGTTCAAGGCCTTCAATGCGCCGTAAAGTATTAATTCCCGCTACTATGCCTGAAGCCGCTGATTCAATATACCCTTCGACACCAGTTATCTGCCCAGCGAAGAAAATCCCTTTTTTTATTTTTAATTCTAAAGTGGAATTTAAGAATTTGGGGCTTAATATAAAGGT
Source organism: Thermovenabulum sp. (assembly GCF_049701175.1). Lineage (GTDB taxonomy): Bacteria > Bacillota > Thermosediminibacteria > Thermosediminibacterales > Thermosediminibacteraceae > Thermovenabulum. Next base: position 38,873 of record NZ_JBNATW010000013.1, read on the forward strand.
ATTCCTATGAATAAAACCGTATCTTATAAATTCCGGGTCCTTTAAGCCTGGAATTTTTCCAAATACCCTTTTCTGCTCTGGCCATTTTAAACTTGTCTGAAATCCTACAAAATTAAATAAAGTTCCTTCTTTATTTTCCTTTCGCAATTGGACAACTGCAAAAGGCTGCTCCCCCGTTCTTGGATTTATAATCCCTACCGGTTTTAATGGCCCAAAAAGAAGGGTTTGTGGCCCCCTCTTCGCCATGACTTCAATTGGCATACACCCTTCAAAATATTGCGGCTTTTCAAATTCTTTCAATTCAACTACTTCAGCATGAATAAGCTCATTATAAAAATCGTAGTACTCTTCCTTGGTCATAGGCAAATTAACATAATCCTCATCGCCCTTACCGTACCTTGAACCCCAAAAAGCGATGCTCCAATCGATAGAATCTGCTGTAATTATCGGAGCTGCAGCATCATAAAAATAGAGGTATTCGCTTCCCAAAAGTCTCATTAAAGCCTCAGATAAACCTTCTGAGGTTAAGGGGCCAGATGCTATTACAGCAGGAGAATCCGGGATTTCCGACACTTCTTCCCTAATTACCTCAATATTTGGGTGATTCTCGATTTCATAGGTTACCGCATTAGAAAATTTTTCTCTATCCACAGCAAGGGCAGCACCAGCTGGTACACTGTTTTCTTCAGCTTTTTTTATTATTATAGAAGAAAGCATCCTCATTTCTTCTTTTAAGACTCCAGCAGCATTGGTCATTTCGTTTGACCTAAAGGAATTACTGCACACTAATTCTGCTAACTTATCAGTATGATGGGCAGGAGTCATTTTTTTAGGCCGCATTTCATAAAGTTTTACTTTTACTCCATGGTTTGCTAAATACCATGCCGCTTCGCAACCTGCAAGTCCGCCTCCTATAATTTTAACTTCATTCATCCCTTTCACCTTCTTCATTAGGGATAATTTCTTCATAACCACAATCTTTATTCACACATACTACTTTCTTAGCACCCTTTGCTGTCTTAACTATCATAAAACCGCCACATTTGGGACAGGGTAAATCTGCAGGGGGGTACCACGAAACAAAATCACATTGGGGATAATTTTCACATCCATAAAATTTTTTTCCTTTTTTAGATTTTCTAATTATTATTTTCCCACCGCAAAGGGGGCATTTTGCACCTGTATCTCCAACTAAAGGCTTTGTATTTTTGCATTCGGGGAAACCAGAACAGGCTAAAAATTTGCCATACCTCCCCTTTTTGATAACCATTTTCCTTCCACAAAGCTCGCAAACTTCATCCGTTTCTTCATCTTCTTTCAAATCTATTTTTCCTATTTCTTTTTCTGCAATTTTCAACTTTTCTTCAAAGGGTACATAAAAATTTTCCACTATCTTACGCCAATCTTCATTCCCTGTTTCAATTTTATCTAACTGTTCCTCCATTTCTGCAGTAAAACCTACATCAACAATATCGCTGAAATATTCCTTTAAAAGTTCTGTAACAATTTCTCCCAATTCCGTGGGTTTAAATCTACCCTTTTCTTTTTCTACATAACCCCTTTTTGTAATGGTATCAATTATAGGTGCATAAGTGCTCGGTCTTCCTATCCCTTTTTCTTCTAAGGTTTTCACAAGCATAGCTTCAGTATACCGGGGTGGCGGTTGCGTAAAGTGCTGCTCCGGAGTTATACCTTTTAATACGACTTCCTGCCCCTCAATTAAATCAGGGAGCATACTTTCTTCTCTTTCCTGCTCTTCATCGGCGCCTTCAATATATACAACCATAAATCCTTTAAATTTCATATGAGAACCCGTTGCCTTAAAAATGTATTCTCCCGCTTTTATATCAACCGTAACCGAATCATACAAAGCTGGCGACATCTGACTTGCTAAAAATCTTTCCCAAATAAGTTTATAAAGCTTATATTGGTCATCTGTCAGCGAATCTTTTATTCTTTCTGGTGTTCTATAAACCGAAGTAGGCCTTATTGCCTCATGGGCATCCTGAACATTTTTCTTTTGTTTTTGCTGTATAGGAGAATCGTTTATATAATCTTTACCATAATTTTCACTGATATATCTTCTTGCTTCTTCCTGTGCTTGCTCGGATATTCTTGTTGAATCTGTCCTTATATATGTGACAAGACCTACAGTACCTTCACCTTTAATATCAAGGCCCTCATATAGTTGTTGAGCAATCATCATAGTTTTTTTTGCTGTAAAACCTAATTTCCTTGAGGCTTCCTGTTGCATTGTGCTTGTTGTAAAAGGAGGTGAAGGATTCCTTTTTCTTTCACCTTTTTTTACATCCAATATTACAAATTTCTCGCCCTGAAGATCCTTTACAATCGCATCTGCTTGTTCTTTATTCTTTATAGATATTTTTTCATCTTTTTTCGAAAATAATTTGGCTGTGAACAGAGTATTTGTATTTTTTTCCAAAAGTTCCGCTTCTATCGTCCAATACTCTTCAGGGATGAAATTGCGGATTTCGTTTTCCCTATCGCAAATAAGTCTTACAGCTACTGACTGCACTCTGCCAGCGCTTAAACCCTTTTTTATCTTCTTCCATAGAATAGGACTTATCATGTATCCTACGAGCCTATCTAATACGCGCCTTGCCTGTTGAGCATCCACTAAGTTTTTATTTATTGTACGAGGAGATTTTATAGAATTGGTCACTGCATTTTTGGTTATTTCATGAAATTCTACTCTACAAGGCAGATCCTGTGGTATACCTAAAAGTTGAGCTAAGTGCCATGAAATAGCTTCTCCTTCCCTGTCAGGGTCTGTAGCAAGATAAATCTTATCAACCTTTGCTGCTTCCTTTTTTAAATTATCAATTATAGAACCTTTTCCTCTAATTGTTATATATTTTGGTTCAAAGCCCTCATCAATATCAATACCAAGCTGGCTTTTAGGCAAGTCCCTGACATGCCCCATTGAAGCTGCTACTTTAAAATTCTTTCCTAAAAATTTGCTTATAGTTTTTGCCTTTGCTGGAGACTCAACAATAATAAGCGATTTTGGCACAAAAAATCACCTCAATTCCTTATAACATATCCTCCTGCGATTTGAGAAATCATACCTTTTAATTGTAATTTTAATATTATTTCATTAATCTTGCTTGGAGATAAGTCGGTTCTTAAAATAAGCACTTCTTTATGAATAGGGGTAAACTCTATACAGCTTAGTAATTGTTTTTCTTCTTCAGATAAATTTAATTCTTCTTTATTATTATTAATCGTTCTTTTTTTATCAAAAAAATTATAATCTATATTTAATTCGGATAAAATATCTGCTGCACTTTCTGTCAATTTTGCACCCTGCTTAATAAGTTTATGAGGCCCTTTGCTCATTGGACTATGTATCAAACCGGGCACTGCAAAAACCTCCCTCCCCTGCTCCAATGCAAAATCGGCAGTAATCAATGCTCCGCTCTTTTCCCCTGCTTCAACTACAATAACACCTAAGGAAAGGCCGCTAATTACTCTGTTCCTTGCCGGGAAGTTGTACGGTAAAGGTTTAGTGCCTATAGGAAAAGTTGTTATAATAACACCTTTCTCTGATATTTCCTCAAACAACTTTTTATTTTCAAAAGGATAAATAATATCTATACCCGTGCCTAAAACAGCAATTGTATTGCCATCTGCTTTTAATGCACCTTTGTGTGCGAAGGCATCGATTCCTTTTGCAAGGCCGCTTACAATACTTAAATTGTTTTCTGCTAATTCTCTTGCAAGCTCCTCTGCAACCTTCTTTCCGTATTCAGTAGGCTTTCTGGTGCCGACGATTGCAATGCCCTTTTGCTTTAAAAGATCTTTTTTGCCTTTGACGTAAATTACAGTTGGAGGATCATAAATCTCCTTTAGTAAATCAGGGTAGCCCTCATCTTCTATCGTTATAATTTCTGCACCTATTTTATTAGCCTTTTCTAACTCTTTTAGAGGATTAATATTTTTTAAACTATATAATATTTTTTCCGCAATTTTATACGATATATTCGAAATTTTTAAAAGCTCCTCTTTTTTAGCATTTCTCAATTCTTTTAAGTTATTATACACATTCAAAAGATTTTTTGTCCTAACATAACCGATATTTTCGATTAAATTCAATGAAATATACAACTGTCTTCTCTCTTCAAGCATTTTATTACTCCATTAATTAAAATTCAATACCTTCTTGAGCAGGTATACCTTTTTTATAATGGTGTTTTATTTCTTCTACCTCACTTACCATATCTGCTATGGAAATCAATTTCTCAGATGCATACCTTCCCGTTAAAACTAAAGTAGTATTTTGCCTTTTCAGAGGTATCAAACCTAATACATCCTCTTCCTTTAAAAGACCAAAATCAACAGCTACATTTATTTCATCAAGGATAACTAAATCGTGCTCTCCCTTTTGTAAGATTTCTTTAGCAAGATTCAAACCTTCTTTGGCAAGCTCTATATCTATAGGGTCGGGATTTCCTTTTTTTACAAATGTGTCCCTACCCTTTTGCACTATGGTAAAATTGGGAAGGTATTTTGAAGCTTGAATTTCTCCGTACTTAGAACTTCCCTTCATAAACTGTATCATAAAGACCTTCTGCCCATGCCCAACAGCCCTTAAGGCAAGTCCTAAAGCTGCTGTTGTTTTCCCCTTCCCGTTGCCGGTATATAAAAGCACAAGCCCTTTTTCTGCCACTTTATCCACTCCCTATTAAAAAATTTTATATACCATCAGCGTATATGTCAAAAATTGCAGGGGTTCCACCCGTATGGAAAAACACCACATTTGAACCTTCTTCAAAGTAGCCCTTTTGCGCAAGGTCAATAAGCCCTGCCATAGCCTTTGCTGTATAAACCGGATCTAATACGATGCCTTCCTTACGAGCAGTTATAAGTAAGGCTTCTGTCCCTTTCATGCTTTTCTTGCCATATCCTTCTTCACCAATGTATTCATCAAAAACTATTACTTCTTCCGGTAAAACCTTTTTATCAATGTTTAAATTAGCTAGACATGAACTTGCAATTTCTGATATATCTTTTTTAAATACGGATTTTTCCGCATCCACGCTAATACCCACTATTTTTACATTGTTTTCAAATAACCTTTTTCCTACTTCGAGCCCTGCAGAGGTACCACCCGAACCAACAGCATTTACTATATAATCTATTTTTAAATTTTGTTTTGAAGCTTGTTCCATTAACTCTTGATAGGCTTTTACATAACCCAAAGCTCCTATGGGAGTTGAGCCCCCAACGGGAATGTAATAGGGATTATGCCCTTCTTTTTTTAGTTTTTCCATCATCTCAAAGGCAAACTCGTTAATTTCCTGATAGCTTTTGGCTTCAATAAAATGAACCTCAGCTCCTAAAATTTTGTCAAGCAATAGATTCCCTTGCATCTTTTCAGGTTTTTTCCCTTTTAAAAGTAAAATGGCCTTCAATCCCAATTTATTTGCTGCTGCAGCAGTAAGCCTTGCATGATTTGACTGGAGACTTCCTGTCGTAATTATAATGTCAGCACCTTTGTTTGTAGCATCAGCTAATAAAAACTCAAGTTTTCTAACTTTATTACCTCCAAGAGAAAGACCGGTCTCGTCATCCCTTTTAATGTATAAATTGATTCGCAGCATTTTTGAAAGCTCTTTTGCATATTCTAAAGGGGTTGGGAGAAAAGCTAAACTTAAAAAAGGCTGATTTAAAAATCTTTCCATAATTTAACCTTTATACTCAAGCTTTGTAATTTAAAAGCTTGAAGCTGGGATATTTATATTCCGCCCTTTGAAAAATGCCTATTCCCAGCTGGCGGTTTTTAGGCATTTCCCCTAAAAAGTTTATCTATAAAAAGCCTAAGTAAAATAATACCATTTTGAAACATTTACTTCAACAGTTTTTACTCTATTTTATTTAAAATATTCAACTTTTACAGTTTTCTGTAATCATCTCAACTTTAGCGTAATTCTCAAAGTCAATGCGAGCTCTAACTTAAAAGCCCGCTTTATTATAATAAAAGCGGGCCTAAATTTACATTACCTTATAATTGAGTTTTTGCTTTTTTGACTTAATGTAATCTGATATAAAAGGATAAATAATCGAAATTAACGCAAGGATTAGCAATGTTACTGAAATTCCCGAACGGAAGAAAATTTTTAAGCTGCCATTTGAAAGCATTAATGATTGCCTGAAATACTGTTCGATATTTGCCCCAACTATACATGCTAATATTAAAGGAGCTGTCGGTATATCGTATTTTTTCATGAAATAACCAATTATCCCAAAAATTATTAATAGGTAAAAATCTACTACGCTCATGTTTATAGCATATACCCCGACAAAGCAGATTCCTATTATTATAGGATATAAAATTTTAGGCGGAATAGATAATACCCTAACAAGGAGTCCCGCCAAGGGGATATTAATAATAGCACAAACTACATTACCTAAGAACATACTTGCAATAACACCCCAACCTATTTCAGGGTGCTGTTGGAAAAGAAGCGGCCCTGGCTGTAAACCGTAAATCATTAAAGCTCCAAGCATTACTGCTGTAGTACCGGAGCCCGGAACACCAAGGGTAAGCATTGGAATGAGAGCACCTACGGAACAAGCATTATTGGCCGCTTCGGGTGCAGCAAGCCCTTCTATTGCACCCTTGCCAAACTTTTCTGGCTCTTTTGAAAGCTGCTTTTCATTATTATAAGCCATCATTGCTGCTATAGTTCCGCCCGCACCAGGAAGCACTCCGATAAAAAACCCAACAGGAGTCTCTCTTAATATAGGTAAAATACTTCTCTTCCACTGTTCCATTGTAATCCATATTCTTTTAAATTTTGTCTGTATTGGCTTTGCTCCCTGTTTTAAGATTGTCTCAAAATTAATAAATACCTCGCTCATTCCGTAAATACCGATAATTACCACAATAAAATCTATGCCCATTTGCAGTTCGGGAATTCCGAAAGTAAATCTTTGAACACCGGACTGTAAATCAATACCTACTGTGGATATCATTAAACCTAAAAGTAAAGATATTATACCTTTTAAAAGCTCATCCTTAGAAATAGAAGCGGTTGCTGCAAGGGCAAATACCATAAGAGCAAAATACTCAGGAGGGCCAAATTTTAATGCAAACCTTGCAATAGGTAAAGCTAAAAATACAAAGGCAATAGTTGAAAGCATACCGCCAATAAAGGAAGCTATCGCGGAAATAGCAAGGGCTGCCTCGGCTTGACCGTTCTTTGCCATGGGATAGCCATCAAAACAAGAAGCTACTGCCGCACCATCACCCGGGATATTTAAAAGAATTGAACTTCGCGACCCACCAAACATTGCGCCGTAATAAACAGCACACATAGTAATTAAAGCCGTTGTAGGATTCATTGTAAAGGTTAAAGGGAGTAAAAGGGCAATGCCAGTTGTTGGTCCAATACCGGGGAGCATTCCAAGGACGGTTCCTAAAATAGAGCCAAAGATAAGCCAAATTATATTTACCGGGGTCATAGCAACCTTAAACCCATAAAATAGATAATGCAAAATATCCATTAAAACGGCACCTCACTTACGGTAAACTTATATTAATTAATTTTTCAAATATATACCATATTCCGATAGTAAAAATTACTGTAACCATTATATTGGTCTGCCAATTTTCTCTGCCATTTACCATAAAAAGGATAAATCCTAAGAATAATATTGTAGAAATAATGAATCCAATTTTGTCAAAAATTATGGTATATACCAGAGAAGCTATAATGGTACCAATAATAAGCTTTAGATAGCCTTTTTCCTTTTCCTCTTCTTTTTTATTTTCAGAAATAATTTTTTTATTCTTCTCTACTACTATTACTATTACCCCCATTAAAATCATCAAAACACCCAGGCTAAGCGGAAAATATAATGGAGCCATCGGATTACCAATGGATGCCTTAGGCAGGCTTAAAGCTTTGAAGGTGTATAAAAGCCCTAAAATTATTGCGCCTATACCGGTAACCATATCCTTTTTCATAATTTTGTTCACCCCTTTTTATAACTGCTCCGCAGGTATAAACCCGCGGAGCTTTTACCACTTATTGTCCCTTGTACATCCCTATTTCCTTTAAGATTTCTTTATAGCTCTCATTAGTATTGTCAAGGAATGCTTTAAATTCTTCGCTTCCCATATATGCTTTTGTCCAGCCGTACTTTTTAACCATTTCATCCCACTCTGGAGTATTTACCATCTTTGATAAAGCATCAGATAAGTACTTCACTGCATAGTCAGGCATTTCGGGTGGTCCAAAAAGGCCTCTCCAGTTTATAAATTCCGCATTTATCCCCTGTTCTTTTAACGTAGGAACTTGAGAAAGAGGCCCTTCTTTTATTCTTTCGGGTGCTGTAACCGCAAGCACTTTAATATCTCCACTCTGCATTGGCCCTATAACTTCAGCCATTCCCGTTGATAAAAGATCAATATGGCCTCCCATTAAGGCTGCAAGGTGTTCTCCACCCTGAAAAGAAACATATTGTATGTCTTTTAAGTTTTCAACACCTGCTGCTTTTGCTGCTGTTAAAAACTGAATATGGTCCATGCTGCCCGGTGATGATACACCACCGATTTTTACGCTTTTGGGATCCTTTTTGAGGGCTTCCATTACTTCGTTAATATTATTAAACTTTGAATTTTTTGGTACCGCAAAAGCACCGTAATCGTGTATGAGCATTGCAAGCGGTGTCAAATCTTTGTAAGAGTACTGGGTTTGTCCGGTAAGATTAATTAAAAGTAGAGGTGGTGAAAATACAATGACTTCATAGGGGTCTCCTTTTTTCTCCTGCATATACGCAAGTCCTACTGCGCCACCGCCACCAGGTTTATTCACAACCGGCATGGGCTGGGTGATTATTTTTGTATCCTGAAGCACCTTAGCAACCGTCCTTATTGTAGTATCCCAACCGCCACCGGGTCCTGCAGGAGCTACAAATTCAAAGGGTTTTGTAGGATAATTTACTTGATTGCTTTGAGCTGATTTATTTGATGAACATCCCGCTGTTATAAATAAAACTAAAATAAGTAAAATACTAAGATAAGCATAACTTTTTCGTATTCTCTCCATATGTTTTCCTCCTTTTTAAAATATTAAAAAAGGTAATGAAATTTTAATTAAAATTCTTCAAATATTTTTTAATTTTTCCCACCTCCTTTATTCCCACGGCACTTCCACAAACATCAGTGGAACATGCTGCTGTGCTGCGTGCATATCGGTTTCCCCTACCGTGCCCTGGGGCCTTAGCCTTGGTATGGTAATTTTTATTGCATTCGCAGCATCAAAATATACGAAAGTAATTATTTTTTCTTTCTCGATATTGTAAATTTTTGATATTAAATCTTCATTAATAATTCCTAATCTCTTTATTTTTTCATAGTCCTCTTTATTTTTAAAAATAATATCTAAAGTCATTTCAAAAGGCCCGGAATTTTTGCTCCTAAGCACTTTTGCTATATCTTTTAGAAAAACTTTTTTCATGATCACACCTCCAAATATTTAAACCTTATTACTTCTAAGGGGTCTTCTACCTCTAAGAGGTGGTAAACGTTAAATTCGCATACAATACCGAGCGGAATCTCCAAGGGAGTGAAAGGAAATGCAATATTTCCTGCAGTTGCTATTCTGCCTTCATACGGAGAATGTAACATTTCTGTCCTTGCCCTTGAACAAATGGCTGTAGCAAGTTCCTGAGTTGGAGCTGTGACTTCCAATATCACGCAAAGTTCTAAGGGTTTAAAATCTTTCACCGGTTCAAATTCACCCATTACTCCATTTTTGCCGTATAGATGAAATATCATTTTATAGCTGTCTTTAGGAATTTCGCTAAAATACTCTTCTACATCTTTTTTAACCCTTTCAATAATTTCATCGATATGTTCTATTTCAATCGGGTCCCTTACGCCTGCTATGAAAATCGTTCTATACCCTACCTTTTTTGCCCCTTCAAGCTTTAAGGTATATTTTTCAGCGGGAATAAATTTGCTTCCCGTTACTTTTACCTTTCTCTCATCTATCTGTTCAAACTTTGTGTTCGAAAGGTCGGTTATTCCTCCGGGACCCGGAAGAAGGAAGGGATGGGTTTTCTCGTAAAGGGTATGAGCCGCAACAGAAGCAACCGTACACCTTTCTGCAGGGTTTAAAGGCTCAACTATGAAATGGTCCCTCCTTAATGTTCCAAAAATGTTTTTACCTGCAGGTTCAGCACATATAGCACCACATTCCATAATTTTACCCATATGCCAGCAAAGTCCGGGATCAAACCCTTCTAAAATACCAAGAGCTGCTATAGGAACTGGGTCATATGTCCTCCCCGAAACAATGATATCGATGTCTTTTTGCTCTTTTAATACTTTTAAGTAAGGTTCTACACCCATTTGAGCTACAATAGTGGTTGCTTTATCAATTTCTTCCTCCGTAAGATCAGGTACAGGCCCGCATGGGCTTATCTTCCCTTCTTTTAATTTATTTTTTAAGTATAATTTGTCTACACCACTGTAAATAGCTGCAATTTTGAAATGATAGCCCTTTTCTTGTGCTATACTTTTTATAATTTCTAAAAATTCATCAACATGTTGATCACTGCCATCTCCCCCTGCAGAACTGATAAATACGGGGATTTTTCTTTCATAACATGCTTCCAGCAATAAAGAAATATCCTTGATATACGCTTCTTTAGAACACGTCATGGCACCCGTACCTAATTTATGCGGGCCGCTATCCGTAGACCCCGAATCAATTGCAATTACATGAGGGTTTCTTTCAAGCCCCTCTTTGAACCACTTTACAGGGAAGCCGTACCCTAGCATCCCCGCAGGTGTTAAAACCCTGATTTCTTCCTTCATTCCAAAACCATCTCCTTTTATAATTTTTGATTTTTTGCGTTTATTTTGTTTTATTTTGAATATTCATTATTGTATCCGGGATGCAATCATAGGTTAAAAAAATATGGAAAATTACATTAAAAATTTTTTAGGAAAGCTTCTAATGCCCTTTGTAAGTGGTCCTGCACCAGTTCCTGCGCTCTTTTTTCATCACGGTTTATAATAGCATCAATAATTTCATCGTGTTCTTTTAAAGCGGAAAGTTTTCTTTCTTTTTGCGACATTGTTATAGCTCTAAAACGCTCCAAATACTCTCTGTATGTGCTTATAAGATTAATCAACCTGGGCATCCTGCAGGATTCTATTAAAACTTTGTTAAATTCCCTTAAAAGTTCAAAAAGTTTTTCTGTATCATCTTTTTCTGCAGCTTTTTTCATTTTTTCATTTAACTTTTTTAATTTTTCAATTTCGCTTTGGGTGATATTTTTCACCGTAAATGTTATGGCAAGAGCTTCCAATGCTTTCCTTATTGAATAAATTTCTATTACATCTTCCTTACTAAATCCTTTCACTACTACACCTTTTCTCGGAAGATGGACAACGAGACCTTCAGTTTCTAATTTTCTCAATGCTTCCCTAACCGGAGTCCTGCTTACTTTCAACTTTTCTGCCAAATCTTTTTCTACTAACCTTTCTCCCTCTTTTAATTCTCCGGTAAAAATCTTTTTGCGAATGTACTCATATATGAGTTCGCGAATGGGCTTAAGATTTGAAAACTCTATAATTTGCTCCAAAATTACCACCTCAAAAACATGAGATATAGGATGCGGGATACCGTATTTCTATAATTAATATTCTCTCTTATTTTAAAAAATCCTTCTTTATTTAATAAAAAAAATAAAAAATATTTTATCTACAAATTTCGTCAATATTTTATAGTTATTTTTTTAAATTTTGTTAAATTCAGAAATCTGACAGTTTCACACATTAATCCAGATTAAAAATTTTTTACAACTTTCCTATACTACTTAAATATTCTTTTCCCTAAAGCTCTTACCTACTTTTTACGTTTGAAAAATAACCCTCAAGCAAGAAAACTATTGCTCCACCTAAGGTAGCTGTAAAAAGCTGCGGTAGTATAAATGCTTGAACAACAGGCTCAGGTATTTTAATACCAAAACCTTTTAGAATGTATTTTACCGAAATAGAAAGCCAAAAATATTTCATTACCGCTGCAAGTAATATCCTTATCATGGCGCTTTTTTGAGAAGAATAAAGCCCTACGTAGAGAAAATTACATACTATTATAAAAGGAATCATAGGCGGAAACTTCAATATACCAAGTAATAAGAGCAATAACGTGGGTTAAAGAACCTATAATTGTACCAGAAAATAATCTTAAGGTACCAGTCGAAACCACCAGCAAAACATTTACCAAAGAGCCAGTAATAAGCTGGGGCATTTTTAATGATTGCACAATAAGAGATATCGCTAACAAAAAAGCCGTTCTGGTTAAAAGTTTTGTCTCTAATTTCATAAATTTCACCCCTCCATTTACCGGAAGGGTGAAGTATGCCTTTTTTCCCATTAAAGCTCAATTATTATTTTCTATAACTTCCGTCTATCTGCTACTTTTGCTTTTTTAATTTGCCAACTACTACCTGCTATTTCCATTTTTTAGGGAATCCTCATATTTTTGTTTGACGTTACCTTTTCAGAACTTTTTTCAGAAAGATTAACCTTTTTATTTTTGTTTTACATTATTTTTCCAAATCCTTCAATAAAACTTATCCATATACCATATCCTGATTTTTTAAGTAATTTTCTTGAATAAAAAATTGAGACTGAATGAAAAAAGTTAAATATAAATATATGTTATAATAGTTATAATTAAAAAAAGGGGGTCAAATAATGAAAATTACTTTTTGCGGAGCTGCAAAATCAGTTACGGGTTCGTGTTATTACGTTGAAACAGAAAAAAGAAAATTTTTAATAGACTGCGGAATGTTTCAAGGTGAAAAAAGCAAGTTAAATTTTGAACCATTTCCATTTAATCCTACAGATATAGATTTTGTAGCTATTACCCATGCTCATATAGATCATTCCGGTAGATTACCTCTTTTATTTAAATTAGGATTTAAAGGGAGTGTTTATACAACTTCTGCAACAGCAGATTTATTAGAAATAATGCTAAAAGACAGTGCTCATATACAAGAGCTTGAAACAAAGTGGCAAAATAAAAAAAGACAAAGGAAAGGCCTAATACCTTTAAAACCTTTGTACACAGTAGAAGATACTTTACAAATTCCTGACTATATTGTGAGAAATCCCTATAACAAATGGATTAACATTGATGAAAATATTCAAATAATGTTTAAAGATGCTGGTCATTTATTAGGTTCTGCTATAATTATTTTAAAAATTAAGGAAAAAAATGGAGAAATTATCCTTACCTTTACAGGAGATTTAGGCAATTTTAATATTCCTATAATTAGAGATTATGAATATATTGATTACACAGATTATCTAATAATAGAATCCACTTACGGAGATAGATTTCATGATAAAAGTGAAGATATTAAAAATTTATATGAAATTATTGTAAATACTGTAAAAAGGGGAGGAAACGTAATTATTCCCGCCTTTTCAGTGGGACGCGCACAGGAAATATTGTATTTGCTTAATTACTATATAGATATTGAAAAAAGAAAAGAACTTTCTAATATTGAAATTTACCTCGATAGTCCCCTCGCAAAAGAATCCCTTGAAATTTATGAAAAGCATAAAGAATGTTACGATGATGAAGCTTTAGAACTATTAAACAAGGATATAGATATTTTGCGATTCGACAACCTGTATACCATTTCAAGCACCGAAGAATCAATGGCTCTAAACGATAAAAAAGGCATTGTTATTATCTCAGCCAGCGGCATGTGTGAAGCGGGAAGAATTAAGCACCACTTAAAACATAATATTTGGAAAGATACCACTTCAATAGTATTTGTCGGATATCAAGCAGAAGGAACTCTGGGACGAAAAATACTGGATAATGCGAAAAAAGTAAGAATATTCGGTGAAGAAATGGTTGTTAAAGCAAAAATATATAACCTTCCCGGCCTTTCCGGACATGCTGATCTGGGCGGGTTAATAAATTGGGTAAAAAACATAAAAAACGGTGTTTCAAAAGGTGTATATATAACCCATGGAGAAGAAAATGCTTGTGAAAACTTCAAAAAAGAGTTGGAAAAAATTATGAATGTTAAAATAAGGATTCCTGATCTTTTCGATAAAGTAGAATTATCATAACTTTAATGCCATGTTATACTATTTTTTCATTTGAAAAGCTTCTTTTAAAATTGCTAATACTTAAAAAATAAACAATGTAAAATATCAGACAAATAATCCCACAGGCTATAAAGGCACCATTAACACTAAAAATTTGGGCAAAAAAACCGGATATCAAACTACCTAAAGGAGTTGTACCAGCAAAAATCATCGTATAAAGGCTCATAACTCTGCCTCTATATTCATCCGAAGAAGAAAGCTGCAAAGTTGAATTGGCGGTTGTTGTAAATAGTATTGCAGAAAACCCAGCAAAAACAAATAAAATTGATGACAAATGGTAGTTTTTGTTAATTCCTATTATCACAAATATTATCGAGGAAAATATTAACGAAAAATAAAGTCTCTTTAAAGTAGGTTTTTTCTTACTTGTTGTAGCCACAAAAAATGCTCCAATAAGCGCACCAATTCCCATTGAAGAAAGCAAAAAACCATACCCAGCTTCATCCCTATGTAGAACATATTTTGTATATAAGGGTATCAATACATTAAAATTCATAACAAAAACGTTCATTATGAGAAGTAACGTAATAGTTTGCAAAATAATTTTATTTTTTCTTGCATATTTTAAACCTTCTAATATATCTGCAAATACTTTTTCCTTCTTTTTTACACTCATTGGTTTCAAGCCTACATCAATCATAAAAAGACCTATTAAAACTGCAATAAAACTTAATCCATTTAATAAAAAACAAATGCTCATTCCAACATTTTTAAGAAGCATACCCGCAATAGCAGGCCCTATGACCCTTGCAAGATTAAAATTTAGTGAATTAAGAGCAACGGCATTAAAAAGCAATTCATGACCAGCCAATTCGATAACAAAGGATTGTCTTATAGGCATATCAAAAGTATTTATTATTCCTAAAAACAAACCGAAGGCAAGCAATATAGGATAACTTATTATTTTTCTCCATGTTAAAAATGATAATAAAAATGCAAGAAACATAAGCAAACTTTGGGTTAAAATTAACAGTTTCTTTTTAGGAAAGTGATCGGCAACCGCACCTGCAAAAAGGGATAAAAACAATTGGGGTGTAAACTGCACCGCATTAAAAAGTCCAACTAAAAAAGCTGATTTTGTTAATGTAAGAGCAAGCCACGAAAGAGCAGTATTTTGAAGCCAAGTCCCAATAAGAGAGATACACTGGCCAAGCCAAAAATATTTGAAATTTTTTGATTTAAAAGCTGCAAATGGATTGTTTATACTACTCATTCGTTAATCATACTCCTAAATAAACTAAAATAATAAAGCCGCTTTTTAAAGCGTCTCCAATTTTTTATTTTATCACTTTTTGCAGGATTTGAAAATATATTTATATGATATAATATTTATACGATTTAACTTTTATATTATGAAATTTACGAAATTATAACTCTTATTTATAATATGCCTAGGAATTGGAGTCCCCGGTCCTTTGAACGCAAAAAAGGGTATTGTAAAAAATCCTCCAAACCTTCCCGGTTGGAAGTTGTAAAGGCAAAATTAGGCCGTGAAGCGGGCGCCATCGGTGCAGCTTCATTGGTTTTTACTGATTTAAATATATAAAAAGAGCGGGAAATTCCCGCCTTTATACAATTTTATATTTTGAGCCTCCTTTTATTTTTTCTTCTGTTATATTGTAAATTTCATCAAAGAAGCACGTCTTGAAACTCGCCGGGCCTCGGACTTCCGGCCTTTTTGCCGCAAGTTCTCCAGCAAGGCCGAAAACTACCAGAGCTGCAATGGAAGCTTTAAAGTAATCTCTTTCCGCACCACAAAAACCACCAATTACTGAAGCCAGCATGCAACCCGTACCCGTTATCGTTCCCATTAAATAATGACCGTTATCTACATACGCTACCCTATGCCCATCGGTAACTATATCTGTTGCCCCAGTTATTACTACAATAGACCTAAGGGCTTTAGCCATGTTTTTAGCAGCTGTTAAAAGGTTTTCGCTACTTTTTACAGCTTCGACTCCACGAATCTCGCCTCCTGCACCGGCAAGCACTCCGATTTCAGCGCTGTTGCCTTTTATTACAGACACTTTGACCTCATTTAATATCCTCCAGGTACTTTCAGTCCTTAAAGGCGTAGCTCCAGCCCCCACTGGATCGAGAACCACGGGTATTCCCAGCTCGTTTGCTTTTTTACCGGCTTTGATCATGGCTTCCACCTGTTCTGGCGTCAGAGTACCTATATTAAGGACAAGACTAGACGCCGCTTTGACCATATCCTCTACTTCTTCTAAGGCATGAGCCATCACCGGCAAAGCTCCTACTGCCAGCGTGATGTTGGCACAGTCATTGACTGTTACTATATTAGTTATATGGTGGACAAGGGGTTTTTGACTCCTTACTTTTGTTAAAAGTCCCTCAATCATTTTATCATCCTGGTCATCCAAACTGTGCAAAACCGCACAAGTTTAGACGGCTGGGGTATTTGTAGTCCGCCTTTCAAGTTGTCCCAGCCCCAACAGGCGGTATTTGGGACAACCATAGCCCCTGCCCCAAGAAGCAGGAACTCGCGCCCTTAACCGGGTCTCCCCACTTGCCCTGAATGTAATACTCCCTTCAGGACAGAGACGTCCCTTAATACCCTCTCAGGGGAGAGTGGCGTTACCACCGCTACCTTGAGAACTCGCCAGAGATTATAGCTTGTGCTATAGGCACTAATACTTGTTCCACCCAGAGGTATTAGTGCCTTCCCTGGCTCACTCCCAAGGCTTTTTATCAGTTTTATCGCTCTGTCTATCTCCTTTAGTTGCCTTTTCTTTAGTTGTTTGTTCTTAACCGTTCTCTTTACGTGCTCTTTTAATTCTTCCAATTCGTCAGCATCTAAATCTTTTAGAATTGCCATATACCCTTCGGGAATTTGCTCTTTTAGTCCAAGCCCCCTTCTTGCTATTACGTATGCAGCTGCTATGTCC
>NZ_JBNATW010000014.1:0-52431 GCF_049701175.1 Thermovenabulum sp.
TCTTGTGGTGAGATGGTGAGTTTTAAAAAAACCTAAAAATACTTGACGCGATCATCCATTATATAAAATGAAGATTTCTTATTGAATTTTTGCTAAAATTAATTTAGTACATTCTTTTTAACTCAAACGTAAGAGTCTCAAGGGGTGAAATCTATTTGAAAATATTACTGGTGGAAGATGAAGAAAAAATTAGAAGGGTAATAAAGTTATACCTTGAAAAAGAAGGATTTGACGTAGAAGAGGCAACTGATGGAAATGAAGCAATTGAAAAATTTCAGCCTTTAATTTACTCAGTAGTCATTTTAGATGTAATGTTGCCTCAAAAAGACGGTTGGAGTGTATTGAGAGAAATAAGAAAAAAAAATGATACACCTGTTATTATGCTAACAGCACGTGGTGAGGATGACGATAAGATATTTGGTTTTGAATTAGGTGCCGATGATTATGTTGTCAAACCGGTTAGCCCTAAAGAGATAGTTGCACGAGTAAAGGCAATAATTAAAAGAACAAGAAAAGACAAACATGACGATACTTTATTTATTGATAAAGCAGCACGGGAGGTATATGTAAAAGGTCAAAGAGTGAATCTAACTCAAAAAGAATATGAGCTTTTATTGTACCTATATGAAAGACAAAACATTGCCCTTTCAAGAGAACAGATTCTCAATGGAGTATGGGGTTATGAATATTATGGTGATTTTAGAACCGTGGATACACATATTAAAAACCTCAGAGAGAAGCTTGGAGAGGTCAGAGATTACATTAAAACAGTAAGAGGTTATGGATATAAGTTTGAGGTGAAAAAATGAAAAAGATAAGTTTTAAACTATTGATTTACACCCTGATTTTGCTCTTCTGTATGTTAGGATTAAATTTTTTTCTGCAAAGTAATATCATAACAAGTGGTTTTAAAACCAATCTAAAAAATAAAATGATTCAGTATGCAAAAGACATTTCTGAGAGATTTAAAAATAACGTTGATTATTCAAGTGAAGCAAATAATATAGCTAATATTATCAATGGCAGGGTATCAATATATGATTCAAATGGCGGTTTGATAGAATCTTACGGTAGATTCATGTTTGGAAGAACAAGGAACATTGAAAGACAAATAATTTTAGATGTTTTGTCAGGCAAAATTATATATCAAACAGACCAAAAAACATTTCAAGGAAGTACACTTATTACATTCGGAATGCCTATAATTGACAATAATAAAATTATAGCGGCAATATTTATTCATCTTCCTTTGCGCGACATCCAAAATGATGTTAAAAATATCAAAAATCAGATATTTATACTTTTTCTTGCAGCCCTTTTTGTTTCGGTTATTGGTGCATATGTGCTGAGCAGTACATTCACAGAACCTATTCTTAAAATCAATGAAGCTGCAAAGGCTATATCAAAGGGGAATTATGATATTAAAATTGATGTTAAAAATAAAGATGAAATTGGTGAGCTTGCAAAAACAATCAATCATATGGCTCAAAATCTTTTAACAACAGAAAAGCTTAAAAGGGATTTTATAGCTAATATAACCCATGAATTACGAACTCCTCTTAGCATCATAAAAAGCTATGCTGAGGCCATTTACGATGGGATTTTAGATGAAGAAGGTGTAAAGGAATACTCCTATTCAATTATGGAAGAATCTGAACACTTAAACAAACTTATAAATGAAATACTTGAACTATCAAAATTACAATCCGGTGTTATTCAATTAAAGATTCAAACAATAGATTTAAAGGAACTTTTTGATGAGATTATCAATGAAGTAAATATAATTAAAGAAAATAGAAAGTTTTGGTCATTTACTGAAAATGTTAGTTTAAAAGGTGATAGGGAGCTTTTAAAAAGAGCTTTCAGCAATATTATAATAAATGCAATTCACCATACAAATGAATCAGGAAATATTTATATAAGAGCCAATAAGGAAGGCGATCTTGTGAAAATATCAATCAAAGATGACGGTGAAGGAATTGATGAGGCAGATTTGCCTTATATATTTAATAGATTTTTTAGCACCAATACAAAAAAAGGAGTAGGAGGTCTTGGTTTATCCATAGCAAAAGAGATAATTCTCATGCACCATGGAGAGATTGAAGCTTACAGTAAAAAAGGTGAAGGAGCTGAATTTGTCATCAAACTTAGAGCCAATTTCGAATAACAATACGCCAGGTGGGGGCGTGGTAGCACATCTATGTCACTGTTTTCAAGCAGTAGGATTGGGACGTATTATGTATGATGGCCCGGAACTATGGCAACGGTTATGAGGGAGACAAGGTGAGTGGCAGGCAGGTAGGGTAACTCCACTCCCCCTTCCGATATGGGCCTGAGGGTGAAAGCTCAAGGGACGGGAAACGTCGGGAAGCAGCCCGTCAGTCAGAGGCCCGAACCGGGAAGATGTGGGGCCCCCCAGCAAAAGGTAGACGGACTGGTCAGACGATGAAGCAGGACTTAACCACAGGCGAAGAGGCTTGTAGCGGGTGCTGAAGGCGGCCGAGCGGGGCGAGTTTAAGAAATTACTCATCGAGTATCCTGAATTAGGGGGCCAGCTCGAGAGGCGCATCACGCCTCTTTATACAATTTATTTAATTCAATAGCAATTTTTGCGCCTACATGGGCATTGTTTTTAGCAAGCTCAATATTGGCTTTTAGACTTTTACCTTGTGTCAAATCTTTTATTTTATCTAACAAAAACGGTGTTATCTCTTTACCTCTTATATTTCGCTTTTCTGCCTCATAAAGAGCGTCTTCTATTGCTTTATCTATATAAGCCTTATTCAAAGCATATTCTTTTGGAATAGGATTTGCAATCAAAAGTCCGCCACGTAGTCCTAAATCCCATTTAGTCTTTATAATTTTTGCAGCCTCTATTTCGTTTTCAACTTTGTAATCAACTTTCAATCCACTTTCTCTTGTATAAAAGGCTGGAAATTCTGACGTTTTAAACCCTATCACAGGCACTCCGTGGGTTTCAAGATACTCAAGAGTACGTGGAAGGTCAAGTATTGCCTTTGCACCTGCACATACAACCGCCACATTCGTCTTTGCAAGTTCCTGCAAATCAGCTGATATATCAAAAGTATGTTCTGCTCTTCTGTGGACACCTCCTATTCCTCCTGTAACAAAGACCTTTATATCCACAAGATTTGCACAAATCATTGTTGCGGAAACTGTAGTCGCTGCACTAAGCCCTTTGGCCAAAACTACAGGTAAATCTCTCCTGCTGGCTTTCAATATTTCTTTTGAGGTCGCCATAAATTCAAGCTCTTTTTTGTTTAAACCTATTTTTATTCTTCCGTTTATAATTGCAATTGTCGCAGGTATAGCCCCATGTTCTCTTACGATATTTTCAAGAGTTTCAGCTGTTTCAATATTTTCAGGATAAGGCATTCCGTGGGATATGATAGTGGATTCAAGTGCAACAACTGGTTTTCCTTCCTCCATTGCCTTTTTTACTTCTTGTGACAAATCAATGAACTTATTCATTTTTCAATCTCCTTTACTATATTTTTTAATTGATTTTCATTTAAAAATGGATTTACTGTATAGGGGGATGATATCGTAAGGGATGCTGCAGCAAGACCAAATTTTACCGATACGTCCAGAGGATAGTCATTAAAAATACCATAAACAAGCCCGGCCGTTAAAGCATCTCCTGCACCTGTGGCATCAACAATTTCAGCTTTATATGGTTTGATGAATTCTTCAAACTGTTGAGATACTATATACACACCTCTCTCTCCTAAAGTTACTATGACATTTTGGACACCTTTTTGTCTTAAATACTTGACCGCTTTTTTCATATCCTCGTCATTTGCTATTTTAATTCTAGATATTGATTCAAGTTCTTCTTTGTTGGGTGTTATATAATCAATTTTGTCAAGTACACCTATTAATTTTTTTGCTTTGTCTATTGAAACAGGTTCTGCAACTACAGGAATATTGTGATTGTAACAAAGCTCTACAATATATTTGATACTCTCCTCAGGAATATTTGTATCAAAAACCACAATCTCACTATTTTTTATAACTTCTGTCTTGGACTCCAGATATTTTATGTTTAATTCTTCTAAAATGTCCATTCCTGAAAGTGCGACATCCATGTCGCCAATTGCATTAAGAATAGCAAGATATATTCCTGTGCGTCTTGTATTTGAAACTACAACCTGTTCTACATTTACACCCGCTTGCCTTGTCTCCTCAATGAGCCTTTTTCCTTCATCATCATTTCCCACAACGCTTAAAAGCGTAACAGGTAAACCAAGCTGTGCAAGGTTGTGAGCAATGTTTCTTCCTACACCACCGGGTGCTATGTTTATGTAACCAGGATTTGAAGTGTGTTTTTTAAGTTCACAATAGGGTTTCCCTTTTATATCTATATTTGCTCCTCCAATTACAGTAATACCTTTAAAGTCCCTTACAACATAGCCTCTTCCCAATATAAAACCCTTTTTCATGAGATTTGCTATGTGCCCTGCAACAGCCGACCTGCTAATACCCATCAATTGAGCCAATTCTTCTTGGGAAATCATGGGGTTTTTCTTTATAAATTTCAATATCTCTTTTTCCCTTTGTGTCAGGGCCACATCAATACACTCCCAAACAATTATCTAATAATCAAACATTTGCAAGTATATCATATCACAAAAATACAAATGGGTGCAAAAATTACGAGTTGCATTAGCTAAGAAAGCAGAAAATGAAGGACGATATCTCCATGCTGCATATTATTATAGAATGGCAGAATTCTTCTTAACAGAGGAAAAAGAAGAGAAAAACACCTGTTACAAAGCGTTTAAGAAAAACTTCTTTGAGGCTACAGGTAAAAATGCCTTAGAGCACTTCAAAGTCCCATATGAAAATCAATTAATCAGACAGGACGTCTTGTTATTAGCGGGTGAAAATGATCACTACATAACTGGTAACTATTTGTACAAATTAAAAAGAGAGCTTGTTAATGCTCGCTCAGTAACAGCAGACGCCCTCCTCAACCGATTCAGTCCTTCAAAAACGGTTTCGGCGGACAACGTAAAAAAACACCCCGAAAGCTACATACTTTGCTTTTCCTGTTACGACGGACTTTGCAAAGGACTGTGGCCTGAGAAGGGGAAAACAGTAAACTTATGAAAGTTCAGTGCTGTTTTCCAGTAGGCGCACTAAGCTTAACCGAACGCCGTGCAAAAATAGTGTTTTCACAGAACTTTTGGTATAATTAATAAATCAAAAACGAATCAAGGTGAGAATCTATGTCTGTTGAATCCGTGAGGGAATACTTTAAGCGTAAAAATATACAAGCAAATATAATGTTGTTAGAGGATACAAGTACGGTTGATAAGGCAGCCCGCTCGCTGGGAGTTACCCCGGGAGAGATAGCCAAATCATTGCTTTTTAGAACAAAGGAAGGTTACATAATGATCGTAATGGCCGGTGACAGAAAAATAGACAACCGAAAATTCAAGGAGACCTTTTCTTGCAAAGCCAGGATGTCTGACCCAAAAGAAGTGGAGGAAGTAACCGGACATCCGGTGGGAGGCGTGTGCCCGTTTGGCCTTAAAAACCATATTGATGTATATCTGGACGAGTCTTTGAAAAATTATGAAATAGTGTATCCTGCCGCTGGCGACATTAACGCCGCCGTAGCTATGACTGTGAAAGAATTATCGGAGCTAACTGGTAATAGATGGGTAAATGTTAGCCAGTAAGAATTAGGTTTCTTTTCTGCCTTTTACTTTGCTCTGACCTCCTCCTATGTCCCTGAAGAAGTAAGTAAGGAGGAGGTCACAATTTTAATACGCACACAGCATACTAAGGGTCAAAAACTCTCTTACGCCAGCCTTTATCTTCTGGCATCTACAGTGCAGATCAAGGGAGGAGGTCTTTGATTATCAGGTGTCCCTGAAAAGCACTAAGGATGATAAGGTGGGAAAGATTGATCTGGTGTCATTTAACCAGGACACAAATACAGTATGGCTGGTAGAATTAAAAAGAAAAGACAATAAGGATACACTG
Organism: Thermovenabulum sp.; assembly: GCF_049701175.1. GTDB lineage: Bacteria > Bacillota > Thermosediminibacteria > Thermosediminibacterales > Thermosediminibacteraceae > Thermovenabulum. The sequence continues at coordinate 6,016 of NZ_JBNATW010000014.1, forward strand.
TTACGTTGTATGCTGGAGGTTGCAACCTATTATCAGTTGCTTGATAAAGAAGGATTTATTGAGTCCCATAAGGATATGCTTGGTAACCTTAGCACCGATTGTATTCGTAAAGCAGTGCTTATCTTTAAGGAACAGTCGCAGCATGAGGAAATTAAAGAAATGAAAGACGGGAAACGTCCCATGCTGAAGCAATTGGTGGACTCCTTGGATATCACATTCTTCTTAATGGAAGAGTCAGGCTCGACATTCACAGTAGAGGAGGTATTGCTATGAGGGCCAGGATCTATCGTGGCATCCATGAGATAGGCGGTTCTTATAGATTTAGGCCTACCTCTGGTGGAAAAATATGGTTCCAGCTTTGACAGCAGCAAACTACACTGAACTTACTATGATGTTTTGTCCTTTTGGGGGAGTTGGTGGTAAGCCAAGCACTTTTGTTGACGGAGTCCCAGTGTACATCTGTGAGTTCAGAGTAACTCCCTTTCTGGTGGACCATTCTGCATTTGATGTTTAAGCATTCCTGATAGAGGCAGAAGGTAAAAGTGTGTTTTATTCTGGAGACTTTCGTGAGCATGGACGAAAAACCAGTGCCTTGCAGGCCATTATTAAAGCACTCTCAGGTAAACCAGTAGATGTTATGCTGCTGGAGGGCGCAATGTTTGGACGCTCGAAGGAAAAGATTGCTACAGAAAAAGAATTAGAGGATAATCTTGTGCAGGTTATTGATAGTAGAAATGATATATGCCTTGTTTGTTCTTCGGGACAGAATATTGATCGATTGGTTACTAAGGTATAAGATTACCCGTAGAGAATTAGAGGAGCAGCAAAGCACGGTATTGATGCTGGTGCGCCCTTCGATGATTAGTGGCCTGGATATCAGAAGGAACCTGCTATGGCACGTCTATTGAATTTTGCCAGGGAACGGGATGATGAGTTAAAAAGCTCAACAGGGATGACATATTGAAAGAAGTACTCAGGAAATTAAGAGAGACGGGGCTGAATGTCATATAAGCTGCTAGACGGTAATGAATACAATAAAACCTATGGAAAAGCTGTTGAAAAGAAAAGAATAAAGGCGCTTTATATAGAAGCTGATGAAGATCACATTCATTATCAAAACGAGAGATCAGGGATAATAAAATTAGTATACGTTCATGAAGGAAAGAAGCACTCGGTAAAAGATAGGAATGAATTGATAAATCCCAAGTATTTTTCAGGGGTATATGATGGAGAAAGAGTAGAAAAATTATGGGAGGAGGCATGGGAATACATATACATAAAGTATATAACAATGGCTTTAAAGGATGACAAAAAATTATAGAGGCTATCACGGGGGCTTTTATCATGGAGTAAAATATATCCTATTTTGCTGCAAAAGGGCACTTTCGCTAGGGCATAAGCACTGAAAAGCGGCGGTACCCAAAATTTCGGCCCTGCATGGTGCCCAGAACGGTGCTAACTTTCTTTATCAATATTAATCCACCGGCTGCAGAAATTTCTTATATTCTTCAGCCGAACCTGCCTGGGCCTCTATACGGCAGGAATTAATCTCATCAAAGTGAAGTCTCAGCAGGGATACAATATTTGAATCTAAGGCTGAATCGTCAGCCATCTGCTGGAGAACCTGCAGTGCTTTCTCTTCAGGCATTCCCTTCCTATAAGGGCGGTCTTCTGTTAGAGCAATGAACACATCCGCCACCGCCATGATCCGGGACCCTAGAGGCAGATCCTGAACTTTGTGGTGAAAGGGATAACCGGTGCCATCCAGGCGTTCGTGGTGAAAGGAGGCCCAGGTGTTTATTTCATAGAGATCGGTGATGGGCTCGAGGATGCAGTAAGTGTAGAAGGTATGACTGCGAATTACATTAAACTCCGTCTCTGTTAACTCCGACGGCTTCTCCAAAATCTCCGCCGGCACAGCCAGTTTCCCCAAATCGTGAAGGTAACCCGCGATCCTCATCATCCGGCACTCTCTTTCAGAAAACCCCATAAATCTGGCTAACAATTCCGCACTGGCTGCAACACCACTGGAGTGGGTGGCGGTAAAGCGGCTTCTAAAGTCAATGATGTGAGAAAACAGCCTGGCTAGATTGAGCAGTTCCTCCATATCCAGCTCGACGGTCGGCAATGCCAACCTCAGAGGCAGAACTGAGCTTATCGATGGAGAAGCAGCGTCGAGCCAGAAACTCTCTTTAGCAGCCAAACTCCTGAAGGCGTCCACCAGTTCCGGCATAAACATTTTCCCCGACTGTTCCTCGACCATCTCACAAATTCTCCCGGCTTTCCCCAGTACTTCCTGATGTTTGCCTATAAGCACAGCTACCCGGTCTGCCAGATGTAAAATGTGGCTGCCCATCGGCACTTTTTTCCCATTAAACTCGGATCCGCTTCCCTCATTCCACGGAACATGGTGAAATCGCACGATGTCAGCCACATGGGAAAGAGGTTTGTAGTTTTTGAGAAGCAGATAGCCTGCTTCCGCGTGCTGGTGAGGGTTTTCAAGTTCAAACTGCAGAGTGGCTATTCTTTCTTTAAGGGAGAAAGCACCAATATCATGCAACGCCCCCGCCATCACCTGTTCGTTAAGCTGTGCCACCGGCAGGTTTAACTCTCTCCCTATGCTGAAAGCTATGTAGGCCACCTGCATATGATGATTGACCACCACTGGACTGACCAAATCCATAGCTTTGGATAAAGACATGATTAATTCAAATATCTGAATTTTTGGTTCCCTTATCATCCGGTATGTAGCTACTTTCCGTATTTTACAATATAATATTACCACTGATTCCGAAATTTTGCACCATTCAGTTGAATATGTCAAGCGTCAATGAAAATATCAGGTAAAACTCGTCTGTGAATTTGTCAGGGTAGAAGTGGTATAATTACGCTGGATAAGTTTCCATGGTTTAGGCGTGGATGATCCGTATAAGATGAGAGGGGATGGGCGGAAAGCGGGTATATGCTGGATACCGAGCTCATTCAATATCCGGCCAATTTGGGTTAAAAACCGAAGTTGCCCTAAAAACTCTTCCTGGATAGAAGGGCACTTTTCTGCAAATTTAGAGGAAAAGAACAGAGTATGGCGATCTGTGACAAAACAATCATCTCCCTGCTCATACCGACATTTTCTCAGATGGATTTCACCCTGATAATATCACAGACGGATGATACATATTAAGTAAAAGGGATTGATAATTTAATATAATTTATTTAAAATGATATAAAAATACCGTTATCTGGTAAAATTTATTTAGTTGTCGTTTTATAGCCGGATTATTCTATAATAATAGGGAGTTAACAACATGGCTTTAAAACCAAAATATATTGCTGTTATTTTTATATTAATTTTAAGTATGATAATTGTTTTTCACCTTACTCCCGGTGGAGCTATTCGATTTTATATAGCTTTTCATGGGAATCCTTTTGCAGCAGTAAAAGCAATAATTATTCCGGGGTATTTTTTGGATTGTGGCTGGCAGTATATCGTGGAAGGCTATAATGATCGTGAAACAGGCGAAAAATTATGTTTCTTTTACCTGCGAAAAAATGCTGTCGGATTATGGGTAGTAACTTCCGTTGGTACAGGACCATAAGATATGTAGATTGCGGAGAATAAAAAAATAAAATTAAAGGATTGAGGAATTTGCACCGAACTTTTTTAAACATTACAATTTTAATAATAATGGGATTTATAACGGCTTATTATCTCCCAAACGCCAGGAGATTTTTTTATTACTTTGCTGGAATTTTTTCTTTTCTACTTTTATTTATATTGTTCTATTTTAAGGATCAAACAATAAAAAACAAAAAAATATTATTGTTTTTATTTATTTACATTTTTGCAATACTGTATTTTCATTTTTACTGCTTAAGACTGCAAAAGGATTTTACCATATACGATGGGAAGGAAGTAGAAATAATAGGATATGTAAAAGATTTCCCACAATTAGAAAATGAAAAGGTTATTTACGAGATAAATACCTTTTACATAAAAGATGATGATACTTTTAAAAAATTAAAATCCACCGTGAAACTAACAACTTATGAAAGCGAAAAAATTTTTGAATACGGCGATGTATTAAGGTTTAAAGGTAAAATAAAACTTTCCAAGGGAAAAACCAATCCAGGAAATTTGGATTTTAAAGCTTTGATGCTTCAAAAAGGGATAACGGCTGCGGTTTTTTCCCGGGAAATAGATAAAATTGGGGAATATAATGGAGGTTTTTTAAAAACAAGTTTTTATAAGGTTGCTTTTATAATAAAAAAGCATTATGAAAACAATTTTGAAAAATATTTGGATTTAAATTTTTCATCCCTTCTTATAAGTATAATTTTCGGTGTAAAAGAAAACCTCCCCTCAGCTATATTAGAGGAGTTCAGCAGAGGGGGTATAATGCATGTTCTTGCAGCATCTGGAATGAATGTTGGTATTATCTATGTTTCATTTTATTATTTTTTAGATTTATTAAATATTGAGCGTAAAATTATTTCTTTATTTATTGTATTTTTATATACAATAATTTCCAATTTTTCACCTCCTGTCATTAGGGCTTTTATAATGCTTTTTGTTGTAGTTTTTGGAGAATTAATAGGTAGAAAATCTGACCCTTTAAATAGTCTTTCCTTTTCTGCCTTTATTCTGCTTATTTTAAATCCCCTAATACTTTTTTCAATCAGTTTTCAATTTTCGTTTTTAGCAACTCTGGGTTTGGTATTATTTTATGGTTCTTTAACTAAAACTTTCGGTTTTCTTCCTAAATTTTTAAATACAACCATTTCTTCTACTATTGCTGCGCAAATTATCTTACTACCTTTTTTGTCCTATTATTTTCATTTTATATCCCTTATTGGCGTATTAACAAATATAATAGTTGTTCCTATCATTAGCTTGTGTCTTGTTTTAGGATTGATTGCAGGGATTGGTATTTTACCTTTTTTAACTTCTATTTTATTACAAATGTGTAAACTGTTTCTAAATCTGGCATTAATAATTAATAGATTTGCCATAAATATGCCCTTTTCGATTTTATATATCCCGGAGAGGGGCATTTTCCCCTTTATACTTTACTATATAATTGTGGCTATTTTGTTTAATTTACCCGAGAAAGCTATGAAAAAGCTTAATTTTTCTTATGAAAGTTATTATAAAAAGCTAAAAATACCTATTGTTGCTTTTTGCTTATGTTTAATATTCATAATATATCTTAACAAAAATCCTTTTGAAGTGACTTTCCTCGATGTAGGACAGGGGGACTGCGCGGTTATTACAACGCAAGATAACAAGGTTTTTATAATTGACGGAGGTGGAATTCCTCCGTATATTAAGGGTGATTTTGATACGGGAAAGGATATTATTGACCCCTTTTTAAAAAGTAAAGGCATAAAAAAGATTGAAGCGGTAATTATAAGTCATTTCGATGATGACCATGCAAGAGGGCTTTTATATATTTTAAAAAATTACGAAGTGAAGTACTTAATTTACGGCAGAGAAAGTGCTACAGTACTTTATCGGGAGATCTTAGATGCTGTAAAAGAAAAAAATGTAAAAATAATAAAGTTAAATGGCAGGGACAATTTTGGGTATAAAGATTTAAAGTTTGAAGTGTTAAATCCCATTAAAGGCCAAAATTATGGAGATGAAAACGATGCCTCTCTTGTGATAAAAATGGATTATAAGGGGTTAAAAATACTATTTACTGGGGATTTAGGAAAAGAAGGGGAGAAATTACTTTTACAGCAAAAAGAAGATTTGAAAGCCCATGTTTTGAAAGTTGGCCACCACGGCAGCAAAACATCAAGCTCTGAAGAATTTATCGATGCAGTAAGCCCTTATTACGCAGTTATTTCTGTAGGAAAGTATAATAATTTTGGACATCCTTCACCTGAGGTGCTTGAGTTGTTAAAAAATAAAAAAATTACCATTTTGAGGACCGATGAAAAAGGGGCTATTAGTTTTAAAATAGAAAAGGGAAATGTAATTTATAAGGACAGTAATGGAAAATTGATATATTATAATTCTTTTAATCATAAATTATAAATATTCATAAAAATAACATTAAAATTTTTTAAAAGAAGGAAAAAAATAACTGATGAAGAATGATAAAACATATAGAAAATTCCTTTTAATGATTTTTACAATTAAAATTTTTGGAGGCTTAAAAATGAAAGAAATTAAAATGGGTATAATTGGTCCGACAGATTCCCTTGAAATAATAAAAAGTATTGTAGAAGATTTCAATAATAATGTAACAATATATTTTAAGCCCTACCAAACTTTTGATGAATTGTATGATGTAAAAAAATTTTGCGAAGAAAATATTTTGGATGTATTATTGTTTAGCGGTCAAGCGCCTTATTATTGGGTAAAAGAACGTGAAAATATCGAAATTCCGATGCTTTACATTCCAAGAAATGGAACTTGTTTATATAGAACGTTATTTAATATACATTTAGATAAAGTAGATTTTAATAAGGTGAGTTTTGATACTATATCGGAAGAAGATATTAAAGAAGCTTATAAAGAATTAAATATTCCCATTACAAAAATATATACATTAGCATACAACAAATATTTGCCCTATGAACAAATAATTGATTATCATCTGAAGTTAATAAATGATGGTAAAGTAATAGCGGTCGCTACGTGTTTACAAAAACCTTATGATATTTTAAAGGAAAAAGGTATAAGAACCTATAGAATTTTTCCTACCAAATCTATAATAAGAGAAACCTTTATTAAAGGTTTATTATACGGAGAGAGCACTAAATTTAAAGAGACACAATTTGCCATTATAGTTGTTAGAGTAGAAGATGTGCTAAGGGAAATTTACGAAAATAATAATTTAAATTATAAAATGCAAAAAATCTTATTAGAACTTGAAAAAATTATAATAGATTATTCTGAACTATTAGAAGGGACAATGGTTAAATTAAGAGAGGGTGAATATGCAATTTTCGCTACAAGAGGTACCATAGAAAATATTACCGATGATTATTCTAAATTCCCGCTGTATAAAGATATTAAGGAAAATTTTCCCTTTTTAGTTACAATGGGTGTTGGTTTTGGCAAAACGGCGAAAACCGCAAGAAATAACGCTTATATTGCATTAAATTATTCAAAATTGAATAATGGGAATTGTTTTATTACTACTGAATATGGAAAGATCATAGGACCGCTAATTCCTGAGGAATCTAAAAAGAGAGAGCTGTTTTCAAATGATTTATTAGAAATTGCTAAAAAAGTAGGTATTTCAGCTATAAATTTAAGTAGAATAAAACAGGCCTTAAAAAATTTAAATAAGAACGAAATTTCTTCTCGAGAATTATCATTAGAATTAAATATATCTGAAAGAAGCGCAAGAAGAATTTTAAATAAATTGGAGAAAAAAGGCTATGCTAAAGTTGTAGGCACTAATAGTTTTTTAAACAAAAGTGGAGTAAAAGGTCGCCCTTTATGGGTATATAAAATAAATCTTTAAAGAACAATAAAGATTTACTACCCCCCCTTATTTCAGGGGGTTTTTGTTTTTAATAAAAATTTATTTGGGGAATTTATATGAAAAAGAAGGAATTTTAATGAATTTAACGAATATATATTAGATTAAAATAAGGACATATGACCGCAATATGTCCTAAAAAGGAGGTATAATCTTGTTAGAAGTAAAAACCAATTTAACAAAAAAGAAAGGACGGTTTGAGAGATTTTTGGACTGGGTTGAGAGGGTAGGAAATAAGATCCCTCACACTTTTATCCTGTTTATTTATTTAACGGTATTTCTGATGATCATTTCAGCAATTTTATCTTTTACTGGAGTTACGGTTACAAATCCAGCAACAAAAGAGGCAATTAAAGTAAAAAATCTATTGGATGCTGAAGGTATTAGATGGATTTTGCAAAATATGATTAAAAACTTTACGGGTTTTGCACCTTTAGGTTTGGTTTTGGCAATGACGATGGGAATAGGTTTGTCTGAAGAAGTTGGTCTATTGTCAGCATTTATGAAAAAAACTATGCTGGGAGTACCTGCTTGGGCTATTAGTTTAGCAGTAATGTTCATCGGAATTAATGGTAATATCGCTTCAGATGCTTCGGTTATTATAATTCCGGCATTAGCAGCAAGCGTATATTTATCCTTAGGTAAAAATCCGTTAGTAGGCCTTGTAGCAGGCTATGCAGCTACTTGTGCGGGATTTTCAGCAAATCTTATTATAGTGGGAACCGATGCTTTACTTGCCGGTATAACCCAAGAAGCGGTAAAAATACTTGACCCGAAATTTCAGGTTAATCCTTCAATGAATTGGTATTTTATGATCACTTCAACAATATTATTCACTTTTGTGGGTGCATGGATTACAGATAAGATTATTGCTCCACGCTTGGGAGAATATAAAGGAAAAATAAAATATCTGGAAAATAAAGAATTAACTCTTGAAGAAAATAAAGCTTTGAGAAGTGCAGGAATTGCAGCAATTATTTATTTAATTATACTTTCATTATTAGTTGTACCAAAAGGTGCAATTTTGCGTAACCCCAAGACTGGTGGATTAATTCCTTCACCGTTTCTATCTGGCATTATTCCGATAATTATGTTCTTTTTTATTACAATTTCAGTTGTTTATGGTAAAAAAATTGGAAGTATAAAAAATTCAGCAGATGTTCCTAAATTGATGGCAGAAGCGGTAAAGAAAATGTCAGGTTACATAGTTTTAGTTTTTATTATTGGTCAATTTGTTGCTTTCTTTGACTGGAGCAATATAGGTGTTATACTGGCAGTAAAAGGCGCAGAATTTTTAAAGAATATCGGTTTTACAGGGATCCCTTTAGCAATTGGGCTTATAATACTATCAACTTTTATTAATCTATTCATTGGTAGCGGTTCGGCAAAGTGGAGTATATTAGCTCCCATTTTTGTGCCAATGATGATGTTATTAGGATATTCTCCCGCTTTTACACAGGTAATTTATAGAATTGGTGATTCTTCTACAAATCCGATTACTCCATTGTTCCCTTATTTCCCGATACTTTTAGGTTTTGCTCAGCAATATGATGAAAACATTGGTGTGGGCACTTTAATTTCTTTAATGATACCCTATTCATTGATTTTTATGATCGTCTGGATACTGCAACTTTTTGTTTGGATGGCTCTAAACCTTCCTCTCGGTCCGGGTGCGGGAATTTTTATGTAAAAATAGATTTTTTTGGCGGGCTTATATAATAATTTATCTTAAGCCCGCCAATAACTGTAATTTTAGGGGGGAATATATTTGTGCATAAATGAACTCATTAAAAATAATATAGACGAGATAATCAAGATACGAAGAGAAATACATCAGTATCCTGAATTAGGCTATGAAGAGTATCGAACTTCTACTATGGTTGCAGAAAAATTGAATGGTTTGGGATTATCGGTTAAAACCGGTGTTGCTAAAACTGGAGTTGTAGCCGATTTATGTGGTTCCAAGGAAGGTATATCAATTTTATTAAGGGCAGATATGGATGCGCTTCCTATAAAAGAAGAAACGGGTTTACCCTTTGCATCAAAAATTGACGGGAAAATGCATGCGTGTGGTCATGATATTCATACTGCAATTCTAATAGGGACTGCAACAGTATTGTCAAAGTTAAAAGACAAGTTAAACGGATTTATCCGTTTTGTATTTCAACCCGCAGAAGAATGTAGCCCAATTGGTGGGGCAAATAAAATGATAGAAGAAGGCATTTTAGAAAATCCGAAGATAGACTATGCCTTTGCTTTACATGTTTGGCCATTTCTTCCAGTTGGAAAAATAGGATTACGAAGTGGACCGATTTCAGCTCAGTCAGATAGGATTTTTATTAAAATATTAGGTAAATCTGGTCATGCTTCAACTCCTCATTTAACATACGATTCGATAGTGGCAGCAGGGCATGTGATTGTTGCCTTGCAAACTATGATAGCCAGGAGAATAAATCCTTTAGATAATATTGTTTTATCCTTAGGTAAAATATGCGGAGGAGATAGATATAATGTTATTTGCGATAGAGTGGAAATCGAAGGTACGGTAAGGATTCTTTCTGATAACAAGGAGCTAAAAATAGAGAATTTAATTCGTGATACAGTATCAAATGCAGCAAAAATATGCGGGGCAGAGGGATATGTCGATTATGTAAAAGGTTATCCAATGACATTTAATGACGAAAAATTAACAGTTTGGGCGGAAAACTCTTTAAAGAATTTATATGGGCAAGATTCAGTTGTTAAAATTAATCCTGATTTAGGAGGAGAAGATTTTTCCTTTATTTCGCAAAAAATACCGTCTTTATATTTGAAATTAGGGACTTCTTCCGATAAAACTAATATTTATCCATTACACAATAGTAAGATAATCTTTGATGAAGAATGTATTCCTTTTGGAATTAGTGTTTTATCCAACCTTGTTTTAGAGCTATTAAAAAAGGGGAGAAAATATTAAATATGGTAAACCAATATAATCAGATTTTAGAGAAAGCTATAAATTATCGAAGAGATTTTCATATGTACCCCGAAACTGGATGGTTAGAATTTAGGACAACTTCTATTATTGCAAAAATTTTATCCCAATTAGGATATGAAATATTATTAGGGAAGGAAATAATTAATGAAAATTACATAATGGGAAAACCGAATGAAATAGTTATTAAAGAGAATATTATTAGGGCAATTAATGAAGGTGCAGATGAAGAGATATTAAAAAAAATGGATAACCTAACAGGCGTTGTTGGAATATTAGATACTAAAAAAGAAGGTCCTACAGTAGCCTTTAGATTTGATATAGATGCATTGGAACTGGAAGAACCGGAGGATCCTAATCATAAACCTTATAAATATGGTTATTTTTCAAGGCATAAAGGTGTTATGCATGCTTGTGGCCATGATGCTCATGCAGCAATAGGTTTAGTTTTTGCTGAATATCTTGCAAAATTAAAAGATGAATTAAAGGGTAAAGTCATTCTAATTTTCCAGCCAGCGGAAGAAGGCGTACGTGGAGCGAAAGCAATGGTAGAAAAAGGTATTGTGGATGATGCGGATTATTTTTTTACTATTCATATAGGATTCGGTAGTACAAATAATATTGGATTGGTGGCAAAAAGTAAGGGATTTTTTGCAACAACAAAATTAGATGTGACTTTTAAAGGAAAATCATCCCATGCAGCAGCTTACCCTCATTTAGGTAAAAATGCTTTATTAGCCGCATCAAATGCCTTAATAAATTTATACGCAATACCGCCAAATTCAGAAGGACAAACAAGAATAAATGTGGGAGTTTTACATGCAGGAAATTCAAGAAATATTATTCCTGATAAAGCTTTTATGCAAATGGAAATTAGGGGAGAAACCGATAATTTAGTTGCTTATATGAAGAATTGTACAGAGCGAATAATTGATGGAAGTTCAAGGATGTATGATGTAAAGTACGAAATAATTGAAGTAGGTAGCGCAATATCAGCAGAAGGAAGTGAAGAATTGGTTCCGCTATTGTTAGAAGCAGGTAAAGAATTAGATATACCGGATATATTTATAGAATATAATTTTAATGGCAGTGATGATGCGACATATTTTATAAAGCGAGTTCAAGAAAAGGGAGGAAAAGCTATTTATTCTCAAATTCTTTGCCCTATAGCAGCTCCCCATCATAACAATTATTTTGATTTTGATGAGAAAGCCTTATTATATGGAGTTTTAATAAACTTGTATATTGTTAAAAAATTGCTAACTAAATGAAATAAGTATAGCCATCCTAGTGTTCAGGATGGCTATTAAAATATTATTTAAATCCTTTACTTCATCACCCATAAAAATTACAATAAAAGGCGGGGGTGATTTACATTAATAAAAATGTGTTTCTTCTTTATGGGAGCGAGGGGCTTTTAATTAAGGAAGCTGTAGAAAAGATTAAATTAAAATATTTAAATAAAATCACAGTAGATTTGGATTTTGTAAAGCTTGATGGAGAAGAGGTTGATTTTGCTGATATTATAGATTCATGCCTTGTTGTGCCCTTATTAAGTGAAAAAAGGGTTATTTATGTAAAAGATGCTAATTTTTTAAGTGAAACTAAAAGCAGCAAGAAAAATGAGGAAGAAAAATTAGCAAATTTTATTGAAAAGGAGTTTCCTGATTACACCTGTTTAATATTAACTGCAGAAAAAATTGATAAAAGAAAAAAAGTCTACAAAGCAATTGAAAAAGTAGGATACGTAAAGGAATTTAAAATAAGTAATTATAAAGAGAAAATTCAATGGATAAAAAAACGAGCTTTGCTTTACAATAAAAACTTGGATGAATCCGCAGCGGCTTATATTGCGTATAATACGGGAGATTTATATCAAACTGACAATGAGATAAAAAAAATTGTTTTTGCTTTAGAAGAAAAAAAATTAATTAAAAAAGAAGATATAGAAGAAATAATGTCTAGAAATGAAGAAGCAAATATTTTTGAACTTATAGACTGTATTATGGAAAATAAAAAGAATATTGCGCTGTTAAAATTAGCAGAGCTTTTCAAAAAAGGGGAAAAAGGAATTTTAATTTTATATATGATATCAAAACATTTTATGAATTTATGCTGGGTGAAGATGTTAGGAGATAATGAAGAAGAAATTAGAGAAAAATTGGGCTTGCATCCCTTTGTTGTTAAAAAGCTCATAGAACAAGCCCGCAATTTTTCTATTGAAAAATTAAAATATGCTTTGAATTTAAGTCAACAATTGGATTATGATATAAAAAAGGGTAGGATTGACGATAAAACCGGTTTAGAACTATTAATAAGTCGATTGTAAGTTATTAAATACATATAAAAAAATACCACCTATTTAGAAGGCGGTAAATTAGAATACCATTAAGGAACATCGGAAATATTTACATTAACACCATGGTTGCTGTTGCTGCTTAGCTGGGGGTACTTCTTTTGCAGTATGCTGTCCGAATTCCTTGTTGTATGCTTGCTGCCTGTATTCATTGAAATTTTGCCTCACGGGAGGAACTTCTTGAGATTTATACTGGGGTGTTTGATACTGAGTGCCCATCTGGGTAGCTAAATCTCTTGTTAAATTATTTAACTGTTGCAATTGCCTTACCATGTCGCTGAACATTCTCTGCATTTGATTTAACTGATCAGTAGCTTGCTGCTCCGCTTTCTGAATCTGTTGCAATCTTTGAGCTACAGTCTGTTCTTCGTTAACAATCTGTGCAAGCTGAGAAACATGAGAACTTTCTACACGCTGGAGGTTATTTACAAGCTGGGAAAAGTTATCAATATTTTTCTGTAAATTCTGAAGTTGACTTTGAAGCTGGGTAACCCTCGTATCCATGAAAACACCTCCAGATAAAAATATTTTTTTGTTTTTCATTAATATCGTTCCTCTAATAATTTTTTTTAGACTGGAAATAAAAAACGCGTAAGACATATCTTACGCGTTTTTTAAATTGCGATATTTTGTTCTTTTAATCTTCTGTAAAGGCTTGATTTTTTCCTGGCAGCGGCGTTTTTATGTATAACGCCTTTTGCTGCAGCCTTATCCAAAGCCTTTATTGCATTTCTAAGGGCGATTTTTATTGCTTCTACGTCTTTTGATTTTAGAGCCTCGTTAAATTTTTTAACTGCTGTTTTTATACTGGCTTTAACAATTCTATTTCGAATTGTCCTTTTTATTGCTTGACGAAGTTTCTTTTTAGCAGATGCAGTATTAGGCAATTTTTCACCCCCTTGAAAACACTAAACCTATTTTATCATTTCAAAAATTAAATTGCAAGAGAAAAGACCGTTTAAAATTAGTATATTTAATATTTTTATAGGTTATTATATAAAAAGAGCTAAAAAAATAAAATAAAAGAGGTGAAAATTTGTATGATAGGTATGATAATTAGGTTTATAGTGTCTGCTTTAGTATTGATGTTGGTGAGTTTCCTTATACCCGGATTTGAGGTTGCAGGTTTTACGGGAGCTTTGATTGCAGCTATTGTCATTGCTGTGTTAGGATTTATAGTAGAAAGCTTAATGGGTAAAAAAATTTCTCCGCAAAGCCGTGGAATTGTAGGATTTATTACAGCAGCAGTTGTTATATACCTTGCCCAGTTTTTAGTTCCAGCGATGAGAGTAACATGGTGGGGCGCCTTACTTGCTTCATTTGTAATAGGCATTATCGATGCCTTTGTTCCTACTGAATTAAGGTAGGAGGGATGTAAGATAAACATTCGCACCGATTTGGCTATTGAAGCCCGGGAAATGGTGGGAAAAGGAGAGGTTCCCGGGGTTTTGTTTGAAAAAGAGGGAACTTTAAGTTTGAGGATAAGCAGGGTCAAGGTTTTAAATGAAGAAGGCATGAAAGCAATTGGGAAACCCATAGGTACTTATATCACCATTGAAACAGATGGTATAAGAAATAAAGAAATTAAATTTGTAAAAAGGATATGTGAAGTAATTGCTGAGGAATTAAGTAAAATGTTGAATTTATCAATAGACTCTATGGTCCTTGTAATTGGTCTTGGGAACTGGAATGTAACACCGGATTCCTTAGGCCCTAAGGTGATTGAAAAAATTTTTGTTACAAAGCATCTTATAGAATACATGCCTGAAAGCTATAACCCAAAAGAAGGAATAAGGCCCGTTTGCGCTTTGTCGCCGGGTGTATTGGGTATTACCGGCATTGAAACAAGTGAAATCATTATGGGGGTTGTTAATAGGGTCAAGCCTTCTGCCATTGTTGTAATTGATGCCCTTGCATCAAGAAGCCTTGAGAGGATAGGAACGAGCATTCAGATATCCGATACTGGCATTCATCCGGGTTCTGGAGTTGGGAATAAGAGAATGGGAATAACTAAGGAAATAATAGGGATTCCGGTAATAGCCATTGGAGTGCCTACAGTTGTTGATGCGGCAACAATTGCAAATGACACATTGGAAAAGGTATTTGACTCAATCGAAAGAGAAGTAAAACCAGGTACAGAATTATTTAAAATGGTGGCAAATTTGAGCAGAGAAGAAAAATATGAAATGATAAAAGAGGTTTTGTCTCCTTATGTGGGAGAACTTGTGGTGACTCCTAAGGAGATTGATTCTTTAATCGAAGATGCTTCACGGGTATTAGCCTATGGAATTAATATGGCTTTGCATCCGGGAATTAAGTTTGAAGAATTAAGCAATTTAACAATGCATTGAGGCAAAAAAGCCTCATTTTTTTTTACTTTGATGAATATCTTTAATCGGAGGGTGATTTAATGCAGCACATAAAAATAATAAAAATATTAAAATTAAAAAATTTTCAAAGAATAATTTTTTGTTTAGTTATAATTTTCATAAGTCTTTTTATTTATAGAAGTGTTTTATATTCCAAAACGGTCCCTACTTTCAGTAGTAGAGGGCAAATTGATATTTTAGAAAATGTTAAAACCTTTGACAATGGCTTTTTTGAGTATATTTTTTCACAGTCGATTCCAGCTTATAAAGTTTTAAGCGAAGAAATGCAAATGAGTAAAGAATCCGAAAATAGAGGGCCGAATTTTATAGCAAGAAGTGTTTTAAAACTTGCTTTAAATATTGATTCTTTTACAGGTAAGGATATTATAGCTTATCAAATACCATTATTCGGGCAAATTGGATTGGAAACTTCATACACCCCTGGTGTGGAACTTAATCAAGATAAACAAGAAAAAGAGGAGCCCATAGAGCAAATCCCTGAAAACGAACATGAACCGGAAAATACTAATAATAGCGAGAATATAGAGCCTCCTGAGGTGGAACCCGAGCAAATTGAAGAAGTTGTACCGGCAAAGGGTGCTCCCATAGTGCTGATTTATCATACACATACTACCGAGTCCTATATGCCATCAAAGGGCTATAATTATAAACCACGGGATAAAGCTTATCACTCAAATGATTTAAATTATACCGTTGTAAGGGTAGGAGAAGTTCTGGCAAAGGAATTAGAAAAATATGGCATTAAGGCTTTGCACAATAAAACCGTCCATGATGTACCGACATATATGTATTCTTATTCTAATTCCTTAAATACTGTAGAGGAATTATTAAAAAAGTATCCCACCCTTCAGGTATTGATAGATTTACATAGGGATGCTCCTTATTCGGATCCTAATAAATCAAGAGAATTGACTACTGTTAAAATAAACGGAAAACTTTACTCGAGAATAATGCTGGTTGTGGGAACTGATAAAATGTTTCCTCATCCCAATTGGAAAGAAAATTATAAATTTGCACTCTTAATTCAGGAAAAAATGGAAGAACTTTTCCCGGGGCTTAGCAGGGATATAGATTTGAGAGAACAGAGATTTAATCAGCACCTCTCAAAAAAGGCTATATTAGTAGAAATAGGAAGTCATGGTAATACTATGGAAGAATCTATAGAATCTGCTAAAGCCTTTGCAAAGGTATTGAGCGAAGTAATAAAATCAATATCAAAAAAAACATAATTTCTTTAGTTTGGAATAATAAAAGCCATCCTATGAAAAAATAATAAAAAGTTTTAAAACCTTTAGGGTGGTACATTATGTATGATGATGTTAAATTAATAATCATTGTTTTTGTAATCTTATTAATAATGTTTTTGAGATTTGCAGAAAAAGGTGTTATGGACATTATGGGTATTTATTCTTCTCCTCAAACCTTTGATTTCAAAATATATGGTAATGGAAATTATAAAATAGAAATTTTAGGAGAAGATCTTGAATTCAATAAAAAAATAAAAATCTGTGATTTTTATACTGAAAATAAAAATATAATTATTTCAAAGGGAGGAAAGGAATATTCATTTTCACCCCTCATTAACATATGTGATTTAGATAATGCGACTGAGATTCTCAGCAGGTTGATAAAAAAAATAAGTGAATGTATAATTAAACTAACTGTTATAATATTTATTTTGATTTTGTGTTAATGAGGGAGGAGAATGGATGCCAATACCCCAGGAGAGGATTAGAAATTTTTGTATTATAGCACATATAGACCATGGTAAATCTACTTTGGCAGATAGACTATTGGAATATACCGGAACTATTTCACAAAGAGAAATGAAAGAACAGATTTTAGACAGAATGGATATAGAAAGAGAAAGAGGAATTACTATCAAAGCTCAAGCCGTCAGGATGATTTACAAAGCCGAGGATGGTCTTGAGTATTTGCTTAACCTTATTGATACTCCGGGACATGTAGATTTTAATTATGAAGTATCAAGAAGCCTTGCAGCCTGTGAAGGTGCTCTCCTGGTTGTAGATGCAACGCAGGGAATAGAAGCTCAAACCCTTGCTAATACTTATCTTGCTTTAGAGCATAATTTAGAAATAATCCCGGTTATTAATAAAATCGATTTGCCCAGCGCACATCCCGAAGAGGTTAAAAAGGAAATAGAAGAGGTAATAGGTCTTCCCGCAGATGATGCCCTTTTGATATCTGCTAAAGAAGGAATAGGAATCAAAGAAGTATTAGAAGCTGTTGTTAAAAGGATACCTTCGCCCAAAGGGTCAGAAGAGGAGCCTTTAAGAGCCCTTATTTTTGACTCACTGTATGATTCCTATAAAGGTGCAATTGCCTTTGTGAGAGTAATGGAAGGCAATATCAAACCAGGGCAGACCATAAAAATGATGTCAACAGGTAAAACGTTTTTAGTAACCGAGGTAGGGATATTCAGCCCTGATATGGTAAGCACGGACTGCCTTAGAGCAGGAGAAGTAGGGTATGTGGTTGCAGGTATAAAAAATGTCAAGGATACAAGGGTAGGAGATACCATTACGGATGCAGAAAGGCCTGCACAAAATCCCCTTCCCGGTTATAAAAAAGCGGTGCCAATGGTTTTTGCAGGCATGTACCCTGCAGATGGAGAAGATTACGAAAAATTAAAAGAAGCTTTGGAAAAACTCCAGTTGAATGATGCGGCACTTTACTTTGAGCCAGAAACCTCTGCAGCCTTAGGATTCGGTTTCAGGTGCGGATTTTTGGGACTTTTACACATGGAGATAATTCAGGAACGATTAGAACGAGAGTATGGTATAAACATGATTACGACCGCACCAAGTGTTGTTTACAAGATAAAAAAGACCGATGGCGAGGAGATAATGGTAGACAATCCTACTAATTTCCCAGATCCTTCAAAAATTGAATACATTGAAGAACCCTATGTTGAAGCCCAGATAATGCTTCCTACTGAATACGTGGGGCCAGTAATGGAACTTTGCCAAGATAAGCGGGGAGTTTTTAAAGACATGCAGTATATTAATGAAAAAAGGGTCATATTAAGGTATCATATGCCTTTGCTTGAAATCATTTACGACTTTTTTGACCAGTTAAAATCAAGGACCAGAGGTTATGCTTCCCTCGATTATGAGTTTATAGGGTATTTTAAATCCGACTTATGCAAAGTTGATATCCTTGTCAATGGTGAGGTTGTTGATGCTCTTTCTTTTATCGTTCATAAAGATAAAGCTTATTACAGAGCGAGGCAAATAGTTGAAAAGCTAAAGGAGGTTATCCCAAGGCAGCTTTTTGAGATACCCATTCAGGCAGCAATTGGTGGAAGAATAATTGCAAGGGAAAACATAAAAGCTTTAAGGAAAAATGTTTTAGCAAAATGCTATGGTGGCGATGTTACGAGAAAGAAAAAATTGTTAGAAAAGCAGAAGGAAGGGAAAAAACGCATGAGGCAGTTCGGGAAGGTAGAACTTCCACAAGAGGCCTTCATGTCAGTATTAAAAATGGAGTAAAAGGGTATGAGAGATATAAAAGATTTGTCAATATATATTCATATTCCCTTTTGTTTAAAGAAATGTTTTTACTGCGACTTTAATTCCTACCCTTATTTAGATATGGTAGATGATTATTTGGATGCACTTTTTTTTGAAATAAGGCGTTATAAGGATTTAAAAAGGCCTATTAAAACCCTTTATATTGGTGGCGGTACGCCTACAGTTTTAAGTGAAAAAAAATTGTATCAACTTATAGATACTTTATACAAAAACTTTAAGATAATTAAAGATGCGGAGTTTACGGTGGAAGCAAATCCGGAGACTATGACGAAAGAAAAAATTAAGGTGCTTAAAAGGACTGGAGTAAATAGATTAAGTTTAGGTTTGCAGACTTACGATGATGAACTTTTAAAGGTTTTAGGAAGAATCCACAATGTAAAGAAATTTGAACAAACCTTCTTTGAAGCAAAAGAATTGGGTTTTGAAAATATAAATGTGGACCTGATATTCGGTATTCCCGGCCAAACAAAGGAAAAATTTGAAAACGAGCTGAAAAAATTAATAAAGTTAGGACCTACCCATATATCCTGTTACAGTTTAAGCCTCGAAGAAGACACAGTCCTTTATGAAAAAAAAGAAAGAGGAGAAATTAAACTGCCGGATGAAGATGAAGAAAGATGTATGTATCATACCGCAAAAAAACTGCTTGAAAAAGAAGGTTACGTTCATTATGAAATATCAAATTTTGCAAAACCCGGTAAAGAGTGCAAACATAATATTACTTACTGGAAGTGTGATGAATATCTGGGCTTCGGAGCGGGAGCCCATTCTTTTATTGGAAATTTAAGATTTAGCAATAAAAGGGACATAAAGGAATATATTGAAAGTTTATATAATAGAGATTCTATAAGATATGATGAGATTCATATTCTTAATGTAGAAGAAAAAATGTCAGAATTTATGTTTATGGGCCTAAGAATGCTTAAAGGGGTATCAAAAGATGAATTCAAAAGTAGATTTAATAGGGATATAAAAGAGATTTTTTCTATACAAATAGAACAATTAAAAGAGCAGGGCCTTATTTTTGAAGATGACCAAAGTATTGGGCTTACAACAAAGGGGCTTGATTTTGCAAACCTTGTTTTTATGGAATTCATAAAGTAGCCTTATCTTGACAAAGAAAATTGGGAGTGCTATTTTTTAAAGTAGGATTTTAGCACTCTCCAACTGAGAGTGCTAATACAGGGGTGTTTGTCATGCTCGACGAAAGGAAAATTAAAATTTTAAGGGCAATAGTTGATGATTATATTGCGACTGCAGAGCCTGTCGGTTCGAGAACTATAGCCAGAAAATACAGGATGGGTATTAGCCCTGCGACTATAAGAAATGAAATGGCGGATTTAGAGGAATTGGGATACATCTCACAGCCTTATACTTCTGCAGGGAGGATACCTTCCGACAAAGGTTATAGGTTTTACGTGGATTTTCTTATGAACTGTAAGAAATTAAATGAATCTGATATATTTATGATAAATCAGTTATTAAAGAAAAAGATACGAGAGGTTGAAGATTTTATTGAAGAAACCAGCAAAACCATTTCAAACCTTACTAATTATACGGCACTGATTTTAGGCCCGGAGCTTACTTCAAGCTATTTAAAACACATTGAGATTATCAAAATAGAAGACAAAAAAGGGCTTGTGGTTATTATTACTAATTTAGGAAATGTAGTTCATCAAATAATTGAAATTCCTGAAGGCATAAAGGATTCGGATCTTATCAGGATTACTAATTTGCTAAATACCTTTTTAAAGTACAAAACCATAGAGGAAATAACTCCCGAACTTATGGAAAATATTAAACATGAGATGATAGAGCATGAAGAGGTTATATCTATACTCATAAATATATTAATAGAAACTCTCAACCAATTTAAAGATGGAGGAAAGGTATATTATTTCGGGAGTTCTAAGATGCTGGATTTTCCGGAATTTAGGGACTTAGAAAAGGCGAGGAATTTTCTTTCTCTATTGGAAGAGGAAGATTTTATTTCCAATATTCTTAAATCTATTACAAAGCCTAATAAAATAACAATTAGCATTGGTAATGAGAATCCATGGAAGGAACTTCAGGAGTACAGTATTATTACGACAAATTTTGCTATAGACAATAATAATCTTTGCATATTAGGAGTTCTCGGACCGACGAGAATGGACTATTCAAGAGTAGTAACCATATTAAAGGAGATAGTAGAATCTTTAAGAGAAAGGCTTATAAATATTTTTTAAGAAAATAAAGGAGGTTTTAATATTGAGCTATAAAAACAACAGCGGGCAAGAAATTGATGAAAGGTTTGCCGCATATATAACAAATGCTAATGCGGTAAGAGCAGTAGCGTCAGCAGTGGAAGGCACGATAGGGCCTAAAGGCCTCGATATAATGCTTGTAGATAGATTTGGAGAAGTCACTATAACAAACGATGGTGTTACTATTTTGAAATTGATGGATATCAATCATCCTGCAGCAAAAATGCTTATTAACATCGCTAAAGCACAGCAAGAAGAAGTTGGTGATGGTACAACTACTGCTACTATTATGGCAGGTGCTTTGGTGACAGAAGGTGTAAATCAAATAATTCGAGGTGTTCCGGTTGCAAGGGTAATCGAAGGAATAAAATATGGGGTAAAAAAGGCTCAAGAAATAATGAAATCAAAAGCTATACCTGTAAAGGGAATAAATGATGAAAATTTAAGGAAAATTGCTTTTATTGCAGGCAGGGAGCATGATGATATTGCAGATTTGGTTACTGAAGCTGCTAAATTGATCGGAGAGGAAAAATTAAAAGAAAAGAATTTTAAGTTGAGGGATATTATCATTGCAAAAGCAGGAGCTGAAAACGAAGTATTTTTAGGATTAATAATTGATAGGGAAAAATTAAATAAGCAAATGCCGAAGGAAATATGTGATGCAAAAATATTGTTAATTGATGATGCACTGGAACCTGAGCAAATCGAAGAAGAAGCTCTCGGAACAGAAGCAGGTTTTGCGCGCTATTTAGAGCTACGGGAGGAATTTAAAAGAAATATTGCAAAGATTATTGAGATGGGAATAAATGTGGTATTTGTTGGGAAAAACATTTGTGATGAAGCGGAAGAGATGTTTGTTGATGCCGGGATAATAGCTGTAGAGAGGGTGTCTGCAAGGGATTTAGAAAAGATCGCAGAACATACGGGAGCAAGAGTTATAAAAAGAACAGGACTTAAAAAGTCTGTAGAAGAAATACAAAATTATATAGGTTATGCAAACAAGGTGTATGAAGATGAAAAATTAGAGCATATTAGAATAATTGGCGGAAGTGGAAAGAGAATGGCAACAATTTTAGTTGGGGCAGCAACCTCTGAGATTGTGGGTGAAAGGGAAAGAATAGCAAAGGATGCTGCGTCTTCACTCCAGGCAGCTATAAAAGAAGGTATTGTTGCAGGAGGGGGAGCAGTAGAAATTGCTGTTGCACGAGAATTGGAAAGAGAAAAAGAAAAGATAAAGGGCATGGCATCTTACGGTATAGACTGTGTTATTTCTGCGTTAAAAAGGCCACTTGGCCAAATTGTCTACAATGCAGGATTTAATCCTCTTGAAAAGGTAGAGGAGGTAATATTTACTCAAGCAGAAAAGAACATTGATTCTATTGGTGTCAACTGTGATACCGGTGAACTTTCAGATATGTTTGAACTCGGGGTACTTGATCCTGCAGCAGTGAAAATTCATGCAATAAAAGCTGCGGGAGAAATTGCCGAGGCTATTTTAAGGATTGACACCATAATTAAGAAAAAAGATGAAGATAGTGGGAAAATGAGTGCAGAAGCTTCCCAAGGCTTAAAGGATTTGGACTTTTAGAAAGAAGGTGGAAGAGTTGGAAAAAAAAGAAGAAAAAGAGGTAAAAGAAGAAATTGAATTAAAAGAGGAGATTGCCGAACAAAAAGAAGATAATGCGGAAGAACAAGAAAATGAGATTTCGGAGGAAAACAATCAGTTATCCGATAATGAGGATATGATTATTAAGTTAGAAGAAAAAGAAAAGCAAATTCAGGATTATAAAGAAAGATGGCTTAGAGCTTTAGCTGATTACGATAATTTTAAAAAAAGAATGGAAAGAGAAATAAAAGAGGCAAATTTGTATGCGGGCGAGCAACTCATAAAAGAAATTTTGCCGATTCTCGATAACTTCGAAAGAGCCCTGAAATCAGCTGATAATGACCCAAATTCTACCGTAGAAGGTATAAAACTGATCTACAATCAATTGAAAAACCTTCTAGTAAAATACGGCGTTTCTGAGATAGAAGCAGAGGGAAAGCCTTTTGATCCCTATTACCATGAAGCTGTGATGCAGGTACAAAATCCCGACTATGACGATAATATTGTTTTAGAAGTTCTTCAAAAGGGATATAAATTACATTCTAAGGTTATAAGGCCGTGCCTTGTAAAAGTAGTAAAAAATAATTAATTGTGGAGGTGGCATGATATGGGTAGGATAATAGGTATCGATCTTGGTACTACAAACTCAGTAGCTGCTTACATGGAAGGAGGGCAACCCGTTGTAATCCCTAATGCAGAGGGTTCAAGGCTAACACCGTCTGCTGTAGCTTTTACAAAAGACGGTCAAAGATTGGTAGGACAGCTTGCAAAACGCCAGGCAATACTCAATCCAGAAAGGACTATCCTTTCTATAAAGAGGCATATGGGGACTGATTATAAAGTTTATATAGACGGAAAGGCTTATACACCTCAGGAAATTTCAGCAATGATTTTGCAGAAAATAAAACAGGATGCGGAAAGCTATTTAGGCGAAAAAATCACCCAAGCTGTTATAACGGTGCCTGCGTATTTTACCGACAGCCAAAGGCAGGCAACAAAGGATGCCGGAAGAATAGCTGGCCTTGAAGTATTAAGGATTATCAACGAGCCAACGGCTGCCGCATTGGCGTACGGTCTTGACAAAGGAGAAGATCAAATAATACTTGTTTTTGACTTAGGTGGAGGTACTTTCGATGTATCTATACTTGAACTTGGAGATGGAGTATTTGAGGTAAAAGCAACCAGCGGTAACAATCGTTTGGGTGGAGATGACTTTGATCAGAGAATAATTGATTATATCGCCAATGAATTTTATAAAGAACATGGAATTGATCTTAGAAAGGACAGAATGGCATTACAGAGATTGAAGGAAGCTGCGGAGAAGGCAAAAATTGAACTTTCCAGCATGCTTGAAACCACTATAAGCTTACCTTTTATTACAGCTGATGCTACAGGTCCCAAACACATTGAAATGACTTTAACAAGGGCTAAATTTGAGGAATTGACGAGGGATTTGGTAGAAGCTACATTGGGCCCAACACAGCAAGCCTTGAAAGATGCCGGATTAACCCCGCAAGACATTGATAAAGTTATTCTTGTTGGTGGTTCTACCAGGATTCCTGCAGTTCAAGAGGCAATAAGAAGGTTCATAGGGAAAGAACCTTGCAAAGGCGTAAATCCCGATGAAGTGGTTGCAATGGGAGCAGCAATACAAGCTGGTGTACTTGCCGGTGAGGTAAAGGATATAGTATTGCTCGATGTTACCCCACTTTCCTTAGGTATTGAAACCCTTGGAGGTGTATTTACAAAGATAATAGAAAGAAATACCACAATACCTGTTTCAAAAAGTCAGATTTTTACTACTGCTGCTGATGGCCAAACTACTGTTGATATTCACGTCTTGCAGGGAGAAAGACCTATGGCTGCTGATAATGTTACCTTAGGCAGGTTCCAGCTCACAGGTATTCCGCCTGCTCCAAGGGGGGTACCGAGAATAGAAGTAAAATTTGACATAGATGTCAATGGTATTGTTCATGTCTCTGCAAAGGATTTAGGAACGGGTAAAGAACAGAAAATTACCATAACTTCGACTACCAATCTTAAAGAAGAGGAAATTCAGAGAATGATAAAAGAAGCAGAAAAATTTGCTGAAGAGGATAGGAAGAGGAAGGAAAAAGCAGAAGCTAAAAATCACGCTGATTCCTTAATATATCAGTCTGAAAAAATGTTAAATGATCTAAAGGACAAAATAAGTCCTGAAGAAAAGGAAAAGATACAAAAAGAAATTGAGAATGTGAAAAAGGCTATTGAAAGCGATGATATAGATAGAATAAGGAAAGCCACTGATGATTTAACAAAAGCATTTTATGACATATCTTCAAGGCTTTACAGCCAGGCTGATACGCAAACTCAAGCAGGAACAAACCAAAGTTTTGGTCAAAACTTTGGTTATAACAGTAGTAATGAAAATAAAAAAGACGAAAAGGTTTTCGATGCAGACTATAAATTTGTAAACGATGACGATAAAAAATAATAAAGTCAGCCCTTTAAAGGGCTGACTTTTGTTGGAGTGATGCCTTTGACAAAAAGAGATTATTACGAAATACTTGGGGTTTCAAGGGATGCTACGGAAGAAGAAATAAAAAAGGCATATAGGAAGCTTGCGCGGCAGTATCATCCTGATGTAAATAAAAGCGAGGATGCTCAGGAAAAGTTTAAGGAAATAAACGAGGCTTACGAGGTTCTGAGCAATCCTGAAAAAAGAGCCCTATATGACAAATTCGGGCATGCGGGTATTGATCCGAATTCTGCGGGTGGTTTTGGTACTGATTTTAGCCAAGGCAATTTTGATTTTGGAGATTTTAAAGGCTTTGATTTTGGAAGTGACATTTTTGGAGATATTTTTGAAAGTTTCTTTGGAGGTTTTGGCAGAAGGGAAAACAAAGGGCCTGTTCGCGGGGCGGATGTAAGATACGACCTTGAAATCACACTGGAAGAGGCTGCTTTTGGTGCGGAAAAAGAAATAGAAATTCTACGCACTGAAACATGTGCAAAATGTGGCGGCACGGGTGCTAAAGCCAACTCATTGAGAACCTGCCCTGCATGTAATGGATCGGGTCAAATAAAACAAGAAAAAATTACTCCTTTTGGAAGGTATATAAATATCACTACCTGTTCAAGATGTGGTGGAAGTGGTAAAATAATTGAAGAGCCCTGCACGGTATGCCATGGAAGAGGTTATGTCAAAGTCCCGCGAAAAGTAAAAATCAAAATTCCTCAGGGAGTGGATACAGGATCTAAACTAAGGATTAGCGGAGAAGGCGAACCGGGAATTAGGGGAGGACCTCCGGGCGATTTATATGTAGTAATTCACGTAAAGCCGCACAAGCTTTTTGTAAGGCAGGGTGATGACCTAATCTACGAAGCACAAATATCCTTTGTCCAGGCTGCTTTAGGAGATGAAATAGAAATTCCTACTTTAAACGGCAAGGTAAAATTGAGAATACCGGAAGGCACCCAGCCCAATACTAAATTTAGGATAAAAGGTGAAGGTATACCCCATCTCAAAGGTTATGGTAGAGGGGATTTGCATGTAAAGGTTAACGTGGTTATTCCTAAAAAGTTGAATGAAAAACAAAAAGAGCTTTTGAGAAAATTTGCCGAGATTAGTGGTGAAGAGCTGACAAAACAGCAAAAAAGCTTTTTTGATAAAATGAAGGATGCCTTTGGTGTATAAAATTTAAGGAGGAAAATAATGGATTGGATAGAAATTAAAGTGAAAACTTCAACCGAGGCTGTAGAGGCAATTACCGGAATATTTTATGAAAAAGGCGCACAGGGCGTTGTCATTGAGGATCCAAAGGATTTTATACGGCCTAAGGAAGAAAGTGATTGGGATTATTTAGAAATCCCGGAGGGCTTGGATTTTGAGGAGGCAGTTGTTACGGCATATCTACCGGAAACAGTAGGAATTTATGATATTATAAACGAGATAGAAAATAAAATTAAAAAACTCCCCGAATACGGTTTAAATATCGGAAAGGGGAAGATTACAATTAATTCTGTATCAGAAGCTGATTGGGCTAATGAATGGAAAAAATATTACGATATAATTCATATAGGCAAGAAAATAGTAATAAAACCTTCATGGAAGGAGTACTTCGAAAAAGAAGGAGAAGTAGTCATAGAATTAGATCCTGGAATGGCTTTTGGTACGGGGACGCACGAAACAACGGCTATGTGTTTGGAGTTTATCGAAAAATTTGTTAGAAATGGCTTTCATGTTGTTGACTTCGGATGCGGTTCTGGAATACTTTCCATAGCCTCTGCCAAGTTAGGCGCAAAAAGAGTAATCGCAATTGATAAGGATGAATTGGCAGTAAAAGTTGCAAAAGAGAATGTGGAGAGAAACCATCTAAATGATATTATAGAGGTAATATTAGGAGATGAGCTGAAAATAGTAAAGGAAAAGGTGGATATATTGGTATCAAATATCATTGCAGAAGTCATAATAAATATTTCAGAGGATGCTTTGACTTTGCTTAAAGATGATGGTATTTTTATAGCATCAGGAATTGTAAAAGATAAAAAAGAATTGGTAGAAAAAGCCATGAGCGAAAGAGGGTTTGTGGTCCTTGAAGAAAAAATTAAAGGAGACTGGGTCGCGTTTGTTTTTAATAAGGCCCCCGTCGCTTAAGGATGGGGGTGATATTGTATGCCCGTATTTTTTATAAATGAAAAACTTGAGAAGGGGAAAATAATCGAAATTACCGGTGAAGATGCTCATCATATATCAAAGGTTTTAAGATATGAAGTTGGGGATATTATAGAGATATCAGATGGTTTTTTTTCCTCAGGAGAGGGGAAAATAGAAGATATTGATTATAAAAAAAATGTAATTAAGATAAAAATAATAAAAGAAGAAATAGAAAAATCGACTTTTCCTGAAATTACTTTATTTCAAGGTATACCAAAAGGACAGAAGTTCGACCTGATTATACAGAAAAATGTTGAAATTGGAGTGAAAAGAATAGTTCCGGTTTTTACTAAAAGATCTATTCCTCGTTTTGAAGAGGAAAAAATTAAAAGCAAAATTGAAAGATGGAATAAGATAGCAAAAGAAGCAGCAAAACAGTGCATGAGAAAGGATATACCTATAGTAGAAATGCCACTGAACTTTCTTCAGCTATTGGACCGGATAAACCTTTTTGATGCTTTTTTAATTCCTTGGGAAGATGAGAAGAGCATGACATTAAAAGATATGATGAATAAGCTTAAAAATAATAAAGCAAGAAATATTGCGGTTTTTATAGGTCCTGAGGGTGGTTTTGAAGAAGAGGAGATAATAGTTTGTATCAAAAAAGGAGCTATACCCTTAACTTTGGGAAAGAGGATATTAAGGACTGAAACTGCGGGTTTTGTAGTAAATGCGGTATTGATGTATGAACTTTCAGACTTAGGAGGTTAATGAATGCCAAAAGTGGCTTTTTATACCTTGGGTTGCAAGGTTAATCAGGCGGAAACGGAAGCAATGATGGAGCTTTTCAGGGAAAAGCACTATCAAACCGTAGATTTTGATGAAATTGCGGATATTTATGTAATAAATACCTGTGCGGTAACGAATGAGAGTGAAAGAAAATCTCGTCAAATTATAAGAAGAGCCATCAGAAAAAACCCTCAAGCGGTAATTGCTGTAGTAGGGTGCTATTCCCAGCTTGCTGCGGATGAAATAATGAAAATTCCCGGGGTAGATGTGGTAATAGGGACCAAAGATAGGAAAAAAATTGTAGAAATGGTTGAAAAGGCTTTATATAATGAAGAAAAAATAGTCGATGTTGGGAATATAATGGAAGTAAAGTCCTTTGAAGAAATTGCTTTTAGGGGTTACAGGCAGAAAACGAGGGCTTTTTTAAAAATACAGGAAGGCTGCAATTTGTTTTGCTCATACTGTATCATTCCTTATGCACGGGGACCTTTGAGGAGCAGAAAACTGGAAAGTATTATAAAAGAAGCACAGGAACTTGCAAAAGATGGTTTTAAAGAAGTGGTTTTGACTGGGATTCACTTAGGCCTTTACGGTGAAGATTTTAAAAGAAATCCCAATCTTTTAGATGTTATTAAAGAGATTTCAAAGATACCGGGTATTGAAAGGATTAGATTGAGTTCTATTGAAGTCTTTGAGATTGATGAAAATTTTATAGATACCGTTTCGAAGTTAGAAAACTTTTGCAGGCACTTTCATATTCCCCTTCAAAGCGGAAGCAATGAAATATTAAGAAAAATGAACAGACGATATACTGCTGAGGAATTTTTGGAGAAAGTAGAGCTTATTCGCGAAAAGATTCCTGATGTTTCCATAACTACTGATGTTATTACTGGTTTTCCCGGAGAAACCGATGAAAATTTTATAGAAACTGAAGATTTTATAAAAAAGGTAGGATTTAGCAAGCTTCATGTTTTTAAATTTTCTCCCAAAAAAGGAACCCCTGCATACGAAATGAAAGGACAGATACCTGAAAGAATTAAAGAAGAAAGAAGCCATAGATTAATATCATTGAGCCATCAATTGGAAAGAAGCTTTAGAGAGAAATTTAAAGGTAAAATATTAAAGGTATTGTTTGAAGAAAAAATAGGAGTAGATTTATACGAGGGCCTAACAGATAATTATATTCGCGTGGCAGTTTTTTCAAAGGAAGAGCTCCATAATAAAATTCATGATGTAATTTTAAAACATAATGAAGAAGAATATATATTAGGCGAAATAATTTCCAAATAAAAAATTTTGTTTCAAGCAGGAAATTGACAATTTATGTGGAATAAGAAAATAATAGCTCTTGCTATTTTCGTTCAAAGGAGGTGGAAATATTGGACTGCATTTTTTGTAAAATAATTAACAAAGAAATACCCAGCAGCATAGTTTACGAAGATGAGAAGGTAATTGCCTTTAAGGATATAAATCCTCAAGCACCTATCCATCTCCTGATTGTACCCAAGAAACATATACCTTCCTTGTTAGAAATTGAGGAAAAAGATAGTTACCTTTTAACTGAAATAATAAAGATAATAAAGGAGCTGGCAAAAGCTAATAATATTGACGATAAAGGTTTTAGAGTTGTAGTAAATACCGGAGATGAGGGTGGACAAACCGTACACCATCTTCATTTTCACTTGCTGGGTGGCAGATTCATGACATGGCCTCCAGGATAATAAAGGGCCTTTGATTTTTTTACGCTAAGCGGAGGGAGGGAAGTTCAATGACGGAAGTGCGCATAGGTGAAAATGAATCGCTGGACAGTGCATTGAAGCGTTTCAAGCGCGAATGCCAGAAAGCAGGTGTTCTCTCCGAATTAAGAAAAAGAGAACACTATGAAAAGCCCAGCGTAAGAAGAAAGAAAAAATCTGAAGCAGCACGTCGCAGAAAATTTAAGTAGTTTTATTGAGGAGGTATAAAATTTGTCAATAAAGGATGTATTAAATGAAGATATGAAAAGGGCTTTAAAGCAAGGCGAAAAAGAAAAACTTTCAGTGATAAGAATGGCAAGAGCTGCAATAATAAATGAAGAAAAAAACAGGATGCATGAACTGGATGATAATGAAGTAATAGAAGTATTATCAAGAGAAGTTAAAAAATTAAAGGAAAATAAAGAAGAATATGAGCGCCTTAATAGGCCCGATGCAGCAGCTCAACTGGAAAGGGAAATAGAAATTCTTTTAAGTTACCTCCCTCAGCAATTAACCGAAGAAGAAATAGAGGAAATAGCCCGTCAAATAATTTATGAGATAGGCGCAAACAGTATAAAAGATATGGGAAAAGTTATGAACGCCATCATGCCAAAGGTAAAAGGAAGAGCAGATGGTAGGGTAGTAAATCAAATAGTTAAAAAATTGCTTGAGTAAATTTTAAAAAAGTATAAAACCCTGCAGTTAAACAAACTGTGGGGTTTTTTAATTTTATTATTTATTTTTTCTTGTAATTTTCTGTTTAAACAAAGAATAAATTTAGAAAAGAGGAGGGCTTAAAAAATTAGAAAAGAAGGGAATATCATGAATTATAACGATTTTAAGGATAAATTAGCGGAAAAATTGGATTTGCCCAAAGAGGTGTTGATAAATCTTCCCCTTATTACCTTAACAGGGGATTTAGCATTGAGCGTAGAAAATTTTAAAGGGATTATCAGATATGAAGTAGATTCAATAGTTTTAAACAGCAGTATAGGAGAAATAGAGATTCTGGGTGAAAACCTTTTTATTAAATATTTGGTTTCGGATGAAGTAAGGGTTGAAGGAAAGGTTAAAAAAATAATTTTTAAAGATTGAAAAAATAAGGGGGATACCCGGTGTTTTTATTTAGATTGTGGAATTGTTTCGGCGGTTATGTTATTATAAAAATAAAGGGAGAGTATGTAGAAAGGCTTCTAAATCAGGCTTCATTAAACAATATTTTACTTTGGGATGTTAAAAAGAAAAATGAACAGGAATTGGAGGCAAAGATAGATGTAAGGGGTTTTTTTGAGCTTGTTAAACTTTCAAAGAAAGTAAAATGCAGGATAATTGTTGTAAAGAAGGTAGGGTTTTATTTTTCAATCCTTCGTTTAAAAAAAAGAAGTCTTTTTGCGGCAGGGACTGTTATTTTCATAATATTGTTATACGTTTTATCCTCTTTTATTTGGGCAGTTCAGGTTAATGTAAACGACGATGAATTGAAGCAGAAGATTATTAAAGATTTACAAGAGTGGGGCATAAAGCCCGGGGTAATCAAATACAATATTGACAAAAAATACGTTATTGATAAAATACTTTTAAACTACAAAAATATTTCATGGGTAGAGTTATATGTAAAAGGCACAAGAGTAGTTGTAGAAGTAGTGCCCAAAGAACCACCACCTTTACTGAAAGATACCAAACCCTGCAATATAGTTGCATCAAAAGACGGAGTAATTGAAGAGGTCATTACATTGAATGGGGAACCCAAAGTCAAGCGTCAAGATTTTGTCACAAAAGGGGATATTCTTATTTCAGGACGAATACCCCTTGGAGAAGGAAAAGGAGAAATATTAGTTCCTGCAGAAGGCATTGTTAAAGCTAAGGTATGGTATCAGCGTTCAGTAAAGGTTCCAATAGTGAAAATAACAAAGGAATATACAGGTAGGGAAAGAAAAATTTTGAGATTGAAAATAAAAAATAATGAGTTATATATATATTTTAAGGATATAGATTTTAATAAATTTGATGAAATTAATTTAAAAAGCATAACGCTTCTGCCAAAGGGTTTGGGAGATGTAAAAGGTGATTTAATAATATATAGAGAATATAAAGACAAAAAAGAGTTTGTTGGTGTAGAAGGGGCAAAGGAGGAAGCACAGGAACTACTCGAACAGGAAATTAAGGAGTTATCAAAAAATAAGGAAATTGTAAAACATAATATGGAATTTTATGTGGATAATGAAGATAATTCTGTAATTGGGATCCTTAACTTAGAACTAATTGAAGACATTGGCCAAAAGGAAATAATTCAATAGATTTTAATTAAATAAAATTAAAATTAAATTAATTAAATCAGGGAGGAATGTTTTTTTGGGTAAAAATTTGGCACAAGCCAGGTTTGTTATTGATAATTTTCAAAACATGTTGAGTCTTTTCGGAAATAGAGACGAAAATATTAAATACATTGAAAAAGAATTTAACGTAAGGGTTGTCACAAGAGATGGGGAAATAACTATTTTGGGAGACAAAGATGATGTGAATTCTGCAGAAAAACTACTCTCAAATTTGATAAATATAATAAAAAAAGGAAATTATATAACTTCTGCCGATATTAAATACTTTTCAAGGCTTGCAAAAGAAGGGCAGGAGGAGAAAATAAAAGACCTATTTGATGATGTAATATGCGTAACTCATAGAGGAAAGTATATAAAGCCCAAGACCTTGGGACAAAAACTTTATGTAAATGCTGTAAAACAGAATGATATTGTTTTTTGTATAGGGCCTGCAGGTACGGGTAAAACTTATCTTGCAATGGCATTGGCAATTACTGCTCTTAAAGAAAAGGAAGTAAGCAGGATTATTCTGACAAGACCAGCAGTCGAGGCTGGCGAAAAGCTCGGCTTTTTGCCCGGTGATTTACAGGAAAAGGTTGACCCGTATCTTAGGCCTTTATATGATGCCCTTTACGATATATTGGGTATTGAAACCTTTCAGAGGTACATGGAAAAAGGCATTATAGAAGTGGCACCTTTGGCTTATATGCGTGGTAGGACCCTTGATGACTCTTTTATAATCTTGGATGAAGCTCAAAACACCACAGCAGAACAGATGAAAATGTTTTTGACCCGATTGGGATTCGGATCCAAGGCAGTTATAACGGGTGATATTACTCAAGTAGACCTTCCAAAGGGTGTAGATTCAGGTCTTGATGTTGTTCAAAAAATATTGAAAGGTATAGAAGGTATAGAATTTATTTACCTTGATGATAAGGATATAGTAAGGCACGAAGTCGTTCAAAGGATCATTAAGGCTTATGAAAAATACGAAGGGAGCAAAAAGACTTCATAGGGAGCTGAGAATAAGTGTCCTTTGAGGTGAAGCGAGAAAATCGCAGGAGTTTTTTAAAATATAAATTTTTTAAAGACAAAAAGGTTCAGAGAATTATATTAGGTTTAGTTTTCTTTGTTTCAATAACATCCCTTGTAATTTCTAATGTTCTTCCAAAAAAGTATGATCTAAAAGTTGGAGATGTATTGCAGGAGGATATTGTAGCAGAAAAAGAAGCCATAGATACCATAGCTACAAAAAAACTGCAGGAGGCTGCGGCTGAAGCCGTGCCCAAAAAGTACACCTTAGATCAAACGGTTGTAAAAGAGGTAAAGAATCAAATTACTGAAATTTTTGAAACAATAAGGGAAGTACGGTCTAAAGACTACTTAGATGTGAAAGAAAAGGCCAAAGTTTTAAAAGATAGTTTATCTATTTCTTTATCTAATGAGTCCTATTTAACTTGTGTAAATATGGACTCGGTTCAATTAAAGGAGTTAGAAACTGTAACAAAGGCTGTTATAGAAACAGTGATGGATAATGGTATCAAGGATGACTCCATAGATAGGGCAAAGGCCTTTGTATTGGATGAGTTTAAAAAAATTAATCTTCCGCAAAATATCAAGTCTGTAGGAATAGATATAGCTATTACAGTGATAAAGCCAAATATGGTATTGGACAGAGAAGCCACCGAAAAAGGTATAAAAATGGCTATGGAGGCTGTTGAACCCGTAAAAATATCTAAGGGACAAGTTTTAATTGAGAAGGGGAAACCTGTTACTGCTGAACAGATAGAGCTTTTAAAGGAACTTGGACTTTTGGCACAGGACAACAAGGTTAATATAACAATTATATTGGGAATTTGTTTGTTTATTTTGTTATTGGAATTCCTTTTGGGATATTATATTTTTTATTATTTCCGCAATTATTTTGAAAACAATATAGATTTGATGTTGATAACGATCGTAATATTTTCTACATTGTTCATATCGGTAATTTTTAAGCATATTTCTCCTTTCCTTGTTCCCTTGGCAGCAGGTGGAATGCTTATTACCATTTTATTAAATCCTCAAATAGCCATTGTTGCATTGTTTATAATGAGCGTACTAACAGGAATAATAATGGGTAATGAATTTACCTATTCAATAATGGGTTTATTTGGAGGTATAATAGGCATATTATTTACCTCCAGGATTTCCCAGCGCCCAGATTTGACAAAAGCAGGAGGTATAGTAGGGTTTGTAAACAGCCTTGTTATTTTAAGTTTGGGGCTTTTAGATCATTTGCCGTGGATTGAAATTACAAAGGATATTTTCTGGGGTATGCTAAACGGTATATTATCTTCAATATTGACGGTTGGTACCCTGCCCTTTTTTGAAAATGCTTTTGGAGTTACCACATCTGTAAGATTGTTGGAACTTTCCAACCCCAATCAACCTTTGCTGAGAAGACTGCTTGTAGAAGCCCCAGGAACATACCACCACTCAATAATTGTTGGAAATTTATCGGAAGCTGCTGCCGAATCGGTTGGCGGAGATTCCCTTCTTGCAAGGGTTGGCGCTACTTATCATGATATTGGCAAACTAAAAAGGCCCTATTTTTTTATTGAAAATCAGTTTGCACAGGAAAATCCTCACGACAAACTCAATCCAACCTTGAGTGCACTGATAATAGTTTCTCATATAAAAGACGGTTTGGAAATAGCAAGACAGTACAAATTGCCGCCTGTAATAATGGATTTTATAGCACAGCACCACGGCACATCCCTTATGAGTTATTTTTACAATAAGGCGCTTAACCAGGAGAAAAATGCAGAAGAAGCAAGCTTTAGATATGATGGGCCCAGACCTCAAACAAAAGAAATAGCAATAGTTATGCTTGCCGATTCGGTGGAAGCGGCGGTTCGTTCTATGAACAAACCTACACCTGGAAAAATAGAAGGGCTTATTAGGCAGATAATTAAAGAAAAATTAGCTGATGGGCAATTGGATGAAAGCAACCTGACATTAAAAGATTTAGACAAAATTGCCAATGCTTTTTCAAAGGTCTTAACAGGCATATTCCACAATCGTATAGAATATCCGGAAAAAGTAAAGGAATTGGAAAGGAAGGGTAAAAATGTCTACAGTAGTAATAAACAATCTGCAGGATAAAATTGAAATCGATAAAGATACCGAAGAAATGATAAAAAAAGTGGTCGAAAAGGCATTAGAAATGCATGGAGAGGATAAGGTAGAAGTAAGTATTGTATTGGTAGATAATGAATACATCCGGGAATTAAACAAGCATTACAGAGGCAAGGATGAGCCTACAGACGTACTTTCTTTTGCAATGCGGGAAGGCGAGTGCGATTTTGATGATGAAATTGAAGAAATAGAGGAAGAAGAATTATTGGGTGACATTATAATCTCCTGTGAAAAAGCAAAATCTCAGGCAGAAGAATACGGCCATTCTTTTAATAGGGAAATTGGGTATCTTGCTGTTCACGGAATACTTCATCTTTTGGGTTATGATCACGAAACAGAGGCAGAAAGGAAGGAAATGAGGCAAAAAGAAGAGGAAGTATTATTAGCCCTTGGTTTAAAAAGAGAGGATAATTTGTGATGAAGAAATCAAGGAATTTGTTTGAAAGTTTTCTTTATGCAATCAGCGGATTAATTTATGCTTTTAAAACCCAGAGAAATATCCGCATCCATTTTTTTATCGCCATAGTTGTTTTAATTTTTTCGCGTTATTTAAATCTTACAAATTTTGAACTTTTATCAGTGATTTTATCCATTACTTTGGTCATTACTGCTGAAATGATAAATACTGCTATTGAAGCAACTATTGACCTTATAACAAGGGATTATCATCCCCTTGCACGTATTGCAAAAAATGTAGCAGCAGGTGCTGTACTGATTACGGCAATAAATGCCGTAATTGTTGCTTATTTTGTATTTTTTCAAAAAATACAAAAAGTATTGTTTTAAAAATAAAAAGTTTATTTTGGGGAGAAAAAATATGTCTAGCAAAAAAAAGATTATGATATTTTTATTAATACTTTGTTTTATTACAACAATATCAGCATCCTGCAGCAGCCAAATAAGTTATGATAATAACAGCGCTGAAAAAAGTGAAAAAACAATTGAACCGAAAAAAGATACTGCCCAAAATGACAATACACAAAACGAAACTATATTAAATCCGCTTACTGGGTTATTGATACCAAAGCAAAACCTATTAAAAAGGCCTTTTGCTTTGGTAGTGGAAAATGAAAAAAAGGCAAGGCCTCAATCGGGTTTGGACAAAGCAGATGTAGTATTTGAAGTCCTGGCTGAAGGTGGAATAACTCGTTTTCTTGCTATATATATGAATTATGACCCTGATAAAGATTTTGAAGTGGGACCAATAAGAAGTGCAAGGCCTTACTTAATTGACTTTGCTAAAAATTATAACGCTATTTTTGTACATTATGGAGGTAGTCCACAGGCTTACAGTTATTTTAAAGAAGATAAAAAGTTTTCTCATATAGACGGAATTTATGATAATATAACCTTTTATAGGGATAAAGAAAGGTCGGCGCCTCATAATGCATATACTTCTATAAAAAGACTGCTAACTACGGCAAATAAATCAAATTACTATAAGGATGTGGATATAAAGACCTTTGAATTTTCTGATGAAGAATCTTTTGGAGGGTATAAAACTGAAACAGCACAGGAAGTAGAAATAGTTTATAATAATAATTACAAAGTTACTTACCGCTATGAAAGTTCCCAAAAAGTATATAAAAGGTATATAAACGACGATGTTCACATTGATAGGAATACCCAAAATCCTCTTTTTACAAAAAACCTTTTAATACTTTACATGAATGCCAAGGTTATGGATAAGGAAGGGCGTTTGGAGATTAATACCTTCGGAACAGGCAATGGATTTTATATTACCGAGGGCGAGTCTTTAAAAATAAAATGGAAAAAGGGAAAGAATAGGAACATAGAATTATTGACAGAGGACAATAAAGTTCTCAAATTAAGAAGAGGGAATATATGGATACAAGTTGTCCCACAAAATGCAAAGGTAAAAGTTTTTTGATACATTAAGGACTAAAAAGGAGTAAAAAATATGGCCCTTTATAAAGCTGAGGGAGTTGTCTTAAACCATCGAGAATTGGGGGAGACAGATAAGATTTTAACCCTTTTTACACTGGAAAAGGGGAAATTGCATGCTGTGGCAAGGGGTGTAAGGAGACCTCGTAATCCTTTAATAGCAGGAACTTTAATTTTTTCCCACAGCAATTTTTTAATAGTTGAAGGGAAAAATTTGGATATCCTTGTCCAATCGGAGATAATAGATTCCCATTCTAAGCTTAGGTCAGACCTAAAAAGGATGGCATATGGTGCCTACTTTAGTGAACTCATAAGGATTTCTACTCCGGAAAGGAATAAAAATGAAAAACTCTTCAACTTTTTTTTAAAAATGCTGAATTTTTTAGAGGAATATGAAGAACTGGAGATTTTAGCAAGATGCTTTGAAGTAAAATTATTATCAATTCAAGGTTACACACCCCAATTGACCCAATGTGTTACCTGCGGGGCTAACAAATCTATGCAATTTTATTTGAGCTCATTGTTCGGTGGACTTATTTGTGAAAACTGTAAGGAAAAGGATAAAAATAGCAAAAAATTGAGTAGAGAATCCATTTCTTTTCTATTGGCGTTATTATACTCTCCTATTGAAAAAACACAATTTTTGAAAATTGATTATAGTTTTTTAAAAGAAATTGAAGAGGCTTTAACCAGTTTTATCGAGGATATTTTTGATAAAAAAATTAGAACTTACAAGTTTTTAGATGCTGTAAGAAACTTAAAAGCATAAGGAGGAAAAATATGGATCCCATATTAAATTCCTTTAAAGACAAAAAAGGTTTTATAATTATTTCTGTTATCTTTTTTATGTTGGGTGTAATTATAGGGTATTTTGTGTTCAAAGAAAATCCACAGTTTATACTTTCCAATTTAGAAAAATTAATGGGCAACATTATTAATATCGGAAAGCAAATTGCTGGCAAAAAGAAACTTTATGCAATTGGGTTAATATTTCAAAACAATGTAAAAGCATTGTTATTGATGATGTTTGGTGGAATATTTTTCGGCATTATACCTCTAATAGGAATGATTTTTAACGGTTTTTTGGTTGGTATCATGATGGCTATTGTTTTTTCCCAAGGGAAGTCGTTGGGATTTTTCTTAGCCGCCATGCTACCTCACGGCATATTAGAACTTCCTGCAATTATTTTAGGTGCATCCTTTGGTTTAAAAACAGGAGTCGACCTTTTATTTCCCAAACGTGATAAAAATAAATTCGAGATTTTAAAAGAAAATTTAAAAAACTCGGTTTTATCTATGGGTATTTTGGTTCCCATACTTTATATTGCAGCAGTAATTGAAACCCTTATAACGCCTTATCTTGCAAATTTATTTTAAATATATCTAAAAAATTTTAATAATGAATTTTAGAAAAAATGTGCTATACTAAAAATTAATAGTACAGCATAAACATTTAGAAGGGAGTGAAGTTCGATAGAATTAACTCCAAGACAATTACAAATAATCGATATAGTTAAAAAAAATGAACCTATAACAAGTGAAGAAATTGCCGAAAAATTAAACATATCCAGGGCAGCTTTAAGGCCTGATTTATCCATCCTTACTATGGCTGGCATTTTAGAAGCAAGGCCCAGGGTGGGCTATTTTTATGCGGGAAAACATACAAAAAATCTAATAGCTGAAAAAATACGCGAAATTAAGGTGAATGATATTAAATCTGTACCGGTTGTTGTCAAAGAAGATGCATCGGTATATGATGCAATAGTCACTTTATTTGTTGAAGATGTGGGGACGCTTTTTGTTGTCCATGAGGATGGAAGCCTTGCTGGTGTTATTTCAAGAAAAGACCTTTTAAAAATAGCTATCGGAAATGCGGATATAAGGCAAATTCCAGTAAGTGTAATAATGACGAGAATGCCTAATTTAATCACATGTACTCCTGAAGAATCTGCATATGACGCTGCAAGAAAAATAGTTGCTCATCAAGTTGATGCACTGCCTGTAGTAAAAGCTGAGGAAATAAATGGCAAAATTAAATATAAAGTTATCGGTAGAATAACAAAGACAATTATAACAAAACTTTTTGTTGAATTAGGCAGTAATTGAGTTAAAGGAGGGATTTAAAATAAAGAAAGAAGCAATCCCAATTATATTTGCTGTGTCAGATTCTATTGGGGAGACAGCCGAGCTTGTCGCAAGAGCGGCGACGGTTCAGTTTGATTCCGGAAATATTGAAATTGTAAGATTTCCCTACGTAACCGATTTGGAATACGCTTCAGAAGTCATAGAAGAGGCAAAAAAACAAACCAACTGTGCCATAGTTTGTACAATTGTACTCCCTGAAGTAAGAGAATATTTAATAGAAAAAGCAAGAGAAAACGAAATACCTATTGTTGATATAATGGGTCCGCTCATTGAAACCATAGGTAGGATTACTCCTTTAAAGCCAAAGTTAGAACCCGGTTTGGCAAGACGGGTGGATGAGGAATATTTCAAAAAGGTGGAGGCTGTTGAATTTGCGGTAAAATACGATGACGGCAAAGATCCTCGGGGACTGTCAAAAGCAGACGTGGTGCTGATAGGTGTATCCAGAACTTCAAAAACTCCTCTTGCGATGTATCTTGCCCATAAGAGGATTAAAGTAGCAAATTTGCCTTTGGTGCCTGAAGTAAGCCCTCCAGAGGAATTGTTTGAAATTTCTCCCAAAAAAATAATAGGACTAACAATTAACCCACAAAAATTATATGAAATTAGAAAAGAAAGATTAAAGGCATTGGGATTAAACGGAGAAGCTGCTTATGCCAGTATGGATAGAATTTTAAAAGAATTAGAATATGCTGATGAAATAATGAAAAAAATCGGATGCCCCAAAATAGATGTATCAAATAAGGCTGTAGAAGAAACGGCGGCCAAAATAATGGAGATTATAAGAAAAAATGAAGAACAGGTTATATAGAAAGTTAAAAGAGGCAGGAGATGCCTCTTTTTTCGTGTAAAAGAATAAGCAAAGGAGGCACAAAAAATGAAGGATTTTTATATGAATTTGAGAGAAAAAACCGAGGAATTTGAAGAAAAAAATCTTTCTACTTATGCTTTTAAAAGTAAAAGTTCAAGGGGCAGAATAATTCCCGAGGAGAAGTGCTTAGTTAGGACGGATTTTCAAAGGGATAGGGATAGGATCCTTCACTCTAAAGCTTTTCGCCGCTTGAAACATAAAACTCAGGTTTTTATCTCTCCTGAGGGAGATCATTACCGGACCCGTTTAACTCATACCCTTGAAGTCTCTCAGATAGCACGCACAATTGCAAGGGCTTTGAGATTGAACGAAGATTTAACTGAAGCTATAGCATTAGGCCATGACTTGGGGCATACCCCATTTGGGCATACAGGGGAGAAGGTTTTAAATGAACTTATGCCCGGTGGTTTTAAGCATGAAGAACAAAGTTTAAGGGTTGTTGACAAATTAGAACAGGGGAAAGGCCTTAATCTTACTTTCGAAGTAAGAGATGGAATATTAAATCACACGAGCAGAGGAAATCCTTCTACCTTAGAAGGCCAAGTAGTAAAAATTTCTGACTGGATTGCTTATATAAATCATGATATAGATGATGCTCTAAGAGCTGGGATTTTAAAAGAAGAAGACCTCCCCAAATGGCCTATAGATATATTAGGCAATAAGCATGCTAAAAGAATAGATACAATGATAAAAGATATTATTCTTGAAAGTTATGAAAAACCCTATATTAAAATGAGCGAAGAGGTTTACAAAGCTACCTATGCATTGCGGGAATTTATGTTTGAAAGGGTATATATAGGTTCTAAGGCAAAATCTCAAGAAGATAAGGCTCAAATAATGCTGGAATTGATGTTTAAATATTTTGTCAAAAATGTTGATAAACTTCCGGATGAGTATAAAAAAATTGTAGAAAAAGAAGGAAAGGAGAGAGG
Organism: Thermovenabulum sp.; assembly: GCF_049701175.1. GTDB lineage: Bacteria > Bacillota > Thermosediminibacteria > Thermosediminibacterales > Thermosediminibacteraceae > Thermovenabulum. Next base: position 47,150 of record NZ_JBNATW010000014.1, read on the forward strand.
GGTTTGCGATTATATAGCAGGGATGACGGACAGCTATGCCATTTATAAATTTAGGGAAATATTCGTCCCTTCATCATGGCCTTTAAAAAATTAAAAGCAGGTTAAATTTTTATTAAAAATTTTTGATTCAAATAAATAAAGAAGGAATATTTAATGTTGATGTAGAATATTCATTTATGAAAAATGTAGCTTATTAATTATTTATTTTTTCGCAGCTAGACTCCTCTCAAAAGGTTATTGGAGGAGTTTTTTTGAATTAGGCAGGTGTAAGGATGGTTTTTTTTTCTGAAAACTTTATAAAAGAGGTTCAGAGTAAAGCTGATATAGTGGATATAGTGTCGGAATACGTCTCACTTAGGCGAAGGGGAGAAAATTATGTAGCTTTATGTCCCTTTCACAGCGAAAAAACTCCTTCTTTTACGGTTAGTCCCCGAAAACAGCTTTTTTACTGTTTCGGATGCGGAACAGGTGGTAATGTTTTTAATTTTATAATGAAAAAAGAAAATTTGAGCTTCCCTGAAGCAGTGAGATTTTTGGCAGAAAAGATCGGATTAGAAATAAGGGAAAATGAAGAGAGCTTGAGCGACTCATTTAAATTAAAAAGAGAGATTTATAACATTAATAAAATGGCAGCAGAATTTTTCCATGAGAATCTGTCAAGAAAAGAAGGAGAAAGAGCAAGGGAATACTTGCAATTACGAGGGATTTCTTTAAAGACAGCCGAAGAATTTTTTTTAGGGTATGCACTGCCTTCATGGGATAGCCTTTTTAACTACTTAACAAAAAAAGATATTTCACCGGAACTTATTGTTAAGTCAGGGCTTATTATTCCAGGGAGGCAAAAAGGTTCGTATTACGATAGGTTTAGGGACAGAATAATTTTCCCTATAAAAGATGTATATGGACACTTTGTAGGATTTGGAGGTCGAGTGATAGGCCAGGGAGAACCAAAGTATTTAAATTCACCCGATACACCAGTTTTTACAAAGGGCACTTTGTTATATGGAATTGATAAGATAACAAGGGAAGATGAAAAAGGGATAATACTTGTTGAAGGATATATGGATGTGATAAGCCTTTTTCAATCAGGTATTAATAGGGCTGTTGCTTCTTTAGGAACCTCACTTACCGAAGCACAGGCAAAGCTTTTAAGAAGGTACACGGAAGAAGTTGTGATAGCCTATGATATGGATGCAGCTGGGAGGAATGCCACTTTAAGAGGGCTTGAAATTTTAAGAGAGGAAGGCTTAAATATAAGAATTTTGACACTTCCAGAAGGCAAAGATCCTGATGAGTTTTTACAGAAATACGGCAAAGAAGCCTTTGAAAATCAGCTTCATAATGCAAAAAATTTTATAGAATATCTTTTAGATCAGCAAAGGGAGAAATTAGATTTAAATAAAAGTGTTGATAAATTAAAATTCATCAAAAAAGCGGTCCAAATCCTGTCACAAATAGAAGATGAAATAGAGAGAAATTTTTATATAGATAGGCTTTATAGACAGTATGAAATACCTAAAAATACATTACTTAAGGCTTTACACAAAAAAAGAATTGAAGACATTCCAGAGATTGGTTTTAAGTATAAAAATAGCCAATTTAGAAATAATAATAAAGAATTGAGGGAACAATCTCCAAATAAGGCCCTTGTTAACGGTATTTTTCGAACAGAAAGAGAAGTTCTTAAAGCACTGATAAATTACCCTGAATCTGGAAAAAAAGCTGCTTATAAGCTTTCACCTATATATTTTCTTTATAAAAACCATAAAAAGATATTTAGTGCGATTTTAGAACTTGTAAAAAAGGGTGAGGTAATAACAGAGGATAAAGTATTATTGGCTTTGAGTAAAGACGAAGTAGCCGCTTCAGATTTTACAAAATTATTAATGGAAGGTGAATTTATTAAAAAGGAGGAGCATATAGAAGAATTGGTATTAAAAATAAAACAGAATTATCTTAAATTTGCTATGAAACAAATCAAGGAAAAGATAAAAAAAGCAGAAACCATTGGCGAGTACAATACAGCGATAAATTTGCTAAACTACTACCAAAAACTTAGAAAGGAAATGGAACTATTAAAAGAAGAATCTGCTGAGAAAGGGGGAATGTAAATGGCAAAGGAAAAAATAGAAAACAGCAATAGTGAATTGAATGAAGAAGCAATTGTGGCTAAAAAGGACAAAGAGGATAAAGAAGATTTAAACAAGATAAAAGGTGAAACAAAGGAAAAAGAAAAAAAAGATGATAAGATTAAAGCAGTAAAAGAACTTATAGAAAAAGGGAAAAAAGCAGGGGTCCTAAGCTACAGAGAAATCATGGATACTCTCAGTGAATTTGAAGATTTAGATACGGATGCTATTGATAAAATATATGAATCCTTCGAAGAAATGGGAATTGAGATTGTAAATGACGCTGATGAGCTACCGGAATCTTTGATAGAAGACCTTCCGGAAGAGGAATTGGATCTTTCTATACCGGAAGGGATTGCAATAGATGATCCAGTAAGGATGTATCTAAAGGAAATTGGTAAGATACCGCTTCTTACTCCCGAAGAAGAGATAGAACTTGCAAAACGTATAGAAAAGGGAGATAAAGAAGCAAAAAGGAGATTGGCTGAAGCAAACTTAAGGCTCGTAGTAAGTATTGCAAAAAGGTATGTGGGTAGGGGTATGCTTTTCCTGGATTTAATTCAGGAAGGCAACTTAGGCTTAATGAAGGCTGTGGAAAAGTTCGACTACAGAAAGGGCTATAAGTTCAGCACATATGCGACTTGGTGGATAAGACAAGCCATTACGCGAGCAATAGCCGACCAGGCAAGGACTATAAGGATACCTGTGCATATGGTTGAAACTATCAACAAATTGATAAGGGTATCAAGACAGCTTTTACAGGAATTAGGTAGAGATCCTACACCTGAAGAGATTGCCGAAGAAATGGAAATGCCTGTTGAAAAGGTAAGGGAAATAATGAAAATTGCTCAAGAACCTGTATCTCTTGAAACCCCTATAGGTGAAGAAGAAGATAGCCATTTGGGTGATTTTATACCCGATGAAGAAGCTCAGGCTCCTGCTGATGCGGCAGCTTTTCAACTTTTGCGGGAACAATTGGAAGATGTATTGGAAACTTTAACGCCGAGAGAAGAAAAGGTTTTAAGATTAAGATTTGGTTTGGATGATGGAAAACCGAGGACATTAGAGGAAGTAGGGCAGGTATTTGGTGTTACCAGAGAAAGGATCCGCCAAATTGAGGCAAAAGCTTTAAGAAAGCTAAGACATCCGAGCAGGAGCAAAAAATTAAAAGACTTTCTTGAATAAAAGGGGATATTCCCCTTTTTTTGTTAAAGCATAAATTTAAAATAAAATAAATAAAATAAGGTGCAAAATATGAAAAATATTATTTTGAAGGAAAGGTTAAGAAAAATTGCGGAAATCATTCCGTTAAATACAAAAGTTGCAGATATAGGTGCTGATCACGCGTATTTGCCAATTTTTCTTGTAAAAAACAATATTTCTCCTTATGTAATCGCCGTAGAAGCAAAATGGGGGCCTTACAAGAGAGCACTGAATAATGTACAAAAATATGAATGTGAAGAAAAGATAGAAGTTAGGCTGGGTAGAGGATTGGAGCCTATCCTTCCTGGCGAAATAGATTTAGCAGTTATTGCAGGTATGGGGGGAGAAACCATAAAGGAAATTTTAATGGAATCAAAGGTAAAATTAGAAATAATACAAAGTTTTATACTCCAGCCTATGAAAAACTTATGTAAACTGAGAAAGTATTTATTAGAAAATTATTTTGAATTTAAGGATGAAGTGGTAGTTAAGGAAGAAGAAAAATTTTATGAGATTTGGAAAGTTGAAAAAAAGGGTAAAAGTAAGAGCTTTGATGATATAGATATTATAGTAGGGCCAATTTTAAAAAATAAAAGGGAAGAGATTATAAAAGAGTATTTAAAGTTTAGAATTGATAAATTGGAAGAAAATTATAGATTAAGTATTAAAGGCCAAAACAAACTAAAGCAAGAAGAAACATTAAAAAAATTAAAGATTTTAATGGAGGTTTACGCAGATGCCTTCCTGTGCAACAATAATTAACATTCTTGAAAAATTTGCTCCAAAAAATTTGGCTTTTGATTGGGATAATACGGGTCTTCAATTAGGCGACTATAATAAAGAGGTTAATAAAATATTAATAGTATTAACGGTGACTGAAGATGTAATAGATTATGCATTAAATAATGGCTTTGAAATGATAATTGCCCATCACCCGTTAATATTTAAACCTTTAAAAGCTATAAGAAAAGACCTTACGATTGGCAGGGTTATATATAAAGCTATTCAAAAGGATTTAGTAATATACTCTGCACACACAAATTTAGATGTAGCAAAGGATGGTGTCAACGATGTTTTAGCCCAATTGCTAGGGTTGGAAAAGGTTGAGGTTTTAAGAGAAACCTATACAGAGCCATTAAAAAAGATTACGGTTTTTGTTCCGGAAGGGTATGAAGATAAAATAATAGAGGCTATGGGTAATGCCGGAGCAGGTTTTATAGGCAAATACAGCAATTGTACTTTCAAAATAAGGGGCGAAGGTACCTTTAAGCCTGAAGAAGGGGCAAATCCATTTATAGGCAAAATTGGAAAGTTGGAAAAAGTAAATGAATTTCGAATAGAAACAATTGCACCTCAAAGCCGGGTTAAAAATATAATAAGCGCAATGTTAAAAATCCACCCATACGAAGAAGTAGCCTATGATGTATATCCTTTAGATAATGAAGGTGAAAAATACGGTATTGGGCGTGTGGGATATTTATCCCAAGAGATGCCTTTAGAGGATTTTGCATTATTGGTCAAGAATAAATTAAATGTTTCTAATTTAAAAGTGGTAGGAGAACTTTCAAAAATTGTTAAAAAAGTAGCTGTATGTGGAGGTTCCGGATCTGATTTAATTAATGCTGCAATATTTAAAAATGCGGATGTTTTTGTAACTGGCGATGTTAAATATCACGACGCATTAGATGCTTTTATGCAGGGTATTGCGGTAATTGATGCCGGGCATTCAGCTACAGAGAAGGTGGTGCTTAATAAAATAAAGGAACATGTGGAAAAGTCTCTTTGTGAAATTAACCAGAAGGCTTTTATTGAAGTTTTGATTGAAAAGGAAATATTTAATTATGTTTAAAAGAGAGAATAGGGACATCCTATTCTCTTTTTTTAATAATTTAATTAAGACTCACGGTAATATGTCAATACCCTAAAAATGGAAATTAAAAATATTCAGAT
>NZ_JBNATW010000015.1:0-52122 GCF_049701175.1 Thermovenabulum sp.
TTTCTCTTCCTGTATCCTATTGAGGCTTTCTTTATCAAACAAGTTTGTTCCCTCCCAATTACAAATTTTAAAATATTACAGGGAGAAATGGGTAACAGTTTTTAATAAAAATTCTGTTACCCATTCCTTAATTACTTAAAAACCAAATTTATATGTTACGCACCTAAAACAGTATGAAGCAGTATAGTCCATATTACCATGAAAAGAAGAGCTATAGGATATGTTGCACCATAACCGGTAGCAACTTCATCAGTTCCAGTAGCTTCTATAGCCGCACCTAAACCGGGTGTGCTTGTCATTCCGCCACATATAGCTCCAGAAAGAAGTATCCAGTTAATCTTCCAGATATACCTTCCGATTAAAAATCCTACTAATTCAGCAAATAAACCGGATACAAAACCAATAACACATAGTATAACACCTGTCTGTTTTACTACTTCTACCACGCCCGCACCGCTATCAAGACCTACTATTGCGAGGAAAAACGCAAGACCAAGTTCTCTAAAATTTGCCAAGGTTTCCTTAGGCATTCTGGTATTTAAAGAACCTATTTTGCCGAAATAGCCCAACAAAAGTGCTGATATTAATACGCCACCTGTTGTTTCCAACTTTATAGGTGTTGCAATTCCTGGAATTCTGAAGGGTATACTTCCTATAATTATTCCCAATGCAAGTATTATACAATAACTTAAAAGATTGAATTTTTCTTTTACCTGAGTAGGCTCAGACTTCTGGTTTTTATCTCCCTGCACTCCCTGCATCATTTCCATCCTATACTGTTCCAATTCTTTTTTAACATCTATCCGGAATATCAATGGAGCTAATTGAACAAAAAGTATAACAACTATTACTCCGAAGGGATAAGCTACTGCGTGACCTATGGTTATATTTGGATTATTTTTGGTAGCTTCAAGGGCAGCTGCAAGGCCCGGTGAGCTCGTAAGGGCTCCGGTATAAGTCCCCGATACCAGATAGGGATCAAGAGATCCTTGATACATCAATGTAAGAATATAAGTAGCAAAAGCTCCGGCAAAAGTTATTATAATTCCTAACAAAACAAATTTCAGTCCGTAAAGTTTTATTACTCTTCCTATGTCTTTGGCTGCTAACAAACCAACTGCTGATACAAATATTATTAAACTGAAGGTAAAAAGAACTTTTTCTGGTTTATATCCAAGAGCGCCAAAAATAAGGCCTACAAAAAGTGCTCCCGATGTCTCAAGGCTTATACCCTTTACCTTGATTTTCCCTAAAATCAATCCAAGAGCAGTAACAACAAACAGGATGAAAAATTTATTGCCCATTACACTTTTAATAAACGCATCCACAGTTTTCCCTCCTTTAAAATTTTTGAGTAAAAGAATTACTTAAATATTAGCCTTACAATTTTTTTTAAATCATCCTCCCTTCTTTTAAAAATTTTGTATGCCAAGAAAAAGCTTCTTCAAGAATATGCGGAGTATGGGTTAAGCCTGCTTTTTCTATTGCTTTATTGAAGTATTCCATTAAGGCATCTTTAAAATCGGGATGTGCACATTTTTTAATAATCTCCTTGGCTCTTTCCTTAGGACTTAATCCCCTTAAATCAGCAAGGCCTTGTTCTGTAACGACAACCATTACATCGTGCTCAGTGTGGTCTACATGAGAAACCATTGGTACTATGCATGAAATCGCCCCGTTCTTTGCAGTAGAAGGAGTAGCAAATATGGATATATAAGCATTTCTTGTAAAATCTCCTGAACCTCCGACGCCGTTCATCATCTTTGTCCCCATGATATGAGTTGAATTGACATGTCCGTAAATATCTACCTCAATAGCTGTATTCATTGCTATAACACCAAGACGCCTTATTATTTCAGGATTATTACTTATTTCCTGCGGCCTGAGTATTATTTTTTTTCTGTAAAAATCAATATTTTTGTAGAATCTTTCAAGTCCCTCTTCTGAAGGGGTAACAGAGGTACCGGAGGCAATTACCATTTTCCCGCTGTCCAAAAGGTCAAAAACTGCGTCCTGTATCACTTCGGAATAAAATTCAAGTCCTTCAAAGGGTGAATCCAATAAACCTTTCAAAACTGCGTTAGCAATATTGCCAACACCCGATTGTAACGGAAGTAAATTTTTGGGGAGCCTTCCCTTTTTAACCTCATTTTCTAAAAACTCTATAAGATGTTCGGATATTTTTTTAGACGTCTCGTCAACAGGCGCAAGAGGTCTTACACTGTCCTTTCTATTGGTAAGGACAATAGCTGCAATTTTATCAGGATTGCACGGTATATAATTTTCCCCAATTCTTTGATCTACCTTGGTTAAAGGAATAGGTTTTCTATTAGGAGGATTTTCCGGTGTATAAATATCGTGCATACCCTCAAGTTCTAAAGGATGACTTTCATTCAGCTCAATTATCACCTTTTCCGCCATTTCTACAAAAACAGGACTATTACCCACAGAAGTGGCTGGAACTATACCCCCATCCTCCCTAATGGCAACGGCTTCTATTATTGCTATATCAATTTTCCCAAGAAATCCATATCTTATCATCTGCGGCATGTGGCTAAGATGAAGATCCACAAATTCTATTTTCCCCGAATTAATAGCATTTCTTATACTTTCATTGGTCTGATAAGGCATTCTCTTTATCAGTGCATTGGCTCTTGAAAGGGTACCATCCAGCTCGTCGCCCACAGAAGCCCCAGTATAAAGGGTAATCTTTAGATTTTCCTTTTCTGCTCTTTTTGCAATCGCTATTGGTACTTCTTTTGGATAGCCAGAAGGTGTAAAACCGCTGGTAGCAACAATCATACCGTCGTTAATTAAATTAGCTGCTTCTTCAGCTGTCATAATTTTGTCTTTTAAGCTCTTTAAACGCAATCTTTCATTGGAAACATTCATAAATGATCACCTCGAGAATTTTTTTGTAAAAATAAAAGCGGCCCAAGACAGCAAAATAACGCTCTCTTAGGCCGCACATCACCTGCTTTTGTGACAAAAGGCCTTTTTGTCACCGCAGATAAATGGCCTTACATAAATTTTAATTATTTTTTACTATTCATCATCGCTCTCAATATTTCTTAAATAATCTCTGTATTTCATGTGGCATATTTTTAAAGCAGTAATTATAGATTTTTTAGCGGTACCTAAATATTGTCTTTCAAATATGTTAATTATTTCATCGATCTTTTTCATACTTTTACCTACAACAACGTCTTTAAAAAATTGTTTAGCTACAGAAGTTGCAAGAGTTATATCTGCATCAACAATTTCTGAAGTTTCAATATCAACACGTAAACCAATCCCTACAATACTGTAAAGTTTATATGCCGTTGTTTCTTCAGGCAATTTTGCATAACCCGTTATTAATATTTCATTTTTATTAATGTTTTGCATTAGCAACACCTTATTATTTATTATTTGTGATAATAATTACTTTTTCTTGTTTTTTTATTTCGACAAAATTTAATAAATTCCTTCAATAAAATTATATGTATACAGTATTTTTTTGGTGCCACCTCCCCTGGAAAGCGTCATATCCTTAACGGATGGGTCTCTGAAACCTACAGGTTTTTTGAAGTATTTATAAGAACGTTTTTTTATATATAATATATCTTAAATAAAGATGATAATATTTATGAAAGGAAGGAGAGTTATGATACAAAACCTTCAATGTTTCAATGAAAAAATAGAGGCTTTAAAAAATCTTTTGCTGAAAAATAAAAAAAATATAATCCTTACAGGTGCTGGTATCAGCACAGAAAGCGGGATACCTGATTATAGAAGCAAGGGCACGGGGCTTTGGGAAAAATTTGACCCCATGAAGTATGTTAGTGTGACCGTTCTTTTGACGGAGCCTAAAAAATTTTTCGACTTTAATATTCCTACATGGACAAAGTATGTAAATGCCGAACCCAATATAGCACATAAAGTAATAGCAAAGTTGGAAGAAATGGGATATATTCAAAGCGTAATAACTCAAAATATAGACGGACTTCACATAAAAGCCGGTTCAAAAAAAGTAAGGGAAGTCCACGGACATTTAAGGACCTGTCACTGTATAGAATGCAAGAAAACCTTTCCCTTTGAAGAGATGTCTGGCCAGTACTTTTCCGGCATAAATCCTCCAAAATGCAGTTACTGTGGCGGCATGCTTAGGCCTGATGTGGTTTTATTTGAAGACCCTATGGGTAAGGATTACTTAAAAGCCCTTGAAGATATGGAGGGATGTGAGCTCTTGATTGTTGTTGGAAGCAGCCTGCAGGTTTATCCAGTTGCAGAACTTCCCTCTTTTGCAAAAAAATTAGTTATTATCAATAAAGAACCTACCCCGTGGGATAACTATGCATCTCTTGTCATACACGAATCAAGCGGGAAAGTCTTTAAACACCTTGCTGAAAAGATGAATATAGAAATTTAATAATTTTAAAAACTATATTACAACCTTAATTTTCTCCTTAATACATATATTATTTAATTCCACTTCGCAATTAAACGCAAGCACATCAACACCCGCATTTTGTGCATGAAATAACTTTTCTGCAAAATCTCTATCCATTGCAGCATTGGGGCTAAAAGTAACTGCATCTTTTCTTTGAACTATAAAAATAACACCTGCGCCGTAACCTTCTTTTTTTGCTTCAATTAAGTGTTTCAGATGTTTAGTCCCCCTTTCTGTGGGAGCATCGGGAAAAAGGGCAATTCCTTTTTCCACTAATGTTACCCCTTTGACTTCCAAAAAATAGTTTACGAAATCACCGTTGCCGAGCCCTATATCAAACCGGCTTTCTTTGTATCTAACCTCTGTTTTAACATATTTTAATCCGTTAAAAAAGGGAGCAAGTGCTCCCTTTTTTATTTCTTCCACAGCAAGTTTTGAAGGAAGAAAAGAGTCTATCGACACCAAATTTGAATCCTTTTCAACCAATATAATATCGTATTCGTGTTTTCTTTTTTTGTTTTTCGATAAAAGAAGAATTACCTCTGCTCCCGGTAATAAAAGCTCTTTTAGCCTTCCGCTGTTTGGAACATGGACCGTTATAACTTCACCGTTTAATAAAACTTGGGCCTCAAACCGGTTTAGCCTTTTTAAAAAAGTGGCTTTAAGTTTTTTGCCTTCTATTTTCATATCCTTCTCCTTATATAAAAATCCTAAAACCTCTATTTACATAGCTTGTTTTTATAAAATAAGTCCTGTTAGGATTTAAAATTATTTCAAAGGGGAATCCAAAATACGTCTGACCGTAAATATCCAAAATATCTATATCTCCTACATCAGGATGGGTAGTAAAAAACTTTTGCAGTAAAATACCGAAGGGCTTTGCAATAATATTAGCAAGAAGAAAAGCAAATACAATGTTAATTAAACTAAAGTGCCTGTAAAAAATCAGTATAAGGACAAAGACCAAGGAAAATAAGAAATTTGCTGCAGCGATGGAAGTTCCGCATCTCGGGTGAAGGGCTAAATCGACTTCTCCTTGCCTCATCCTGTAAAGTCCTTCTCTTGCAGCATCCAGCACTTCATAGGGAGGCGGAAGATCCGGTCCCGATAAAGTAAAACCGTTAGAATATGCAAACCCTCCTATTCTTAAATTTCTTCCATATCTTTCTTCTAAAACATTAACCGTTGCATGTTCGAGGCTGTGATTTTTTCTCACTCTCTTATCTGCTGCTATTTTTAATATCTGCCATGGAATGGTTATTACATTGTAAAAAGAGTTAAATATCAGCACATAGGGTAATAAAAATATTGAGCCGATTAAAAAGAATATTAAAAAAGGCAGTATTAAATAGGGAAAGAAAAAAAATAGAATTAAAAGCATCAATAAAAAAGGCATGATATTACCTTCCTTTTAATTGAATTTGTCTTTTGTATTAGTTTGTTATATTATCATTTTATATAATTTATCATTATTTTGCTATACTTTTATTAGATTAATTTTTTATTCTTTTCTTTTGGGTTTCCTTCCCAAATATATCCTGTCAGGATCCACCTTCATCCTTAAAATCATTAATTCTTCTGCGGTGGGAGGTTCCATAACCTTGCATCTTGAAATATCCAAATCAAAGCCTGTATTTTGTCTTACGTATTCAGGGTCAACTCCGGGATAAATTTCATAAAGATAAAGTATTCCCGTTTCGGGATCGGGCTTCATTTTGCAAAGGTCAGTAACCACTACCAAATCTCCACCCCTGAAAAGCCCGTAATCGTACCTTGTTTCTCCCTTAGGTCCTCTTAACCCCGCTGGGGTAGTCAAATACTGAACCTTTTCCGGGAGGCGCCTTTTTTCGTGGACCATCATAGCAATAATTTTGTCAGCTAAACTGGCAATACTGTTTGCTCCACCGCTTCCGGTCAACCTTACATCAGGTCCTTTACCCGTTTCCGAAACCCCTTTAGGCCAGTAGCTTCCTATAGCTGTTGAGTTTAGATTACCGTATTTGTCACACTCCGCAGCACCCAAAACGCCTAAGGTACAGTATCCCCTTGCTGCTAAGGTTCCGAAAGCATCTACAAGGGTAGAAAGGGTTGATGCCTGATAGCACGCCCTTGGGTCAGCTACAGAAACAGGAATATGTTCGATCTTCGGGCCTACCGTACCGGCTTCCAATATTATGGTCATATTAGGAGCATGGGTGTGCTGAGCAAGCATTGCCGCAAGTAACGGCAAACCAGTCCCCACAAAAGCAAAGGCTTCATCGGGCATTTCCCTCGCAGTTGCAACAGCCAAAAGTTCCATGTATGTATATTTTTCCTTTTCTAAGCCCATTTTATTTAAATATTCTTCATATTCCTTTATATTTATATCGACTGGCATTTTTTCACCCTTCCTTTAATTGAATCTATCAAGGTTTGGATTATAGTGGTATTTCGGGTCTGTCCTCAATGAAAAAAGTTTTTTAATGCCTACCTTATTATATAAATAATCCCAATCATCTTTTGTTTCTTTTACATGCTTTTCCCAGAATTCCCTTACCTTTTCCTTAGGCTGATGATTAACCTCTTTAACATAATTTCTAAACCAGGAATAATCATAATCGTAGTAGTTGGGCACGGCACTTGGATAAGCCCCAAAGGGTTGTTCAACAATTGCATGTACAAAATGAGCCGCTATTTGATTATGTTCGGGAACAGCCCTTAATTCTTCAGGCGGGCATATCCTTTCGCATTCTACTATAAGTATCCTACCGCAAAGGGATTGGTCCAAATCCGGCCCAATAAGGCCTTCTATTCTTACAGTGCCGTCCAAAGCAACCCTCTGTGCCCTTACTACGCAGACTTCAGGCATTAAAGGTGGCACAAGGGCTACCTTCACTCCTTCCTTGCCAGTATACTTGGTCGACTTTATCTTACCGTCCCTGTAAGCATTTGTCTTGTTTACACAAGAGTCTTCCCCATTTTTAAATCTCTTCGGCCTTAATCCAAACCCCTCAAAAGGGTCGTCGATGATTTCGTATTTTTTAGGGGGGATACCGGGGTGTATAAATTCACCGTCTTCCCTTTTACCCCTGAGTCCTGCCTTTTTGAAGGTATCGTATTCTATGAGATCACTTCCTATATCTCCCAAACATGGCATAAAAGGAAGTCCTAATCTACCGGCCAAAGTTCTCTGAGCAAAGCTCCAATTGCTGTAATCTTCAATAAGTTCAATTTCTCCCGATTCTATGGCCTGCCTTATAGCATAGGCAACAGGCATACCACCTTCAAGCCCTAAATAAGTGGTTTCCAGCCATTTTATCAATCCAGCCCCTGCCAGCATTTCTTCCACAAGGGTTCCGCCGTTCATAGTTACAAAAAGGTCTTTTATCCCTTGCCTTACAATTTCCCTTGCAATGGTCATGGGCCTTCTTAAAATTGTAAAACCACCAAAGGCTATATGAGTTCCCGGTTTTATAAACCTTTCAACAGCTTCCTTTGCAGTCATAACTTTATTTTTCAAGTTATAATCGGCCATAAATTACCCCTCCTGTAAAGTGAACAATGCTCTCTTTAATCTTTCTTCAAGGCTTTCCATATAATTCCTATTTTCCCTTAAATAAGATATAACATTTTCTATTTCTTTTACTAAACACTCCTTTTCTTCTTCTTTTAACCCTTTTAATTCTCTTGTAAAATTATCCGTTTTTTCTAAAGCTTCCTTTAAGAGAATATTGGGTTCTAAGAGGCTATTTGCACAAGCATTCAAAAGCCATATATAATTCATTAATCTTTGCATATGATCTCCTCCTAATTTTGTTTTAGTTGTTTAGTTTTCTTTCCTGCAACTGCCCCTATTATTATCAAAATTAAACCTATTAAAACACCCGGTATAAGAGGATCAATATATTTAGGCAGTAAAAATTTTCCTAATAATACTGTTGTAGGGCTCAAAATCATGGACAAAATCGCAAACCTTTCATCAACCCTTCCTTTAGCAAAAATAGCAGCACATAAAGGCCCAAATACAGTTGCACCCCTAAGTCCCATAGACATAAAGGTCCACCTTAATATAAGTGATTTGAAATTGCCCGTTATAAAGAGTAAAGTTATCCCAGAAACAACTAATATGCTTATCCTTGTCATTTTTAATAATTCTTTATCACTGGCTTTCTTATTAATAAACTTTGCATAGATATCCTTTGCTAAAATTGTACTTACCCCGAGGGTAAGCCCTGATGCACTCCCGGCTGCAGTAATAAGCAAAGTCGCAAGAATTATCCCTCCTAACAATGGATTAAAAAATTTTATTACAAAAAAGGGCAAAGCCGAAGCAGGATTTAATCCGGGAAACTTAGCCCTCATATAAAGTCCTATAAGAGTTCCAGCAATTCCTATAGGAGGAATAATTAAAGCACTAAGCAACGCGCCTTTTTTAGCTTCCTTAATATCTCTTCCTGAAACCACAGCTTGAAAATAGGTCTGAGTAGAAATAACACCGATTACAAGGGAAAAACCTGCTGCGAAATCTATCCAAACACCCCTGCCAAATAAGCTGAAATATGGGTATGGTGGAAAGGTGGCATGAAGACCAGAAAAACCACCAACACCTTTATAAGCCAAAATACCTCCTATTATCATCCCAATATATAAAAGCATAAGCTTTGCAACACCAACTATTCCCGCACTCCAAACACCGCCGAAAACAACATATACAATCATTATTAATATTGCTATTAATGCAGCGGTTAAGGGCAACATTTTAAACATGGAAGTAATTAAAGCTACAGCAGAAAGAACCTGAGCTATAATACTCAAAAACATACCCATGGAGACAAATATGCTGGAAATCGGTCCAGCGATGTAACCAAATTCTTCGCAAAGAATCTGGGGTATAGTACCTTTGTTGGTTTTATGAAAAGGCTCTGCAAAAAAAAGCGCAAGAAGGAGACATCCAATGCCAGCTCCCAAATTATACCATAAAGCAGAAAAGCCATAAAGGTAAGCAAGTTCTGCTGTGCCAATGGTTGATGAACCGCCTACCAAAGTTCCGGTTATCGCCCCTACAATTACCCATGCATTTGCCTTTCTTCCTCCTGTTGAAAAGTCTGAAGAGCTCTTAACATTTCGGCCGGAAAAATATCCTAAAAGGGTTATAATAAACAATGTAAAAATAATTCCTATAGTATGTCCAATCGTTAGATTATACAATTTAATTCCTCCCTAATTTTGTATATTTTTATTTTTTTTCTGTTAATTGCTAAATTTTTAACCAATTTTTCTGATTAAATGATACAATAAATTTAAAAAATAATCAATGATTATGAAAATGGTTATTTTTTATCTTTTTTCAATATATTAAAAAAGCACCCAAAAAGGTGCTTCAAAACATCAACTTAAATTTTTACAGGGCATTTGCAATATTCCATGAAACTGCAGCCATTGCAAAAATCCTTATAAAATTCTAAGGGTGCATAACTTGCCTTCCTTTTTAACTCATTGAAATTTACAACAACACCCTTTTTTAAATTTAAAAATTTCAAAGCCTTCTCATCCAAGTTTTTTACCTCAGTTTCAGAATCTGCTGAAAAATTGCAGATTTGATTTTTTAAGTACTTACATTCCATGCATATATCATCAGGGCCCTCTACTATTTTTATATCCTCACCTTCGACTAATCTTTTTTTTATAAATTCCACATTTTGTTTGAACCTTTCGTCAATCCCATCACCGTCATAAAAATTCAAACATATTAAATGATGTCCGCGAAGTTTAACCATTATCCCCTCATCTACCCTCTATAATATTCAAAAATTCTTCGGCAATCACATCCGAATAAAGTCCATTTCTATAATTTCTTCGAGCAACGATGTAGTCGGCCTGCATACCTTTTTCGTAAATTTCCTTAATTTTAGAAGGTATTTCTACGTAATTTCCTAACTCTCTGTAATTTTCATCTAAAAATATAAAAGTGGGTATTCTAACTTTTCCATCGTACTTATAATTTTCTAAAATTTCTTCATGACCTTCTTTTGGAAGTATTGTATAATCTATAACTCCTGATCTTTTTGCCATTTTTATAAGGACGGGAACTGCGGCTATACAGTCGGGGCACCAGCTCTCTGCAAAAACTAAGACCCTTATCTTCCTGTTGATATTATCTATCCTTTTTGCAATTTCTTCCGAAAAATGTATGCTGCTGTATATCTCTTCAATTCTCTTTCTTGACTTTTCATCAGCTTGATACAAAAACTCTTCAAAATCTATTCCATTTAAAAAGAGCCTTTTAAAATCCATTCATTCCTCGGTCGCTTAAGCTGAAAAATTTTTTCAGCTTAAGGCTGGGCTATTTATAGTCCGCCCTTTCAAAGTGTATCCACTCCCAGCAGGCGGTTTTTTGGACACACCACAAGTTCATCTACAATAAGTATATCATATAAATTATACATTATACATCTTTAATTCGCCCATAATTTATGTTATATTTTGATTTAATAAGACTAAACTTCATCATTTTTTAACTTTATTTGAAAAAGCTGGAGGTATTTATGCAGTACAAACTCATAATCCCAGATGAGGTCATCGAGGTAATAAAAAGATTTAAAGAAAGCGGATTTGAAGCCTATATCGTAGGAGGAGCAGTAAGGGATGCTCTTTTAAACAGGGAAAACTACGATTTTGACATATCTACAAGTGCCCTCCCCCATGAAATACAAAAGGTTTTCCCTGAAGCTGTGCCTTACGGCCATTTTGGAACCTTTTTATATTTAATAAAAGAAATCAAGATAGAGATAACTCCCTTTAGGGATGATGCCCCTGGTAGGAAGCCAAGCTATACCTTTGGCGGCTCTCTTGAAGACGACCTATCAAGAAGGGACTTTACAATAAATTCTATAGCCTATGACCCATTAGAAGAAAAAATAATCGATCCTTATGGCGGCATTGAAGACATTAAAAACAAAATAATAAGATGTACCGGTTCATCAAAGAGAATATGGGAAGACCCATTAAGAGCCCTTAGGGCTGTAAGGTTTATGGCCCAGCTCAATTTTGCTATAGAGCCTTCTACCTTGTACGCCTTGAAAGCAAAAGCAAAACTCTTAGATACTATTTCGAAAGAAAGAATTAGGGATGAGTTTTCAAAAATCCTTCTTTCAAATTATTCTTATGAAGGACTTGTCATGCTATTACTAACAGGCCTTTTGGACCACATTATTCCCGAACTTTTGGAAGGTATAGGTGTTGAACATTACAACAAACCCTACGATGTTTTGGAGCACAACATAATTATGAGCAAGTATTTAGATAAAAAATTGTACCTTCAGCTTGCAGGAATACTGCATGACATAGGAAAACCTTTTTGCGCTGAAAAAAAGGAATACGGCTTAGATTTTCCCAATCACCATGAAATATCGGCAAAAATAGCAGAAGAAGTTTTGAAGAGATTAAAATACGACAGTAAAACCATAAAAAAAGCTGTATTTTTAATAAAAAACCACATGTTTATCTTTTACCCCCAAGATGACCTTTACAAAGCAAGAAAACTTATTTCACGTGTAGGATGGGACAATATATATGACTTAATTGAAATAAGAAAGGCAGATAGGCTTGCCAGCGGTTTTACTGAAGCTGTAGGTCCAGGTTTGGCCAATTTGATCAATAAGATAAGAATTCTCGAGCAGGAAAATTTAGATTACACCGTAAAAGACCTTGCCGTAACCGGTGAAGATTTAATTAAAGAGCTAAATTTGAAACCCGGCCCTCTTTTAGGTAAAATTCTAAAAGAGCTTTTAGAAGAAATATTAAAAGACCCTTCTTTAAACAAAAAAGAAATTCTCCTTGAAATAGCAAAAAATAAATTGAAACTGGCAAAGGAGGAATTTTAAATGAAAATAGGCCTAATTAGTGACACTCATGGGAGCGTAGAAGGTTTTTTAAAAGCTTTCAAAATTTTAAAGGAATGCGACCTGATAGTGCACACTGGAGATGTATTATATCACGGCCCAAGGAATCCCCTGCCGCCCGGCTATAACCCTCAAAAATTAGCTGAAATACTAAATGAAATTAAGATCCCCATAATTGCAGCCTGCGGAAACTGCGATGCAGCAATAGACCAATTATTGTTAAAATTCCCCCTGCAAAACAACTATGCTCTAATATACTTCAATGCAAAAAAAATAATGGCCCTTCACGGCCATGATAAACCAATCGAAGAATGGTTGAAGCTTTGCAGGGATTGGAAGGTAGATTTTTTAATAACAGGGCATACCCATGTTAAGACCATAGAAAAAATAGACGACATAATTCTCATAAACCCGGGATCGCCTTCGCTTCCAAAAGACGGCATACCTTCCTGCGGTATAATCCTTGAAGATGTTGTAAGGCTTTATAACATTGACACAAAAGAGATAACTATGGAATTTAAATTAATATAATCCAATGTCTTTTCTATAATGCATCCCTTCAAAATATATTTCCCTAAGGGCATCGTAGGCCTTTTCCCTCGCTTCGTTTAAGCTGCTTCCCATGGCAGTAACCGAAAGAACCCTTCCTCCAGAGGTATAATATTCGTTGCCCGATTTTGAAGTCCCCGAATGAAAAACCAAAACTCCTTTTTCCCGGGCTTTTTCAAGGCCCTCTATTTTTTTCCCTTTTTCGTAGCCTAAAGGATACCCTTTCGATGCCGCTACCACATTTACCGAGAAGGCCTTTTCCCATTCAATACTTTTTTTATTCAACTCACCGTTTATTATTTCCTCAAAAATTTTTATTATGTCGCTCTTCAATAAAGGTAAAACCGCCTGCGCCTCCGGGTCTCCAAAACGGCAGTTATATTCCAATACCTTAGGCCCTTCTTTGGTAATCATTAAACCCGCATACAGTATCCCTTTATACGAAATTCCTTCCTTTTTTAGGCCTTCTATTGTCCTTAGAAGGATCTTTGTATAAATCTCATTCATTAATTCATTGTCAATATCAGCACAAGGACAAATAGCACCCATACCTCCTGTGTTTGGCCCTTTATTGCCATCTAAGAGCCTCTTGTGGTCCCTGCTCGGAAGCATAGGTACTATATCATTGCCATCGCAAAAGGCAAGTACTGTAGCTTCCCTTCCTTCCAAAAATTCCTCAACAACAACCCTTTCTCCCGAACTGCCAAAAATCTTTTTTACCATTATGTCTTCTAATGCCGCTTGAGCCTCTTTTTTATCCTGGGCTATGACAACGCCCTTTCCCTGAGCAAGTCCTTCTGCTTTTATAACAATAGGGAATTCTTGACCTTCAATAAAATCCAAAGCCTTCTTATAATCGTCAAAAACCTCGTAAAAAGCAGTAGGAATGGAGTATTTCTTCATAAAATTTTTTGCGTATACCTTACTGCTTTCAAGCATCGCCCCTTCTTTCGTCGGGCCTATT
This sequence comes from Thermovenabulum sp., assembly GCF_049701175.1. GTDB lineage: Bacteria > Bacillota > Thermosediminibacteria > Thermosediminibacterales > Thermosediminibacteraceae > Thermovenabulum. The sequence continues at coordinate 13,826 of NZ_JBNATW010000015.1, forward strand.
ATTTTTAATCCCTTTTTGTTAAATTCATCGGAAATGCCAAAAGCTAAAGGTGTTTCGGGTCCAACCACTGTAATATCTATGTTTTCTTTTAAAGCAAAATTCACTATGCTTTGTATATCTTCGATATTTATGATAACCCTTTCGGCTATTTCTTCCATTCCGGGATTTCCCGGAGCCGCATAAATTTTACTAACCTTTTTGCTTTTTGAAAGGGCATGGCAAAGAGCGTGCTCCCTCCCGCCCTGCCCTACTACCAATACCTTCATCTTTTCCCCCTCCAAAGGCTCAGTTTAATGTTTAAAATGCCTTATACCGGTAAATACCATTGCCAAGCCCTTTTCATCACATGCTCTAATGGATTCTTCATCCCTTATAGAACCACCCGGCTGAATAATGGCTTTTATCCCTGCCCTTGCCGCTTCCTCTACCACATCGGGAAAGGGGAAGAAGGCGTCGGAAGCTAATACCGCATTTTTAGCCCTATCCTTTGCCCAAGCTATTGCCTGCTGAGTAGGCCAAAGCCTGTTTACCTGTCCCATTCCTATCCCGACAGTGCAAAAATCCTTGGCAATAACTATGGCATTTGACTTTACGTATTTTACCACCTTCCATGCAAAAATCAAATCTTCCAATTCCTTCTCTGTGGGTTTTACTTTAGTTACAAACTTTAATTCATTAATATCAAAATCCTTGAAGTCTAAATCCTGTAAAAGAACTCCCCCGCGTATCCTTTTTATATCAAATCCTTCTTCTTGTTCTCTTTTATCAAGATCTATTTTCATTTTTAAAATCCTCAAATTCTTTTTTTGCCTTAAAATATTTAAAGCCTCTTCGTCAAAATCGGGAGCGATAATTATTTCCAAAAATATGCTGTTTAAAACTTTTGCAGTTTCTACATCAACCTTACGGTTTAGGGCAACAATACCGCCGAAAATAGATACAGGGTCGGCCTCATAGGCTTTGGTAAAAGCCTCAAAAATATTTTCACCAAGGGCTACACCGCATGGGTTTGTATGTTTTATGGCAACCGCACAGGGTTTTTCAAACTCCCTTACTATGGCTATAGCTGCCTCAATATCATTGATATTGTTAAAGGAAAGCTCCTTCCCGTTTAAAATTTCTGCAGAAAATACGGTGCCCTCCCCAACTTGCACTTCTTTGTAAAGGGCTGCTTCCTGGTGGGGATTTTCCCCATAACGCAGTTTTTCTACCTTTTCAAAGGTTAATGTAAGGGTTTTGGGGAATTTTTCTATATTTACTCCTTTTTGCATTAAAGTCTTTCTAAAATAATCGGCAATTACAGCATCATAGTGCGAGGTATGTTCGAAAACCTTTAAGGCAAGTTCAAACCTTTTTTCAAAACCAACATCGCCTTTTGTCTTCAATTCCTCAATAACATCAGAATAATCCTCTGGGTCGCAGATTACTATGACATCTTCAAAATTTTTGGCAGCTGCTCTAAGAAGGGTTGGCCCGCCAATGTCGATATTTTCGAGGACTTCCTCAAATTCCACATTTTCTTTTAAAATGGTATTTTTAAAGGGGTATAAATTCACAACAACCATATCGATAGGTGAAATCCCTTGCTCTTTCAGTTCTTTCATATGTTTTTCATCTTTTCTCTTTGCAAGGATTCCACCGTGAACCTTGGGATGCAGGGTTTTTACCCTGCCTTCAAGCATTTCAGGGAACCCCGTATAATCGGAAATGTTGATTGTAACGATTCCTTCCTTTCTTAAAATATCGGCGGTTTTCCCGGTAGAAATTATTTCAAAGCCCAAATCTACAAGGCTTTTTGTAAACTCTACCACGTTTTTTTTGTCATATACCGAGATAATTGCTCGCTTTTTCTCCATCACTAAGGCCTCCTTTTATTTTCACCCTTCTATTTTCAATAATTAGCCTTTTTTCCGCAAAAAGTTTAACGGCAAGGGGGAGAATTTCATGCTCAACCCTTTTTACCCTTTCCGCTAAGACTTCCGGAGTATCATCATCGAAAACAGGTACTGCCTTTTGTAAAATGATAGGGCCCGTGTCGGTGCCTTCATCCACAAAATGCACCGTTGCTCCCGTTATTTTAACTCCGTAATTTATTACAGCTTCATGCACCTTAATTCCGTAATAACCCTTTCCGCAAAAGGAAGGTATTAAAGAAGGATGAATATTGATTATTTTATTTGTGAATTCGCTTACAAAATATGGAGATAAGACTTTTAAAAAACCTGCAAGTACCACCAGTTCCACCTGAAAATTTTTTAAAATCTCAACCATCCTTTTTTCAAATTCCAAGTTATTGCAAAATTCTTTCTCATTTACAAAAAAGGCAGGAATACTCTCCGCTTCAGCCCTTTTTAAAGCAAAGGCTTCTTTTTTATTTGAAATTACCACAGCTATTTCACAGGGCAAAAAACCCTTCTTTACTCCGTCAATAAGGGCCTGAAGGTTGGTTCCGCTACCCGATACAAGTACCCCCACTTTTAATTTTTGCAAAACGATACGCCCCTTTCTCCCTTAAAAACCTCTCCTATTACAAAAGCCTTTTCCCCGTTTTCTTTTAATATTTTTATTGCCCTATCAACTTCCTCTTCAGGAATGATTATTATAAGCCCGATTCCCATATTGAATACCCTAAGCATTTCCGTCTCTTCAATTTTTCCTATGCTTTGTATAATATTAAAAATTGGCGGCACTTCCCAGCTTCCAATGAAAAAACGAAAGCTTAGGCCTTGTTTTAAAACCCTCGGCGGGTTTTCAATAAGTCCGCCACCGGTAATATGGGCAATGCCTTTTATTTTGAAATCCTTTAATAGCTCTAAGGCCTTTTTATAAATTTTTGTGGGAGTCAAAAGTTCTTCCCCCAAGGTTTTACCCAATTCTTCAATATAAGTGTTGTAAGAAAGCCTGCCTTTTTCAAAAAGCACCTTTCTTGCAAGAGAAAATCCATTGCTGTGAAGTCCCGAAGAAGATATGCCAATTACCCTGTCTTTTTCTGTAATTTTCGAACCGTCAATAATATCCTTTTCCTCCACAGCTCCCACTGCAAAACCTGCAAGGTCGTATTCCTCTTCTTTGTAAACCCCCGGCATTTCCGCTGTCTCCCCACCTATAAGGGAACAACCGGCCTCCCTGCAGCCGTCCGAAATGCCTTTTACAATTTTTTCTATTTTTTCCGGCACGAGTTTCCCGCATGCTATATAGTCAAGGAAAAATAAGGGCTCTGCCCCGGTCACCAATATATCGTTGACGCACATAGCCACAAGGTCTATACCAATTGTGTCGTGTTTGTCCAAGTCTTGCGCAATTTTTATTTTTGTCCCCACTCCATCGGTGCCGGAAACAAGAACGGGGTTTTTATACTTTTTCAAATCCAATTTAAAAAATCCGGCAAATCCGCCTAAGTCCCCCATGACCTCTTTTCTATAAGTTGTGCGCACGTGTTTCTTTATAAGTTCAACCGCTTTGTTGCCTGCATCGATATCTACACCTGAAGATTTATAGGTTATTTTTTCCATAACATTCTCTCCTGTCTTAACATTTTTCAAATAGGTATTTCCTACCTTCCCTTGGCACCTCAACGGGATACTCGCCCGTAAAGCATCCAAGACAAAAACCCTTGTTATGTCCCGTTGATTTTATAAGCCCTTCTGTGCTCAAATACCCCAAGCTGTCAGCACATATACTATTTTTTATTTCTTCTAAACTTAAACTTGCTGCAATGAGCTCTTTTTTCGTAGGTGTATCTATGCCGAAATAGCAGGAAAACCTTACTGGAGGTGAGGTTATTCTCACGTGTACTTCCTTTGCCCCTGCTTCTTTAAGCATTTTTACAATCTGCCCGCTGGTAGTCCCTCGAACTATTGAATCATCTATCATCACTAACCTTTTGCCGCTTATTTCTTCCTTTAAAGGGTTTAACTTCAACCTCACTCCCAAGCTTCTCACCTTTTGCCCCGGCTGTATAAAAGTCCTGCCGATGTACCTATTTTTTATAAGACCTATACCGTAGGGAATTCCTGACTCGTAAGCATAACCCATAGCTGCGACTGTCCCTGAATCCGGAACACCTATTACCAAATCCGCATCGCATGGACACTCTTTTGCAAGAATCCTTCCTGCATTAAACCTCGCCTTATGAACATTTATGCCGTCAATGGTGCTGTCAGGACGGGCAAAATATACGAATTCAAATATGCAGAGAGACTTTTTTGCATTAAAAGGCTTAATGCTTTTTATACCTTTTTCATCTATGATTAATACCTCACCGGGTTCGATGTCCCTTATAAACTCCGCACCTAAGGTATTAAAGGCACAGCTTTCAGAAGCAATTAAATAACTTCCGTTCAATTTTCCCAAACAAAGGGGCCTTAAGCCATAAGGGTCTCTAATTGCTATCAAGGAATCCAAGGTCATCAAAACGAGGGCATAAGAACCCTTTATATACTCCATGGTTTTTACAACAGCGTCAATCAAGTCGCTTTTAGTTTCCCTTGCAATCAAATGTGCAATAACTTCGCTGTCAACCGTTGTCTGAAAAACAGCTCCTTTTTCCTCTAAATCTCTGCGTAAAATGTCCGCATTTACCAAATTGCCGTTGTGAGCAACACCAAAAAAACCGTTTTTATACTTTACCACAAAAGGCTGAGCATTAACTGTTGTAGTAGAACCTGTAGTCGAATACCTCACATGCCCTATGGAAATTTTGCCCTGCAAGTCGTCTAAGATCTTTTCATTAAACACATCGTTCACAAGCCCAAGCCCTTTATGGTATAAAATCTCTTTTCCATCACTTACAGCTATTCCTGCGCTTTCCTGTCCTCTGTGCTGTAAAGCAATCAGAGCATAAAATACTGTGCGGGAAATTGCCGGATCTTTTTCCTTTGAATATATACCGAATACTCCGCACTCCTCCTTTAATTTGTCCTCTCTCATTATTTCTCCAAAGACCATTTTAAAGAATTCCTCCATATATTAGTTATTTCTTTTAAACTAAGGGCTATTTTTGAAACCCTATTATTATTCCTTATAACAATCTCAAAATCGTCTTTATCCACAAATCCTATAACTTTCAAAATTATACCTTCTTCATCTGCAAGCCTTTTCAAAGTTGGAAATTCAGCTTCATCAATGCTTATTATTATTCTTGACTGGGCCTCTCCGAAAAGAACCGCGTCCTCGCGAAGATCGGTAAAAATCTCCCCTTTAAAACCTAATCCGCCTAAGATGGCACATTCGGCTAAAGCAACTGCAAGCCCGCCTTCGGAAACATCATGAGCGGAATTTATAAGCCCGAGCTCAATAGCTTTTAAGCAAAATTCTTGAACCATTTTTTCTTTTTTAAGATCAACCTTAGGAGGTTTACCGTATCTTATATTGTGTATGTTTTTTATATATTCGCTGCCTCCGAGTTCGTCGGTATTTTCTCCTATTAAAATTACAAGGTCTCCTCTCTTTTTAAAGGCCATATTTGTGTGTTTTGAAATATCTTCTATTAGCCCTACCATGCCGACAACAGGTGTGGGAAGCACAGCCTTGTTTTTGGATTCATTGTAAAAACTTACATTTCCGCTCACCACTGGAATTTTTAAGTATTCTGCTGCTTCAGCCATACCTTCTATGCTTTTTACAAACTGGTATATAACTTCATTCTTTTCAGGATTTCCAAAATTTAAGCAATCGGTTATAGCTAAGGGTTTTGCACCGCTTACCACAATGTTTCTTGCCGCTTCCGCGACAGCCTGCTTGCCTCCTTCATAAGGGTCTAAATAGCAGTAAAAAGCATTGCAGTCGCAAGTTAGGGCAATCCCTTTTTTAGTGCCTTTTATCCTTAAAACCGCAGCATCGGAACCTGGCGGCACCACCGTATCCGTCCTAACCATGTAGTCGTATTGAGAGAAAATATAAGATTTGTCCGCTATATTGGGTAATGATAAAAGCTTTTTAAAAACTTCATTTAAATCTTCGGGTATTTTTATGTCATCGTTATTAAGTTCCCTTTTAACTTCTGGTTCAATAATTTCATGGATGACAACAGGAGCCCCTTCGGCCAAGGATTTTGCAGGAACCTCGGCTACTTTTTTACCCTTTTCTAAAACCCTCAGCATTCCATCATCGGTTACCCTTCCAATCTTCACCGCGTTCAAATCCCATTTTTTAAAAGCATCTATTACCCTTTCTTCATATCCTTCTTTTACTATAAGAAGCATCCTTTCCTGAGATTCAGAAAGCATTACCTCATAGGGTGTCATGCCTTCCTCCCTTTTTGGGACAAGGTCCACATCTATTTCTATGCCTGTACCTGCCCTTGCTGCTGTTTCAGAACAAGCTGAAGTTAGACCAGCAGCTCCCAAGTCCTGTATTCCAACAACAAAATCGTACTTTAGGACCTCAAGGCATGCTTCAATTAAAAGTTTTTCTATAAAAGGGTCTCCTACCTGAACAGAGGGCCTTTTTTCCTTAGAATCCTCTGAAAGCTCTTCCGATGCAAAACTTGCGCCGTGAATGCCGTCGCGCCCGGTCAAAGCCCCTACAAGCATTACTGAATTCCCCACGCCCTTTGCCGTACCCTTTTTTATTTCGTCAATTTTTATAATCCCAACACACATGGCATTTACCAAAGGGTTTTCTTCGTATTCGTCGCTAAAATAGGTTTCACCACCAACCGTCGGAATGCCCACCGAGTTCCCATAATCGCCTATACCTGCAACTACATTGTTAAAGAGGTATTTTACACGAGGTTTTTTAAGTTCCCCAAATCGCAAAGAATCCAACAATGCTATAGGACGTGCCCCCATAGCTACGATATCACGGATAATCCCGCCTACTCCAGTTGCCGCTCCCTGATAAGGCTCAATAGCTGATGGATGATTGTGACTTTCGATTTTCAGCACTACTGCTAACCCCTCTCCAATATCTACAATACCAGCATTCTCCCCAGGGCCTACCAGTACCCTTTCTCCTTTTGTGGGAAATTTTTTGAGATAGGTTTTGGAATTTTTGTAGCTGCAGTGTTCAGACCACATTACGGAGTACATCCCCAGTTCTATAAAATTGGGCTCCCTTTTTAAGGTTTTCACGATTTCTTCATATTCTTCTTGATTAAGTCCAAGTTTTTTCGCCTCATCAAGCATTGCCACAAAAGAGCCCTCCCTTCATATATTCTAAAATTGATTCAAAGAGTTTTTTCCCGTCCGTATTTTTCAAAATTTCTTCAGCACACCTTTCCGGATGAGGCATAAGCCCTAGTACATTCCTGTTTTCGTTGCATATGCCCGCAATATTTCTCACAGAACCGTTGGGATTTGCTTTTTCCGTTAGGTTTCCCTCTTCATCGCAGTAGGTAAAGACTATCTGTTTACGAGTTATTAATTTTTCTATAGTTTCCGGGGATGCATAGTAATTTCCATATCCGTGGGCAATAGGCATTTTTATTATTTCGTTTTCTCTATATAATTTTGTAAAGGGAGTACTATTGTTTTCCACCTTTAAATAAACATCGTGGCAATGAAATTTTAAATCTTTGTTCTTCATCATCGCCCCTTCCAAAAGCCCGGCCTCTAACAAAATTTGAAAACCGTTGCAAATGCCCAGGACAAGCTTTCCCTTTTCCGATGCCCTTATTACACTTTCCATTGCATTGGAAAAACGGGCAATGGCTCCTGCCCTCAAATAATCACCGTAAGAAAAACCCCCGGGCAGCACTATAAGGTCAAAATCGTTGGGTGAAAATTTTTCTTTATGAAAAACGTAATCCGTATTTTGTCCTAATACATCCCTCAAAACATAAAAACAATCTACATCACAGTTAGAGCCTGGGAAAACGATAACAGCACACCTCATCTTTCTTCCTCCACTAATATAAAGGAATAATCTTCTATAACAGGATTTGCAAGAAGGCTTTCACACATTTCCTTAACCTTTTCTTCTGCCTCGCCTTTATCTTTCGATTCCAATGTCAAAAATATCACCTTCCCAATTCTGACCTCTTTTACATCTAAAAAGCCCAAGTGGTGCAAAGCCCCTTTTACCGCCTGCCCCTGAGGGTCCAAAACCCCTTCTTTGTAAAAAACCTTAATCTCAGCTTTATACATTAATATACCTCCTAATCCTTAACCCTGTTTAAAACTTCCTTATAAGCCTCTATGATATTCCCCAAATCCCTTCTGAACCTGTCCTTGTCGAGTTTCTCCTTAGTTTTGCTGTCCCAAAAGCGGCACGTATCCGGCGAAATCTCATCTGCTAACAGTATTTTTCCGTCCTTTTTCCCAAATTCCAGCTTAAAATCCACAAGGAGGATATCCTTTTTTATTAAGAACTCCTTTAATATGTCGTTTACTTTAAATGCCATTTCTTCAATCTGTTTTAATTCTTCTTCTTCCGCAAGGCCAAGAGCTAAAATATGGTAATTATTAATCATCGGATCTCCTAAGCGATCATCCTTTAAGCAAAATTCAAGTACCGGCCTTTTTAATCCCGTCCCTTCTTCTATGCCGTATCTTTTGGCCATGCTTCCTGCAGCAATATTTCTAACAATTACCTCGATCGGTATGATCTTAACAGATTTAACCAGCATTTCTCTGTCGTTTAATCTTTCTACATAATGGGTTTCAACCCCGTTTTTTTCCAGTAATTCAAAAAATATTGAGGAAATAATGCAGTTTAATACCCCCTTCTCTTCAATAACACCCTTCTTTTTGCCGTCAAAAGCTGTTGCTTCATCTTTGAATTCCATAATGTATAAGGAATCATCTTCAGTCCTATAAACCTTTTTTGCTTTGCCTTCATATAAAAGTTCCAATTTTTTCATAACTTTTCCACCTCTCCTCTGATTTTCTCATTTTTTTCAAAAACCTCTTTTTTAATTTTTTCTCTATAAATTTCTAATTTCTCCTTAATGTTTATATCATTTATGGATAAAATTTTAGCCGCATAGAGCCCTGCATTTTTAGCCCCATCAATGGACATGGTAGCCACAGGAACTCCAGGCGGCATTTGTACAATAGACAATAGAGCATCCAACCCATCCAAGGTCGAAGATTTTATAGGCACACCTATGACTGGAAGATTGGTTAGGGACGCAATAACCCCTGGAAGGTGTGCTGCTTTTCCGGCACCTGCAATAATAACCTTAAATCCCTTATGCTGTGCATTTTTAGCAAACTCAAAGGCTTCTTCAGGTGTCCTGTGTGCGGAAATAACGAATACCTCAAAACTTATCCCCAATTCCTTTAAAATGAGAGCAGCTTCTTTCATCACCGTAAAATCCGAATCGCTTCCCATCACGATGGCCACATCGGACATAATAATCTCCCCCTTTTATTGTTATAACACAATTATTTAATTAATTATTGTTGGCATAATGCCGAACATTTATTACTGTATTTTGTATATTGTTTGTTTATTGATAATATACCACAATTTACAGCCAGAATCAATATTTTTTGTATTTTATTGAAAAAATTTAAAATAAAAACGGGGTGTTGTTCTTACCCCGCCAAGAAACTCAGTAACTCATAGGGTTTGTAACTCACTTTTAATGGTTTATCCTCAAAATATTTGAGTTTATCCCGTTCCCCCCAGTTTGCAAGCACAAAATCCACACCTGCATTTTTAGCACATTCATAATCAACCATGGTATCTCCTACATACAATGCCTCGTTTTTTAAGACACATAATTTCTTTAAAGCAATTTCCAATTGGTCAGTGTAAGGTTTTGGCCTTAAATCGCTGCTGTAAGGGACTATCACATCAAAATACCCCAAAATTTCCCTTAATATTTTGTCTTCATAGATTTCGTAATCATACCTTGCAGAAATTATACCCAGCTTGTAATTTTGAACTTTTAATTTTTCTAAAAGCTCCTTTATCCCAGGGTAGAGGTACGCCTTGTGGGCTAACTTTTTAATATTTTCAAACCAAACTTTCAAAGTTTCCTCTACTTTTTCTATTTTTAATTTTTCCAAAGAATACTGCCCAGGAAGCCATATGGCAAATTCGATTTCTTCATCTTTATAGTCCTTTTGAAAAAGGCTTTTCATGGTTACTTTCAAGCTCTCCAAAGTCACATGCTCGCTTGCGATGAGCGTTCCATCCACATCGAATATTACGCATTTTTTGTTCATTTTTACCACCTATTTTAACCTTTTTGTAAAATTTTCCAATCTTACTACAGCCTCTTTTAAGTTATCCATGGATGTGGAATAGGCTATTCTAATAAATCCCTCGCCATTTTCCCCAAAAGCACTCCCCGGTACAACCGCTACCTTTTCTTCCTTTAGCAACCTTTCCGCAAACTCAGTATCAGATATTCCGTATTTTTTTATTGAAGGAAAGATATAAAAAGCACCCTTGGGCTCGAAACAATCAAAACCCATTTTTATCAATGAACCATAAAGGAATTTTCTTCTTTTATCATACTCCTCTCTCATTTCTTCAATATCCTTCATCCCATTTTTTAGTGCCTCAATCCCGGCGTATTGGGAAATAGAAGGAGCACAAGTTACACTGTACTGGTGAACCTTCAAAATCTCCTTTGCTAAACCCTCAGGTGCAGCAATAAATCCGAGCCTCCAACCGGTCATGGAAAAGGATTTAGAAAACCCGTTAATTGTTATGGTTCTGTCCTTCATACCATCAATAGAAGCAAAGGAAACGTGATTTACTCCGTAAGTAAGTTCTGCATATATCTCGTCGGAAATAACTAAAAGGTCGTATTTTTCAATAACTTCAGCTATTTCTTCAAGGTCATCTTTGGTCATTACAGCTCCGGTAGGATTATTTGGATAAGGAAGAATAATTGCTTTTGTGTTTTTGGTTATATATTTTTCTAAAACATTTTTCTTTAATTTAAACTCATCTTCTGGAAAAGTTGGTACAAAAACCGGAATCCCTCCGGCCAAGAGGGTACAAGGTTTATACGCTATAAAGGAGGGAGTGGGTATTAAAATCTCGTCGCCTGGATTTACAATAGTCCTTAAGGCCACATCTATTGCTTCGCTTGCCCCAATTGTAACGATTATTTCTGATTCTGGATTGTAGTTTAAATTAAACCTATCTTTTAAATAATCGGATATCGCCTTACGAAGTTCCGGCAATCCCGGATTGGGAGTATAACCAGTCTTCCCCAAATCTAATGATTTTTTAGCAGCTTCTCTTATGTGAGAAGGGGTTACAAAGTCGGGTTCCCCAATACACAAGGAAATGGCATCAGGCATTTGGTATACAAGGTTGAAAAAGTGGCGAATTGTAGAAAATTCAACTTCTTTTACCCTTGATGAAATGTATTTTCTATAATCCATAAAATTCCCCCCTAAAGAATGTTTTTTCTATAATTGCACCAAAGGGAAATTGTACATCTTTGGCATAAAGGCTTTCTTGCCCTGCATATTTCCCTTCCATGTCTTATAAATAAGTGATGGGCAACATTCCAAAGATTTTCCGGTATTATCTTAACAAGGTCCTTTTCAACCCTTTCGGGGGACTCTCCTGAAGAAAGTCCAAGCCTTCTTGATACCCTAAAAACGTGGGTATCTACCGCCAAAGCAGGCTTATTGAAAGCATTTGCAAGTACCACATTGGCTGTTTTTCTCCCTACTCCCGGAAGTTTGATTAGTTCGTCAAATTCTTCCGGAACATTGCCCTTATATTTTTCTACAATAATTTTTGATGCCTCTTTTATATTTCTCGCTTTCGCTTTATAAAGCCCCAGCTCTTTAATATCTTCTTCAAGCTGTTTTAAATCGGCAAAAGCAAAATCCAAAGGACTTTTGTATTTTTTAAAAAGCCTTTTTGTTACCTGATTTACCCTCTTATCGGTGCACTGGGCGGAAAGTATTGTGGCAATTAAAAGTTCAAAAGGGTTAGAAAAATTTAAAGCCGTTTTTGCAGGATATAGTTTTGAAAGTTCTTCAATTATTAAAATTACCCTTTCTTTTTCTTCCATTTTTTCCTCCAATATTAGCTTTTAAGCTTCGTCAACTAATTTTTTCAATAATTCTATTTCTTTTCTATAATTTTCCAGTCCTCCCGGTGTCTCAAGCAAAAAAGGTTTATCCTTTAAAAAAGGATGATTTATAAAATTCTTTATAAATTCAATACCCAATACCCCTTCTCCCAAATTGGCATGCCTGTCCTTTCTTTGCCCTAAGCCAAATTTGCTGTCATTTAAATGCACCGCTTTCAATTTTTCTAATCCCAATATTTTGTCAAATTCCTTTAACACCTCATCCAATTTATCAACTACATCATAACCTGCGCTGTAGATGTGGCAGCTGTCTATACAAACCCCGAAAATTTCCGGTTTTCCCGTTTTGTCCATTATATCATAAAGCTGTCCAAAGGTATACCCCACCTCGCTGCCTGCACCGGCCATGGTCTCAAGCAAGACCATAACCTTTCCCTTTTCATTTACTACTTCTTTTAAAACACCAGCAATCCTTTCTATCCCTTTCTCAATTCCCTGTCCGGTATGGCTGCCAGGATGTAAAACAAGATATTCTGCACCCGCTTTTTCCAACCTTTCAAGGTCGTCTTTTAATACCCTTTTGGTGAATTCAATGCCTTCTACTTTATCCGTAGCGAGGTTTAACGTATAAGGTGCATGAGCTACAAGTGGACCAAAATCCTCCTTTTTTCTTAACTCCATCATCTTTTTTATATCTTCCTCATCCAATGCCTTTACAGCACCGCCCCTTGGATTCCGCGTAAAAAACTGCATTGTATTTGCCCCTATGGATAAAGCCTCTTTCACAGCGTGTAAATAGCCTTTTGATATAGATATATGAGCACCAACCCTCATCCTATCACCCCTTTTAAACTCCCGCTTCTTTAAACACCCTCAGAAAATTTCCCCCCAATATCTTTAAAACCTCATTTTCTTTAAATCCTCTTTTCATTAGGCCCTTAGTTAGCTCGGGCATCTTACTTGCGTCTTCCAAACCTTCTACAGGTTTATCAATCCCGTCAAAATCAGAGCCTATCCCCACATGATCTACCCCGGCTACTTTTACAAAGTATTCCACTGCGTCGAGCACATCTTCTATATTTGCTTTTTTTCCGTTGTAGCTGGAAAAATAAAATCCCGTTCCTATTACTCCGCCTTTTTCCGCTACTGCCTTTATCTGCTCGTCATCCAAATTTCGCGGGATATCCCTCATTTTCCTCGGAATTGAGTGGGAGATTATAAAAGGCTTTTCTGCCATCTTTAAAACATCCCAAAAACCTTTGGGTGATATATGGGAAAGGTCTACAATAATCCCAAGCCTTTCCATTTCCCTTATCACTTCATAGCCAAAATCCGAAAGCCCACCGTTTGCCCTTTTTTCCCCTGCTCCATCGGCAATTTGGTTTCTGTTATTCCAGGTGAGTATTATAGAAGTTACTCCGAGCTCCCTGTAAATTTTAAGCATAGTAATATCACCGGCAAGGGCTTCTCCGCCCTCAATGCTCAAAAGGGCGGTAATTTTCCCTTCTTCGCTTATTCTGAGGATGTCTTTATAAGAATAAGCAAGTTCTATATCTTCTCTATTTTCTTCAAATTCCTTTTTTAATACGGAAATGGCCTTTAACGTCATATGTACAGCATCGCTATACCACTCCGGCCTTACAAAAACTGAAAAAACCTGAGCTTTTACTCCACCCTTTTTGAGTTTTTCAATATCGATGTGCCCATCTTTAATACCGTTTTTCAAATTTCCTTTACCATCCAATATGGAAAGAATCGTATCGCAGTGGGCATCAAAGACAAAAGCCTTATTATGAAGTTTCAAGTACTCTTCCATAAATATAAACCCCTTTCAAATCTACTGCCATTTTTATATAAATTATCAGTTTTTCAATTTTTTATCAATATATATAAAATAAAAAGTCTTTAAATACCAAGCAAGAGTGAGGTATAATTTTTCCCGTAACATATTCGCCAGTCAAGTAATTAAAAATGCAAATATAAAAAATTATATCAAACTATAAAGCATCAAAAATTAATGCTATCCATTAACATCATAATAATGAACCCTACAATTACTGCAATAGAACCTAATTTTCTGTCTTTTTCATCTCTAAAAAATTCGGGAATGAGCTCGCTCACTATAACGTATACCATAGAGCCCGCTGCAAAAGCCATCATAAAAGGTAAATACAAAGGGATATTTCTAAAAATCAAACCAATCAAGGCTCCTAAAGGTTCGGCAAGGCCGGTTAAGGCTGTTATCAAAATAATCTTTGCCCTGCCGTAATTTAATTTTATAAGGCTAAAGGCTACAGCCGACCCTTCCGGAATATTTTGTAAAGCTATACCGAAGGCAAGGGCAAAGGCAGCAGAAAAACAATCCTGATAGAACGCAATTCCTACTGCTAAGCCTTCAGGAAAATTGTGAATAACTATTGCTATTATGAAAAGAGCTATCTTGTTTATTTCCACATCATCCTTGTTTTCATTTTTAAAATAGTATTTAACTATTATTTTATCCAAAAAATATATAATCAAAGCCCCTTTAAAAAAACCTATGGAAGAAATATATACACTACTTTTTTCAATTGAAGGCAAAAGCAGACTAAATATAGAAGCAGCGAGCATAATACCGGCTGCGAATCCTATAAATATTTTTTCCATACTCTTGGTATAGTCTTTATTAAAAAATACAAAAAAAGCCCCGATAGTCGTTATAATTCCGGCTACAGCTGCTCCTAAAATTCCGTAGATCAAAATGTCCACCTCCAACGGCCAAATACAGTTACCTAAATTCTATATTATGAATATACCCGGTTTTTCGTTAATTAAAAAATTGAATTTTAATTGTAAAAACAAGGGATACTATAAAACAAAAAGCACATTAAAGGTGATTATTCTTGAAAACCTATCATAAAAAACGATATATAAAAATTTTTGCAGTTTTAATAATATCCCTATGCCTTTTCAATATGTTTGCGTCAGAGGTTAAAGCCGAAAAAGAATCAGGTCAAACAATCCTTAGTAATAAAAAGATATGCACTTTGATAGTATTAGACAGAGTAAGTATCAACGATATAGAAAAACTCCCCAATTTAAAAAAACTTATAGAAAAAGGCTCAATAGGTTTAATGAACACGAAATGCGCCGGAAACTTTGAACCTGCAGGCTGCTACCTCACAATCGGTGCCGGAACGAGGGCATCGGCATCTGGAAAGGGAAAACTTGCTTTAATGGAATATGAAATACATAACGGTTTTAAGGGAGAAAAAATTTACAAAAACCTTACGGGGAACGAGGTTTATGGTAAAATCCTTGTACCCGAAATTCCCCTTTTGATCGAAGAGAATTTGAAACAGGACCATGAAATTGTACCTGGGCTTTTAGGAGAAACCTTAAAGAGTTCCGGCATTACCGTTTCCTTAATTGGAAATGCCGATACCTTTGATGAAAAAAACAGGCTTGCCGCCTTAACAGCTATGGATGGGAAAGGCCAGATTTTTAATGGAAAAATAGATATAAATCCGATATACGATGAGGAAAGCCCTTTTTTCTTTACTACAGATTACGAAAGTATGTACGATGAATATCTAAAACTACGTTCCCTTGGAGGACTCATTGTAGTATACATAGGCGATTCGGTCAGGGCAGATGAATACTACAAATTATCGGACAAAACAAGAGGGTATTCTTTAAGATTTAATTCTTTAAAAAAGGCCGATACTTTTATCGGCAAAATAATAAATACAGTAAATTTTTCAAGGGAGCTTCTTATTGTAGTTACTCCCTTTCCCTCTTATTGGAGTATAAAAAATAAAGAATATCTAACTCCATTAATAATCTCGGGAAGCAATATAAAAAAAGGCCTTGTAATTTCGGATACTACAAAAAGGCCTGGGATAGTTGCAAATATCGATGTTGCACCTACAATACTCTCCTTCTTTGACTTGAAGGTCCCTTATCCAATGTTAGGTAAGGCAATCAAAAGTATTACCTATACAAATACCCTTTCTTATTTAATAAATTTGAATAAAAAAATCACAATGAATTATATTGCTCGCCCTTATATTATTAAAACGTATGTGTTTATGCAAATTTTTGGCGTAATTCTTTTTTTATCCTACATTTTTAAACTATTTTTTGTAAACCCTAACTGGCTTATTTATTTTTTCATGTTTAACCTTACAGTCCCTGCTGCTTTACTTTTTCCTTTTATTTTTGAGACCATCTCCCTGTCAAATAAAATCTTAATTTTGACGTTAACTTCATTTATTATAACAGTAATATCTATTTTAATATCTAAAACCCCAAAAAACCCTATATATTCAATAACCTTTATATGTATAGCTACTTTCCTTTTAATTTCTTTTGACCTTTTATTCCATGCAAAGTGGATGAAAAATTCCTTATTGGGCTACGATGTTATCGGAGGTGCCAGGTATTACGGGATTGGAAACGAGTATATGGGAGTTTTGTTTTCTTCTACCATAATGGGAATTTCATCGCTTTTTGAAATAGCAAAGGTTAATGAAAGCTTTAAAAAAGTCATTATGGGCTTATTATTTTTTACAATCTTTTTTTTGATCTCTTCTCCCTATTTTGGCAGCAATGTTGGAGGGGCTATTGCTTCTTTTAGCGCATTTTTAACCACATATATTTTGTATTTTTATAAGATTTCCGATTATAAAATTTACATAAAGTACTTCGTAATAAGTTCCATTGTCCTGGCAATAATATTAATCATTTTCTGCAAATTTGGACCCCAATCCCATTTGACTCTTCTTGTTTTTTCTTTAGAAAGTCAAGGATTAAAACCCCTTTACCTTGTTGTAATTAGGAAACTTTCTATGAATTACAGGCTCTTTAAATACACTCCGTGGACAAAAGCCCTGCTTTTTTCCCTTTTAACGCTCTTAATCCTAATGAAATGGCCTGTAGGTTTTTTCAAAAAAATGAACCAAAATTATCCATTCCTATTTAAGGGAATTGCAGGCACAAGCTTTGGAACTTTTTTAGCCTTGGTATTTAATGATTCGGGTATTGTAGCCGCAGCTACTTCCATGATTTTTTCCTGTCTTCCAGTCCTGATTTTATCTATAAAGGAGATTGGTGAAAGGAGATAAATATTGGGTAAAAAAGTCTTAATTGTAGTTAGACATTGTACGGGAGGCATGAAAAAGCATTTAAGCCTTATTTTAGAAGGCTTAAGGGATAGAAATTTTAATGTTTATTTAGCTGGCTCAAGAGAAGCCTTTTCAGAAAAGGATTTAAAATCTACAGAAAAATTTTTAGATTTAAAGATTAAAGAAAGCTTTTTCCTGCACGGCTATCTAAAAGCCCTAATTCTTACAATAAATTTCATCAAAAAAGAAAACATAAAATTGGTGCATTCCCACGGAATTTTGGCTACATTAATATGTGCATTAGCAAAAGTTTTTTGTAGGATAAAGTTGGTCGCTACACTGCACAACATCCCCAGAAAGTACCCTTTTATTAACTTTATTTTCGAAAAATGCGATATAATAATCAGCGTATCGAAAGCAATAAAAAAAGAGTTAGTATTTAACTTTAATGTAAATCAAAATAAAATTTTTGTTATACACAATTCATTGCCTAATAAAGATATGGAAAAGTTATTATTCCCTTCAAGACCTTTATTCTTTGGAGGCGTAAAAATCTTTTGCTCTTCAAGGCTTATATATGAAAAAGGCGTAGATGTATTGATAAAATCGGCAAGGATTTTGATAGACGATTTAAAGCTTTCACCAAAAGACATTCAATTTTACATTGCAGGTACTGGACCTAAGGAAAAAAGTTTAAAAATGCTTACCCAAAAACTTAATTTAAATGATTATGTGGTATTTTTAGGCTATATTGAAAACGTTTATGAAGTTTTAAAAGACTGTGATATATTGGTATTACCTTCAAGAAAAGAAGGATTCGGAATTTCAATATTGGAAGCCTTTATTCTTAAAAAGCCTGTAATAGCTTCCACTACCGGTGGAATATTAGAACTTATAAATGACAATGAAAACGGTCTTCTTTTTGAAAGCCAAAACCCAAAAAGCCTTGCGCTTTGCCTTAAAAAGTTAATAAATAATCCCGGCTTAGCTTTAAAGTTGGCTGAAGCCGGGTATAAAACCTTCATAAAAAATTTTAATTATGAAACCATGATTGAAAAGCTTGTAAAATGTTATGAAAAATTAATGTAGTTAATTTTGGCTTTTTATTTTCAAGCTGTGTCCGTATCCTTTGTCTACATACCTTCCCGCACTTTCAATATCTTGTATCAATTCTTTAATTCCGGTTTTTATCCTGTTGGGGTAAAGGTAATACTTTTCCTTGAATTTCTCTGGCGTAAAATTAGGCATAACCACATTTGCACCTATATTTAATGCTTTCTTTAAACCATCTTTTATTAGACTGCGTAGGGCAGTTGTCGCGGGAAGATGGGTATCCTTTAAAACAATTCTTCCAACTGCAAGGGTTATCAAAGATAGTTCGGGGTTTTCAATTTTATGGTTTTTTAAAGGAGTATCGGGATGGGGTATAAAGGGCCCTATGCCTGCCATATCCGCTTGAAAATCCCTTAAAAAAGCAAGGTCCAAAGCTAAGTCCTCTATCCTCTGTAAAGGTAGCCCCACCATGTTGCCTGCCCCTACCTGATAACCTATTTCTTTTAGCCAATACAGCCTTTTTATTCTTTCATCAAAATCCGAATCGGGCTTCAAAAGATTAAACAATTCCTTATTTGCCGTTTCGTGTTTTAAAAGGTATCTATCGGCACCTGCGTCCTTCCACAGCTTGTATTCTTGGTATTCCCTTTCCCCCAAGCTTAAGGTTATTGCCGCTCCCGTCTTTTCTTTTATTTCATAAACTATTTTTGCAACTCTATCCTTTGTAAAATAAAGGTCCTCTCCCGACTGTAGCACGATTGTTTTTATCCCAAGGGAATTAATAAAAGATGCTGTTTCCAATATTTCTTCTTCAGACATCCTATAGCGAGTTAAATTCCTGTTACCCCTTCGCAGTCCGCAGTAAAGGCAGTTTCTCCTGCAAATATTTGATATTTCTATAATCCCCCTTAGGTGTACACCATCACCTGCGTATTTTTTCCTTATATCATCCGCTAGGGAAAAAAGGGTATTTTTCTCCTCTTCATCTATTGGGCTAAGTAAATCTTTTATTTCCTCTGTTGCTAAAAATTCTTCCCTTTGGGCTTTCTTTATAACATTTATAAATTCATCCCTCATAAAATTCCTCCGCTAAGCCGCTTTCTTCATCTTTATTTTAGCCCTTATTATCTCCAAGGCTCTTTTGAGCTGGGCGTCCTCTTTTTTACTAATCTTTTCTTCTACGGCTGCCTGCAGCTGTTTTAGAAAATTGCTGTCAACAATACCGGTGACCTTCAAGCCCTTCATTTTTTGGAAGGCTTCAACCGCTTTTTTAGTTTTGGGGCCGAAAATTCCATCTGCCTTGGTAGGTAAAAGGTTCAAAAAAGCAAGCCTTTCCTGAAGCCCTAAAACATCAAGCCCTATGCTGCCCTTTTTTAGAACTTTGTCCCCCTTTATTGGTGTAAAATCAACTTTCTTTCCTTCTTCCGGTTTGACTTCTATATCGGGTTTTATCCCTAATTTATTTATATCCGTGCCATTTGGAGTAACGTATCTTGCTACGGTAAGTTTTATACCCCCTAATTCCCCTAAGTCAATTACCCTTTGGACCGTAGCTTTGCCGAAAGTCTTTTCGCCGATTATGAGCCCCGCACCAGTATCCTTTATCGCACCTGCAAGGATTTCCGAAGCACTGGCAGAGCCTCCGTTGACAAGGACGGCTAAATCAAAATTTTCTGGTTCTCGATCCGATTCATATACTTCCTCAGTGTCATTTTTATATATAACTTTTACAATTGGACCCTTGGGAACAAAGAACTTTGCTACCTCGACGGCTTCATCCAACAACCCACCGGGATTATTCCTAAGGTCAAGCACAATACCTTTTACATTACTTTTCTTGAAATATTCTATTGCTTTTGCAATATTTTCTGATGTGTTTTCATTAAACTCGCTGATTTTTATATACCCAATGCCTTCTTCTAAAATTTTGTACTCTATAGGGTTCACCTTTATTATTTCCCGGGTGATATTTACCCTAATAATATCCTTTTGCCCTTCCCTCATTATTCCCAATCTTACTGTGGTTCCTTCTTTTCCCCGTATCATCTTGGATGCTTCTGAGCTGGAAAGCCCCCTTACATCCTTTCCATCTATTTCCACTATTTTATCGTTAGGTTTTAAACCTGCCTTCATTGCAGGAGAATTGTCAAGGACAGTAACTACTGTAATGATATTATCCTTTGAAGTGATAACAACCCCTATTCCTCCAAATACCCCTGTTGTCGTATCTTCAAAATCCTTTAGATCCTTTGGCGTAAAATACTCCGAATAAGGGTCGTTTAAAGACTCTACCATTCCTTTAATTGCGCCTTTTATGATATCAAGCCTATTCACATCATAAGGATAGCTGTTTTCAATAAAATCGGTAAGCTGTTTTAAAAATTCAATCTCAGGAGGTATATTGCTACCGTCTTCCTGAGCATAAGCAGAAAAATTAAAGGTAAACAAGAAAAAAATCAAAAGTATTAAAGGTATCAACCTTTTATGTAGTATTGATTTCATCTCCGGTTTTGCCTCCCCGTAAAACATATTAAATAAATTTATTTCTTATTCTATCATTAATCCTTCGAACAGTCCATAAGTTTATCCTGTCCGAATAATCGAATAAAGTAATAAAAGCCCAAAGATGCCTGCTACAAGGTATCCCAAGATCCCTATAGCAGAAATTCCGAAAATATATGGGCCAACATCAGCGCGTATTATAAGGGAAGAAGCTACTATTATCGCTGAAACAATTAATCCTATTACCAAACGATTCACCATCCTGTTTAACTCAAAGGCAAACTTTTCAAGGCCCTTATATTCAAAATCGATTTTTACGCTGTCCTCTCCCAACTTATCGTTCAGTTTATTTACTATATCCGGTATATTCTTTAACGCCTTTACTACCCTCCTAAGGTCGTCCCCCGCAATTTTAAAAATCCTTTCTGGGCTGTAATTCGATATCATAAGTTCTAACATAAAAGGCTTTGCTACACTTATGATGTCAAAATCAGGATAAAGCTCCTTACCGAGCCCCTCTGCCGTAATTACCGCTTTTATAAGCAAAACTAAATTAGATGGGACCTTTACTCTGTGCTTTTGGGATAATCTAAGCATTTCAGGAAGCATCTCAGACATGTTGATTTCCTTTAAGGTTTTACCGTAATATCTTTCTACTATTTCTTCTATATCAGACCTCAATTTATTATAATTAATTTTTTCCTCGACAAAGCCTATTTCTAAAAGGGTATCGCAAATTTTATCTATATCTTTATTTATTGCTCCTCTTACAAGCTCCAACATCTTATATTTATAGTAATTGTCTATCCTTCCCATTATTCCAAAATCAATAAATGCTATTCTGCCGTCTTTTTTTACAATTATATTGCCACCGTGGGGGTCAGCGTGGAAAAATCCATGATTAAAGATCTGCTTTAATATGGCTCTTGCACCCTTTTCGGCAAGTTCTTTTTTAGAAAAGCCCAGTTTTTCTATACTCTCTATATCTTTAACTTTCACCCCTTCAATGTATTCCATAACTAGAACCTTTTTGGTGCAGTATTCCCAGTAAACTTTTGGAACATACACCGTATCATCCTTTTCAAAATTCCTTCTAAACCTTTCTATATTCCAGCCTTCTCTCAAAAAATCGAGTTCATTTCTTATTCCTTCCGAAAATTCCTCAGCTATTCCTACAGGGTCATATAAACGGCTTTCCGGAATATACTTTTCTATCAGCCTTGCAGCATGAAAAAGAATGTCCAAATCTGCATTTATAACCTTTTCAATATCAGGCCTTTGTACCTTTACAACCACTTCCTCTTGGGTTTTAAGTCTTGCTCTATGAACCTGGCCTATGGAAGCAGCGGCGATTGGAATTTCTTCAAAATAGTCAAAAACATCTTCTAATTTTTCTCCCAATTCTTCTTCTATCATTAATTTTATTTTAGAAAATTCCACACCGGGCACTTCATCCTGCAATTTCTTTAATTCCGTGATGTAGTCTTCGGGAAGAATATCAGACCTCGTGCTGAGAATTTGCCCAAGTTTTATAAAAGTAGGCCCCAGCTCTTCAAGCATAAGCCTCACTCTCATTGGAGGTGTTAACCTTTCATCGACTGTTTTGACCTTTGGAACGAATCTTATAATACCAATTTTTTCTAAAATATACCCAAAACCGTATTTTAAAGCTGTATTTATTATCTGTTGTAAACGTTTGGCATTTTGATAAGAAAAACTGGTCTTTTTAAACAAAAAAATTCCTCCCTTCATCTAAAATATAGCATTCCAAGGGAGGAATGTAAAATTTTAAAATTCCTTCCTACCCACAACCCCCCAGCTGTGCTTTAATCTGTTGTAGTTCATTATGCCGCTTACCCTAAAAAAAGCCGTAAGCTGCCTGTAGCCAAAGTTCTCCAAAATAGCATAAAACATTAACTTTAAAAACTGCCCTAAACTTTTATATTTATTAAAGGTATATTCTTCCAGAAGTATTGCTCCTGCTGAAAGGATAATCCCGTAGCAGATGGAAATTGCCAAAAATAAAAGGAAAAACCTGTAATCAATAATCCCGAACAAAAAGGAAATAGGCACTATTATATACCCAGCTACTTCAATCAAAGGCCCCAGCATCTCAAAAATCCAGAAATAAGTAGCAGCATATAGTCCTAAAACTCCAAATTTAGGATTCAAAAGAATTTTTCTATGTCTAAAAAGGGAATCCATCAACCCTATCTGCCACCTTCTTCTTTGAATTTTCAAGCTTTTTAAATCCTCAGGCACCTGTGTCCAGCATACAGGGTCGGGAATAAACCTTATCCTGTATTTCTTTTTATTCTCCCTCATTTTCCTGTGAAGCCTCACTACGAGTTCCATATCCTCTCCAATGGTGCCCCTTTGATATCCGCCCGCTTCAATCACCGCTTCCTTTTTAAAAGCACCAAAAGCTCCTGAAATTATAAGAAGGGAACCAAGAGCGTCCCAACCCATCCTTCCGGTCAAAAAAGCCCTTAAATATTCAACAACCTGAAAGCAGGCAAGGGATTTTTGGGGAAGCCTTACTTCTTTTATTATACCACCTTCTATAATGCTTCCATTGGCAACCCTCACGATTCCCCCTACAGCAACTGTATTCATATCCTCCAAAAATGGCATTATCACTCGGACTAAGGAATCGCTTTCCAAAACAGAATCAGCATCTATCGAAACAAATACGGGGTATGATGAGACATTTATACCCGCATTTAAAGCATCAGCCTTCCCTCCGTTCTCTTTGTCGACAACAGTAAGGTTTAAGATTTCAGGGTTTTTGTATATACCCTTAATTTTTTCAGTCCTTAGTTTAACCCTTATCGGCTGGTTTATTTTCTTCAAATTGAATGCCTCTATAATATTTTTGAGTGTACTATCCTTCGAGCCGTCATTAACAACTACAATTTCAAAAAGAGGATAATTTAAGTCCATTAAAGATTTTATATTTTCCACAATGGTTTTTTCTTCATTATATGCAGGTACTATTATCGAAATAGGTAACATATTTTGGGAGGCAATGTATCTTTTATAATCCGAATAAATCGTCCTTTTTATATAATTGCCCAGATGTATTGCTGACAAAATTAGCTGAAGAAAGTAAATAAAATTTATTGTTATGACGTAAAAAAGGACAAAATCGTTAAATCCGATTATAAATCTCCTTAACGTCTCCATAAAATTTAAACCCCTTCCGAAGAAGACTCAAGATATTCTCGAATCTTTTCTGATGATTTCCTGTCTTCTTCATGGATTGAATTGGATAAATTTAAAATTTCCTGAAGTTTTCCAGATACTACTATATAATATAAAATTATATCCTTTGCAAATTTATCTTCTCCATCCAGTACTTCCGCAAGTATGCTTTGATAATTTCCTATCTTAAAAATGGCACCGGCGGAATTGTACCTTACCCACCATTCACCATCACTTAATGCCTTTTTAAGGAAGGGAAGAGCCTTAGGGTCTTTCAGTTCGCCTAAAGCCTTTGCAGCAACAGCTCTTATCTGCCAATCATCATCAAAAAGGGCTTTTATAATATCGTCAATATATTTTAACGCCCCCATTTGGCCAATTGCCTTTATTGCCGCTATTCTCCTCAAAAAGCTTTTAGAATTTAAAAAGCGTGAAATTTCTTCTGATAAATCAATCATAAAATTATTTCCAGCAGATTTAATAAATATCGAAGATATAAAGTCATCTTCGTGAAAAATCATAGATTTATAGAGGGAAATTTTATCTCCTTCAAAGCTGTCTACAATCTCTAATAAATTTCGTTCACTTAATATATTTAGCCCCAACATTTCTTTAAAAATTTTTGTAAAATACTCTAAATCTCCAATTTTAGCAAGGGCTAAAGCTGCATGGTATTTTACATCAGCAAAATCGATTTTCAAAGCCTCATACAAATCCACCAAGGCTTTTTTACTCCTATATTCCCCCAATCGCTTGCAGGCAATAGCCTTTTGGTAAAGGTCTTTCCCTTTAAGTCTTTTAATTTCAAAATCAACCAACCCGAGTTTTTCGCAAAGCATGGTTATTTTGTTTCTAATTTCTCCTGAATAAAGCTCAAAATATTTGATTAATTTTTCTGCTACAATGTCTTTCTCATAGTACTTCTTTAACTTTCTTTTTAACTTAATCACTTCCTCCTCTTTTACTTCGTCTATATTGACTAAAATCTCATCTACCAATGGTGCAAGAAGGTTATAAGCCTTATTCTTTTTCTTTTCGTATATCATTTCACGCATCTTTAAATAAGCAAGGTAAAGATAAAGCAGCAAAAGAAGAGAAATCAAAAAAAATAAGGAATAATATACTGTCTTTTCAAAAAAAGTCATTTAAAAAAACCCCTTTACATTTAAGCAAATTTTTCTATTTTATAGTCCAATTCCACTGGTGAAAAGGGCTTTGTTATAAAATCGTCCGCTCCTGCTTTCATTGCCCGTTCTATATACATTTCCATTTTTTGTGATGTAAGCACAATAACTTTGGTATTTCTATCCATTTCTTTTAGGCGTTTTGTGAGTATATCGCCATCCATTCCCGGAAGTAGAAATTCGGTGATAATCACCTTTGGTCCTTCTTTTTCAAAAATCTCCAAAGCATCGTTTGCCGATAAGGCGGTAAAGACCTTGTAGCCCTTTAGCTCGTACCTCTTTTTTAACACTTCCATTGTCATGTTATCCGGTTCGATTATCAATATTTTTTTATCCTTTTTCTCCGCCTCTTCAGGCCATATATAGATTTCCCCTTTCTTTTTTTCTTTCCCCATTTCGACACATTTTTTCGCCTTGTCTATAAGTTCATCCAGAGTATCCAAGGCTTTTCCCTTTTTAACTATACCTGCAGTAAAGCTGAACTCAAATCCTATAATCTCCTTCATTTTATAAGCAATATCTTTTATGCCACTTAACCTATCAAAAGCTTCATTTATGTCTACTTCCGGAAATACAATAAAAAGCTCATCTTCTTTATACCTGAAGGCCATTTCACCCTCTTTCAAATTCTCCTTTATAATAAAAGCAATTTCTTTTAATAACCTGTTTCCCGAAGTTTTACCATATCTCTCGTTAATATTTTTCATATCATCAATATCTATTAAAACCATTGTAAAATCAGTATCATAAATCTTTGATTGATCAAATTTTACCCTTGAAAGCTCTAAGCCCAAATTTTGAGAAAAAAGCCCTGTTAAAGGATCCTTTACACTGCATTTTTTTATTAAAGAGGATATTTTTGTAATATTTTTTATTTTTTGTGCATTTATTTCATTATTTTGGGTCAAATCTATATAATCAATAGCCCCTTGATTTATGAAATACAATCTTTTTTCCCAGGAGCTACTACCCACTACCAACAGGAGAATATTTTCAAAAAAACTGTTGTCTTTTAAATTTTGAAATACAGCCTTACCTCTCTCTTCGCTATCGTCAAATATAAGGACAGCATCGGGAATAATTAAATAAGCTTCTGTTAAAAAATCCTCTTCTGAAGTTTTTAAATAGATCTCCATATTTTTGTTTTTCAATTCATAAATAAAATTTTCAATATACGGATCTTCCATCGAAGAAAAAATAAGTATGCAATTTTCTCTCGGAAAATACTCTTCAAGCACAATCGAAAGCTCTAATAATCCTTCTAAAACCTTTTCTCTTTTCTTGTCACGGGTAAAGCTTGCCTCAATCTCGGCAATAATTATTTTCAATTTTAAAAAATCTTCTTCCTCAAATATCTCTCTTTTCTTGAGCTCCTTGATTTTATTTATTAATTGGTCATCATCCAATTTGTTAAAAACATCAATGAGCCCTTTTATCTCAGAGTAAAAACTCTTTAGCTCCTCTATTTCCCCCATAAAGTGCCCCCCTTCTTGTAAATATTTATATTATTCTCTCTACAACAATGCTTCCTTCCCTATTTAAGAAAATTGCTCTTTCAATAGTATCTCTTACTCTATACACTGCATTACCTATCTTTACAGCAACTCCTGGATATACGACTTCTTTTGCCGTTATCCTTGCTTCTGTAATGTTTTTCAACTCCTCCTCTAATTTTTCTTTTTCCTTGTAGAGCTCATTTAGGTTTTCTTTAAGAGAAGCTCTCGTATTATACAATTTTTCAAGTGTAATATAATTTTCTTGTGACAATTTATTGGCTTTCTTCATTGTTTCAAAAAGGAGTATAGCCCTCTCGACCTTAGCCAACTCAAATTCCGCATTTTTTATATTTGTGACAATCTCCTGTAGCTTTATATTTAAGAAAGGATTTACACCTACTTCAAGTTCAGTAGGTGTTGCCATATGTGAACCTATGATATTAGCGAATATTTCCTTGTGTGCTGATGCCCTTCCGCCTACCAGCAGGCCTTTTTTGCCGGAAAACTTTATATTTTCTCCAGCAATTAAGACACTGTGCATTGCGTATTCATTTATGTAAATATTTCCACCAGCTTCTATAAAACCATTTTCAACAAACTTTACAGAAACATCAGATTTTGCCTTTACAACGCCTTTATTACCACCCTTGACGCCACCTCTTATTAAAACCTTGCCTTCAGAAATAACTTCAGCAGATTCCACATAACCCTCTATTTCAATGTCTCCTTGAGCCTTAACGCGGTATCCTCCAACCACATTTCCGTAAATTTTAATACTGCCAATGAACTCCACATTTCCGGTTTTGGGACCTATATCATCTCTTATTTCCATAACAGGATATACACTTATCTTATGATCCTGAAAACTGGGTGAACCATCTATAAGTGAATAAAATTTAGTTTTATCCTCTGAGCTCACAACATTTTTACCCACTATGAGTTTTGGTTCCTTCCCATCCTTAGCAGGAAGAAGCTTTCCCTTCACTGTATAACCTGGGATACCCTTTGTTGGCATAATTTTTTCAGCTATCAATTGTCCCTTTAAAACATTTGTAATATAACCTAAGTCTCTAAAATCTACCCTTCCATCTTCGGTTATTTTGGGTTTAAGCTCCTTTTTGAGTTCAAAATAGAATCTAATTTCTCCATCACGCCCTGCTACCGGTTCTTTACCTTTTGCAACAAGAAAATTGGTGTTGTATTTCTTTTCTCTAACAATCCTTTCTACCGCATCAATATCAACGCCATATACTACCCCGCTGTTTTTTAAAGCCTTTAATATGTCATCAGCCTTTAGTTCCGCTCCCTCCCTTATTGGAATTATTTTTACAAAAGCAGACATTTCGTCTTTTGATATTTCGACTTCAATTTTGTAATTTTCTAAAATGTCCATCATGCTTTTGCCTCCCAAAAGTGCCCCCGCAAATATTTTATCATATTTTGTATAATTTTTCATAAAAATACCAAAATAAATACCCCGGCATTTATCCGAGGTAACTTGTTAAATGTTTTGAGTTCGAAGTACCCTTAAAGAATTAAGAACAGCAAGCAGAGCTACTCCCACATCTGCGAATACAGCTTCCCACATTGTTGCACTGCCAAAAGCTCCTAAAATAAGTATCAATGCTTTGACACCAAGTGAAAATACGATGTTTTCAACAACAATCCTTTTTGTATATCTTGCGATTTTTATAGCTTTTACCAATTTAGAAGGTTCATCGGTCATCAAGACAATATCCGAGGCCTCTATAGCCGCATCGGAACCGAGCCCACCCATAGCTATTCCAATGTCCGAACGAGCAAGAACAGGAGCATCGTTTATTCCATCTCCTACAAAAATCAATTTTTCTTTTCTCAATTTTCTCTTTAAAAGCTCTTCCACCTTTTCCACCTTGTGGTAGGGTAAAAGATCTGAATAATATTCTTCGATGCCGAGGCTTTCAGCAACTTTTTTGGCGGAATTAAAGCTGTCGCCAGTTAGCATGATAATGTTTTTAATACCCAAGTCCCTTAAAGAATTGATAGCATCCTTTGAATCTTCTTTTATTTTATCTGAAATCAAAATAAAACCTGCATAAACTTTATCTACAGCCACATAAACCTTTGTATCTCCTTCTTCCTTTTCTTCATATAGAATATCTTCCTTTTTCATTAATTTTATATTCCCTACAATTAATTCTCTGCCGTCAACTTTGGCTTTTATACCGTAGCCGGGAATCTCCTCAAAACTTCTTATTTTTTCTTTTTTTACTTCTTTCCCATAAGCCTTTAATATGGATATGGCTACGGGATGATTGGAGAAACTTTCCGCATGGGCTGCCAACTCCAAAACCTCACCTGCTGAAAAACCGTTTTCACTCTTAATTTTTGTTACTTCAAAAACGCCTTTTGTAAGGGTTCCCGTCTTATCAAATACCACAAATTTTGCATTGTTTAAAGCTTCCAAGAAATTACTTCCTTTTATTAAAATTCCTTCTTTTGCTGCCCTTCCTATACCGCCGAAAAATCCAAGGGGTATGGAAATGACAAGGGCGCACGGGCACGAAATTACAAGAAAAATAAGTGCCCTGTAAAGCCATTGAGAGAAAGAGGTATTTTTATAGATAATCGGTGGAATTACTGCAATGAGCAAAGCGCAAAAAACTACAAAAGGTGTATAGTAGCGCGCAAAGGTGGTTATAAAATTTTCGGTGTAAGCCTTTTTTGAAGAGGCATTTTCAACTAAATCCAATATTTTTAAAACTGTAGATTCTTTATATTCTTTCATTACCTTTATGACTAAAAGCCCATTTTTATTTACAAATCCGGATAGCACTTCGTCTCCCGGTTTTGCCTCTCTTGGAACCGATTCCCCTGTAATAGAAAAGGTATCTAAAAAAGAATTCCCTTCCTCAACGATTCCATCAACGGGAATCCTTTCACCGGGTTTTACTATTACAATATCTCCAACCTTTACCTTTTCTGGATAAACTTTTATTACCTCACTCCCTACTCTCAAATTGACATAATCCGGGCGTATATCCATTAAATCACTTATGGATTTCCTCGAACGTTTCACCGCTATGTCCTGTAAAAGTTCACCGATTTTATAAAAGATCATAACCGCCGCGCCTTCGGGAAATTCTTTTATGGCGAAGGCCCCAATGGTAGCAATGGTCATTAAAAAATTTTCATCAAAAATTTGGCCTTTAAAAATATTCCTTAGGGATTTTTTTATTACTTCTTTACCTGCCAATATATAACTTGATATATAGAAAATAACTCTAAAATTATATGAAATGCTTAATATGAAAGGCAATAAATATAAAATTAAACTGAAAGTCAAAAGAAGGATTTCTTTCTTTTCGGTGTCTTCTAAAAAATAATTTTCCTTGTATTGCTTTTTTTCTTTTACAACCACATGAGGTTCATAAAACTTTACAATTTTTTCAATTTCGCTAATTATACTCTCCTTTTCTTCTTTATTGTTTATTTCAAAGGTAAGGGTTTGATTTACAAGATTTATTGTTGCATTTTTAATACCTTCCATTTCCTTTAACTTTTTTTCAATTTTATCAGCGCACACAGGGCAGGTCAAACCTTCTAAAACGACTTCCTTTTTTAGACCCCCGCTCAAAAAAAACACCTTCTCTCACTGTTTTTCATTAATATGAGAAATCCCCTGATCAAAAATTTGCTTTACGTGTTCATCATCGAGAGAATAATATACCACCTTGCCTTCCCTTCTGTATTTCACAAGCCTTGATTGCTTTAACACCCTTAGCTGGTGGGAAACTGCAGATTGGGTCATATTCAAAAGGGCAGCCAAATCGCATACGCACATCTCCGAAGTAAAAAGGGCACATATTATTTTTATCCTTGTGGTATCCCCGAATACTTTAAAAAATTCCGCAAGGTCGTAGAGCTTTTCTTCAGGGGGCATGGTATTTAAAACCTTTTTTACCACATCCTCATGAATCACCGTGCAATCGCACCGGTCAAGATACTCATTATTTTCTCCAATCAACAGCAGCCCTCCTTATTTTAGTTTTGTGATTTGAATATTTGAATAATTGTTCATATATTTTGTAAAAATTATATATCGCAAAACATCTTAAGTCAATGCATCAAATATAATTTTTTTAAACTTCTTTTTCTTCTTATATCGATTTTTCAACTTTCTCAAAAAACTTAAGGCAATAAGCTGTGAATTCCCTCATTGCGTTAGTATAAAATTTGTTTCTATGGTAAACAATGTTAAATTTGCGTTTAATATCTAATCCGGAAAGGTTCACAACTGCAACCTTACCAGTTGCCACCGCGTTCTGCACCGCAAGCCGCGAAATAAAGGAAAGCCCTAAACCACAATGGACGGCATTTATTATAGCCTCAGCACTGTTGAATACTCCTACAGTCTTCCATTTTATGCCATATGCTTTCATTGCAGCCTCAAACACCTCACGAGTGCCACTGCCCTCCTCGCGGATAACAAAGCCCTGGTCTTCAAGCTGTGCGGCATCAATACCCTTTGCTCCTGCCCATTCATGCGTCGGTGGGCATATAAGCACAAGCTCATCATCGTAAACTGGCACTTTAACTATATCTGGCCAGTTTCCTATACCCTCCACCAACCCTATGTCAAGCTTAGCCATATGCAGCATCTTTATTATGGTAGCCGTATTATCAACTACCGCATGTATTTGAACAGCCGGATGAGAAGCAGAATATTCTTTAATAATTATTGGCAAAATCACCGTACCTATGGTCATACTGGCACCCACGCGCAGAATGCCACCTTTTGACAGGTCTGATAATCTTTTTTCAGCCTCGTTCAAAAGACTTATTATGTGCGAAGCGTAAGAATATAGCTCTTCTCCTGCTTTTGTAAGATAAATCTTGCGGCCAAAACGCTCAAAAAGCCTTACGCCATAATAACTCTCCAGCTCAGCGATGGCCTGGCTAACCGGTGGCTGGGTAATATGCAGTTTTTTTGCCGCAGCAGTCATACTGCCTGTTTCACAAACTGTAAGGAATATTCTCAAATGCCGCAGATGCATGCTCACACCTTCAATTCATATGTATTCACATATCGTTTTTATTTTATTTTAGTATTTTACATTTATATAATGCAAGTAGTATATTTATTGCATGTGAACATCAATGTAAACAAAAGGAGGTAGTCATTAAATGGTGCAACTTTGGATCACCGAACACCTTCCCGGTCTCATAATTGTAACTGCAGTAACTGTCGCATCAGTGCTTCTTCAGTCTACAACACTTTTTTCAAAAACACTACCATTAAGCTCCCTCATAATCGCAATAATTATA
This sequence comes from Thermovenabulum sp., assembly GCF_049701175.1. Lineage (GTDB taxonomy): Bacteria > Bacillota > Thermosediminibacteria > Thermosediminibacterales > Thermosediminibacteraceae > Thermovenabulum. Next base: position 45,636 of record NZ_JBNATW010000015.1, read on the forward strand.
GGTATGATAATAAAAAACTTTATTCCTATGCCGTCAAGCACACAAAAGGGCATACGCTTCTGTGCTAAAAAAATCTTAAGACTTGCCATTATCTTTCTGGGTTTCAAGCTAAGCATATCTCAGGTTTTAAAGGTAGGCCCTTCTGCTTTTATAACCATCCTTGTTTCGTCTACTTCAACCATTATTTTTACTGTTTGGCTTGGCCGCATCATGGGCGTCCCTCTTAAACGTGCTCTGCTGCTCGGTAGCGGCGTATCCATCTGTGGCGCATCAGCGGTAGCAGCGGTTGATGCTATCATTCAGTCAAAGGAAGAAGACGCCGCATTTGCTATCGGCGCGGTAACGCTGTTCGGCACTATTTTTATGTTTCTTTACCCGGCATTACACGGTCTTCTGGATATACCCGACATGTTCTACGCATTATGGGCAGGAAGCTCCATACATGAAGTTGCACAGGTCGCGGCAGCAAGCGTGGCAGCAAGTGGCCAATTCAAAGCAATGGCATCTACCGTAAAGATGATAAGGGTGCTCTTTATCATTCCACTTACCCTTATTCTGACCTTTCTCCCGTGGAACAACAATGTAAGAGAAAAGGGCAAAATCACAATCCCGTGGTTTGCTATCCTCTTTTTTGTCATGGTCCTGGTCAATTCCTTCGCCGGACTGCCAAAAAATGTCGTCATGGTCCTTATAACCTTTGATAACTGGATCATGACCGCAGCCATGGCAGGATTAGGACTCGATCTTTCCTTCAGTTCAATGGTGAATATTGGCGCCCGTGCTCTGGTCTTAGGTGCTGTTTCCTCGGCTTTTATTTCTATACTCAGTGCCATCGTTATCGGAATAATATTATAATTAAATTTTCATTGACAATGATTTCCCGTATTGATATAATTTTTTCAACAATTAAATACTTTGAAAGGTTTTTTTTCCTCTTATCAAGAGCGGTGGAGGGACTGGCCCGATGAAACCCGGCAACCGTTAGAAGCTTTGCTTCTAAAATGGTGCCAATTCCTGCAGAAGGTTTACCTTCTGAGAGATAAGAGGGGATGCTTAGATAATATCTAAGGCCTCTTATCTTGAAGAAGAGGCCTTAAATTTTTATACTCTTATTTTTCAAATTTAAAATTACTCGGAAAGGAGAAAAACAGGATGGGTGTAGAACGAACTATCAAAGAAATCAATGAACGGATAAAAAAAGGAAAGGTTGTAGTGCTTACAGCAGAAGAAGTCATCGAAAAAGTTAAGGAAAAAGGTATAGAAGAAACAGCAAAGGAAGTAGATGTTGTAACAACAGGCACTTTTGGCCCTATGTGCTCTTCAGGAGTGTTTCTAAATTTTGGTCATACATCACCCCGAATAAAAATGCAGAGAGTTTGGCTAAATAATGTCCCTGCTTATACAGGAATAGCAGCAGTAGACGCATACCTTGGTGCAACGGAGCTACCTGAAGATGACCCTCTAAACAGTGATTATCCTGGTGAATTCCGATACGGTGGCGGACACGTTATTGAAGACCTCGTAGCAAGACGGCCTATAAGGTTAAAGGCTACAGGCTACGGTACGGATTGTTATCCTCGTAAGGAAATTGAAACTACTATAACCATTGATGATATAAATGAAGCGATACTTTTCAATCCAAGGAACTGCTATCAAAATTACAACTGTGCTGTAAACCTCAGCGATAAAACTATTTATACATATATGGGAACATTAAAGCCAAATTTAGGAAATGCAAACTACTCTACATCGGGTCAGCTTAGTCCCCTTTTGAAAGACCCCTATTTTAAAACAATCGGGATAGGCACGCGCATATTTCTCGGCGGCGGTATCGGTTATGTAGCGTGGAACGGCACCCAGCATTTCCCCACCATTTTAAAAGATGAAGACGGCAAGGAACTTGGTGCATCGGGTGGCACCCTCTCTGTTATTGGCGATTTAAAAAAGATGAGCGCCCGCTGGCTTGTAGGTACAAGTTTCCGCGGTTATGGAGCCACTTTGACTGTGGGCATAGGTGTGCCCATCCCTATATTAAACGAAGAAATCCTTTATTACGCTGCAAAAACCGATGAAGAACTTTTTGCTCCAATTGTAGACTATAGTGACGTATACCCCAATCGAAAGCCTGGAAACCTCGGTTATGTTAGCTATGCTCAACTAAAAAGCGGAAAAATAAATTTGTTAGGTAAAGAGGTCCCCACAGCACCATTGAGCAGTTACCCTAAAGCCCGGGAAATTGCTCATATATTAAAGGATTGGATACAAAAAGGCGATTTTCTATTGACTGAACCGGTTCAAAATTTACCTGGCCCCGATTCGGGTTTAAAAGGTAAAGTATTAAATTAAGAAAAATGGAGTGATTTAAATGACAACGAAAAAAGTAGTATTAAGGTTTAGCGCTGAAACAGCGGATAAACCTATAATTTATCATCTCGTTAAGGATTACGACCTTATAATCAATATCTTAAAAGCACAAATTAATCCCCATAAAGAAGGCACAATGGTTTTAGAAATCTCTGGGGATAAATACGATGAAGGTATCTCTTTTTTAGAAAAGCAAGGGATTTTAGTTCAACCTCTTGAAACTGAAGTTGTGCGCAACGAACAACGCTGCACAAGTTGCGGGGCATGTTCCGCGCATTGTCCTACTCAAGCCCTTTATATTGAAAGGCCTTCAATGGATGTTAGATTTGACGGTGAAAAATGCATCCTCTGCCTTATGTGTTTAAAGATTTGTCCTGTACGCGCTATGGAGGTGAGGGTTTAGTGCCCTATGAGCCCCGCAGTTATAGAAGCCTATACACCCAAAAGGATTTAATTCATTTCAGGGTTTTGGTCGAAGAAACTGACCTTGATATAGCCGTAAGAAAAGAAAGGTACGATTTAAAGTTAGAAAAATTAATATATTCCCTGGTTCAAGAAGAAAGAGAACTTCTAAAAGATTACATCAAAAAAGACCCTTTATTTCTTTCTTCTCTTGAACCTTACGAACCTTTCTTAAATGCTCCCCCTTCAGCTTTTGAAATGAGTAAAGCGGCAAGATTGGCTGGAGTAGGCCCTATGGCAGCTGTTGCAGGCTATTTCTCTGAAATAGCAGGAAAAAAACTCGCCACTTATTCAAGCGAGGTAATCGTAGAAAACGGTGGAGATATCTGGTTAAAATTGAAAAAAACAAGGTTGGTGGGAATATTTGCAGGCAGTTCTCCCTTTTCCAACAGGATTGCCCTGCAAATAAATCCCAATTTAACCCCTCTTGGCATATGCACTTCTTCCGGAAAAGTGGGGCACAGTTTGAGTTTCGGTAAAGCCGATGCCATGGTAATCTTAGCCAATTCCGCAACCTTGGCAGATGCGGTAGCTACCGCTGCATGTAATAGAGTAAAAAGCGAACAAGACTTAGAAAAAGCAGTTAATTTTGCCCTTGAAATTCCGGGAGTAATTGGTGCTTTATGTATTTTGGGAGATAAAATGGCTGCCAAAGGGAATATTAAAATAGTCCCCATCTAATTTTTATTTTTAGGAGGATTAAAAATGGGACACCTTTTTTTAGAATTGCTTAAAGAAAGAATTATAGTTTTTGACGGTGCAATGGGCACTGAGCTCATCAAAAAGGGACTAAAACCAGGTGAATGTCCCGAACTCTGGAATATTAACCATCCAGAAGCAATAGAAGGTATACATAAAAATTACATAGAAGCCGGTGCAGAAGTAATCGAGACAAATACCTTCGGTGCGAACCGCATTAAGCTTTCCCACTTTGGCCTTTCTGATAAAGTTGCTGAGATAAACTTCAATGCAGTAAAAATTTCCAAAAGGGCTTCTGAAGGCAAAGCCCTTGTAGCCTTATCAATAGGACCAACGGGAATACTTATGGAACCTTATGGCCCTTTAACCTTTGAAGAAGCCTTTGATGTATTTAAACAACAAATTTCTGCAGCTTTAGAAGCCCAGCCGGATATCATCCTCATTGAGACCATGAGCCAGCTTGCTGAAGCTCGCGCTGCAGTGCTTGCAGCAAAAGAACTCTGCAATCTTCCCATAATAGCTACCATGACCTTTGAAGAAACCGGTAAAACCCTCATGGGTACCGACCCCACTACAGCCCTTTTTGTTTTAAGTTCAGTAGGCGCCGATGTGGTGGGTGTAAACTGTTCTCTTGGCCCTGATAAAATGGCATCAATACTTTACGAAATGTCAAAATATGAGTGTGTTCCTATTCTCGTTCAGCCCAATGCTGGTATACCTAAGCTTATAAACGGTGAAACCTTTTACCCCCTTTCTCCCCGTGAATTTGCTCAAAACTGCACAATGCTTATTGATGCCGGAATAAATGCTATAGGCGGCTGCTGCGGCACTACCCCCGAACATATTAAATCACTAAAGGTGAAAGTACAAGGTAAAAAGCCTTTGGGAATAAAGCCCTTTCAAAAGACCACAATATGTTCTGACAGGTTGACGGTTTTCGTAAGCTCTAAAGACCCGGTAAAAGTAATTGGAGAACGCATCAACCCCTCCGGAAAAAAGATTTTATCAGAAGAATTAAAATCCGGCATATTAAACGGAGTAATAAATGAAGCTATTTCTCAAAAAGCGGCCGGTGCAGATATTTTAGATGTAAACCTTGGAGTTCCGGGAATAGATGAAGCCTCTCTCATGAAAAAAGCAGTGCTTTATCTTTCTCAAACGGTTGACATTCCCCTTTGCATCGATAGCAGCAATCCCGAGGTTATAGAAGAAGGCTTAAAAGTTTACCCCGGAAAAGCACTGTTAAATTCGGTAAACGGCAGTAAAGAGAGCCTCGAAAAAATACTTCCCATAGTGAAAAAATACGGTGCAGCAGTAATAGGCTTAACCTTGGATGAAAGGGGTCTTCCAAAAAACGCTGAAGAAAGGCTTGAAATCGCAAGAAAAATTGTGGACGCTGCGGTTTCACACGGCATTTCAAAAAAGGATGTAATAATAGACTGCCTTTGCTTAACTGCAGGTACAGAACAAGAACAGGCCCTTGAAACTATAAACGCAATTAAAAAGGTAAAAGAAGAACTCGGGTGCCTTACTACATTAGGCGTGAGTAATATATCCTACGGCCTCCCGGGAAGAAACACTATAAACAGCGTATTTTTGGCCATGGCTTTGGGAGCAGGCCTTGACCTTCCGATAGTCAACCCTTTAAACGAAAAGATATGGGAAATTATAAGGGCTGCAGATGTGCTGACAGGAAGGGATAAAAAAGCAAACTTTTATATATCCTTTGCAAAAAAAGAAAATAAAGAAAGCAAAAAAATACCCTCGTTAACTTTTAATATTGAAACTGCCGATAAAAGTCTTTACAATTCGATTGTGAGTGGAAATGATGCAAAGATAGAAGAATACATAAAAGATTTATTCCTGAGTGGGATGGACCCCTTTAAAATAATTGACCACATAATAATACCTGCATTAAATGAAGTGGGTAAAAAATATGAAAAAGGAGAATACTTCATCCCTGAACTTCTTCAATCAGCAGAAGCTGCAAAAAAGGCTTTTGAATTGATTAAATCCCATTTCCTTTCAGAAGTAAAAATAGCAAAGGGAAAGATCATCCTTGCAACGGTAAAGGGTGACATTCACGACCTTGGAAAAAATATTGTAAAGGCCATAATGGAAAATTACGGCTTTGATGTTATTGACCTCGGCATAGATGTAGACCCGCAAGTAATCCTAAAGGAAATTGAAAAACACCCCGATTTAAAACTGGTAGGGTTAAGCGCCCTCATGACCACAAGCATCCCATCAATGCAAAATACAATCAAGCTTATAAAAAATAAATTCCCGAGCTGTAAAGTAGTCGTTGGGGGAGCGGTTTTAAATAAAGAACTGGCAAAAAATATAGGCGCAGATTTTTACGCAAAGGATGCTATAGAAGGAATTAAGATCGCTGAGGAAGTTTATAGCAGAGAATCGGGATCTTTTTTGAAATAAACCCTCTTTTCAGGCACTGCGTTTTCGAATATTTTATTCCTCACTTCTTCTATCTTTTTTGAAATTTCATCAAATACTTCCTGATCTACGACATAATATAAGAATAAATCTTCAAGGTTTCGCGCAGTGTCAAGTATTTTTTTATTTAATTGTAAAAATTTTTCAAACTTACCGCTCTTTATTACGTTTTTAAATTGCTCAACATCTATTTCAATCATATTTACAACATCTTTTAAATCTTCATAAACTCCGGCAATCATTGGATATGGTTTAACCCTTTGTAAAAAATACTTATTCTTTGCATTAATGTTGTAGGCATAACTTATTTCATATCCTTCTATATTAAATTTTACAAAACATTGTTTGCCTAAAAAAACAGTTACATTTGCACCCATTTGTCTTAACATCATTTCATGCACTGTTTCTTTAACATCTATATTTTTCATAATTTCCCCCACTTTCCTATCTAACGTTATGTCAAATTAAGGTATCAAAATTACATACCAATAACCTATAAAACATTGAA
>NZ_JBNATW010000016.1:0-51437 GCF_049701175.1 Thermovenabulum sp.
TGAATGCCCTAAAATCGGTATTTCATCTGCTTCTCTGATCATCGCAATTCACTCATTATAGAACAAAGCCGTAAGGCAAAAGTTCTTCCGGTTTTGTGGCTAATATTTTTGACCCGTCTTTGTTTGAGAGTAAAATCCTTGCTCCTTTTGCCAACTCCAAAATCACCTGTCTGCATGCACCGCAGGGTGAAACAGGCTCATCCACATCCGCCGTTACCGCTATCACATCAATTTCCCTTTCCCCTTCCGAATAGGCTTTAAAAAGGGCTACTCTTTCAGCACACACGGTTAGTCCGAAGGAAGCGTTTTCAATGTTGCAGCCATTATAGACCTTGCCGTTCTTAGTCGACACTGCGGCACCTACTTTGAATTTTGAATAGGGAGCATAGGCATTATTTTTTGCTCTTATGGCCTCTAAAACCAACTCCCTTTCTTTTGTGTTTAAATCGTTAATCCCTATCATTTTATACCCTCTTTCTTACTATATAAAACCTGAACTTTTCGGGTGAAAAATAATTGGAGGAATAAAATATGGGATTGTTCTTATCATCAAAATGAAGCTGCTCGAGTAAAAGGAGAACTTCGGACCCCGATTTTAAATCTAGCTTTTTATACACATTTTTTATCTTTGCTTTGACGGGCACTATGTCAGAAACCGCATAAGCGATAAATATACCTAAATCCTCCTGAAGGTACTCAAAAAGGGATTCTTTGTTAAAGTTAAACTCCTTTTTTGCATACCTCACTGGAATTCTGTCTATGCAATAAAGTACCGGTACACCGTCCGCAGTCCTTACCCTTTGAACCTTGTAAATATCTTCATCGGCAGGTATGTTCATTAAAGTAGCCTCTTTCTCTGTAGGTTTCACCCTTTCAATTACCACGTCTTTTGTGCCTGGCTTCATACCCTGCTTTTCGATAAGCTTTGTTATGCTTATCAACTCTTCCATTCCGCTTTTTATTATACGTGGTTTTGTAATAAATGTACCCACCCCGTGGTATCTTTTTACATAGCCTTCGTCTTCCAAAATCCTAAGGGCTTCCCGTAAAGTTGCCCGGCTTACCCCTAAGCTTTTTGAAAATTCTATTTCCGAAGGCAATCTGCTGCCCTCTTTTATCTCTCCTTTTTCTATCATTTCTTTAATTTTTTTTAGTGCGTATTCATATTTAGCAGGATAACCCACAAACACCGCAACCCCTTTAAAATTTGTAATTTTATTATATTATAATTATACACTTATATCCTTAAAGTATATCAAATCTTTTATATAATCAACATAATCCCCCGATATAATTATCTGATGATTACCCAATGTACTTGATACAAAATCTTCCACATCTTTTTCTAAAAATACTTCTATTTGAGTCCTGCAACGAAATTCACTTTGAGGATTGTCCAATATCCTTCCCTTTGCAAAGGAAATTTTAGAAAGGTCTTCCCCCCCGAATTTTAAAATAGTTACTGGGCCTTTATCAAATTCTCCTCCAATACCGACTCCTATACCTGATTCAAAATGGGAACGCAAAACATAATTCTTTACCGCTCTTGTGGGCACAGTGCAATGAGCAAAAATTATGGTGTTTTTATTTTTGTCTATGGATGAAGGATTTGCCATAAAAGGTATTTCTCCCGTTAAAAGATTGGCAAAAAACATGGTAAAGGTCGACGGCAAATCCCCTTCGCACCCGGCAATAATGCCTTCATCGGATAACCTAGATAGTGCAAGGCATCCCGTTGTTTTAAATTTCATAAGCAGGTCAAAACATTTTAAAGTTAAGGCATCTAATCTATATTTTTCTGCTAAGGATTTCAGTGCTACATATACCCAATGGGCTTTTTTTATTTCTGAATCATCTGGTTCTACTTTTCTTAAAGCTCTTTCGAAATATCCATCGTAATCATCAGTTACGTTTTTTAAAGTGTAGTAAAGTTCATCCATGCTTATATCTACTATATTAATCCCCCACCGTTTTTTTACCTCAGTATAATTTATATGACTTGAAATAAGCCATTCCGAAGGTCCTCCAATACTTCCAATGTTTGAAGCTTCAATTTTTGCCAAGGTTTCTGCTATTTTAGAAAGCCTTTTCATTTTATCCAATACAAAACTTTTGTCACCGTATAATAAATAGGCTTTATCCTTTTTATATTCACTTATATATGATAGAATTTCCAGAGAAGCCGCTAAAGAATTATTTATATTTTCCGCAAGGAGAATAACAGGCTTTGGAAGGAAGTCATAAATAGTTCTAAACTTTTCTTCCGTCCCTCCAGTCATAACCCAGACAACTGTCAAGGCTCCTTTTATAGGTTCCCACTTTTCATTAATATCCTCATACTCGATATATACCGGATCAAAATTATCATTAAAAAATTCATAGGTCTTTGAAAGGCTTTCTTTAACCTTTTCCTTCCCGTGAAGGGGAGACATTAATTGAATGACATTCAATTTAATGTCCATAACGACCCTCCTTGAAAATTCTATTTCGTTCCCCTCTCATAAGGCACTCCATCGGCAGCAGGTGGAGTGGATTTTCTTACAACTCCTGCAAGTACGGCTAAGGTTAAAACGTAAGGTATCATTTTAATAAACTGATAGGGTATTATCGCATTCTGCACAACCCTAAAGCTCAAACTTTCTGCAAAACCAAAAAGTAATGAAGCCCACAGCGCTCCCTGAGGAGTCCAGTTGCCAAAAATCATCGCAGCAAGAGCAATAAAGCCTTTGCCTTGGGTCATTCCTTCCACATACATTCCCGTATGCTCCAAAGCTAAGTAAGCACCAGAAAGCCCTGCCAAAACGCCGCTTATTATAACTCCTGCGTATTTCATCTTAAACACGTTTATGCCAAGAGTATCTGCAGCCAAGGGATTTTCCCCTACCGAGCGAAGCCTTAAGCCAAAAACTGTCTTTTCAAGAATAAAACCAGCTAAGGGCACCAAAACAAGTGCTAAGATTATGATGGGTGAAGTATCCCCCAAAAAGGGCAGCTTTATTTTAAAAAGCCCGTTTACATGGGGTGTGGTTGTAGCCATTTTGAAAAAGGCTTGGCTCAAAAACCTTGAACTTCCATATGCCAAAATGTTTAATGCTACGCCGCTCACTATCTGGTCTACCCTGAAAGTAACGGTAGCAATAGCATGTATTAAGGCTAAAACAGCTCCAGCAGCCATTGCTATTAAAAACCCCATGTATGGTCCAAAGTAATAGGAGCCAAGAGCTCCCCAAAAGGAGCCCACTATCATCATGCCCTCAAGGCCGATATTTACTACCCCTGCCCTTTCCGTGTAAACAGCACCTATTGCGGTGAGAAGAATGGGGACTGCCATCCTCAGGGATGATGCTATCAATTCAGCCAAAAACACCTTAGGCCACCCCTTTCTTTTCTATTCGCTTAATGTAGTCGCTCATTACCTTGTTTATAATAACTATTGAAAGTATCATCAAAGACTGCAGAATTACTATAGTATCCATTGGAACATTTAACAGGGTTTGGATGCCTTCTGCTCCCCTCTTCAAAAAACCAAAAAGCATTGAAGCTATAATAATTCCAAAGGGGCTGTTTTGTCCTATAAGGGCAACAGCTATACCGTCAAACCCATAACCTCTTGGGAAATCTAAATCCATATAGCCAAAATAACCCATAAGATCGGATAGCCCTACGAATCCTGCGATAGCGCCGCTCAGCAAAAATCCCTTGTAGAAAACGTTTTCCGGGTTTATACCTGCTGACTTTGAAGCATCAGGATTTTGCCCAACGGAACGAAGCTCAAACCCAAAGGGGGTATAATAGAGCAGGTAATATATAAAGCCTGCAAGTAGTATTCCTATCGGGAAAAACCAATTTAAATAAACGTGTTTGGGAAGTTCAATCCCGAATAAAGATAAAAATCCGTGAAGTTTTGGTATTAGAGCAGTAGGTAAAAGTTTTGGAGTCCTTATTAACAATTTTTGGGTCCTATCGATGAACACTTCCGAAATCAAATAGTGGATAAGGGAGTAGGATATATAGTTCAACATAATAGTGCTAATAACTTCGTGAACTCCCCTTTTTATTTTTAAGTAAATAGGAATATATGCCCACAGCATTCCCCCGATTATCCCTGCAAATATCACAAGGGGAATATGGATAAAAGATGGTAGCCCTTTAAAAGAAAAACCGACGAGAGCAGCAAGAAATGTTCCGATTAAATACTGTCCTTCTATTCCTATATTAAAAAGCCCCATTCTAAAACCTATGGATACTGCAAGCCCGGAAAATATTAAAGGCGTTGAATTATACAAGATAATGGCTACACTGTCTAATCTTCTAAAAGAAAACCTGAACATTGTGTAGAAAACCTCTACAGGATTTTTCCCTATGGCAAGTATTACCAAAGAGCTTAAAAAAGCAGCCAAAAAAATTGCAATGATTGGGGATAAAATTTTATAGGCTAATATTTTATAGTTTCTCTTCACGGCGCTTCACCAGCCTTTTTATGAGCTCCCAGCATGTACAAACCGATCTCCTCCAAAGATACTTCTTCAGGTCTAAATTCAGCAACTATTTTGCCGCCGTACATTACACCAACTCTGTCGGAAAGGGAAAGCACTTCGTCCAAATCTGCAGAAATTAGCAAAATAGCTTTGCCCTGTTTTTTCAGCTTCAAAAGCTGGCTGTAAACAAACTCGGATGCACCAATGTCAAGTCCCCTCGTAGGTTGTGCAGCAATTACAAAGACCGGGTCTTGCGAAAGCTCTCTCCCCAGTATCACTTTTTGCTGATTCCCTCCCGATAAACCTTCAATAGCCTGATTAATAGAGCTCAACGATACTTTATACTCCTTTACCATATCTTGTGTAAATTTTTCAGCTTTTTTTACATTTAATGAAGGTGCTTTGTAAAATTCCTTTTTTCTGTGAAGCCCTAACACAGCATTTTCCCAAACCTTCATCGGAAGTACAAGACCCTGCTTGTGCCTGTCTTCGGGAATAAAGGCAACGCCCAAATCCCTTCTTTCCCTAATAGAAAAGTCCTTTATGCTCTTTCCGAGCACTTTAATGTCACCGTCTGAAACATCCCTTAATCCTATTATTGCCTCAGCCAATTCCTTTTGCCCGTTCCCTTCCACACCGGCAATTCCGTATATTTCTCCGCCCCGTATATTAATGTTTACATTTTCCACAACCGGCCGTCCATTCCCATCCTTTACTAAAAGGTTCTCTATAGATAAAATAACATCTCCCTTTTCGACCTCTTCCTTGTCTAATTTTAACAATACGGGTTTCCCCACCATCATTTTGGCAAGTTCTTCTTTATTTACGTCTTTTGGGAGTACTGTCCCTACTACTTTTCCCCTTCTTAAGACGGTTATTTTGTCCGCTATCTCTAAAACCTCGTCCAATTTATGGCTTATAAAAATTATTGTTTTGCCTTCTTCTTTGAGCCTTCTTAAATTGAGGAATAGTTCTTTTACTTCCTGCGGGGCAAGAACAGCTGTTGGTTCATCAAGGACAAGTATGTCTGCACCCCGATACAATACCTTTAAGATCTCAACCCTTTGAGCCATGCCTACCGATATCTCATCCACTTTCGCATTTAAATCTACGGAGAAATTGTACAACCTACACAATTCCTCTATAGCTCTCCTGCATTCTTCCCAATCTATAGTAAAGCCCTTTTTCCTCTCCGCGCCGAGTATGATGTTCTCCAAAACGCTGAACCTTCCCACCAGCATAAAGTGCTGATGGACCATTCCGATTTTTAATTCTATTGCACGGCTGGGAGAATTTATCCTTTCTTTCTTACCAAAAATATAGATTTCTCCTTCATCAGGTTGGTAAAGACCTGATAAAATTTTCATAAGGGTGCTCTTGCCCGCCCCATTTTCGCCGACAATTGCATGAATTTCCCCTTTATTGACTTCCAAACTTATATTGTCGTTAGCAATTATTCCCGGAAAACGCTTTGTAATGTTTTTAAGCACAATCGCCTTTTCCAAGATTTCACCTCATTCGCAAATAAAAATTTAAAAAATTATTAAAAAGGGGTGACTTTACCGTCACCCCGCAGGTAACCTTTTATTTTAGACCTTTTACAAATTCTTCATATTGCTTTTTGTCTGCGGGCACTTTAATTTCGCCCTTTACAATTTTTTCTTTAATCTCGTCCAGTTTTGGGATAATATCAGATATCATGTTTTTATTGTAATCGTTAACAGCATAACCAACACCGTCTTCCGCAAGTCCAAATACCTTGTACCCGCCTTTGAAGTTACCTTCTACATAATCCTTAATTGTGTCGTAAACCGCAACATCTACCCTCTTTAACATACTTGTAAGTATATAGGGCCTTTGTTCTTCCTTAGCTGTTAAGGATTGGTCGGAGTCAACCCCTATGGCAAATTTTTTCTCTGCCGTAGCAGCTTCAATTACACCTATGCCAGAAGCACCAGAAGCATGGTAAACAACATCTGCTCCAGCTTTAAACTGCTTTAATGCAAGTTCTTTGCCCTTTACAGGATCCTTGAAAGCATCACCGGTTGTACCTATATAATCAGAAATTATCTCAACCTTTGGGTTGACAAATTTTGCTCCTGCCATATAACCGGCTTCAAATTTTTCTATCAAAGGAATCTTCATACCGCCTACAAAACCTATTTTGCCGGTCTTAGATTTCAATGCCGCAGCAGCACCCACTAAGAAGGACCCTTCTTCTTCCTTGAACTGCAAGCAAGCAACATTGGATTTTTCATCAAGTCCTTCTATATTTCCGTCAATTAATCCGAATTTCACATCGGGGAATTCCTGTGAAACCTTTTTGATGTGGTCAGTAAACATGAAACCAACGCCGAAGATTAAATTATACCCATCTTCTGCAAGAAGCCTTAAAAGCTGTTCCCTATTTTCTCCACCCTGTGATGGTTCTAAGTATTTAACCTCGATTTTATCTCCGAAATCCTTTTGAGCCCTTTCAAGCCCTGCATATGCGCTGTCGTTAAAGGAAAGGTCTCCTCTTCCACCTACGTCAAAAACAAGACCCACTTTTATCTTTTTAGACTCGGCAGGCTGTTGCTGTTGCTGCTGTTGAGGAGGTTGAGCTTCTTTTTTTGCACAGCCTGCGAAAATAAAGGCTGCCATCAAAACCACAAGCATCAAAGCTATAAATTTCTTCATTTTCATGTTTTACCCTCCTATTTCGTAAACATTTTATTTAAAAATTAGAGTTTTAGAACCCCCTTTCTGAAGCTTTTAAGTTGTCTGACATCTGACATCTTCATTTTATCAATACAGGTTTTCTCCTGTCAAGAAAATTTTCGCAAGAACTACATAATCCTTGGTGTTTTTTCTTATTGAGTTCAGGTATTCCTCTGTAAGTTCTGTTACAACCTTAGCAGGTGAACCGATAACAAGGCTCCTCGCTGGAATAACCTTGCCGCTCGGGACAAGGGCCCCTGCTGCCACCAGGGCTTCTTCTCCTATTTCCGCCCCATCCAAAACAATTGCTCCCATGCCTATTAAGGCCCCATCTTTAACAGTACATCCGTGGAGAATGGCGTTATGCCCCACTGTAACGTTATCTCCAATAACACAGGGATTATTCTCTGTAACGTGAAGCACGCACCCGTCCTGTATATTAGAATTCTTCCCAACTTTAATATAATTTATGTCCCCTCTTAAAACTGCCCTAAACCATATGCTTGCATTTTCTTCTACCGTCACATCCCCTATCAAATCAGCCGATTCGGCAACAAAGGCAGTGTTGTGTATATTGGGCTTTTTATCTTTAAACTTAATTATCATAATATACCTCCTCTATCTTAAGAATGTTTTGTTAAGCGTTCTGGAAAAACAGTGCCACCGTACCAGGACCTGAATGGGCTCCGATTACAGGGCCTATCCACGAAATTATTATTTCTTTTATATTAAATTCCTTTTTCATAGCATCGGCAAGTTCCAGGGCCAATTCTTCATTATCCCCATGGCTTATGCCTATAAATTGATTCTCCAAATTTTTTCCTCTTTCTGCAGCAATCTCAACCATTCTTTTTACAACATTTTTCTTACCCCTCACCTTTTCTAAGGGGAATATAGCTCCGTCAACCATATGCAAAATGGGTTTAATATTTAAAAGCCCTCCTATAAAAGCCTGTGCTCCTGAAATTCTACCCCCCCTTTTCAGAAATTCTAAGTCGTCCACTGTAAAAATATGTTCCATATGATGGGCATAAAATTCTATTTCCCGGGAAATTTCGTCAAAATCCCTGCCCTCTTGTGCCATTTTTGCAGCTTTTAAAACCACAAGGCCCGTGCCGAGGCTTGCACATTTAGTATCTATAACATTTACATGCTCCGCTTTAACGGTTTCCTTTGCAAGTAAAGCTGACTGGTAGCTACCGGTCAGTTTTGAAGACAGGCCTAGCACAATACCCTTTTTGCCTTCCTTTCGTATATCTTCAAAACAGTTCATAAAAACATTTACTGGAACCTGCGAGGTTACAGGCATTATTTCCCCTTTCCTCATTTTTTCGTAAAAATCTTTAATGTTTAGATCGGAGATGTCCTGATCGGGATTGTCTTTTAAAGAAACGGGCATCTTCAAACGTATTATAGGTAGATCCTTTAAAACATCTTCCGGTAGGTCGCACGAGGTGTCAGTAATAATTACAATATTCGACAATAGAATCAACCTCCTAAATTTTTCTACATTTTTGATAATCTCTCAAAAATTTCCTTTACCGGTGTTTTCAAAACTGGATGGATAAAATCAGGAGCGATTTGGGCTATCGGCCCCATTACAAAAACCCTGTTATGAGCATCGGGGTGGGGTATTTTTAAACCTTCTTCGTTTATAACAAGGTCATCGTAAAAAACTATATCAAGGTCGATGTTTCTCGGTCCCCATTTAAACTTTTTTTCCCTGCCCATTTCCTTTTCGATGCCCTGAAGTATACTTAACAATTCACGAGGAGTAAGAGAGGTTTTTGCCCAAAGGACGGCATTTAAAAAACTCGGCTGCTCCTTATAC
This sequence comes from Thermovenabulum sp., assembly GCF_049701175.1. Classification (GTDB taxonomy): domain Bacteria; phylum Bacillota; class Thermosediminibacteria; order Thermosediminibacterales; family Thermosediminibacteraceae; genus Thermovenabulum. The sequence continues at coordinate 9,010 of NZ_JBNATW010000016.1, forward strand.
CCGTAAGGCTCGGTTTCAATAATGTCCGAAATTTTTACAATTTCAATTCCCTTTTCCTTTATCTTTTCTATTGCTGTTTTAATATTTCCTTCTCTATCACCTATGTTGCTTCCGAGAGCGATGAATACATCTGCCATTTTACCGCCTCCAGCATCTTTACCACCCTTTTATTTTCCCTAACATCATGCACCCTTATTATTTCTACATCATTCAGGACGCACATTGCAGTAACCGCAAGGGTACCTTCCAGCCTTTCTTCAGGGGTAGCACCATCTAAAGCTTTGCCGATAAAACTTTTCCTTGAATGGCCTATAAGCAAGGGCTTCTTAAGGCTCTTTAATTCCTTAACCCTTGATATAATCTCCAAATTGTCTTCGTACCTTTTCCCAAACCCTATTCCCGGGTCTAAAATTATTTTTTCCGGATCAACACCTTTTTCAGCTGCTATTTGTATCTTTTCATAAAAATATCCAATTATTTCATTTATAACATCTTCATAATAGGGATTTTTCTGCATGTCCTTTGGCGTCCCTTTAATGTGCATGAGCACATAAGGAGCTTTCGCTTCGGCAACAACATTTAAGATTTTATCATCAAAGGAAAAACCGCTTATGTCGTTTACCATATCCGCCCCGCTTTCCAAAGCCTTTTGTGCCACTTGTGCTCGGTAAGTATCCACGGATATGAATACCCTCGGGAAATTTTCCCTTATTGCTTTTAGAGCAGGAATTACCCTCCTTATTTCCTCCTCCTCGTCAACGGCATCCGAACCCGGCCTTGTAGAAAGGCCTCCAATATCTAATATATCTGCCCCTTCTTCAATCATTTTATTTGCAACAGATAAAACTTCCTCAATAGTTTCCTTCCTTGAATCCGCATAAAAGGAATCAGGGGTGACGTTTATTATTCCCATTATTAAAGTATCATTAAAATAAATCTTTCTGCCCCACGGGCTTAAGATTATATCAACTCTTTTTTTGTTAAAAAACTCCTCAATCTCTTTTTTTGTCTCAAGAAGGCCAAAGAAAGGCATTTTATTTAGCTTGTCAATGAGGAATTCATAATGTTTTTTAGTCCCAAGCAATATAATATCGGACTTTTCCACCTTTCCATCGATTACATTTTTATGGACAGCTGCATCTCCTCCAAGGGACAGCATCTCCTGTTTAATAATATTCGCAGCAGGGAAAGGTATATCAAAAAGCTTTAAGGGTATTATCCTTTCCTTTTTTTCGAAAATCGGGAAGGAAGAAGGATGAACTCCTACCCTATTCATTTCCTTCCTCAGATATTTTAGTGTTATCTCCATTATCACAACACATCCACCCCTTTTCTACACAGGCAAAAGCCTGATGATTGTGTATGCTTTCGAAACTGGTGACTTCCACCCTGTACCATTCTATACGAGAATCTTCTTCTAAAAGCAAAGCTACATCCCTCGTAACATCCTCTACAAATTTGGGATTACTAAAGGCTTTTTCAGTAACATATTTTTCATCGGGCCTTTTCAGCAAAGTATATATGGGGCAGCTCGCGCTCTTTTCTGCAATATCTATAAGGTCCTCAAACCATATCATCTTCTTAGACCTTGTTATGATTTCAACTTCAGCTCTCTGATTGTGAGCTCCCTGAGCACTTATCTCCTTAGAGCATGGGCAAAGGGTATGTATAGGAACTTTCACACCGGTATAAATCTTATAGCTATCAGAAAGTTCCGCATAAATTTTAGCACAAATCTCCAAAGGAGATTCGCTTTTTGTAACAGGTGATTCTTTCCATATAAAATACGGGATTAAAAGCTCTATATGGGCAGAATCCGCATGAAGCTTTTCCTTTATCTCTACCAAAATATCCTCTATTCCTTTTGAGCTTAAAATTTCAAAGTTTTTTAAAACCTCGACAAATCTGCTCATATGGGTTCCTCTTAAATCTCGATGCAAATCAGCTGAAATGGTTATGTCAGCTATAGTAAACTGATATCCCCTTTTTTTGTCCTGAACCTTCAAAGGCCATTTTAAACCCTTTATCCCTACCTTTTTTAAAGGCACCATCCTTTCGTCTTTTTCCGACTGCACATCCTTTAGCTGCAACTCTTTTCACCCCTGTAAATTACCCCACAGCTTTCTGTTTCCCAAACTTCCACTTCATAAAGGGAGCAGTTTTCCCTTTTCAAAGCCTCGGAAAGTTCCTTAAAAATATACTCAGCTATATTTTCCGCAGTAGGCTGGGGAATAATTTCATTAATATAGCTGTGGTCAAATTTTTTTAAGACCTTCTCTTCAACAATCCTTTTCAGCTCAACAAAGTCTATTATCATCCCTTCATTATCCGGCTCACCTTGTAGTTTTACAACCAATTTGTAAGTATGCCCGTGAAGCCTTTCGCATTTTCCTTTATAGGAGGTCAGGTTGTGAGCCGCATCGAACTTGAACTCACGTATTAAAAACATTTTCTCACCTCAATTAATAAAAAGCCTTTTTAATATTATAGCACTTCAAATCCATATAATACCATAAAAAAAGTAAAATAAAAAAAGCAGCTTTTAACGCTGCCTTACATAATTTTCGATAAATTCCATATTTTTTTCGTCAATTACATCGAATTTGAAGCCTTCACTTCTTATTATTTCAATAATTTCCGGCAAAATTTCAATGGTTAAACTTTTTGAATCGGTATCATGAAGAAGTACAACTGCTATCTTTTTATTTTTTAATCCCCTCTTTAAATTTTCCAGCATTGCTTTTTTATCGGGATAGGGCATTGTTGCATCTCCCGTTACCACATTCCAATCTATATAATGATAGCCTTCCTCTTTCAGCCTTTTTTTAATTTCATCCATTATCCCCTGCGAGCCTTCCTTAAGGCTGACCGAGTTTTTAGACCCCCCCGGGAATCTAATAATCTTAGGCCTTACCCCTGTTAGATTGAAAATCAAATCCTCCTGTCTTTTTATATCGCTCATAAAAGCATCCACAGACGAATATATTACATCATACCTATGGCTAAAGGTGTGGTTGCCTAAGGAATGCCCTTCTTCATAAATTTTTTTTATAACCGTATTCTCGTTTTCCTTATAACCTACAACGAAAAAGGTTGCCTTTATATTTTCCTTTTTAAGTATCTCCAATATTTTTTCCGTGTTTTTGCTGGGACCGTCGTCAAAAGTAAGATAGGCTGTTTTACCTTTAACTTTGCTGTGTTTTTTATTAATGTTTTTTTCTTTTTCTTCTTCTATTGTAAAATGCTTCCTTTCAGGAAAAAGTCGATAATAAATTAAAGTATTAACTTCACCGGAATAACACTCTTCGTAACTTTCCCCTTTGACATCCTCATTTATTTTTGCAGGGGGATTATTGCTATTACTACTTTGAGAAAGGGTTTGTTTTATGGCTTTACTTCCTGAAAAAGCTAATAAAAAACCCGTTAAAAGTCCTAAAAAAATAAAAAAGAGGATAAGAAAAATTACAACAGTATTATTGTTCTCTTTTCTCATATATTTTTGTCCTTCCCGAACCATTCTATTATACATCTATTTTAGCACTTATAAGCTTTATAAAAAACTATGAAATAAAAGGAAGGATTTTTTATTCTATTGAAAGGGATTTCACAAGCATTGTAGCAAAGGAACCAGGAGGAAGAATAAATTTTATTTTGATTTTTTCATATCCTTCATAAAACTCGTCTTTTTCAAAGGAAGTAAAAAATAAATTTTCCGGAAATACAACTGCTTTCCTCATAAAGGATTTAAAAAAAGACTTCCTTATCTTTTTTAAATTAAAATCCGATGAAGTAACACCCCTCTCCTTTAATACCTCCTCTATCGCCTTATTAACATTTTCGTCTACCTTGGGAATTTTATAAGAAACGGTAGGTATTTCCATATTTCTAATATCTTTGAACTTTTTGATATCATCTATTTTCTTGTATATTAAATAGTCCATTATTTTCCCCTTTACTCTATATAAATCCTCTGCATACTTGGGAAGAATTAAAAGCAGGGTTTTATTCCAAAGATAGCTTTGATATGCGGAAAAAAACATTGAAAGCTCCTCTTTTGGAATGGTGTTAAGCGCTTTTACCATGTTTTCTTTACTTTTGCCTTTTAAAAGTATTTTTATTATATCCCTTTCGACCTTTGTCCTGCAGAAGGGAAGAACGGCTTCAAAATCTCCCCAAAGCCTTTTAATTTCTTGTTTTCTTTCCTTTTCCTCCTTTTTATCTTCCGGATGGGTTACCGTAAAATAAAGCTTCAAAGCCCCATTATAATGTTTTTTTAGGATTTTTTCTGCAATAAATTCCTCCTCATTTTCTACACTCCCAAAACGCTGGTCATCAAAAAAATTGGGATAACCCCACTCCTTTATTTCGTTCAACCTTGTTACAATCTTATCTTTATCCTTTTCCTCAATCTTCCTCAAGGTTATTTCAAAATAGTTGCCTTTTAATACCCTCGGTGAAACAAAATCATCCGAAAAACCCACAAACTCCAAGATAACGTTTTCCCTTTCAAAGGTCAAATCGTATTCCCTCGGGACTGAAATATACTGAAAAGTTAAGGCGTGCCTATCCTTTCTCCCACCACTTCCTATTTTTTCTAAGGGAACATTATTTTCTATAGATATGAACTTCAGAGCATCCATGGTATTCCAGTGTTTTTTTATTAAAAGGTAAATCTTATACTTTCCACCCTTTTTATATTTTATATCTGCCAATTCCTTTACAATGAAATCTTCAGGAAAAACTTTTATTTTCAAAACCCTCACCCTTTATCAAAATTTGAATATTCCCTTTTTGTTTTTCGCTTTTTTCAATCAGCTCTTCCATTTCTTCCAATAAAATTTTTTCAAAACGACTTATTACAATATTTCAAAAAAATATATATGTACTTTATACAAAGGAAAACCAGAAATTTTGTCGAATATTGAAAATTTAAACGGAAATTTTTGGGGGTGTGAAAAACCTTGCTTATCTTTTTATCATTTTTGACCATGTTTTTAATCGCAGTAATAATATACCTGTTTTCTAAAATTTACATATTGACGAAGACCGTCGAAAAATCCAATAAAATTTTAGAATCATATTCAAAGAGCGAATCCCTTTTTGACAGCATCGAAAAAAATGTGGAAAAGCTATTTCCTTCTTTAAGATCATTACAGAAATATTTACAGAATATAATATACCATATTTTAAAAAATTCCGCAGAGATAGCTGCAGGTTCTACAAACATAAATACTTCTTCCAAAAAGCTTGAAGATAATATAAAAAATTTAAATGACATCCTTTCCCGTTTTTTAAAAAATGTAATGGATATAAATGACAGGATAGTCAACAGCGCCGCCATTTCCGAAGAACTTTATGGAAGTATAAACGAAATAGCCTCTTACTCGTCGATGGCTTTAGACACCTCAAAAAACGCCGCTTCGGATTTAGAAATAAGCCTGAAGTCCATTGAAGATGCCGTATCAATAATTGAAGAGCAGGGCAGGGAAATACTTCACATATCTAAAGAAATTATGGGCTTAAAAGACCTTCTGGGGAAAATTTCGTCCGTTTCCGATAACATTAACGAAATATCTTCACAGATAAACCTCTTATCCTTAAATGCCTCCATCGAAGCCGCAAGGGCAGGAGCTGCGGGAAAAGGTTTTGCGGTAGTTGCAGAGGAGATAAAAAAGCTTGCCGATGAAACATCAAAATTTTCAAAGGAAATTGTTAAATTAGTAAATGATATTCAATCTTATATTCAAAAATCCTCCGAAGTATTCGAACAAAGCCTCAAAAAGGTTGACAGACAAAAATCCACTACAGATAAAGCCAAAAAAAGCCTTTCCAATATAACTCAAGTAATCACAACGATTGAAGGCATAATTAAAAACATATCTGAAAATATATTGTCCCAAACTCAAGCTACCGAGCAAATGGCGGAAAATATTCAGGACGTCTCAAACTTTTCATCGGTTATCACCGATTCAATAAAAAACGTAGAAGAAATCCTTGAAAAGCAAAAAGATTACCTGTTAGAAAACTTTAATCAGGTAAAAAATCTTAAAAATTCTGTTGAAAACTTCGAGGTTTTTACAAAGGGTTTCGACGAACTCTTAGGGGAAAAATTGTTAAAAATTGCTGAAGAAGTGGCTGAAAGGCTTACAAAAGAAAGTTTTTCCCTTGAAAGAATGCCTGATATAGTAAAAAGCTACGGGGTTACGCAGATCTGCATAACCGATGAAGATGGGGTAATTATTCTCGATAACGATAAACAAAGCTTAGGTTTCCGATTCCCCGATGATGAAACCACGCAGGCCGGTGAGTTCAGGAAAATATTAAGAGGAAAGGTTGATAGAATAGTGCAAAAACTCCAACCCCGAAATGTGGATGGTAAGCTTTACAAGTTTGTCGGTGTAAAAAGAAAGGATAAACCTGGAATAGTGCAAGTCGCCTTAAGCATTGATGATATATTTAAATTAACTTCAAAATAATTTTCATCGCGGCAAAAGCCGCCATTTTTTTTTACTTTTTGGGGATTATTTCTAAAATATCTTGACCAATTTCGACAAAAAAGCATAAAATAATTCTATAAAAAATAGTCAAATTTTGCTAATTTTTTATGCTCCTTTCATTAAAAGAATCGCAAAGTTGAAGGAAATATTTAATTCTGAAGAAAGGAAAGAATTATTAAAAGTGAGTTAAATCTGGGAGGTAATTGTTTTGAAAGTTCCTGTAAATTTTTTAACTTCCGGTATGAGGGTAGAAAAACCGCTTTTCGGTAAAAGGGGCGAACTCCTCTTAAACAGAGGCGTTATACTTACCGAAAGCTTGATTTCATTATTAAAAAAGAATAACATTATAACAGTTGAAGTCGAAGGCCCTATACCTTACGATGAATTTCAAATAAAGGAATGTATCTCTGAAAAATTAAGACAGAACGCCCTTATTACTTTAATGGATTGGATAAAAAACAGGCATATATTGGATTTAGAAAATGTGGCAGATGTGGTCAAAAGTCTTATAGAAGAAATCCTTTCTGAAAAGGGAGTATCAGAAAATTTAACTAACTTGTGTTCTAACGACTTATATACTTTTGCACACTCTGTAGATGTATGCATTCTTTCCCTCATTGCCGGAAAAAAGTTGGGCTACAGCAGAAAAAAGCTGTTTGCATTGGGCATGGGTAGCATTTTACACGATGTAGGTAAATTGGAGATACCGCCGGAAATTCTAAATAAGCCAGCAAAACTAACTCCAGAAGAATATGAAATAATAAAAAAACATCCCCTTTTCAGTTATGAAATATTAAAGAAAAAAGATGATGAAAATTTAAACCCTTTTTCTTTAAATATTGTTCTAAACCATCACGAAAGATTTGACGGCAGCGGTTACCCGAGAAGGTTAAAACAACTTGAAATAAACGATCTTGACTATATCTGTGCGATTTCCGATGTGTTTAACGCCATGACTACCGATAGGGTATACCGTAGAGCCATCCCGGTACATGAGGTCTACGAGATGATTGAAGGTTCCTGTAACACCCTTTTCCCCTTTAATCTTGTACGAGCTTTTTTGTCGTGTATCAATCCCTTCCCCCCAGGAACCCTGGTAATGCTGAGCACTGAAGAAGCAGCTATAGTTGTAGCTTCCTCAGACCTTCCTTTCAGGCCAAAAGTAAAGCTTTTAAAGAGCTTTGAAGAAATAGACCTCACAAAGGAATTAAACATAACGATAAGAAGGCAGTTGACTCCCGAAGAGGCCTTAAATTTCATTCCAACTTTTGAAAAAAACAAGTATTTTAGCTTTAATAATTAACAATTATAATGTTTTTTAAAGCTATAATTTAATGATATTCAATCGCTTTTGACATTTATTTTTATTTTTGCTAAAATTAAGTTGCCTCTCAACCCGAACCCGTCAGCTAACCTCGTAAGCGTAACGAGAGGAGGAAAAGCTATGGTCCTCCATAGCTTTTAATATTTTAAAAATATAAATTAGGGGAGGGTGGAGCGTGAAGGTAGGGGTATTTTGGAGAAGGTTTAGAAATGTAGAACTCCAGCAAAGAATATCCGATAATGTGTTTGACGATGCCTACGATGAGGCTTATCATCACTACACCTTCATAAAAGAAAACGGATACGATGCTGTAATGATTGAATGGAAAAGGGATAATCCCAAAGAAACTCTACAAAAAATTGAAGAGGAAAAAGTAGATCTTGTTTTTAATGCCTCATCCCTTGAAGAAGTAGCATTTTTAACGGTCTTTAACATTCCCTTTGTCGGTTCCGGACTTGACTTGGTATCCCTTGATAAAGCTGCCAGGAAAAAAATAGTTGCCTTTCACAACCTTCCAACCCCAAAATTTTTTGTTTCCAACAGCCCCGATGATATACCTTCTCATGATTTAAAATTTCCCCTCTTCGTAAAACCCTTAAGGGGAAGAAACAGTTCCGGCATCAGCGATGAAAACATAGTGGAAAACGAAAAAGACTTGAAAAAAGTAATAGCCAAAATCACCGAAAAAATAGGGCAGCCTGCCCTTGTAGAAGAATACATCAAAGGTAGAGAAATAACTGTCGGAATCATAGGTTACGAAAATCCCATGGTTTTACCCCTTCTTGAGATAAGCTACAGCGGTGTTAAAACGAACACCTTCGAACACAAAATGTACGATAAAGAAAAGATAACCTGCCCCGCATTGCTATCTCCGGAAATAGAAGAAAAAATAAAAAATACCGCCTTATCCATTTATAAAGTCCTCAATGCAAAAGATTACGGAAGAATCGATATGATATTGAGTGAGGACGGCATACCTTACTTCTTGGAAATAAATACCTTTGCAGGGCTTACCATGTCCAGCGGAAAAACACATCACGGTTACATGGGTTACATGGCAAAGGCTTTTGGGTTTTCCGGTAAGGAATTTATAGGAGCAATCATTGAAAGTGCGAAAAAAAGGTATTTTTAAAATGGCTTTCGATAAAATAAGCTACCCCTTCCTCGTTATTCGTCAGAGTAAGGGGTAGCCCCTTTTCTTTTAATTCTAAAGGTGCATTCCCCATTAGTACTCCGAGTCCCGCATATTCCAGCATTAAAATATCGTTGTAATTGTCTCCAATAGCAATGATATCTTGCCTTTTCAATCCTAGGATACGGGATATTACCTCAAGACCCTTTGCCTTAGAAACCTCCCCGTCTACTATATCCACCGTATTTTTAACTGCAGATGTAATGTAGATAGATTTGCCAAACATTTTTTCAAACTTTTTTGTTAACTCAACAATGGTGACGGGATTCCCAGAGATAACCGCTTTCAGCGGCAGCCCAAGGGATTCTTTCATATACCCGTCTATATAAATTCGGTCAACATATTTTTTAAGTCTATTTACATCATCTATATTCTTAACAGGAATGAGCACAAAGTCCCTGATGTAATTTACGCTACCTATGAACGAAAACCTCCTCGCAAAGGTATAAAATCTTTTCAACTGGGCAACTCGATAACTTTTCCCCAAGAATATTTTTTTGTCCCTCAAAAAGATTTGAAGCTTCACATCGTCACAGCCCGAAACTGTATCAATAATTTCCATCAAGACATCTTTTTGTAAAGCCTTCTCGTAATATATCCGATTATTATAAACATCCCTTATCAATGCTCCATCTGAAGTTATTATAGGAGCATTTACAGGGATGTTTTTTGCAATTCTTATTGCGCTCCTATAAAATCTTCCTGTGCATAAGGTAACGTATAAGCCCTTATTCATTACTTGCCTTAAGGCTTTTATCGTCCTTTTTGTAAGAATATACCTGCTATTTATGAGCGTCCCATCTACATCGAGGGCAATTAACTTATAGCCTTCCATATCCCAAAACAACCCGCCTGTGCGTTGAAATGATTATTCATCGCTATATAAACCAAATCCGTTTTTCTTTTTAATTCTTTAATCTTGGGTACCCATTCCCTTAACTCCTCTTCTTTATACAAATAATTATATCTTTCATAGGAATTTTCGTGATTATACCAACTCTCTCTATTTCTCCCGTGAAACCTTATATAACTAAAACTGCTTGTGGCAATGGCTACAGGAGGCAAAAGCCCCCGCAGAGGGGGTTCATCCACACACACAAAGGCAATATCCAAATTTCTTAAAAGCCTTACAGTATCTATTGTAAGCCAATCTACAGTGCGAAATTCTACTGCCAAAGGAATTTCTTTAAATGCCTCGCGCATTCTTTTTAAGAAATCCTGATTTTTGTCATTGTTGTGAAAGCTGTAAGGGAATTGGGCTAAAATACATCCCAACCTTTTTCCCTCAATAATGGGGCTTACAGCACCTTTAAATTTTTCTACTGTTACCGGGCTCAAATCCCCATGATGGGTGATGCCACCAAATACTTTTACAACAAAAACAAAATTTTCAGGTGTTTTTTTCATCATGTGATAAAACATATAGGGAGACGGCATGCTGTAATACGTTGAATTCACTTCAGTGAAGGGGAACTCACGGCTGTAATAGGCAAGCATATCCTTTTCCTTTATTCCCTCAGGATAAAATTTGCCTATCCAATCTTTATAGGCATAGCCAGAGGTTGCAACCTTTATCAAACACACTGCCCCCCGAAATCATATATCTATAATATTATGTTTTATTCCCAGTAAAACCGCTTGGGTGCGGTCATTAACCCCCATTTTTTGAAATATATTTGTAAGATGATTTTTCACGGTTTTTTCACTGATAAAAAGTTTTTCCGCAATTTCCTTATTTGAAAGCCCTTTTGCAAGTTCCCTCAAAATTTCTATTTCTCTCGGCGTCAGATCAAATGTTACACCATCATCCTTTTGGGATAATCGGTTTATTTCTTCAAATACCTTTGGGGTCATGGAAGGCGGAATTACCCCTTTGCCATCAAAAACATCTCTTATTGTTTTTATCAATTCATCGGGCTTTACGTCTTTCAAAACATATCCCGAAATTCCATAACGGATAAGCTCCAATAAATAATCCACCTGCTCATGTATAGTTAGAGCTATTATTTTTATATCGGGATTTTCCCTTTTTATCTCCCTTGTAGCTGCTATACCGTTTACATTGGGCATATTAATGTCCATTAAGATCACATCGGGCTTTAATTTCTTTGCAAGTTCTATAACTTCTTTCCCATCCGTTGCTTCGCCAATTATTTTTATATCCGGATCAAGGGACAATATTTTCGCAATTCCTTCCCTTACTAAAGCGTGGTCATCTGCAATTATTACTCTAATTTTTTCTCCTTCTTTATTTATCATTTAATTCCCTCCGGATTTATTATCCTTTTTTACCGGAATAAAAAACATTACTTCCGTTCCCCTACCAATCTTTGATCTGATCTCGAACTTCCCTTTTAAAAGCTGAACCCTTTCTCTCATACCCATTATCCCAAAAGCAGTGCCTTCTTTATCCGCAAGGACCTTTTCCACATCAAAGCCGCAGCCGTTGTCCCTTATGGTGCCATTTATCCTATCAGGTAAATATTCTAATTTCACCACAACTTCCGTGGCTCCTGCATATTTTCTTACATTATTAAGCGATTCCTGAATAATCCTAAAGATAGCAATAGCAAGTGTAGAATCTAAAGCGTATTCTTTTCCGAGAACGGTCAATTCTACAAAAATCCCATAATTTTTCGTAAACTGTTCTATATACCGTCTCAAAGCAGGAATAAGACCTAAGTCGTCTAAGGACATCGGTCTTAAGTCAAAAATAATTTTTCTTACATCTGCTAAGCTTTTTCTCACAAGTTCCATTAATGTCAATAATTCATCCTTTACTAAGGATGGATTCACTTCCATCAGTTTTAAAATATACTCTGCCCGCATCACAATGTTTGCCAAGCTCTGTGCAGGACCATCGTGTATTTCCCTCGCAATTCTTTTTCTTTCTTCTTCCTGAGCGGTTATAACTGAAAGGCCCAAAGCCTGAAACTGCTGCAATTCCCCAATTTTATCGCTTAAAGTAGAAAGTTCGTTATTTAAAATCTTAATAACCATGCTTATATTTATTATCAATTCCTCTGACCGTTTTATTGTCATTTCCAAGTTTTTTAAATACCTTTGCAGGTGTTCCCGGGTGTTTCTTAAAAGTTTTTCTTTCTCTCTCTTGTTTATAAGCTCTATCTGTTTCGAATGAGCTTCTTCATAAGCATTTTTTATATCCTCTTCTTTAAAGAGCCTGAAGTTCCTGCTCACTTCAACCAATCTTATCCTTGCCTTTATATATTCCTTTTCCAATCGGTCGACCTCTTCTATAATTTCTTTAATTTCTGTTTTGACCTGTTCTAATTCCCTTTTAGCCCTCTCGTATTCCTGCCTTGCATTTTCACTTAAACCGTAAATTTCTTCTTTACTCTTCTCAACAACCTGCTTCACCTTTTGAATAATTTTATCAAGATAGGATACATCAATCAAGCCGTATCACCTTTTTTATAGGATTAATAGATTAATTCTATAAAAGAGCTTAAAATCCTTCATTAATTTTATCTTTTAATTTAAACTGTCGAATTAAGGAGGTGAGCTGAAGACTTATCCTCGTTATCCTTTTTGTAGAAGATTTTATTTCTTTAATAATTTCAACCTTTTTTTCGTCATCTTCCCGTTTTTCGATAATATCCAGTCTCTGAATCACGTTATTGGATAAAAAGTTTACATCTTTCACCGATGAATCAATATAATCTAATAACCTTTCAAAGTGGTCAACCATGTTATCCAATGTAATCAGAAAGGGAAAATAAGCTTTTTGTGGCAGTTGTGAAAACCTTTCCGAAAAATCTCCCGTGGAAAGGTTGCCTGCAATCTCAGCAATTTTATTAAAGGGCTTTATTATTCTATTTCTAATATATGAATAAAAAAATAAAGTATTAACAATTATACTCACAAGAATCAATATAATTCCGAAACTTAAAAGGTTTTCAAAAGAAGTCTTTATAAAAAAAGCCGCATAAAAAATACCACTTCCAAAAATTAAAAGGCTTAAAAGGTTAAGTAAAAGGAAAATAAAGATAAGTCTTACCATAATATTCATATCACTTCACTCCCTCCTATCCTCCAAAAAAAGGATTTTATCCTCTTCCTCAATTTGAGCATTTAAAACTGTGCCTTCGGGGAGTTCCAAGACTTTATAAGCCCTTTTTACAAAAGGTGAAATTCTATAAGGCTTCAAATTTGTTACAGTTTTTATAACATTGTCGTCCTTATCCAAAAAAACCACATCAATGGGAAATCTCATAAAAAAAGTATGAATAAAATTGCACGGAGTAATAAGTAAGGCCTCCCCTTTATAAAAGTGATTTTTACCTATTAATCCTATAAGCCTTTTTATAAAGGTATCCGCTATTTTTAAATTTTGTGCGATTATTTTATTATTTTTTGTATTTACGGCGAGCATAAAATCCTCCCTATTTTGCAAATATTTTCATTAACTGCAAAGCTGCAGGCCCGAGCAGTATTATAAATATAGCAGGAAATATAAAAAATACAATGGGAAGCAGCATTTTAACCGGCGCCTTCATGGCCATCTCTTCCACCCTTTGCCGCCTTTTGCTTCTTATTTCCTTTGATTGAAGGCGAAGCACATTTCCTATCCCTATACCGAGCTGTTCTGCCATAATTATAGACCCTACAAAATTTGAAAGTTCGTCAACAGAAAGCCTTTCCGCCATGTCCCTTAATGCCTCTTTGCGAGGCTTTCCCATCCTGACCTCGTTTATTACCCTTGCCATTTCCTCAGCAAGCACCCCCTTTGTTTTTTCCACCACCTTCACCATTGCACCATCAAACCCAAGTCCGGCCTCAACGCATACCGTGAGCAAGTCAAGGACTTCCGGCAACCTCTTTTCTACATCTTCCTTTATCCTTCTTTTTTTACTCTCTTTAATTAAGTCTGGAATATAATAACCTAAAATTCCTCCAACAATAAGAAAAAATAGAGCCCTAAATTTTGATACACCGAGGATAGTAAAAAAAATATAAAGGGAAGTAGAAAACAATATAACAAAAACCATTTTCAAAAGCCCCTGTTTTTTGAGGGCAGCAGCAATTTTATTTAGTAAAGGTTCTATAGTTCTTTTAAAAAGAGGTAGCGAAAGTTCTACCTGCCTCAACGTTATATCATTATTTTTATCCGCCATTTGATACAGCCTTTTTTGTATATAAATTTGCGGTTCATAGATTTTGTTTGTCAAAGCTAAGGTCAATACAAAGGTAAAGAGGAATGCTAAAAGGGATACAGCAAACAGCATTATTTATCCCACCTTTAATACTTTATATCTACTATCTTTTTAATCATCAAAAAGCCTGCTACCTCGCCCAAAAAAGCAACTAACAGCAGAATCCTTCCGAGGGGGTTTACAAAAAGTTCGTTTATATAATCAGGGTTCACAGTTAACATAAAAACGGCAAGTAGAACCGGCAAAAGGCCTATTATCAGTCCGGATATCCTGCCCTGCGCTGTTAAGGTCTTTACTTCCCTTTTTATCCTGATTCTATCCCGTATTACTGCTGTGATATTATCTAAGACCTCTGCTAAGTTGCCTCCCACCTGTCTTTGGATCAAAACCGCAGTTATAACAAGGTCCAAATCCTCACTCTTTACCCTTTTTGACATGCTTTTTAGGGCATCTTCAGTAGAGGCTCCAAAGTTTATTTCTTTAATAACCCTATAAAACTCACGGCTCAAGGGACCTTTCAGCTCTTTTTGCACAAAATCCATGCTTTGAAGAAAGCTAAACCCCGAGCGAAGGGCCCCCGACATTATTGTCAGTGCATCGGTTATAGAGGAGTTTATTTTTTGAATCCTCTTTTGTCGTACCGACTCAAGTATCAAAAAAGGGAGAAAAGAAGCCACAAGAGAAACTAAGACAGTAACCGAAAAATTTAGAGTTATCATAAAAACAAATACGAAAGCAAATAAAAAGGAGAAAAACACAATGCTTATAAACTCTTCACCTTTTAATAAAACATCTGCTTCTTCCAGTTTATTGTCTATATACTTTCCGAGGGATTTTGCAATAGAAAGCCTTCCTCCCCACTTTACGACCTCTTTTAAAAGATTTTTAATATCTTTATTACTCCCGGCTTTTTGCTGCTTTAATACTCCACCTATCCTTTCCAAAAATTGTTCCTTATTTTCTTTTCTTTTTTCATAAACGTAAACCACCGTCAAAAAGACGGCGAGAAAGTTTAACAACAGAAGAATTTGAAGACTCATTTTTTACCTCCTCGGAATAATTAGGATCGAAGATATAAAGGGGAAGTTTAATCCCGTAAGCTTCAAACCTTTCCATAAATTTTGGCAGTACTCCGCTCGGTTTAAAAAATCCGAGGACTTTTCCGTTCTGATCAACTCCCGTTTGAACAAAGGTAAATATATCCTGTAAAACAATCACATCTCCTTCTAACCCCTGCACTTCAACAATGTTTATTATTTTCCTCGATCCATCTTTAAGCCTACTTTGATGAATTATAAGATCTATAGCTGAGGCAATCTGCTCCCTTATAGCCCTTACCGGAAGTTCTACTCCTGCCATCAGCACCATTGTTTCAAGCCTTGAAAGCATATCCCTTGGAGAGTTTGCATGTCCGGTAGTCAAAGAGCCATCATGCCCTGTATTCATTGCCTGAAGCATGTCAAGGGCTTCTCCACCGCGCACCTCTCCCACAACAATCCTGTCAGGCCTCATCCTCAATGCGTTTCTTACAAGGTCTCTTATTGTTATGGCTCCTTTGCCTTCTATATTGGGTGGACGGCTTTCCAAGGTTATAACATGAGGCTGCTGCAGTTGAAGTTCCGCAGCATCTTCTATGGTTATAATCCTTTCGTTTTCAGGTATAAAAGAAGACAGGACATTCAACGTGGTCGTTTTTCCACTGCCCGTTCCACCGCTTACTAATATGTTTAACCTTGCCTTAACACAGGCCTCTAAAAATACCGCCATATTTTGCGTTAATGTGCCAAAATTAATTAAATCCTGGATGCTGAGAGGTTTTTTAGAAAATTTCCTTATGGTAATTACTGGTCCTATCAGTGAAAGAGGAGGTATAACGGCATTGACTCGAGAGCCGTCAGGTAATCTAGCATCCACCATAGGCATACTTTCATCTATACGCCTTCCTATAGGTGCCACGATCCTTTCTATTATGTTCATTACGTGTTCATCATCCCTAAAAGTAACATCTGTCAATTCTATTTTGCCTTTTCTTTCTACATAAACCTTTTTAGGACCGTTTACCATTATTTCATTTATTTCCGGGTCTTCAATAAGGGGTGTAATAGGTCCAAAACCAATTACTTCATTTATCATTTCCTGGACTATTTTTTGACGGTCTACCTTTGGTATATAATCCCCTTCCTTTGCCAAAAAGGCCTCCACAAACTCTTCTATCTTCCTTTTTAAAGCTTCCTTGTTGTCATCTTCTGACTTGAAGTCTTTGAGCTCATCAACAATACTCCTGTGAAGCCTTGATTTAAGTTCGTTGTACCTTTTTAAGTCCTCTTCCTTTAAATTTTTTTGTATTTTTGCCCCTTCCAACTTTTCAAGAAGTGACATTTATCATCACCTCAGCCCCAACTTCTCGGAAAGTTCAGCTATAGATAAAGCAATCTTTGACTTGGGTGCGCTCAAGACAAAGGGGTTTCCTTTATTTACAGAACTTACTACAGTTCTTTCATCTTCTATCAAATAGGAAAATATCTTTGTGCCAAGCACCTTTTCTATGTCCTCAGGTTTAAAACCGTCATTCCCTTTTTTGTTTAATACTACTTTAACCTTTTGCTCTAAATTTAATTTTTTTAATATCTCAAAATCGATTTTCGCCCTTTTTAGAGAAGTTATATCCTGATTTAATAGGAGTATAATATATTCAGAATCTTCAAGCACGCTGATATTGGTATCGCTGTAATAAGCTGGTAAATCGACTACAATATAATCAAAGTTATCCTTTAATATCCTCAAGATTTCTTCAACATGCTTAGATGTGACATACTCGGAAAATTCCGGCCTTTCCGGTGCTGCAAGGAGTTTTAATCCTGAAACATGGGGCAGTAAAAAAACCTCCAAAAGATCATAGCTTAATTCCTCTTGTTCTTTAACAAGGTCCACAATACTTGTAATTGGGGCTATGTTGAGCATCAAAGCGGCATCTCCTGCACTCAGGTCAAGGTCGAGAAGTACCACCTTTTTTTGCACATCCTTAGAAAGCTGCATAGCAAGGTTTACAGCAACTACGGTTTTTCCAACCCCTCCCTTTGTCGAAAAAAAGGATATAATTTTTCCCCTTTTTTGCGGTAAGTTGTCCGGTTTTTCTATTTTGGTTCCTATCCAAGCCATGTTTCTTTTTTGCTGGGATTCATAGACCCTTCTTATGGTCTCGGAAAGTTCTTTAGCCGTAAAGGGTTTTATAAGATATTCACGTGCTCCTGCTGCCATGGCCTTTTTTAAATACTCGTTCTCCCCTTGAATGGAAATAATCACAATAGCCGTTTGAGGATTGTTTGTGGTAATCCTTTCTGTAGCTTCTATTCCATCCATCCTGGGCATATTTATATCCATTAATATTACATCGGGTTTTAATTCTTCTGCCAATGCCACCGCTTCATATCCGTCCGCAGCCTCTCCTATTACTTCTATGTCCTCTTCGAAATACAAAAGCCTTTTTATGTCATCTCTTGTCGTAGGTATATCGTCAGCAATGACAACGGTTATGGCCATTTTTCACACCTCCGCTTATCTTAAAAGGTTTTCCGCTTTTGTCGAATTTAGTGGAATTTTACCGGTATCTTGAGGCGATCTTAAAGTCAGATGTATACTGCCGTGCTGAACGGCAAAAGCAAGCTGCTGGGCCTCTTCAGGCGTCACCATCAAAGTCACGGTTTTAGGTTCAGTTTTGCTTTGCCCCTGTGCATTTAAACTTGCATCCACTGCAAGAACAGGTACATTTTGTATAATTGTAGATGTAACGGCAAATTTTTTGTCCGGCGGAGCATCGAAGGTTACAATAACATCAACCCTGTCCCCTGAAGATAAAAGGCCGTTTAAAGCAACCACATTGTTTACCGGAATAGAAATGGCTCTCTTTCCCGGTTCAATTTTTACTGAAAGCCCCGCGGCAGGGTCTTTTTTGTCCAAAATTAGATCTTTTTGTATTATCTGGCCGGGAAGTATATCGTATTTTGCGATTTTCCCTATTACCTCATCTTTTTTCATTGCTCCATAAGGGGCATATTTCAATGGCACTTCTCTTGTAGTGACCATACTGCTTTCTATAACGGTTTTTGCAGGAATCTTTTTTGTTGCTTCCACTATATCAATGAATTCCCCTGTAATCTTGTACTTAGCCTCCAAATCACTAAGATATTTGTAAGTTCCAAAAGCAGATAAAAGACCTAAGAGAATGGCAAGTAATAAAATCATTTTACTTTTCATAATCTTTTCCCCCAACCTTTTTATTCCACTATCCTCGCAGCATGAAGTCCGTAATTTTGCTGTGAAGGATCAATCGTAAATTCTGTGCCATCAGGAGGCACCATTTTTATAAAGTATCCGGTCACCTCATTTTTTGACCCGCTTCCTGAAACCCCCTTCAACAAAAAAGAGCCAAAACCCACTATCCTCACTTCATCCCTGCCCTGAAGGAGTGAAGACGGGTCAAATATAGGCACTATCATAACCCGAGGGCATCCGGGATGGTAACTCTCAATGGTGCATTTGGGTTCATGGGGGCACGAGGAAAGCCTGTAGTTTACCCCTCTTTCCGTAGGCCCTGACATGTCGCCCGGCTCTGTCTGGACCCAATCGCCCACTTTCAAAAACCCATTATATCCGTATTTCAAATTGTTCTCATAAGTGGAAGAACCCCTGAATCCCAAAGCTAAAGCTCCGTAGTTTCCCGGGCCGTAATCGTCCTTAGGTGCTGCCTTCAGGGTATATTCCCTGCCAAATTCAAAGCTCTGGTCCGGTATGCCGAAGGGCACTACGCCGGTTACTCCAGTTACCGCACCGTAAACAGCAGAAGCCTTTGCCTTAACCGTTTTGTTTTTAAAACCCATTATCCTCATAAAAGTAAACTCAACATTTTTTGATGCTTCAACGGTTATTTTGTTTTGACTGCTGTCAAAGGAGATGTTGAGGTCTTCAGGCGCATAACCATTTTTTTGAAAATACTCTATTGCCTTTTCCATTGCCTTTTCCTCATCGGGAAGCTCGTAGGCCCCTGCAAGCGCAGCGGCATCGCAGGCATTTTGAAGCCTTTCTTTTTCCAGCACCAAAAGACCCGTATCCATAAAAAGTCCCGTTATTCCGATAAGCACAGCTAAAGAAAGGGCAAAAACCACCATTGCCTGCCCTTCCTGCCCCTTTATTAAATTTTTGAGTTTATTATTTACAATCATAAAGGCAACACCCCAATAATCATTCCATCCTCATTGTAGCCTCTGCTTTCAAAGTTAAAGGGTTTCCTAAAAAATTGGAAATAAAGGGAGTTATTAGTGTCAGTTTATAGGAAATTTTTACGGTAACAGGGTCCCCTGTTTTTCTCTCTTCTTGTGGCGGCGAAATATACTCAATATTCAAATTTTGTGCCAAATCCGGCAAAGGAGTAATCTCGTATATCCTTTGTACAACCTCATCATCGGTTTTCCCGACAGCGCAGAGCCTAACCGCTTCCCTTGCTGACCTTGTCAGCACTATCTGAGCATAATAAATCCTGCCAAATTCCAAAATCCCAAAGATCATCACGATAAGTATTGGCAGGATAAGCGCAAATTCAACCATGGACTGACCCTTTTGGTCTTTTATTATTTTTTTTATCCCGATCAAGTTCCACACCTCTTAAATTGAAAATATAAACGCGGCAATTGTGCCCAAGGTTATAGCTATACCATAAGGGAATCGCCCTTTTTTTGAAGGAGAATCTAAATTCTCCAAAAGATTTAGACCTTTCGGGACAAAACCCAGTATTGACAAAAGCGTAAGAAAAACCGATTTTATCTTATAACGCGAATTTTTGTCAAAAAACATTATGGCAAGGGAAATAATTCCTCCGGCAATAGCTGAATATAAAAAGGCGTTTAACGTAAAAGCAGGGCCTTTTATAGCACCTATTGTTCCTAAAAATTTGACATCTCCGGCACCTATGCCCCGCAATAGATAAGGTATAAAAAGGAACAACATCCCAAGAAACATGCCCTCTAAACTCAGCACAAAACCTTTTATTCCACCCAAATACCCATTTATTAAAAACCCTAATATTAGTGCCGGAAAAATCACCGCATTGTAGATCTTATTTTTCAAAAGATCGCTAATAAGGCATGTTAAAACCAATACAATAAGAAGGATCTCTTTTAAGGCCTCCATCCACTCTCACTCCGCATTTGTAAATTTGGCCCTACCGTTAAGTAGGGCCAATTGATTTAATTTTTGTTTATAATTTTTAATTGCTACTCCTGATATTATTAAGGATTTTTCTCTCCTATCTGTAGAAATCTATCTCTAATATGATATACAAAATTATCAATTTTGTATTTTAATAATAAGTTATATAATTTTAGTCGTTACCTAAATTGTTTGCTACATCGTTCATTCTATTAGAAATTCTTCTTCCAAGAACTGTCAATGCACCTATTACCACTATAGCAACCAATGCGAGAATAAGACCGTATTCTGCCATTCCCTGACCTTCTTCTTCCGTCCAGAGCCTTTTTACACCATCCAAAACCTTCTTTAACATACCACCCGGCCTCCTCCACTTACCTTTCTTTTTTCTAATTCCATAATAATCCTTAAAAAACCTTTGGACATGAGGCAAAAGGCTTAAAATTGAAGCTTGCGGTCCTATGACCTGAAGCCTATTTTAACTTCATCCCTTTCAAACTTTTGTCCTGCCCTGTAAACCGCATTTTCCCCAAACCTATCCTTTATCTTGTCAATGACTTTATTCAGCTTCCTTAATTTCTCATCATGGGGGAAAAGGGAAATCTGTTCAAAGTCCCTCGTGAGCCCGGACAAGCTCACACCCAAAAGCCTCAAAGGGGTTTTCCCGTCCCAGTTACTTTCCAAAAGCTTTTTTGCAGTTTTGTAAATATCTTCCGTAGTATTGGTATACGGAATGGTAGCCGATCTGGTCTTGGTTAAAAAGCTATCATCCCTCATGGTAAGGGTTACAACCCTCCCCACAAAATTTTTTTTGCGCACCCTTCTTCCTACCTGTTCGGAGAGGGAAAGGAGTACAGCCCTTGCCTCTTCAAAGGTTGTAATATCCTTTGGAAGGGTTATGGAATGCCCCATAGACTTTTCCCCTTTTGTAAAACCTGGATCAACCGGGCTTTCATCTATACCGTTTGCCCAAAGGTATAGCTGCCTTCCGATAACTCCGAACGCGGCTTCCAAAAATTCTACCGGGATATTCGCCAAATCCCCTATGGTCTTTATATTCATAGAATTTAGTTTGTCTGCCATTCGCTTTCCTACCCCGTAAAGTTCTTCTACAGGCAGGGGCCATATAACTTCAGGCACTTCTTCAGGATAAAGCACCGTTATCCCCATGGGCTTTTTAAGGTCTGAGGCCATCTTCGCAAGGATCTTATTGCAGGATATGCCGATAGAGCAGGGAAGGCCCAATTCCTCCTTTATAACCTTTTGTATTTTCTCTGCAATTTCAATGGGTTCGCCGAAAAGCCTCTCGCAGCCCGAAACATCGAGCCAGGCTTCATCTATGCTGAAAACCTCCACAATTGGAGTAAACCGTCTTAATATATCCATTACCCTTTCGCTCATTTTAACGTAAAGAATATAATCGGGTTTTAAAAATACGGCATTTTTACAGAGCTTTTTAGCCTGGAAATTGGGCATAGCCGTTTTTACACCGTAAGCCCTTGCTTCATAGGACGCCGTAAGCACAATCCCGTTCCTTTTTTTAGGGTCACCGGCTACAATGACAGGCTTCCCCTTTAACGAGGGGTCTTTTGCCTGATGACAGGAAGCGTAAAAGGCGTTCATATCCACATGGATTATATTGAGCATTCCCGATTCACCCTTTACGAACATTTGTTCTGTATCTATTTTAAACCTTATCCTATTAAAAATCAACTTTAAAAAAAATCTCCTACCGGTCGTGCCGGTAGGAGATTTTAGATAGTTTACTATAAGTGTATCATATTTCCGGGCCCTAAAGGCAGGTTCAGGAAATACCATATAGAGAATAACAATATCCAGGCTAATGCGAAATATATGGTATAAGGGAGCAATATGGAAATTAGAGTTCCCATCCCCAAATTTTCGTCATATTTTCTAGCACTGGAAAGAGCCATAGGGAAGTACGCCAGTAACGGAGTAATGGGGTTTGTAATTGAGTCACCTATCCTGTAAGCCAGCTGTGTAAATGCTGGTGAGTAACCTAATAGCATGAGCATTGGAACGAAAACAGGCCCTAGCACAGCCCATTTTGCAGAAGCACTGGCTACTAAAATGTTTATTAAACAAGAAAAGATTATGATTCCGATCAACAAGGGTAACCCTGTAAAACCTATGTTCTTTAAGAAATCCGCTCCCTTAATAGCCAGGATAGTTCCTATATTGCTCCAGTTAAAAAACGTTATGAATTGAGCAGCTAAGAAAGCTATTACTATATAGGAACCCATTGTGCTCATAGCCTTTGACATTTGAGCAGCCAAATCTTTATCCGATTTAATAGTACCTGCTGCAATTCCGTACCCAATTGCGGGGAAAAGGAAAAATCCGGTCATTATGGGTACCAAACTTTTCATAAAGGGAGAAATAATCAAAGAACCGGTTTTAGGGTCCCTTAAAAGTGCATTAGCTGGCAATGTCCAGTAAGCTATTAGTCCGATATATGCCAAGGCTGCAATCCCCGCTACGCGGAGTGCTTTAATTTCTTTTTCGCTCAAGGGATGAAACTCTTCTTTGTGGCCTTCGTAATTGCCCAAACGAGGTTCCACAATTTTTATCGTTACCCAGGTTGCCACCAAGGTAATAACAAAAGTAGAAGCAATTAAGAAATAATAGTTCATCGCAGGATTTGCAATATATTTAGGATCAATTATTTGAGCAGCCTTTTCCGTAAAACCTGCCAACAATACATCTAACATATTAACAAACAAATTGGCGCTGAAACCACCGGCTACTGCAGCATAGGCAGCTGCAATTCCTGCAAGGGGATGACGACCTACGCTTAGAAAAATCATAGCTGCTAAAGGAGGCATAATAATCAATGCTGAGTCACCTGCAGCATTTCCTAAAACCCCGATCAAAATAACTGCAGGTACTATAAAAGAGGCAGAGGTTCCACTAAGAAGCTTTCTGAGCAGTGCATTTATTAAACCGCTATACTCTGCAACTCCGACTCCCATCATCACTACAAGGACCAGCCCAAGAGGCGGGAAGGTAGCAAAGTTATTGACCATCTCCGTAAAAATCCTAACTACATTTTCCCTTCTTAACAAACTTACCGCTTTTACAACTTCTTTTGTAGCAGGATTTACTGCTTGCCATCCGGCAATTTCAGCAAGATGGGAAAGTAAAATTATCAGAATTGAAAGTCCTAAAAATATGGTAGCCGGATCGGGCAGTTTATTCCCAGCTTTTTCTATAAAATTCAAAAATCTGTCTAATAAAGATACTTTTCTTTTATTTATTACCAGTGGTTTGTTCATATTTGACCCCCTTAAATTTTTAAATTTTTATTGTTTAATACGTACCTAACCATTAGCTCTATTCCTATAGCCATAGCATCCTCGTCAAAATCAAATTCAGGATGGTGATGTGGAAAAGCAATTCCTTTTTCTTCATTTTTAGCACCTAAAAACACGAAGGTACCGGGAACTTGCTGCAGATAGTAAGCAAAATCTTCTCCACCCATAACCGGTTCTGCATTTAATACATTTTCTTCCCCTACAACTTCAGCTGCAATTTGACGGACATACTCAGTCACTTTTTCATTATTTATCACAGCCGGATAACCTTTTATATAGTCAAAGCGATAGTCTGCATTATAAGCCTGGGTAATACCTTTTAGAATTTCCTCCATTCTTTTTTGAATCAAAGCTCTTGTTTCTTCGCTAAAAGTGCGCACAGTGCCGGTAATTTTTGCAGTATCCGCAATAATGTTAAAACCGTATCCTGCTTGCAGGGTCCCAACGCTCACCACAGCAGGTTCAAGGGGGTTCACAGAACGACTGACAATTGTTTGAAAAGCGCTTATTACCTGCGAAGCCACCACGACAGCGTCAACTGTTTGGTGAGGTGCTGAGCCGTGTCCCCCCTTACCTATAATTTCAATAACAAAGGAATCTGCAGCTGCCATAAGGGGACCGGCTTTTAACCCTACTTTTCCTATAGAATAATTAGTCCATAAATGAATGCCAAAAATGTTATCTACTTTAGGATTTTCCAATACACCAGCTTCAACCATTGGCTTTGCTCCCCCGGGAAGTTGTTCCTCGCAGGGTTGAAAGATGAATTTTACTTTTCCTGTAAAATCGTTTTTCATCGCCGATAGAATCATCGCAGTGCCCAGAAGCATTGCAGTATGTCCGTCGTGTCCACAGGCATGGCAAACGCCATCGACTGTAGAAGCATAGGGAACCTTCTTGGCATCCTTTACGGGCAGGGCATCCATATCAGCCCTCAGTGCCACGGTAGGCCCGGGTTTCCCGGTATCCAGCAAACCAACAACCCCGGTTTTAGCTATTTTTGTCTTTACTTCCAAACCAAGGCCTTCGAGGGTCATTGCTATGATTTCCGATGTGCGCACCTCTTCGAAGCCGAGTTCAGGATGGGCATGAAAATCCCGGCGCAATTCCCGAACTTTCGGAAAAATTTTTTGTATTCTTTCTTTTAAATCCTTCACTTTACCCCTCCTTTTTGTTTAAAATTGTGATGCTTTACTTATTTATTTAATTAAAAGAATAAATGAATATTTAGTGAATATTATAAGATATGCTATTTTATATTGTAAACCCCATTTCTTCTTAGATTTTTAATTT
The DNA here is from genome assembly GCF_049701175.1 of Thermovenabulum sp. Lineage (GTDB taxonomy): Bacteria > Bacillota > Thermosediminibacteria > Thermosediminibacterales > Thermosediminibacteraceae > Thermovenabulum. The sequence goes on from NZ_JBNATW010000016.1 coordinate 34,026, forward strand.
ATTTTAAATTATATTTGTTTTTCTTTATATTTCTTCTTGTTTTGCATAATTCATACTATTTCAGTAGGATTTAATGTGCATTAGCATAACATGTACCAAAATAAAACCAAGCCACAATTTGTAAAGTAAATTTAAAATACATGAAATGGACATAAATGGTTTTTCCTGTTATACTTATAACAACCGGTTAAAGATGAGGGGCGTTTATGGGAAGAATTGATGAAATTGATTTTTTCCGGGGAATTGCAGTTATATTGATGGTTATTTTCCACATTGTATTTGACTTAAACTACTACATGGGCTTACCCGTTAGTTTCAGCAGCGGTTTTTGGTTTTATGAAGGCAAAACATCCGCCTTAATGTTTATTTTCCTTGCAGGTATAAGCGTAAACTTGAGCAAAAATGCCCTTTTACGGGGCATAAAAATTTTCTCCCTCGGAATGTTAATAACATTTATTACATATTTAATCGATAAAAGCATGTATGTTAAATTCGGAATACTCCATTTTATCGGTTTATCTTATTTGTTTTCGTATTTTTTCAAAAAAAAGGATGTTCCCTTTTTAGTTGCCACAGCATTTTTATCAATTTTAATTGGAATTTATTTTAACAGCATTTTTGTAGGGTATAAATTCTTATTCCCACTCGGTCTCATTTATAAAGATTTTTCATCCTTGGATTATTATCCTATATTTCCCTATTTTGGGGTTTTCCTTTTTGGAGTTGTTTTTTATAAAACCTTTTACGCCGAAGGAAAAAGATTGTTAAACAAAAACGCAAAGCAAAATATTATAAATTTCATAGGTAAAAAATCTCTTGTAATCTATTTAATCCATCAGCCCGTTATTATCGGCATACTATTTCTGTATAAATATTTGTTCAATTAAATTCCACTAAGGGGGTCTAAACATGACAAGGTTTAAAAAGCTTATTTCCGTATTAACTGTCATTCTTCTTTTAATCGCAATTTTGCCTTCAAATATTTACGCACAGGAATCGGTTATCCTTTATGAAGAAAAAGAACAAAGCCCTATAGCAAAAGGCGTAATTTATGAAAAAAGAACTATATTCACTTCCCATGGATGGAAGAAAGTACATATTTTGACGGTTGACCTTTCCTCCCCTTATATTGACGTAATAAGCCTCTACAATAAACAAAATTTATCTGAAAGGAAAACTTTAAGCGACCTTGTTAAAGGGAACAATGCGGTTGCGGGGATAAATGGCGATTTTTTTACAATGACAAATCCTTCCTCATCCGTAGGCATACATATTGACGAAGGCAAACTTATTTCATCCCCTTCTAACCGTTCGGATATGGCTGCCTTTGCTCTAACCTTTGATAAGATACCCCAAATACTAAATTTTTCTTTTGAAGGTAAATTGATATTAAAGGACGGGACTTCTTTGCCTATTTCTTCAGTAAACAAAATAGGCGACCCAACCGGAAGGGTAATGCTTTATAATACCTTTTTCGGCAGGGAAACTTATAAATTACCTGCTGACAAGAGTGATGCCCTTTACATCATCGTTAAAGACAATGTCATCGAAAACTTTTTCTACGGCAAATCCTCCTTCATAGAGGATGGCAGAATGGTTTTCGCAGTCGGGCAGGATCTTGCAGCCCAAATTTATCCAAAAATTAGCATAGGCGACCCCGTAACCCTTGATTTAAAATTGGTACCTGAAATATCCAATATAAAAACTGCAGTGGGAGGCGGTGCCGTACTTGTGGAAAACGGCAAAATCCCTGAAAGCTTTTCCCACAATATAAGCGGGGTTCATCCAAGGACCGCTATCGGATTTACAAAGGAAAAAAATAAAATAATAATGGTAGTGGTTGACGGCCGGCAGGAGGAGAGCGACGGTTTAACTCAGGAGGAATTGGCAAAATTATTGTTGAACCTCGGGGCGTACAATGCGCTTAATCTCGACGGTGGTGGCTCATCTACGATGGTGGGAAGGCTTCCGGGTGAAGAGGTCCCCAAGGTTTTAAATAGTCCCTCGGATAACAAAGAAAGGCCTGTTATAAATGGAATCGGAATAATAAACAAAGCCCCGAAGGGCAAAATTGCAGGCCTTATCATTGAAACCCCTTTCTTTACGGTTGCAAAAAATTCCCGAATTACCTTAAACGTAAAAGCTTACGATGAATATTATAACCCTGTATCTATTGATCAAAACAGGATACAATGGAGCATTTCTAAAAACCTTGGGAAATTTAATAAAAATACCTTCTTTGCCCAAAAGGAAGGGGAGGTCGTCATTACTGCAAAATATGAGAATGTGAAAACCTCGCAGAATATAAAAATATTAACACCTGTAAAGATAATAAAAACTTCCGACTCTTCTTATTACGGAATAGATAAAAATGGAACACTCGCATATATTGACCCATTGGATATAAACAATTTTAATCTACCTGTTGAAGAAAGCTCAAAATTTGAGGGTTTAGATCTTTCTACACCGGTATATAAGGATAATCAAAATAAAAAAATCAGCGATGCTAATTTTGCTTTAATAAGCGGCTTTTCCGAAAGTAAATTAGCAGAAAAAGATTACAAAGAAGCCTTTTTGAAGGCATTAGACATTATTAAAAAGTATAAGACCGACTACATCATTGCCCTCGACGAGGTTAATACAAAAGGGGAATTATCAAAAATTATCCCAAAAAATTATCTTTCAAACCTAAAAAGCTTTAACCAAAAATATCAATCTTTTAGTGATAAAGACAAATTGTTTATTTTCTTAAGGGCAGAAAAGGGCGGTATCAGAACTACCGACTACAATCAGTGGCAATCTTTTATAAAGGACTTGAAAGGCGCTTCAAAGTATAAAAAGGTAATTGTTTTCTTAAATAGTCCTATAGAAAAGTTTACCGATAGGCAGGAAATCGCCCTTTTTAAAAAACTTCTTTCGCAATTAACTCAAAAAAATATAGAGGTAAACGTGATTTTAAAAGGTGAAAAATTTTATGTTAAAAAGGAAAATTCCATAAGGTTTATAAGCCTACCACCAATTGATACAGAAAATCCTGCAGCATTACTTTTCAGCTTTGAGGGTAATTCAACCTCTTACTCAATAATTCCCCTTTTAAAGGATATAATCAACCAAACCCTTTATATAAAGAAGGGAATACCTACTGAAATAAAATTAACCGGTATTTCTCATTACCAAAGCAAACTACCAATTAACTACCCTTACAATTTTGACCTTTCCCTTTCCTATAATAAAAAATACAGCTTTGATAAAGGAAATTTGATTTTCAAAACCCAAGACAAAGGGAATCTCATCCTTAAGGTTAACGCTTCATTTATACAAAAAACTTTCACCGTACCCGTTATCGATTTCTCAATCAATTTAAACGGAAAGGATTTGTTTTCTCCTGATTCAATACCCTATATAAACAAAAAGGGTAACGGAATGGTCCCTTTGAGGCTGATTTCTGAAAATCTCGGGGCAAAAGTTGAATGGAATGAGAAAAAGAAAGAAGTTATTATTAAAAAGGGAAATAAAATTTTAACCCTAAAGGTGGCAAACAAATACGCGGAGATGGTCGGCGGGAAGGTCTATGTCCCCTTAAGATATGTAAGCGAAAACTTAGGCGTAAAGGTCACATGGGATGATAAGACAAAAACTGCAGTTATTAATTATTAGAGCCTGAAATCTAAAAAGCAGCCCGCATTTTGGGCTGCTCTTTTTTTTAACTTTTACTTTTTTAATACCCTGTCTTGTATCTTTTTCCCCGTTGGTGTAGCAGCAAGACCTCCCATTGCAGTTTCCCTCAATTGTTCTGGCAGCATCCTTCCCACTTCTCCCATAGCTTTTATCACTTCATCGGGCGGGATTACACTTTCTATGCCGGCAAGAGCCAGCTTTAAAGCTATTATTCAAATTAAAATCAAAACAGCGATAACAGCTGCAAGTACAAAAAAGGATGAGGCCATAACCTTTTTTAAAAGTTTATCTATTCCCACATCAAAATATTCCGCCGTCATAACGCTGCAGAGGTGAACGGGAGTTATCATCCCTCCAATAAAACCTGAAACAAAAGCGCAGGCAGCATGCCAAATATTTTGGCCAAGTCCGAAGGGAATCAATATGGGAAAAGCTAAAGATACAAAACTTACCGTTACACCAAAAAAGAAATTGGAAACTAAAGGAATAACAACAAACAATAATTCTTTTGGTATCTTATAGTAAACTACCGCACTGGAAAGGGACTCAACTATTCCCGAAACGGTCAAAAAATCTTTAAACACCATAACACCAATTATTATTATCACATAATTTAAATTTAAAGATTCTTTTACTATCCTTTTTACTTCTTTTAGATTTAATTTGTTTAAAATTATCAAAACAATTATAGTTATTAATGCTGCTAAATCAAGGGCATACTCAAACCTATTTATAAGTAAAATATATAAAACTATCATGGTGAAAACCGGCATTATGCTGAATAAAAATTCCATTAAAGCCTTTTTCCTATCCCCATTTTTTAAAGCCATTTTATTATCCTCGATTTTTTCCCCTATTATTAAAACACCGGAAACCGCATATATAATTATAAAAATCATCAAATGCAAAAACAATTTCCCCACAGGCACATCCAGCAATTTTGCAGCAAGAATAACTCCAGGGTATAGAATAAAACCATCAAGCCAAACATGCCTGAACCAGTAATTTATATATGCTTTATTCAAATTGGATAATCCATCACCTGTTATTTCCTCTACTATTGGGCACGAAAATCTTGCTCCTCCCGGAGAAGGAAGAAGTCCGAGGGCAGATGAAAGCATGATCGCTGAAAAAAGTCTATTGCTCACAAGAAGCCTTAAACTTTGCGCCATTTTTGCAATCATACCACTGGTTCTCATCATATTTTCAATTATCATAACCGCAATTAAGATAAATATCAATTCAAGGGTTTTTTCTGAAACTACAGCCTTAAAGGCGGTTAATATCACAGCCTTAATAGGCATTTTCTTTATAAAGGATAAAATTAAAGAATTAAGAAGCATTATTAACCCTATATTGATGTTCTTTCGAAACAGGTATACATTAAAAAAAATTGCAGTAAGAAATATTAAAAATAAAATCATACTATTCTCCTTTTTTGTTTTATTATACTTGTCGCTTTAAAGCGTAACATTCATCACAAAATTTATAAAAGCCATCTTTATCTTTTTAATTTATATAAGCACCGTAAGCGTATTCGGTCATAATTTCAAAACATCCGTTTTATATACCGGTTTTATAACATTAAATACTTTTTTACGTTAATTTTATCAGCTCATACTCCCTTGTGCCCATACCCAATTTCTCGGCGTATTCTAACTGATATTCTCCCTTTGTATCAGGGTGGATGGCTTTAAATTTGTCTTCTCCTGGCTCAAATCCCTTATTTTTATCCCCGAGTGCCGAATGGGGGTTGCCTTTTTGAGAATTTACCAAATCAAGGCATGCCTTATCGAGGGCTACAGGATCAAAGGATGCAAGGATTCCGATATCGTGGACAATCGGTGCATCGCTCCATGGCGTGCAGTCGCATAAAGGCGTGACATTCATGACAAAGTTTATAAAAGCCGTCTTTTCCTTCTTATTTATATAAGCACCGTAAGCGTATTCGGTCATTCTTTCCACAAATTCTAGAATATCCGTTTTCCATACCGGTTTTATTGCATTAAACACGCACATGGAAATGCATTCTCCACATCCAATGCATTTTTCTGCATCTATGTAAGCCTTGCCATCAACAAGAGATATGGCATCCTTAGGACAGTTTTTAATACAGGCAAGGCACGCCCTGCAGTTTTCAGAAACCTTAGGTTTTAAAGTTGAGTGTTGGCGCTGTTTGCCGGCAGCAGGCGCACATCCCATTGCCAAATTTTTTATCGCTCCTCCAAAACCCGCCATTTCATGGCCTTTAAAATGAGAAAGCACGATCATAGCATTCGAATAGTAAATAGCGGATGCAATCTTTACCCTGTCAAAGTGTTTTTTATTAATTTCTACTTCAACAGAATCTTTGCTGACTATACCGTCAGCAATGATTATTGGGGCATTTACTACAGCATAAGCAAAACCGTTTTCAATTGCAGTTACTATATGGTCTATACCATTGCTCCTTGAGCCCTTATACAATGTATTGGTATCGGTTAAAAAGGGTTTGCCGCCGTATTTTTTAACCTTGTCCACTACTTGTCTAACAAAAATGGGATTAATAAAGGCATTGTTTCCTCTTTCACCAAAATGTATCTTTAATGCCACCATATCATTTTCCGAAATAATTCTGCCAAATTCGGCAGCTTCGAAAATTCTTCCTACTTTTGCTGCAAGGCTTTCGGTCCTTTTTTTAGCTCTTAAGTCAAAAAAATAAACCTTGGACTTCAAGAAAATCCCTCCAATGTTGTTAGCTAAGTGCTATCTAAATTTAATTTTAAAAATTTAAGCGCAAAATTATTATATCACTATGTCAAGACATTTATAAAGAACAAAATAAAAAGAAGCTCTACCCATTATTAGAGGGTAGAGCAAAAAATTTTACTATTAAAACATCTCTTTGATTTTCTCGATGGCCTCCTTTATCGAAAGAAAAAGGGGCCTTTTTTCAATACCTAATACAGTTATGTCTTCGCAGTCTAAAATAGGAATCAATATCTTCCTTGCCCTGCTTTCTACAATAGCAGAAGCCATCCTTTCTGTGATTTCTCCCATCATGGAATTGGGTATCACAATCCCCAAGGAGCCTACAATTACATCCACTTTTTTTACCGTGCTGACAATTGCGTTCTCACCGGTTGCACCTTTGTTTGCCTTTTCCTTCATCATGTTAGCCGTCGCTGCCGAATTAGTCCCCAAGGCGTAAATTTTTACATCCGGTGGGAGGTCCTGCCTTAAAAGAGAAATAATTTGGCTTCCGATTCCTCCCCCCATTCCGTCAACAACCGCTATTATCATAGCTTACTTCCTCTTTTCAAGTATTATTTTGTGGTCCAATAGTTTTATTTCTTTTATAACCGCATCAACCAACTTCTGCTGCCCCAATAAGTCGTACATAAAAACCTTCCCATCCTGTGGCTCTACATAAATAACGTTTTCCATAATCTCCTTTTCTTTACCGTCCTCCAAAATAACCACCCTTGATTCGCACAAAGCTCATTCACCCCTTATATTAATTTTTTCGCCTCAAATAGAGCGTCTCCCGCCTGAAGTAGTAAATCTGCAGCCTTTTCAATATACTCTGCGCATTCTTTTTTTCCCAAGGCCTTTACCTTTTCAGCCCATTTCCTAAAATTCTCTTCATGGGACTTATTGTGTTCAATCCAATGGGCAAGGAGTATTTTTAATGTTTGAATGTCACTATCATGTCCTTCATGCATGTGCATAATCTCCATCTCCCTTAACTTTTATTTTTATATTCTTATTTAATTAAAGATATTACGCTGGGAAATAGACTGCGGTCGGTATGCGGCAAAAAGCACGCGCTAACAAATTCATCCATGTAAGAGGGGTAAGTGCTGAGTTCAATGTAGGTCATTGAGTCCGCTATTTCCCTTGCCTTTTCCCTTGCTTTTTCGTATACAAGGCAAAGGTAAGCCCCGATCAAAGATGCATTCCCCATATAATTAAATTTTTTTTCATCTATGTCGGGCAAAAGACCTATAATTTTAGCATTTTTTATATGTAAATTGCGACCTATTCCCCCTGCTATTATGATCTTATCCAAATTGTAAACCGACAATCCAGCCGTTTTTAAAAGCACGCTTAAACCGGAAAAAACGGCTCCTTTTGCCCTCAGCAGGTTATCTATATCAATCTCATTTATTGTTATATCTCTTCCGTCATAACTTTCCCTGCCCCATACCACTACATATTCCATAACATCCAAATTTTCATCATACCTAATCCTGTCATTTTTTATTTCACCTGAAATTTTTCCCTTAGAATCGATTATACCCGAAAGGAACATCTCTGCAATAAGGTCTATAAGGCCTGACCCGCATATGCCCTTGGGTTTTATGTCCCCCAGCACGTTGATTTTAGGCTCTAAAGTTTTCCTATCAATTGCAACTTCATCAATAGCCCCCGGCATTGCCCTCATACCGCAGCTTATTTCTCCACCTTCAAAAGCCGGACCTGCAGAACAAGCACAGGTAAGCATAAAATCCTTGTTCCCAAAAACTATTTCTCCATTGGTGCCCAAGTCCAAAAAAAGCGTATTTTTATCCTCAGCCCATAAACCTGATGCTAAAACACCGGATACGATATCCCCTCCTACATAGCTTGCTACATTAGGTAAAACTGTAATATTAGCTTCAGGATTTATATCAATTCCGGTATCCTTTGCTTTAATCTGAGGGCATTCCCTAAATACAGGTATATAAGGTTCTAATCTGATATAAGATGGGTCCACTCCCAATAAAAGATGGGTCATAGTAGTGTTTCCAGCAAAAACACCAGCAACAATATCCTCTTTACTGATTTTTGCCTTTTTAATAAGCTCCTTTATTAACCTGTTGATGGTGCCTTCTACTATGGAAACCCTAAGCTTTTCAAGGCCCTCCTGCGATGAGGCGTAAATTATCCTGCTTATTATATCTGCCCCGTACTGCATCTGAAGATTGCCCGAAGTAGCACTGGCAATAATTTCGCCCGTTGACAGGTCTACAAGGTTAGCCGCTACCGTAGTTGTGCCCACATCAGTGCAAATACCGTACGCACCTTTGTTTTCACGACCTTCGACTTTTAAAAGCTCATAAACCCCTTCGCTTTTTAAAAGGGTTGCTATTATTTTAAAATCCTCTTGCCTTAATACTTTCGGTAAGCTTTTTAAAACCCCCAAAGAGCAGGTAACATTTTCAATATTATGTCTTATTTTTAGCTCCCTTTTTAATCTTTCAAAATCCGCTACATTGTCGTCAAGAGAAGGCTTTGGAAGTTCTAAATTTATAATAAAAACACCGCTATCTTTAACAATTCCCTCTTTTTCTAAAAGTCTGCTGGCATTTTTAATCCTTTCACTTTTTTCATCTCCGGGTTTCACATCTTCGACAAGAATATCCTCGACATTTTTCGCCTCCTCAATCTCTACCACCATGTCTCCTTCAACAAATGTAAGGCACGCAAGCCTGATACCCTTTTTTATGTCTTCTTCAGTAAGAAGGGGAGAAAACTCCATGCGGTGGCTACCGCTTTCCACCTTAACCCTGCACTTTCCGCAGTGTCCCCTTCCTCCACAGGGTGCATCGACAAAGATTCCCGCTTTTCTTGCTACTTCCAGAAGATTTGCGCCTTTTTTTACGCTTATACTTTTTTTGGAAGGATTAAAGACCACAGTGCATTTTTCCATTTAAATCACCTATCTTGTGACATTTTTCTCGATTTAATTATAACACAAAAAGACTTATTTGATAATTTTTTAACAGAAATTCCTTTGTTTTTTAGCATCTACTTCATTTTTGCCAACAATAATCACTTATTCATACAATTTTTCGCTTTTTTTACTTAATAGTATACCATAACTTGGTGGATTAAAAGCTTTTCTTAGGCATAAATATTTATAAAGGAGGTTTTAACAATGGCAATGAATTTTATATTTTTCTTTTTAATTTTTTCAGGAATCTTAGCAGGGGCTTTGACGGGAAAAATGGATGCGGTAACTCAAGCAGTGTTTGATTATGCCAAGACTGCTGTAGATATTTCACTGGGGTTAATAGGTGTTATGTCCTTTTGGCTCGGACTTATGAAAATAGCTGAAGAATCAGGACTTGTTTATAAAATTTCAAAAGCTATAAAACCCATTATGGCCAGGCTTTTCCCCGATGTACCCTCTGGACATCCTGCAATGGGAGCTATGGCATTAAACATAGCCGCTAATATGCTGGGATTGGGGAACGCATCGACGCCCTTAGGATTAAAGGCTATGAAGGAACTTCAAAGCTTAAATCCGAAAAAGGATACGGCAACAAATGCCATGTGCACCTTTCTTGCAATAAATACTTCTTCTATAACTTTACTTCCCACAACAACCATGTCTTTAATGAAAGCTACGGGATCCCAAAATCCCACAGCAATTATAGGTCCTACACTGATTGCTACTTTTTGCTCCACCATGGCTGGAATTATAGCGGTTAAAATTTTGGAAAAACTGCCCGCTTTTAGATCAAAATAATAGCTTATTATATTGGAGGTTTTTTTAATGCTTCCCAAAATAGTAAATACCCTATCTCAATGGGCAGTGCCTTGTTTTATTATTTTCATAATTTCTTACGGTTATATCAAAAAGGTGAAAATATACGAAGTTTTTATTGAAGGAGCGGCAGAAGGGTTTGCCACAGCCGTAAAAGTAATTCCCTATTTAATAGCGGTTTTAGTATCTGTCGGAATTTTTAGGGCTTCCGGTGCAATGGACTTTCTAATTACCTTTATAACTCCTTTTGCCAATTTTTTAGGAATACCTTCCGAAACCCTACCAATGGCTTTGATAAGGCCTCTTTCAGGCGGAGGCGCTCAGGGAATTATGACCGAGATTTTTAAAACCTACGGCCCGGATTCTTTTATAGGAAAGGTTGCTGCAACGATGAACAGTGCAACCGATACAACCCTTTATATTATTGCCCTTTACTTCGGCTCAATTGGTGTTAAAAATACAAGGCATGCCCTCTTTGCCGGCCTTATAGCCGACACCGTAGGCCTTATTGTTGCGGCTCATGCGGTCAGGATATTATTGGGCGGATAAATATTAAATTAACCCTGCAGCGTGCAAAACTACTGTAGGGTTTTTAATAATGGTGTTTAATAATCTAAAGAAAAGCTATTCTAATATTTTTTGGTAGTCTGTGCTTTCTAATAAATTTTCGATTTCGGATGCATCTTCAATTTTTATCTTAATCATCCATCCTTTTTCGTAAGGGGATTCGTTTACAAGTTCAGGGCTGTCTGCCAACTCTTCATTTACTTCTATTACCTTTCCACTTAAAGGTGCGTAAAGATCCGAGGCCACCTTCCCCGATTCTATAGTGCCGAAAACCTCATTTTGTTTTACTTCACTCCCAACTTCGGGAAGGTCAACAAACAATACCTCTCCCAATTTATCCTGAGCATAATCGGTAATACCAATTACCGCTATATCCCCTTCAATCTTTGCCCATGTGTGTTCTTTGTGGTATTTATACTCTTCGGGGAAATACATTTTCTTACCTCCTTACATCATTGGTTCCATAGTAAGTGCAGGATGCCCTACCTTGGTTAAAAATTCCACTACTGAATCTGGATCAGTTCCTACCGTCTCATCGGCTATCATATCCGCAAAATTATCGTACCCCAATTCCTTTCCTCTTGCGTTCAACTTTTCCCTCAAAGCCTCTTTTAATTCCTTTGGCATCCATACCAATCTCTTCAATCCGCCTTCTGCAGCAATAAACTTCTTGCTTGTAATAAACTGTCTCCCAAGGCCCATAAAGCCGGGTGTTTGTGTTCCACCACCTGTTGTTGATGCAAGCTCTCCGAAAGTCATTCCAAGGGGAGTAGGCCCAGTGTATTCCCTGTTTACAATTATAACACCGTTTGCTTCGGGCATAATGCCGCATATGCATTCAAAGCAACCGCAAGAAGTCATGGGATTTTCCATGAGTGAATAGATGCATACTTCCTTTGTAGCTCCGTGGGACAGCTCTTCTACAGCTTTGTTGACAGATTCCCAAACACCTTTTACTTCATCCAAGCATTCCCCTTTTACTATAGGCTGACAGGGTCCTGCAGGATTAATTTCTTTTGTGGCTTTAGCATCAAGCCAGCTTACAGCGCCGCACAATCCTAATCTTTCAGGTGTTACAATACATACATGAGCAGGTGCAAAGGATTGGCACAGCAAGCAGGAATAGAAAACATCTACACTTTCATCGGTTAAGCCTGCAAGTCTGGCGTCCCTTGCTTCGTAGCGGGGTTTTGCAATTTCTTTCGCAAGTTGTTCCACTTTTTCTTTATCGGTGATTATGGTTACCTGTACTTTATCCACAATGCTTCCAAATTCATCGAGCATCTTTGCGTATAAAACCTCTCCTATGTGATGGAGCCTGAATCCCGCTTCGTAAGTGGATTTGCTTATTCTAAGCCACATGATGTCCCTTTGCCCTATATGCATTACACCTTCAATGTAGTTTAAGAAATAGTGTATCCTTCTTTCCATTACGGGTTCAAAATCTTCCTGCATGTTTCTTCCCGCTACATCCACCAAAATTGCAAGGGGTAGTTTTCCGCCATCAGGCCCTAAGGTGTCAAGGTCAGGACCGATTACTTCTATCTTGTGGTCTTCTATTTCGGCCATTTCTCTTTTTCTGACAAGCTCCCAAGCAGGAGTTCTGCCACCACCGAATTCGGCGTACATTTCTTCTTTCCTGACCCTTTCGCCTTCAAAGGCTGCTGCAAAACCTACCGGAATAGGAATTTCCGTTATCTTAATCTTGATGTTTCTTGCTTCCAATGAGGTTGCCACCATTTTATCATAGTCCCTTTGAATTATCAAGAAGTGGGGTACCTCTTGAACTTCTTGGTCAGTAATTACAGGGAATCCCAAAGCTATTGCCCCCGCACCCGCTGATACTACAAGCTCGCTCAAGGGGCCCAATGCGTTAACAAAGGCAGGAACCCTTTCCTTTGTGTATTTTAAGAGTTCTTCTAAATTGCCGGGCTGGACGTTTCCAAAAATGAGAGCAGCCCTTATCGCAACTGTTACTACGTGGATTACAGAGGTTACATCGTAACCTAAGGGGATAACTCTAAGTTCAAGCCCCATTTTAACCTTTGATTCGATAGCTTGATCTATAATTTTTCCTACAAGAAAAACAAGCAGTCCCTTGTTCTGATAACCCTTGATTACCTTTGCAGCTTCCTCAGGTGTCGGTGCTTCTCCAATAACAACGGCAACACCGGGAATATCTCCGGTAACAAGAGGAACACCTAAGGAGCGAATGATAGCATCGGATATAAAACCTGCACAGGGCTCGCTATAAGGCTTTTCATCCACTGCATATTTACAGGCTTCGATGATTTCGGCAGAAAGAGCTGTTGCAAGCCCAGCGTTCAATGCCTTTTCAAGGTTTTGTTCTTCTACAATAAGGCTTTCTACAATTCCTAAGGCTTCCTTTAATTCCTTTAGAGTAGATATTTTTTTGCCCGTAGCTGCGTAAAGGGTAGGTAAGCTGTATGCTGTTTCGGGGAAAGCTACTTTTGCTTCAGCTCCCTTTTTCCCAATAGCCCCCTCTACGGTAGCTCTCGCAGCTTCTAATGCCTGCTTTGACCCTGTAAAAATGATGTCAAATAAAGTCATTTTAAATCCCTCCAAGGATTTTTATTTTTGGCTTTCAGGCCACAAAGTTTCATTATAGTTCAAGATAAGAATCGCAGTACAAATTCCAGCCCTTTAATATTTCAGCAGTTTTTATAACATCCATCAGCATTTTGTTGCACGGGTTTATTATAGCAGAAGTTAACCCGCACTGAATTGCCATTGAACAAAATACTGCTTCTATAAGTCCCCTCAACTCTTTGGGGCATCCGTTGGATACATTGCTCAAACCTCCCGTAGTTTTAAGGCCCATTTCCGAAATCTGCCTTATCGCTTCAAGGACTTCCTGCTGTTTTTCCTGCATACCCTTTACTACGACAAATAGAGGATCGAATAAAATGTCTTCGGGGTTTAACCCTAACTGCATAGCCCTATCCAAAATTTCAGTGCAGTAAGCAATTCGTTCATCATTATCCCTTGGAATTCCTTCCTTTGCACAAAGGCCTATAACCATAGCACCGTATTCTGCAGCTACTTCAAGCATCCCTATCCTTGCTCCGGCATCGGCAGAGTTTATTATAGCCTTTCCCGGTTTTGGATCATAAACCTTTAAACCCGCTTCAATTGCTTTGGTATTGGCGGTATCCAAGCACAGGGGAGTATTGGGAAATTCGGATTGCAAAAGTTTTACAACCCACTGCATTAATTCTTCTCCATCTCTTTCAGCAGGACCTATATTTACATCAAGGTAATGAGCCCCCGCTTCAATCTGCTCTTTTGCCCTTTCCAAGATAGGCTTCGGATCCCTTTCTTGAAGAGCTTTTCTTATGACCGGTGAAATGACGTGAATTCTCTCACCTATGGTTAAAAACCTTGCCATAAAACACACCTCCAAAAATTCATTCTTAAAATTTTACGACCTTTTTGCTGCATAATCCCTTAAAAATTTAGGAATCATTGCAGCTTCTTCGGTACCCACTACTACCTTCCATCCGGGCAGAGCATCTTCAATATCGGATTTTAGCACCGCAACCTTGCCGGGGATAATAATTTCCCTTGTCTTGATTTTATCTTCAACTCCAAAATCTTTAACCGCCTTTGCAATGGACTTTCCGCTGAACTTTCCTGCCGCCCAAGCAGTTAATACCGAATATCCGCCAGCATCAGGTATAAGAACCCATGCCGGAACCTTCGACCTTTCAACCTCGCCCGATACTATAAAGTAGGTTAGAGCAAAGTCTACGGTTACTAAAAGGGGAGAATTCTCATCAGCCTGCCCTATTTTGTATATTCCCTGTTCCACCCTCATAGGCCTTTGCGGGTCTGTGTAAATGTTTTGTCTTAAAGCAAAGAGAGGCAAAGCTAATGAGTAATCTATGTCATCAAGAACGATTATTGATGCGTATTTTTCGATAAACATCGAAGCATAGGAAAGCTGCATGAACTTATCCTTTGACAGCCTGTTTACAAAAACAGCTGTGGGGTATCCAAAGGTTCTATCTTGCGAGATTAAAGCCGTTCTCCTGATATTTACTACATCTTCAAAGAGTTGTTTTGCACTTCCGGCTTTTGTGCTCAAAAGGAGTTCTTTGTATCCGAGAGAATGGATTTTTTCGACGAGATTATATAAAGCTTCCAAATTCTCTGCTTCTACTCCTAAAAGCAGATTATTTTCTTTTGCTATGTTGACCATAGCTTCAAAGTTTTCTTCATTCGCTCCGAATAGTATTGGACCTAATCCCTTCACTTCATCTACCGCTGCCTTTGCAATTTCCGGGTCATCGGTAATTATCATGGGTACAGCTAATTTGCATTCGTTTTTGACTTTCTTTAATAGTTCAATATACTTTTCTTTATTTTTGCTTTCACATTTTACTGCAGCTATTTCTACAAACATATTTTCATTAATTCTCACATAGTTTACCCCGTTCATTCGCGAAATCTTTTCATTGATCTCTTCTTCAGACATGGTATCATTGAACATTACCGCAAATCGATTCCTGTTTACAAAGGTTTTTTCATGCCTGAAAAGAACAGTTTCCCCTCCGAGGGTATAAGTTTTATCACCTCTTCCAAACTTCACCGTCTTCATCAAAGGAGCTGTAGCCTCGGAAAGTTTCTTTTTTGCCTCATCGGACATGTAGGGGCATTTTTCCGCATCAACCCCTCCCTGTGCCAATTTCATAGCAAAAGCAAGGCAGGTTGGAAAGCCGCATTCTTTACAGTTTTTCTTTGGAAGCAGTTTATATATATCCATACCCGTTAAAGCCATGTTTACCTCTCCCTTCAAATTTAGTTCGTCATTTCTCTAACAAATCTTCTTATAATTTCAAATGAACGCGGGTGTCTTAAAATTACTGCATCGGCTCCTGCCGTTAACACACCAACCGCTGTGGCAATTTCCATTGCTATTCCTCTTTCTTCCTGATTTCCCCATTCGGGTACATCTTCTTCTGTCGCAATTGATTCTTTTACTTTCCAGGTTTCGAAAGAAACTGGCATGATTATAGGGATCTGAAGTGTAGTATCGTTCTGTTCTAATGCAGCAAGCTTTATCCTGTCAATGGTAGTTACAACATATTCAAATCCGTAGCCTACAGCTGAAATACCGGGGTTCATGAGCATTTTTTCAGGCTTTACCCCAAGCTGAGTCAGTAAAATGTTCAGCTGTTTTGCAAGGTTCAAATCTACTGACGACTCGGCCACAACTATGTTGCCGTACGCCAAACCTACAGCAGCACCTACTTCTTTGTAATTTGCTTCTACTGCTGAAAGGAACGCATAATTTTTATCAGCAAGTGCTTCAGCTACCTTGGTAAAAATCTTTGCATTCTTTTCATTAGAATCACATCCAGCAATGACCAGCGGGACATTGACACTTTCTGCTACTTTTTTAGCGATTTCTGCACATTCTTCAGGAGTTCTATCCTTGGTATCGGGATTTGCACCTACAAATCTTAAGTTTATAAAATCGGGATTGTAATTTTTTACATAATGTTCTGCCCATTTTGCCGGATCTTCGGCTACCTCCCTGATCTCATTCATCAGTTTTTCGGGCCAACCAAAAGGAGGCACATCCCAGATTTCCATTCCGATTTTTGGAGCATTGCCCAAATCTCCGTCAAAGCTGTAGAAGGGAAGTACCGATTCCCCTCCAATTTTTAAACCTTCACCCAAAATAACTTCCCTAATTTTCCCCTGATATTTT
Organism: Thermovenabulum sp.; assembly: GCF_049701175.1. Taxonomy (GTDB): domain Bacteria; phylum Bacillota; class Thermosediminibacteria; order Thermosediminibacterales; family Thermosediminibacteraceae; genus Thermovenabulum. The sequence goes on from NZ_JBNATW010000016.1 coordinate 50,522, forward strand.
TGCTGGGGTTTTTTATATGCCATATCTTTCGCCTCCGTATCTCATTTTTTTATAGTTATCCTTGGAAGGAGAATGCTATCTAATATATTTCTAAAAGCCCTTATTGCCTCGGTGTTTTTAGGTAGATTTACTAAAGGTATACCTTTGTTGTCATATTCATAGATACTGTCATCAAGGGGAACAAGACCAGCAAGGGGGATATTATACTTTTCTATATGTTTCAAAAGTTCCCCATCTATTCCATCCTTTGGAACCCTATTTACTATTAAGAAAAGTTCCTTTACATCTAAATTCAACTCATCGATCAATGCTTTTACCCGATATGCGGCATCTATCCCTCTTTTCGAGCATTCGCTTACTGCAAACATCAAATCCACCTTTTTTGTAGTTCTCCTTGAAAGGTGTTCAAGCCCTGCTTCATTGTCAATAACCATAAAGGAGTAAGAATTTGAAAGCTTATCGGTTGCCTCTCGTAAAATTCCGTTTGCAAAGCAATAGCAACCCAATCCTTCAGGCCTTCCCATAACGAGGAGATCATAGCCTTTGCCTTCGATAATAGCCTGCTGTAACCTAAAATTTAAATAATCAGCCTTTGTCATTCCACCGGGGAGATTTTCCATATTTTTTACTTCTTCTCTGATTTCACCTAAGGTAAACTCCACATCTACCCCAAGGACATTATTTAAATTCGAATTGGGGTCCGCATCTACTGCAAGGACCGTGCCTAAACCCTTCTCTACCAAATAATCCACTGTAAACCCGGCAAGGGTGGTCTTACCGGTTCCACCCTTACCTGCCAGTGCAATTGTATAAGCCATTTTTATCACTCCATTTTATGCATTGTGAATAGATTGGCCGTGTACATCGTGAACTGCTTCCATCACAGCCTCGCTAAAGGTGGGATGAGAATGTACAA
>NZ_JBNATW010000017.1:0-51398 GCF_049701175.1 Thermovenabulum sp.
TACATTTTTTCTGCTTTTTCCTCCTTTTTGACCTAAAAATATTTTACACTATCTTATTTGATTCATTTTATTTTTGACAACTATGGTATAATAAAAATTATAGAAAGGGGGATTTTATGACAAGAAAGAAAAAAAGAAATTTTATTAGAGGGCTTGCATTAATATTATTATTTTTTTTCATTGCAGCTTCCGGAGTAGCCATGGGTTTAGTATTTTCATATATAAAGACTGCTCCACCTTTTGACCCCAAAAAATTAAAACCCAGTGAAACCTCTTTTGTTTTAGACGAAGAAGGAAACGTAGTTTCCGAACTTCACGGTGAGCAAAATAGGATACCCGTTCCTTTAGAAGAAATTCCAGACAATTTGAAAAATGCTTTTATAGCCATTGAGGACCAGTATTTTTATTCTCATAAAGGAATAAATATACGTTCTATTATTGGCTCTTTAATTACGGACATATTAAAAGGTGGTTATCATAGAGGGGCAAGTACAATAACTCAACAATTAGTTAAAAATGCTTTTCTTACACAAGAAAAATCTTTAAAAAGAAAAATTCAAGAAGCATGGCTTGCAATTCAGTTAGAAAGGCACTATACAAAAAATCAAATACTTGAGTTTTACTTAAACCAAATTTATTTCGGCCATTCTGCTTATGGAGTTGAAGCAGCTGCACAAACCTTTTTTGGTAAAAGTGTAAAAGATTTAACCTTAGCTGAATGCGCAATGCTTGCAGCTGTTCCAAAAGGCCCCCAATATTTTTCGCCTTACCTAAATTTTGAAAATGCAAAAGAACGCCAGGAATTAATTCTGGATAAAATGGCAGAACTGGGTTATATCACAAAAGAAGAAGCCCAACAAGCAAAAAAAGAAAAGATCACTTTAGTAGGTTTGAATGCTCCAAAAGCAAGTTATAAAGCTCCCTATTTTACAGATTATGTGATACAAGAAACAGCTAAAAAACTTCAGGAGACCTTAGGAATATCAGAAGATGAAGCTTTTGACAGAATATATAATGGTGGCCTTAAGATTTATACAACAATTGATATTAAAATTCAGGAAGCTGCAGAAAAAGCTTTATCAAATCCTGCAAATTTCCCATATACCATTAAAGATAAAAATGGCATTCCCCAACCTCAAGGCGCGGTAGTTGTACTTGATGTGAATACTGGAGAGATTAAGGCTTTGGTTGGTGGAAGAGAGCATTATCAAAAATTGGGGTTAAACAGGGCATACCAATCATATAGGCAGCCTGGCTCTGCTTTTAAACCCATAGTAGTTTACACAGCAGCTATCGATTCGGGGTTTACTGCTGCAAGTGTTATCGATGACTCTCCGGTATTTTACCCGAGCGGCAGCGGTACCTGGTCACCTCAGAATTTTTCTGGTGATTATAGGGGCTTGACCCCTCTGTGGAAGGCTATAGCACGGTCTGTTAATGTCGTTGCGGTAAAAGTGCTTGATTCAGTAGGAATAGACAGAGGAATTGAATATGCAAAAAAATTAGGAATAAAAGATTTAGTGCTAAAGGGAAACAAAAACGATAGGCAACTTGCAATAGCTTTAGGGGGACTCACAAAAGGAGTTACTCCTTTAGAACTCGCTTCTGCTTATCAAACCTTAGCAAATCAAGGAGTTCATATAGAACCAATTGCTGTGCTCAAAGTTTTAGATAAAAACGGTAGAACGTTATTCGAAGAAAAACCTCAAAAATGGGTTGCCGTAAGCCCTCAAACAGCCTTTATAATGACTAATTTATTAAAGGGTCCTATTTACGACCCAGAAGGAACAGCAAGAAGGCTTGCCAGTTTTCCATATCCTGTTAGAGGTAAAACTGGTACAACATCTGATAATAAGGATGTATGGTTTGTCGGATATACACCCTATTACGTTGGAGCGGTATGGATTGGACATGATGAACCTGTATTCATGAAGGGAGTTTCTAGTGGAAACCAACCTGTTAGTATATGGATGCAAGTAATGAAAGAGGCCCATAAAAACCTACCCTATAAAGATTTTGATCGACCTGACAACATCGTAGGACCTATTCCTGTTTGTATGGATTCGGGAAAACTTCCAACAGAACTTTGCTACAAGGACCCAAGAGGCTCGAGGGTAGTAGAACAATACTTTATAAAGGGAACGGAACCAACAGAATATTGCGATGTCCATGTAGAGCTTCAAATAGATTCTACTAATGGATTGCTGGCAACTCCAAACTGTCCACCTGAGCTTGTGAAAAACAAAATTTTTATTAAACGTCCACCTTTTACACCTTCTAAGGAAGGTAAAATACCTTTAGATGTTAAATATCAGGCACCATCTGAGTTTTGCCCAATTCATTCAAAACATGTTAATCAAACTCCTGTAGAAGGTGAACTTGACTCTGATATTCCAACAGAAAATAATACAGAAAATAACACAGAAAATAATTTAGATAACTTACCAAATAACAATAATGGTTCAAATACACAACCAACAAATTAATTTATTCTGTCTTTAGCTCTTAAAAATAAAAAGCCCCCTTGAATACCTAAAAAATTACTATAATCTTAGAGGGGGCTTTTTTATTGTTTAGCTTTTTTATTGTTTAGCTTTTTTCATTTTTTGTTTTTTATCAATCACATTTTAATCATTTATTTAAAAATTCATCTGAACAGATAACTTCAATACCATTTTTTAAAAATAATGCAGTTGTAACCCCGACACCATTTACTAATTTATTTGAAAAGGTGCCGTCGTAAATTTTCCCACATCCACATGAAGGGCTTTTTGATTTTAACACCGCTTTTTCTATACCATAAATCCTTGCCAATTTTAAGGCTTCCTCTGCTCCTTTAATGTATTTCTCCGTAACATCTTCTCCATCCTTTGTAATAACCCTCGCCTTTCCCATTAAAACATCAAATCCGTCTCCGCCTTGAATTTCAGCAGGGCTTCTTGGAGTTGAAAGACCTCCTGCTTGTTCAGGACAAAAGGGAATAGCTATTTTGTCTTTTAAAAGTTTTAAAAATTTTTCATTAAAGTTGCTTTTACCGTTGTACTTTGTATTTAAACCCAAAAGGCAGGAACTAATTATAATCATTTGAATTCCACCACCGTGACTCCAATTCCACCCTCATTATAATTTCCCGGCCTAAAGGTTTTTATATCAGACCTTTTCTTTAATAAGTCTTGTATACCCTTTCTTAAAACACCTGTTCCTTTTCCGTGAATAATCATTACACTTGAAAGTCCTGCCACTTGAGCATCGTCCAAATATTTTTCCACTTTCAAAATTGCTTCATCCAATGTAAGTCCTCTTAAATCAATCTTGCTTTCAATACCTTTGACTTTCTCAATGCCTATATTAGAATAATTTAATTCTATTTTCTCTTCTGCTTTATCTTCTATCTTCTCCAAACTGTTCAAAGGCAAGTTGATTTTCATAATCCCAATAGAAACTAAAGCCTCTTTGTCTTTTTCATTAATACTTACAATGTAACCTTCCTGATTTAAACCATCCACAAAAACTTTATCTCCAGGTTTTAAATTTTCACCTTTTAGAATCTTTTTGGCCTTTTTTATAAGCGGTTTTTCTTCTTTAAACTCTTCTAAATTCTCCCTTAATCTTCTTCTCGCCAATTCAATAATTCGATCCTTATTTTCCTGTGTATTCTGGATTTCTACCTTTTTTAGTTGTTCAATAATATCATCAGCTTCTTTTTGAGCTTTTTCAAGAATACTTTTTGCCTTTTCTTTCGCTCTTTCAATGATTTTTTCTTCCTTAGCAATAAGTTTTTCCTTGGCATCTTCTAAAGAAATTAATTTTTTTTCATAATTTTCCTTTACTTCCCTTAGCTTCTTTAACTCTTCACTTAATTTTTTCTTTTCCTCTTCTAAACTTTTTAAAAGACTTTCTAATTCAAAGTTTTCTTTGTTTAAGAACCCTTTAGCAATTTCCAATATCTCACTTTTTAATCCAAGTCGCTTTGCAATTTCAAAAGCATTGCTTTTTCCAGGTATTCCTATTGTCAGCTTATAGGTAGGACTTAAGGTTTCTACATCAAATTCTACGCTGGCATTTTCCATTCCGTCCTTAGAGAAAGCAAAAGTCTTGAGTTCGCTGTAATGAGTTGTCGCTATTGTTCTTATTCCTTTATCATAAAAGTAATTTAATATTGCCATAGCAAGAGCAGCACCTTCAGCAGGGTCAGTACCTGCTCCCAATTCATCAAGCAATACAAGGCTTTTTTCATCAGCTTTTTCAATAATTTCTACAACATTTTTCATATGAGAGGAAAAAGTGCTTAAAGACTGTTCGATACTCTGTTCATCACCTATATCAGCAAACACTTCATTGAAGACCGTAAACTCTGTTCCTTCTTCAGCAGGAAGATGAAGTCCTGATTGAGCCATAATAGCAAAAAGGCCAACGGTTTTTAGGGTAACTGTTTTACCTCCTGTGTTTGGCCCAGTTATAACCAAAACATGAAATTTTTCTCCTAAATATAGATCAATTGGAACTACTTCCCCTTTTTGTATTAACAATGGATGCCTGCCTTTTTTAATATTTATATAACCTCTTTCATTGAACCTTGGCTCAATTCCTTTGATATCAATACTGTATTTTGCTTTTGACAAAATAAAATCCAATTCCAAAATTATTTCAAAACTTTTTTTGATATAATCGTGATGTTCCACAATTTTTTTAGTAAATTCTTTTAATATCCTTTCCTCTTCCTTTTTTTCTTCAATTTCTACCCTTTTCAATTCATTATTCAATTCCAACACTGGTAAAGGTTCTATATAAAGGGTGGCTCCACTTGACGACTGATCGTGAACAATACCAGGAACATTACTTTTAAATTCCTGCTTTATCGGTATAACATAACGTCCCTGACGTATTGTAACAATTGGGTCCTGCAAAAATTTTTGAAAAGATGGAGAAGAAATTATTGACTCAAGTTTTTCCCTTATACGAGCAAATAATGTTTTCTTTTCTTTCCTAATTGATGAAAGTTCGGGACTTGCATTGTCGGCAATTTCATCTTCACTGATAATTGATTTAAATATTTTTTCTTCCAATGAATAAAAATTATGAAGCCCTCCTATTAAACTTCCAATAATTTCAAGTTTATCTATTTTCCACTCTTCCCACGTTTTCTTTATTATCCTCGATGTTTTCATTATCTGAGCAATCTCTAAAAGTTCTTTATTAGTCAAAACTGCACCAAACTTCGCTCTTTTCAACGAATGAGATATATCAGGAACGCAGTCGATAGGTAAGCAAAAACCTCTTTTTAGTAAGGCCACGCCCTCAGAAGTTTCTTTTTGAAATTTTTTTATTAAAAATAAATCCAAAGAAGGTTCTAAATTAATAATCCTTTCTTTCGTTATATCCGATATTGCATATTCGCTAAGAATTTTTTTAACTTTATCAAATTCCAATTTTGCCTGCACCTTTTTATTCAAGAAAGATCACCCTTTTTACTTTACTCCTCTAAAATAGTGGCCAAAGGTATAAAAATTGGCAATTTCTTTTTCATTTATTTTCTCTTTTCCTAATACGCTTAAATAATAGGCTTTTGCTATTTTTTCTATTTCCTCCGGAGTCCTTCCTATCAAGTAGAGCTGACCGTATCTTATATTTGCCTTTTTTAAAGCTTCAATGAAATTTATCATACAAATTTCATAGCAATTATAAATATGGGTTCTTCCCTTTTCATCAACAAAAATGCGAAATTCTTTGCCTAAGCGGTCCTTAAGGAAAGCTTCTTTTAAGTCTTTTCCCGTATTCGATTTAATAATATTATGTTCGCTTACAATTAAAGGCAGAAAGCCGTGAACAATTCCTTCTAACTCTATATCCGATTGAAGCTTTTCTATCATTTTTAGCGAAAGCTCTAAGGATAGAACAACCCTTTTCACGCCTAATTTTTTGAGAACTTCAATGCTGAAACTATTAAATACATTTAATGAAAAGTCTGCAATACAATTAACGTTCTTTTCCAAAAAAAAGTTTAAAAGACCATTGTTTCCTGTTAAAACCCCATCTATTTCAAGGAGTATAGATTCATCTAAATATTTAGAAATCTCTTGAATGTCGTTTTGTTTAGTTATTTGTGGCAGAGCTAAATAAAATTTTTTACTTTCATTTTTTGTTATTTCCAATGCTTTTTTAAATTCTTTTAGGGTTTCGGAAAAATTTTCTCCGCCAAAATAAACTTCGTCTGCATAAATTATCCCTTTTTTTAAACCTTCCAAATTGTCTACCCTTAAAGTAAGCTTCATTCTTTCGAATTGATTTAAATCTTTGCTCTTGCTTTCATCCAATTTTCTTAAAATAGAAGATTTATAATCACCAATTATTCTTTTATTTTTAAATTTTTCTATTCTCATTTCTTTAAGCCTTTTGACCGCTTCTTGCCTTAAATCATTTAAAACACTATATGGTATTATTACATTATCATCTAAATCTGTTTGAAGGTCTTTTAGATAAAATACCGTATTCCCGAGTCGAGAAAATTTTTCTTTTATTTCTTCTACAGAAATTGGATGTTTTTGGGCTTTTTTTACTATATATTCTGATTCTAAAAACACCCTATTATTATCCAAATCTTCAACATAAATTTTTAATTTTTCTCCAAGCTTTGCACTAAGTTTTACACTAATGGGTATTTTTTTGCTTAACTCATCTTCTTCGTAAGATTTTTTCGCCTCCTCCAACAATTTTGCATCTGATGTTTTATAAACAAGGGTACCTTCCTTTATTCTTCCTTTTGTTTTAATTTCAATAATATCCCCAGGGTTTGCTTCAAACCTTTTTTTGCCGCTTACATAAAACTCTGTGATAACATAACCAAACCCTTCTTCATCCCTTATATCAATACCATCTCCCACCTGAAGCTTTTCTTTAAGTAAAATCTTCGTCATACTGTTTTGGGGATTAAAACCTACAACTTTTCCTAAAATAATACCTTTATTTCTCGGACAATCCACACTCATTAAATCCTTACCGGGATTGCCGAAATAATAGCCTGTTGTAAAGCTTCGGTTGAAAATCTGCAAAAGCTTTTTGTATTCTTCTTCAGTTATGTCGAATTTATCTGGATGCTCGATGAATCTATCTATTACCTTCCTGTATATTGATGTAACTACAGCCACATATTCGGGGCGCTTTAGTCTACCCTCTATCTTAAAGGAATCTATCCCAGCATTAATTAAAAGGGGTATTTTATCTATTAGATTAAGATCCCTTGTGCTCATGAGATGCAGTTTAGATGTTATCTTATTGCCTTTTTCATCCAATAAAAAATAGGGTAGCCTGCAGGGCTGTGCGCACTGACCCCTATTGCCACTCCTTGCTCCTATAAAACTACTCATTAAGCACTGTCCAGAATAGCAAAAACACAGGGCTCCATGAATAAAGGTTTCTATTTTTAATTTTGTATTTTTCTTTATATACTCTATCTCTTCTAAACTTAATTCTCTTGCAAGAACTACCCTGTCAAAATTTAATTTTTCTAAAAGTTTAACTCCTTCCAAACTGTGTGTAGTCGTTTGTGTACTTGCATGAACTTCTAAATCAGGAAAATGTTTTTTTATAAAACATCCCAGCCCTAAGTCTTGAACAATTATTCCATCCACCCCTATAGAATTTAGAAAATTTATAAAATCTCCTGCTTCGTAAAATTCTTCATCGGAAATCAGTATATTGACAGTAACATAAACATTTACACCCTTTAAATGGGCATACTCTACAGCCTCTTTCAATTCTTCGCGGGAAAAATTTGATGCAGAGCGACGGGCGTTAAATTCTTTACCGCCTAAATACACCGCATCTGCACCGTTTTCAACAGCAGCCCTTAAGGCATCAAAACTTCCTGCAGGAGCCAAAAGTTCAGGTTTTTTCATGCTTTTTTCAACTCCATTAATAATTCTTTTAAACTGCGTGTATTCAATACATCCTTTTTCTCAAGCCATGCTCGCCTTGCTACAAAAATACCGTTTTTAATATCCTCTAAAGCTCCACTTTCATGGGCATCGGTGTTTATTACAATCTTTACGCCCTTCTCCTTGGCTTTTTTAGCATAAACATCTGTAAGATCTAAACGATCGGGAGAAGAGTTTATTTCAAGAGCAGTTTTTGTTTCTAATGCCTTTTCTATTATCCTGTCTATATCGATTTCATACCCTTCTCTCTTGCCTAATAATCTGCCAGTGGGGTGCCCAATAATTTTAACATATGGATTTTCCATGGCTTTTAAAATTCTTCTTGTTAATTTTTCCCTGTCCTGTTTAAATCCCGTGTGTATTGAAGCTACTACTATATCCAAATCTTTTAAAACCTCATCGTCAAAGTCTAATACTTCGTCGGATAGAATATCAACTTCGATTCCTGTTAAAATATCAAAATTATTAAACTTTTCATTTAAATTTTTAATATAATATATTTGTTCTTTTAATCTTTCTACACTCAATCCATTTGCTATTTTTAACGACTTTGAATGGTCGGTAATAGCAATGTATTCATAACCGAGATCCATTGCTTTTTTAGCCATTTCTTCTATAGTATTTATACCATCGCTCCAATCGGTATGCATGTGAAGGTCGCCTTTTATATCTTTAAGAGATATTACTTCAGGTAGGTCATTTTCCAAAGCCTTTTCTACCTCACCTCTGCCTTCACGAAGTTCAGGGATGATATATGGGATTCCTATTTTCTGGTAAATTTCCTCTTCGGAATTGGGATAGTAGTTTTCTCCTTTAATTATGATAAGATTTTCTGCAATTTGTAAACCTTGAGATTCAGCAATTTTGTTTAATTGAGCCAAATGTTTTTCGCTACCAGTGTTTACAAAAAGGGAAGTGAAAAAGGATTTTTCTTCAACAATACGTACCTCTAAAAGTACCCCAAGGTCAAGAAAAACCTCAATCTTATCTTCATCAACTTTTAATATTTTACTTATACGAGGAAATTTTAACAGAACAGAAACCACTTCTTTTTTATCCTTTTCGCTGCAGGCAACAATTGCTATTATCTTTTCAATCAGCTCAACTCTTCTCCGTATTTCACCAGCAAATTCCATTTTAATATTTAAATTAGAGGATTTTACAAATTCGCGCAGTTCTTCTGTTAAATACTGTGCTGTTGATAATAAAATTTTCCCAAAACTACCTTTAAGCATAGAAATTCCTTTTAGTACCGCCTGTTCGGTTTTTACACCAAATCCTTTTAGACTTCGCAATTTCTTTTCTTTTGCTGCTTTTTCTAATTCTTCAATAGAATCAATATTAAGTTCACTGTAAATAGTTTTTACCTTTTTTGCACCAAGCCCCGGTATTTTAAGCATCTCCAAAAGCCCTTCGGGAATTTCCCTTTTTAGCCTCTCATAAAATTCACAGGTACCAGTTGTTAATATTTCCTTTATTTTACCTTCAATAGCATGTCCTATCCCTTCAATTTCATTGAGAGAATAGCCCATTTCTACTAAATCCTTTAGCTCAACTTTTAGGCCCGCTATGGATTCTGCCGCCTTTTTGTAGGCCCGTACTTTAAATACGCTTTCTCCTTTAATTTCCAGCAATTCAGAGATTTTTAAGAAAATACCTGCAATCTCAAAATTTCTCATATGCCTACCTCTTATCCTTCTTTTCCTCATCAAATAATCTTAAAAATTCTTCATATTCTGCTTTCAAAGTAAAATATTCATCAGCAATTTGCAGTGCAGTCAAAACAGCTAAATCCACTCTCCCTAATTCGGGATGAAGTTTTGAAAGTAATCTGATTTTCTCGTCAACATAAGAGGCTACTTTTTTAATATATTCCTGAGAAGCTGAGCCTTTTAAAAAATAGTCTTCACCATTTATTCTTACCTTTACCCTATTATTGTTTTCAGGAAGTTTTCGCATTATTTCCCCTCCGCTCAGCTTTCTCTCAACTTGCCGCCGAATCTTTCTTCAACAATACTTATTATCTTTTCCTGTAATTCATTTACTTCTTCATCCTTTAGAGTCCTTTCATAAGAGCGGAATGTCAGAGAAAAAGCTACACTCTTTTTCCCTGCAGGTATTTTTTCACCTTTATATATATCAAAAAGCTCTATCCTTTCCAGAAGAGGTCGGCTGACTTCCTTAATTGCTTCAATTACCTCTGCCACTGGTACATCATCGTCAAGTACAAAGGCTAAATCCCTTTCAGCAGGTGGGAATTTGGGCAAGGGAGTATATTGGATCACTTCATCAGATTTTTCTATTAAAAGGTCAAAATCAATTTCGGCAACATAAATCCTTTTTCCTTCCAAACAATAATTTTCCGCTACATCATGGTGTAGTTCTCCCACTACTCCAATTAAATCGTCATCAATATAGAAAGCGGCACTCCTTCCCGGATGCAAGGCATAATATTCCGTCTTTTTGAACTTTGCATCCTTTACCCTTAATGCAAAGAATACTGTCTCTAAAACTCTTTTGATTTCATAAAAGTCATAATCCTTTCCGTATAAACCCAAGGCAATCCTCGTTTTTTCGACAGGCAATTCTTTTAAAGGCAATGATTTGGGATGGTATGTTTTACCAATCTCAAAAACCTTTACCTCATCTATTTTTTGATTGATATTATATTTCACTACATCAACAATGCCAGGAATTAGTGTTGTCCTTAAAACGCTCATTTCCTCTGATAAAGGATTAATTATTGATATCAATCTTTTATGTTCATGTTCTTCAGGTGCTTTGACCATATCCATCATTTTGGGGTTTATTATGGAATAATTGTATACTTCTGAGAACCCATTGCATATAAGGATGTTCTCTATTTTTGATTTTAACCTATGAAACTTTTTTATTTTGCCAATCGTCGATATATTAGAAGGCAAACTCGAAGGGATATTGTCGTAGCCGTAAACCCTTGCTATCTCTTCAGCAATATCTGCTGTGCAAGTAATATCCTTTCTGTATGAAGGAGCTTCAACATATATTTCATCATTTTTTTCAACTTTAAAGTTAAGCTTTACTAAAATTTCAATCATTTTTTCCAAAGGAATATTCGTACCTAACAATTTATTTATTTTATCGTAATCCAGTTTCAAACGCACCTTTTCCTGGGGATTTGGATAAACATCTATATATCCTTTTGCAACCCTACCTATCCCTAATTTTTCAATCAACTCACAGGCCCTTTCTGAAGCTAACAGGGCAATTTCGGGGTCGAGCCCCTTTTCAAATCTCACAGAAGCTTCCGTCCTCAACCCTAATGTACGCCCTGTGCGTCTGATATTTGGACCGTAGAAAACAGCAGACTCCAATAAGACCGTTTTTGTATTTTCTTTAATCTCCGAATTTTCTCCACCCATAATGCCCGCAATAGCCAGCGGTCTTTCTTTATCAGCTATTACAAGTATTTCTTCATTTAATTCCCTCAATCTTCCATCAAGGGTTTTTATCGTTTCACCCTTTTGTGCCCTTCTTACAATAATTTCCCTACCCTTTATTTTTTCATAATCAAAGGCATGAAGGGGCTGTCCCAATTCCAGCATTACATAATTGGTAACATCCACTATATTGTTAATAGGCCTTACTCCGCAAGCTTGAAGCCTTCTTTGCAGCCATAAAGGCGAAGGCCCTACCTTAATATCTTCAATTATTCTTGCCACATATCGAAAACACAAATCCTTATCTTTTATATCAATTTTTATCTTTTTATGTATTTCTCCACTCCCCTCTTCTTTTAAACTTATTGAAGGATATTCCAATTTTTCATTGTAAACAGCTGCTATTTCCCTTGCAATACCTAAAATGCTAAAACAATCGGGCCTATTGGGGGTTAATTCAAATTCTATTACACTATCTTCTAAGGGAAAATATTCTTTAAAATCAGCTCCCACCGGAGCATCTTGAGGAAGTATAAGTAAACCCTCTCGCATTTCTTCCGGAAGTCCATGGTCGTCCATTCCCAATTCCGATGCTGAACAAAGCATTCCTTCTGATACCACACCATAAAATTCCATTTTCCCTATCTTCTTTCCATTAAAAAGCTCTGCTCCGGGGACAGCAACAACCACTTTGTCACCTTTTTTAATATTTTTTGCTGCAGTTATTATTGTTAATATCCTATCCTTAATATCTACCTTGGCAATCCGCAATCTGTCCGCTTCAGGATGGTTTGTTATCTCCAAGATTTGTCCTATAAAAACACCTTTAATCTCTTTACCGAGATGTTCCACCGATGCTGCATTGAATCCAACCATTGTAAGCTTTTTTGCTATAGACTCGGCATCATCTTTTATATTGATAAAATCTTTTGCCCAGTTCATTGAAAAGAGCATTTTTTTAACCTCCTTAAAATTGTGATAAAAACCTTAAATCATTCTCAAATAAAAGCCTCATGTCGTCGATATTGTATTTCAATAAAGCGATACGCTCTAAGCCCATACCAAAAGCAAAACCTGAAAATTTTTCAGGATCATATCCTCCATTTTTTATGACATTAGGATGAACCATACCGCAACCTAATATCTCTATCCATCCCGTATACGAACACAAACGGCAGCCTTTTCCATTGCATGAGATGCAGGAAATATCCATTTCCGCACTGGGTTCTGTAAAAGGGAAAAAGCTTGGTCTAAACCTTGTTCTTCTTTCTTCACCAAAAATTGCTTTTGCAAAAGCTGTTAATGTGCCTTTTAAATCGGCCATAGTAATATCTTCGCCTATTACCAAGCCTTCCACCTGATGAAAAACAGGCGAATGGGTAGCATCTACAGCATCCGAACGGAATACCCTTCCCGGCACTATTACCTTAATTGGAGGTTTATTTCTTTCCATGGTCCTAATCTGCACTGGTGAAGTATGGGTCCTTAAAAGAATTTCATCGGTGATATAAAAGGTATCCTGTAAATCTCTTGCAGGATGATCCTTTGGTATGTTCAATGCTTCAAAGTTATAATAATCCCATTCCACTTCAGGCCCCTCTACAACCTCGTAACCAAGTCCGTAGAAAAAGTCTATTATATCATTTAATACGATCGACAATGGATGCCTATGTCCTAATATTACTTTTGTAGGAACTGTTACATCAATTTTTTCTTTTTCTAACCTGTCCTTTTTAATCCTTTCCTTTATTTTTTCATTTTTTTCTTCAATGGCAAATTCTATTTCTTCTTTAATCTTGTTAGCAAGCTGTCCAAGAAAAGGCCTTTCTTCCTGAGGCAATTCTCCCATTCTTCGAAGAATCGCTGTCAATTTCCCTTTTTTACCTAAAAATTTAGCCCTTAAATCGTTCAATTCAACAAGGTCATTTACTCTTTCCAATAATTCTGCCAATTCCGATTTTAATGCAATTAACTCTTCTTTCACCTAAAATACCTCCCTTTTAGTAAAAAAGCTTTCGCCCCGTAAGGGACGAAAGCAAACTTACGCCTCAGTTATTTCGTCATCCCGGGGAAACTTACTTATTTCAGCTTCCCATACTGTCCCAAGGCTAATTCTTTATATATGAGATAAGCCGTAATTGAACCTGTTATTTCAAATAATTTCCAGAAAAAATCGGCGGCGAGCATTTTCTCACGCCCTTTCCACTCATTTTCAATTATTATAGCACAGAAAAGGCCTATTTACAAGGCAATTGAATTATTCTTTGTCTCACCGCCTCAAAAACTATAACACTTGCAGCAACAGCTACATTTAAAGAATCCGTACGCTTGCTCATGGGAATCTTAATAAGCTCATCAGAAATTTTTATTAATTCTTCAGAAATACCCTTTGATTCATTTCCCAAAACCAGAGCAAAAGGAATTGTCAAATCTAAATCATAATAATTTTTATTCGCCTTAACATCCGCAGTGTATAATTTAATACCTTTTTCTTTCAATTTTTTCAATGTATCTATAAAATCATCTACCTGGACTATTTTTACGTGAAATAAGGAACCCATTGTTGAACGAACAGTTTTGGGGTTATAAGGGTCCGCACAGCCTTTGCTCAAGATTACCCCTTGAGCTTCAGCGGCATCAGCGGTTCTTATTATTGTTCCAACATTTCCGGGGTCTCTTACCTCTTCCAACGCAATATACATGGGGTTTCCTTTTAATATTTCTTCTTTCACCAATTCCGAAAGATTACTATCCCTTTTTTTTATAACTGCAATAATCCCCTGCGGGGTTTCTGTAGTGGATAATTTATCAAAATCAATGTCGCTTACCTTGTAAATAACAATACCTTTGCTTTTTATTTCATCCAAAAAAGAAGCATGCCTTATTATAAAGCTTTCGGCTACGGCAATCAATTCTATCTTATAATCAGAATTAACAGCTTCTTTTACGCACTTTAAACCTTCTACAACAAATATGCCGTGCCTTTCACGATAGCTTTTCATATTTGATGCAGAGATTATCCTGTTTTTTTGCCCCTTGCTCAATAATTCAAACATAACATTCCCTCGGTATTATTTCTAAACAGCTTTTTCAATCTTTTCAATATCCTTATTTTTCCCAACGACGACTAAAATATCCTTTTCCAATATTACGTCATCAGCCCCCGGGGAAACAATGATATCATCATTCCTCTTTATAGCCATCACGTTTAATCCGTGTTTTATCCGCATTTCCAGCTGCCTTAAAGTCTTGTTGTACCATTCGGGCAACGCTTCAATTTCAACTATGGAAAAATCCGGTGAAAGCTCAATATAGTCTAAAATATTCGACGATACTAAGTTATGGGCAACCCGTATCCCCATATCCCTTTCAGGAAAAACTACCCTATCTGCGCCAATTTTGTAAAGAACTTTTCCGTGAAGCTCGTTGTTAGCTTTGGCAACCACATATTTTAAACCTAAATCCTTCAGAATTAAAGTAACAAGTATGCTGGACTGTATATCATTGCCTATGCTAACTATCCCCACATCAAAATTTCTTATTCCCAATGCTTTCATCGTGTTTTCATCTGTAGCATCAGCCTGAACTGCATGGGTAATGGAATCAGCCATCGACTGAACTATTTCCTCATTGCTGTCAATTCCCAAAACATCATAGCCCAACTTGTATAAAGTTTTAGCAACACTCGATCCAAAACGTCCCAATCCTATTACAACAAATTGCTTCATATTATATCCTCCCTAAAATTTAAGCAAAGGTTAACCCACAAGTATTCGGTCTTCTGGGAATTTATATAAAACAGGTTTTTTCGAACTTGCCAAAGCCATTGCAATTGTCAGCGGGCCTACCCTGCCGCAAAACATCAATATAATTATTAAAACTTTACCAATGTTAGAAAGTTTAGGAGTAAGTCCTAAAGAAAGCCCTACCGTGCCGAAAGCCGAAGTCGCTTCGTACATAATCGTAAGCAAATCCTGACCCTTTTCGGTGATGGTAAGTAAAAAGGTCACTGTTAAAACCAATAATAGAGATATTACTACAATAACAATCGCTCTGTATACATTCTCGATAGGTATTCTTCTTGAATAAATTTCTACCTCTTCTTTGTTCATAACAACGGTGTATATTAAAAGTACCACAATAAAAAAGGTTGAAGTTTTTACTCCTCCTCCGGTTGAACCGGGAGATGCCCCTATGAACATCAAAAAAATGGTAAAGAGTTTTGCCGGTAAGGTCATGTCCGATAAACTTATAGTATTAAAGCCAGCAGTCCTCGGTGTAACTGATTGAAAAGCTGCGGCCAAAAACTTTCCTGATAAAGAAAGAGGCCCCAATGTTTTTGGATTAGTATATTCTAATAGAAAAAATACTACAAAACCTGTTAAAAGAAGTATCGCAGTCATAGTTATGACAATTTTTGAATGGAGGCTCAATTTGTAGAAATTCCTTATAGTTAAAATTTCATGTATAACGCTAAATCCTAAGCCTCCAATTATTATAAGACACATTACAACAATATTAATCAGCGGATCCTCAACGAAAGGCGTAAAACTCCTAAAATTTCCTATTAAATCAAATCCCGCATTGTTAAAAGCCGAAACCGCATGAAATATTCCGTAATAAATACCTTTCAAAAATCCATAAATTTTAATGAATCTTAAAGATAACAAAGCAGCGCCACACAACTCAAAGAATACAGCGGTAATAATAACATATTTTGCAAGTTTTACAACACCTGAAATATGCATTTGATTTAATGCTTCTTGAATCACAAGTCTTTCCCTTAATGTTATTTTTTTCCCAAGCAAGAAAAATATTAAAGTAGCCATTGTCATGAAACCAAGGCCACCTGTTTGTATTAATAGCATTATTACTAACTGCCCAAATAAACTATAAGTCGTATAAGTGTCTACAACCACTAACCCAGTAACACATACTGCAGAGGTCGCAGTAAAAAGTGCATTTAAAAATCCTACACTTTTCCCGCTTTTTGTTGCAATAGGCAGTGAAAGTAAAATAGCACCTGTAAATATAACAGCTGCAAATCCTAAGACCAAGACTTGTGCAGGTTTTAATCTTACTTTTTGTGATAGTATTAAAATTTTCAACCGCCTCCCGAAAAAGGAGAAAAAGCGACTTTAAAAGCCGCTTTTCTTATTTTAGATTTTCTTTAGCTATTTCTACTAATTGAGTAAAACCCTTTTGATCATTAACAGCCATTTCTGCCAACATTTTTCTGTTTATTTGAATGCCTGCTTTTTTCAAACCATTTATAAATTTACTGTATGATAATCCATTTGTCCTTGCTGCTGCATTAATTCTTGTAATCCACAGTCTTCTAAAATCCCTTTTTCTTAGCTTCCTACCGATATAGGAATACATAAGGGATTTCATTACTGCTTGATTTGCTATTCTAAACCTCTTGCTTTTTGCTCCAAAATAGCCTTTTGCAAGTTTTAGTATCTTTTTATGTCTTCTCCTTGCCGTTACACCTTTTTTAACCCTTGGCATTTTTATCACCTCAATGAATTAAATTTTATTTATAGGGAATTAATTTCTTTATACGCTTATAATCAGCGCTGCTGACAAAAGTGGGTTTTCTTAAATTTCTCTTTCTCTTCTTTGATTTATGAGTAAGAAGGTGGCTCTTATAAGCTTTTGCTCTTTTTATCTTCCCTGTTTTTGTTAAACTAAACCTTTTTGCAGCACCCCTGTGGGTCTTTATTTTTGGCATAGGTTTTCACTCCTTGCTCAAATTATTTTGCTTTGGTGCAAGCATCATAATCATATTCCTACCTTCTATAGTAGGAGGTTTTTCGACTTCACCTTTGTCTTTTACGCTTTCAGCAAACCGCTTTAAGACTTCTTCACCTAATTGGGAATGAGCTATTTCTCTTCCTCTAAATTTAATTGTGACCTTTACCTTATTGCCATCTTCTAAAAATCTAAGAGCACTTTTAACCCTTACCATAAAATCATGAGTCTCAATATTTGGGCTCATACGTATTTCTTTGATATTGATAACCTTCTGATTTTTTCTTGCCTCTTTTTCTTTTTTGCTCATTTCATATTTATATTTGCCGTAGTCCATTATTTTGCAGACTGGTGGTTTTGCATTTGCAGCAACTTTAACCAAATCCAATTGCTTTTCCTGCGCAAGTCGCAGTGCTTCCTTTAGCGGCATTATCCCCAATTGTTTCCCGTCAACATCGATAACCCTTACCTCTTTTGCTTTAATCTCGTGATTGACTTCTAAATCCTTTTCTTTTGTAATATTGTTCACCTCCAAAAAACAAAAATATTTAACTATAAAAATTAAAGGACAGGATTAATCCACCTGTCCCTTGACGCCTAAAAATACGAAAATTTATTAAATAAACTACGCGTCCTTAGGCACTTTTACCTTATTGGCTTTCGCCATAAGGTGAGAAGGTGGAATCCTTCTACTTTGAACGCCTATAAACTACTCACGCTAAATAATATACCATTTCTATTTTTTCATGTCAATGTTTCACTGCTTATTTTTTACTTTTTCCTTAATCTCATTTATAAACCTTTCAATTGTATAGCTTCCAAGATCTCCCTTTTCTCTGCTCCGTAAAGATATGGTATTGTTTGCCTCTTCTTTTTCACCAACTATTACCATATAGGGTATTTTTTGAAGCTGTGCTTCCCTAATTTTATACCCTATTTTTTCATTTCTTTCATCCAATTCTACCCTAATATCATGTTCTTCGAGTATTTCCTTAATCCGGTTTGCATAACCCATAAACTTTTCGCTGATAGGCAGTATCCTAACCTGCACGGGAGAAAGCCAAACAGGAAATGCTCCTGCAAAATGCTCTATCAAAATACCAATAAATCTTTCTATACTTCCAAAAACAACACGGTGAATCATTACAGGCCTATGCTTTTCTCCATCAGGCCCAATATAAGTAAGGTCGAAGCGCTCTGGCATCATGAAGTCAAGCTGTATGGTGCCACACTGCCATGTTCTTCCAATGCTGTCTTTCAGGTGGAAATCAATTTTTGGTCCATAAAATGCTCCATCGCCTTCATTGATCTTATAAAAAAGTCCCTTCTTGTCTAAAGCACCTTTCAAAGCATTCGTAGCCTTTTCCCAAAGTTCATCCGGGCCCATTGAATTTTCCGGCCTCGTAGAAAGTTCTACATGGTAGTCAAAACCAAAGACTTTATAAAAATAATCTACAAGGTCTATTACACCTAAAATCTCCTCTTCAATTTGAGAAGGCATCATGAAAATATGGGCATCATCTTGAGTAAAACACCTTACCCTTAAAAGCCCGTGAAGTACACCTGACAATTCATGGCGGTGAACAAGACCAAGTTCCGCAAGCCTTAAGGGCAGCTCCTTGTAGCTGTGAACGTCAGTTTTATAAAGAAGCATACCTCCCGGGCAGTTCATGGGTTTTATAGCGTAATCCTTCTCATCAATCTTTGTAAAATACATATTTTCCTTATAGTGATCCCAGTGTCCAGACCTTCTCCATAGTTCTTCGTTTAAAATTATCGGGGTTTTTATTTCCTGATACCCTCTTTTTTTGTGTTCCTTTCTCCAAAAATCAATCAATAGATTCCATAATATCATACCCTTTGGATGAAAGAAGGGGAAACCGGGCCCTTCTTCGTGTAGGCTGAATATACCCAATTCCCTTCCTAACTTCCTGTGGTCTCTTTTTTTAGCTTCTTCAATCCTCATAAGGTATCCTTCCAATTGTTTGTTCTCAGGGAAGGATGTTCCATATATCCTCTGAAGCATCTTATTTTTTTCATCGCCCTTCCAATATGCACCAGCAAGGCTCGTCAATTTGAAGGCTTTTATATATCCCGTAGAGGGCAAATGGGGACCTGCACAAAGATCAATAAACTCTCCTTGTTTATAAAAACTTATAGTAGCATCCTCAGGTAAATTTTCTAATAACTCCATCTTATAAGGCTCATCCAACTTTTTAAGTAGAGCCATACCTTCTTCTTTTGAGACTTCAAACCTTTCAATGGGCAAATCCTCTTCAATTATCTTCTTCATCTCCTTTTCTATTTTTTCAAAATCATCGGTAGAAAAACTTTCCTCTCTATCAAAATCGTAGTAAAATCCTTCTTCAATTGCTGGTCCAATTGCAAGTTTTGTTTGAGGAAACAATCTTTTAACTGCTTGGGCTAAGACGTGTGCGGTAGAGTGCCTAAATGCTTTTTTCCCCTCCTCATCGTCAAAAGTTAAAATTTTAACCTCTGAATCCTGATTTAACTTAGTTTTTAAGTCCACTATAATTCCGTTAACTTCTGCTACCAAAGCAACCTTTTTCTTATCAGGGAGATATGTTTTTAAAAAATCCAAAATGCTCGTTCCTTTTTCAACCTCTATTTCGATTCCTTCCACCTTTACTTTTATAAATTCCATATTCCTACCCTCTCCTTTTAATTTTAACTTATACTATTTCAATTTAAACTATTAAAAAAACCTCCCGTCCCCTGAAGGGACGAGAGGTTTCCTCCCGTGGTTCCACCCTAATTTTACTTTTTCGCTTTAAGGGGCTCTCCCCAAAGGCTCGGAGGTGGTCTTCAGCTTGCTATTCTCAGGGCTTTTTCACCATTCCGCCCCTCTCTTGGAGAAATCACAAGCCTACTCTTCTCCTCATTGCCCTATTTTTCAGTTTTAATTATATAATAATTCATAACAAAAAAATGTCAAGGGCAAATTACATTTTTAAAAAATATGATACCAAAGCTTGTATAAAGCCAATAAAAAAGCCTATTATACCGCCCAAAATCTCTATCTGCCTTAATTCCCTTTTTGAAAGTTGTATTATCAAATTTTCTAATTTTACAATATCAAAAGAATTTATTTTTTCTTCAACTATTTTACCTATTTTTATTTCTTCCCTGGCTTTATTCATTAAATCCCTTTTTAATTCATCAATTAATGGAAGGCCATAGTAATCAATGGCCTCATTAAAAAAATTTGAAACCATTTTTTTGGGAATAAATAACGGTAACTTTTCAATTATACGTTCGTTAATAATAAATTTTATTTTTTCAAGGATTTCATACTTTAAGGAACTATTTGACAATATCTTGGCAACTTCTTCAAAGGATAAAATTTCACTTTCTAAAGCATTTCCAATATTTTTTGCTATTTCATACCTTCTTTTAGGGATAATTCCCTGAAATTTCAATCCAAAAATATTCAAAGGCTCTATAGGCCAAAAAATAAGTTTTATAGCCAGTATGTTAGTTATCCAGCCTATAAATCCTCCTATAATGGGCATAGCCAACAAAAAAAAATAAATTTTCAATATAATCACCATGCCTTATTTTTTGGGTTTAACTTTACTGCAAAGTATGCAGTTTTCACATATTGTAACCCTTTCTTCGAAAATATTCAAAATAGCATCGAAAACATCCTTTTTCCCTTCCGATATTTCTCCATGGATGACTATTTTTTTGGGAGAAAGGTTTATCAGCAAGCTTATTAAAATATCATCTTTGCTTAATATTCCGTTTTGTTCTAACAATTTTTCAATCTCTGCATCCTTGATATCTTTCAAATCCGCATCAAGCAGCAAAATTTCTTTACCTTTAAAAAATAAATTTACAACTTCCTTCTTAGGCTCAAGATTTTTTACAAAAAACTTTAATAATGTTATAAAGTCTTTATATTCTTTTTCTATCAAAAGTTCATCAACAGCCTTATCAACAGCATCTTCAATTACCTCGATATAACTTTTTAGCCTGAAATTGATAAAACCTTCGATTATCAATACTTCGCTGTCCTCTATAAATTCCCTTACCTTTTGCTTTATTTTTTCTTTTCTTTCGAAGTAATCGGGTATCATCAATGTTTGTTCTTTTTTTTCCGATAATATTTTGACAGCAATCTCATAGGTGCGCACCCTATCCTCAGGTTTTAAATAGAAATGAAATTTATTAAGTATTTCGTAAATAACCTTTGGCTCCCAAAAGTCTATAATAATTTCGCTTATTACTTCAGATAATTTATTTTTTATAAAAATTTTCCCTTCCTCATTATTAAACTCATAATACAATTTATAAAAACTTAACGATTCTTTCTCTTCTTTTATTAAAAAAATATTTATGTCATATTTTTTTAATTCTTCAATAAGACAATTTATTTCATTTTCAATAAAATATAAGTTATGAAATGTTCCTATAGAGAAACATTTCATTGTAACCACTCCCTTCCCTCTTTACTATTATATTTCAAGCCTACAGAGCATATACGACAAAAGAAAGGGAGTGATTCCTTAAAAAGGTAATTATTTATATAAAAAAAATGGTGGGCGCTGTAAGGATTGAACTTACGACCCCTTCCGCGTCAAGGAAGTGCTCTCCCACTGAGCTAAGCGCCCACAACTGGTGCCGGGGACCGGAATCGAACCGGTATGGGTATTTCTACCCGCAGGATTTTAAGTCCTGTGCGTCTGCCTGTTCCGCCACCCCGGCTAAATTTAATTTTGGAGGCGGCACCCAGATTCGAACTGGGGAATAAAGGTTTTGCAGACCTCTGCCTTACCACTTGGCTATGCCGCCTTAAATAAAAAAATGGAGCGGAAGACGGGATTTGAACCCGCGACCCTCGCCTTGGCAAGGCGATGCTCTACCCCTGAGCCACTTCCGCGTAGAAATGGTGCCTTGGGGCGGAATCGAACCACCGACACGAGGATTTTCAGTCCTCTGCTCTACCGACTGAGCTACCAAGGCTCAAAAATATGGCGACCCAGAAGGGGCTCGAACCCTCGACCTCCAGCGTGACAGGCTGGCGTTCTAAACCAACTGAACTACTGGGCCGCGTTATGGTGGGCGAAACAGGGCTCGAACCTGTGACCCCATGCTTGTAAGGCATGTGCTCTCCCAGCTGAGCTATCCGCCCGCGAGACAATTCTTAGTATACCTGATAAGCTTTATTGTGTCAAAATCAAATTTGCGTAAATTACGCACAATATCCCTTCTTTTTTTTATTTTTCTCTCTTTTTTTCTTTTTTTCTAGTTATTATATTAATAATTTATTTTTCATTTTTATTTTCGGTTTTTATTTTCCCATCCTTTTCATCCATTACTTTTTCCGCAAGGTTAATCATCTTTTTTACCATATTACCTCCAATTTTCCCTACTTCTCTGGTTGTCATGTTTTCATAACCCCGTCTTTTTACATCATCATCTAAATTCAGTTCCTTTGCTACTTCTTCCTTTAAGCTTTCCAATTCATCTTTAGATTTTGGGTTTACCGGTTTTTTTCTTGCCATCATAAAACCTCCAAAATATTTTTTCTTATTATCCCCAGAGAACACAAACTTATTCGTTTTGCCTTTCTAAAATCTCTTTTAATGCCTTTAAAAATTTCTCATTATCTTCTCTTTTGCCAACAGAAACCCTTAGAGAGTATTTTAAAACATCTTCATCATAAATTCTGACTAATATACCTTTATTTTTAAGCTCCTCAAAAACCTTTTTAGCTTCAATATTAAGTTCGAGCAAAATAAAATTGGTTGAGGTAGAATAGAGCTTAATATTTTCTATCTTTTTTAACTCATTTAACAACCTTTCCCTTTCTTTAATAATTTCCTCTGCTTTAATCAAAAAACTTTCCCTGCGCTTTAATATCTCAGCAGCAGCAATTTGAGAAAACAGGTTCACATTGAAAGGTAACTTAACCCTATAGAGTTCCCTAATTACATCCTTGTTTCCTAATGCATAACCTACTCTTAATCCCGCAATGGAAAATATTTTTGACATAGTTCTAATAATTATAAGGTTTTCATACTTAGAAATTAAGTCTTTATATGTCCTTTTACCAAATTCAAAATATGCTTCATCAATGCATATAATACCCTTAAAATTTTTTATTATTTCCATAACAGCCTTATCATCTAAATAATCACCAGTAGGATTGTTTGGGAGGCACATAAACATTACCTGTTTAGTATCTTCCTTTATCTTGGGTAAAACCCTCTCTAAATCTATCTCAAACTTATAAAAATCCCCAATTTTTATTTTTTTCAAAGGAATTTTTATTACATTAGCACCAGAAATTTTAGCAAAGGCTTCATAGCTGGGAAACGTAGGCGCAAAAATAATTACTTCACTTCCAGGCCCGGCAAAAGCAAAATTTACATCCGCAATTATCTCATCGGCTCCGTTTCCGACAAAAATCTGCTCTTTATCAATATTACAGTATTCTGCTAACAAGTTTCTAAGCTCGGTACAACTAGGATCATTGTATAAATTAAAGTTTTTATATTTTACCTTTTTGAAGATTTCTTCTTTTATCTCCTCAGGAACATCAAAAAAGGATTCATTGGCATTAAGTTTTATTAAATAATCAGGTCTTTCTTCAAAAAAGGGTTCAATCTCGTATATTTCTTTTCTTAAATATTTAGTATCCAATTGTATTTCCTCCTTATTTTGTATATTTATACATCTGTTTTTGCGTTACTATATCATATAAAATGATTATAAGTCAATACTAATTAAAGATAAATAAAGATATAATTTTTCTTTATTACATTTAATATCTTTGATATAATAAATTGGAAAACTTTAATAAATGAAGGGAAGGGATTTCATTGAAAGAAAAGATCCAAGAAGTATTAAATAAAATTCGCCCATCACTGCAGGCTGATGGTGGAGATGTAGAATTGGTTGATGTTGATGAAAAGGAAGGAATAGTTAAAGTTAGGCTCACAGGCAGTTGTTTTGGATGTCCTTTTTCTACAATGACATTAAAAAATGGCATTGAGCAGATTTTAAAAGAGGAAGTACCTGAAGTAAAAGAAGTTAAAGCAGTATAATTTATAGGAGTACGGTTAAGCCGTACTCCTTATTTTAAATGACACGTATCATTTATTTTTACAATATAAGCTATATCCTTCAACTCTCCAAAACCATCAGCAAATATTTCCGTAACAGAAGCATTCCCTATTTTTAATTTAAAAAATACTGCTGTATTAATTTCTAAAATAGCAGAAATAAATGCTTTTATTGGTCCCCCGTGGGTCACCAAAATTATATTTTCGTCCTCATTATACGTTTTTAAAATATCATAAAATACAGAAGTAATTCTACTAATAAGGTCAGCAAGGCTTTCTCCTTCAGGTGGTTTTAAATAAAAAGGATTCTTCAACCAATTTATATATTCATCTCCTACTTCCCCTACCAATTCCTCGTAGGTTTTACCTTCCCATTTTCCAAAGCAAAGTTCCCGCAAATTAGGTGTTTTTATAATCGTTTTATTATGAAAAATGTTTATAATTCTTGCTGTCTCGTAAGCCCTACTAAGATCGCTTGAAAATATCGCAGAAATGTTTTCCCGACTAAATCTTTTTGCAAGTTTTAAAGCCTGTATTCTCCCAACATCACTCAGAGGTATGTCCAGCTGTCCTTGATATCTCGATTCTTTGTTCCACAAGGTTTCACCATGTCTAACTAAAAATATCCTCGGCATTTTACTCACCCATTCAAAAAAATCTTAAAATAGTAATTCTATTAAAACTAAGCATGCTATCTCTCCAAATTCGTTCAATGCCCCAAAAGTGTCTCCCGTCATACCCTTTAAGTTTTTTACTATGTATAAAGCAAAAATATACCCTAAAAAAAGTAATATTATAGAAAAATATAAAGCTTTTAATTTTAATACAATAATAAAGAGGATAATCGAGATAACCGTCGATATCAAAAACCTTACTTTCCCTTTACCGCAGTTAAAAGCCTTGCCCAGTCCTTTTTCTCTAGCATAAGGGAAAAATACTATACCAAAACTCATCAGCCATCTTCCTGTGACTGGGACTAAAATTAAAAAGACAGGATTTTCCTTTAAAATTGATAATATTCCGCAAAATTTTAACAAAACATCAAAAATAATACCCATTACTCCAAAAGCACCTAACCTGCTGTCCTTCATTATCTCTAATTTTTTTTCTTTTTCCTTTCCGCTAAAAATTCCGTCACAGGTATCTGCCAGCCCATCCATGTGCATTCCGCCTGTTATTAATGTTTCAACTGTAAGAAGAATAGAAGTAAGAAAAAAAATATCCATATATCTATTAAGTATAAAAAAAATAACGTATAAAACACTCCCAATAAGTGCGCCAATTAAAGGGAAAAAGGAAACCGAGAATTGTAAATCTCTTTCCGATATATCTTTTTTTAGAAATTGCGGAAACCGAGTCAAAAAAACAAGGGCTGTATAAAGAGGCAATAAAACCACCCCTATTTTATTTTTATGGGGATACCAGATACCATAAAATAGACCTCATCAGAAGCCTCTGCTATTCTTTGGTTGGCTTCCCCCAGTAAATCCCTGTAAAACCTTGCCAATGGATATTCGGGCACAATTCCTAAACCTACTTCATTTGATACAATTATAACTTTAGAATTTAAGAATTTTGCGCTTTTTAACATTTCATCTAATTCTCTAAGAAAATTTTCCCTAATTTTACTTTGAATATCTATCTCTTCGGAAAAATCTTTTAAAACCCAGTTGGAAGTATAAAAAGCAATACAATCTACAAGCACACCGTCGTGTTCTTTATATAAAACTTCCCTTGATATTTTCTTAAACACCTTAGATAGATACAAAGGCTCTTCAATGGTCAACCAGTTTTCAGGCCTTCTTTTCTTATGAATTTCTATTCTTTTTTTCATTTCTGCATCCTTTGCTTCAGCTGTAGCTATATAAATTATCTTTTCTCCCAAATTTTTTGCCATCTTCTCTGCAAAGGTACTTTTCCCGCTTCTTGCTCCACCTGTAATAAAAACCATCATATCATTTCCTCCTAAAGCATCACCCTAAGGTATCAACTTTTTTATGTCTTATTAGTAAATAAAGGAAAAACGGTCCCCCCACAAGTGCTGTTATAATGCCAACCGGTATCTCAGAAGGAGCTAATATTGTCCTTGCTGCTGTATCCATCATCATAAGATAAAATCCACCGAATAATGAAGAAAAAACATAAAGTTTTCTATGGTCAGGTCCAATTATTAGCCTAGAAATGTGAGGAATGATAAGCCCTACAAAACCTATTATACCACAAAAAGCTACAGCAGCAGCAGTAAGGAGAGAAGCACCTATTAAACATAATTTTTTTAATAGTTCCACATCAACTCCTGTAAAAAAAGCCGTTTCTTCTCCCAATTGAAGAACATTTAACTCCCTCAAAATAAAAAAGCCCACAATAAAGCCACTAAACCCATAAGGTATATTTATTATTACTTCCTTCCATCCCTGATAGGAAAAACTCCCCAAGTGCCAAAAATAAATATTTTTTAATTTGTCCCCAGAAGCATACATCAAAAATGAAACAATCGCCGAAAGGAAACTGCTAACAGCAATACCTGATAAAAGTATTGAATAAGAAAGGGCCTTACCATTAATTTGCGCTATAGACCATACTAAAAACACAGCCAAAAGGGCCCCTAAAAAAGAAAAAAAAGGAGTTGCACTCATTCCTAAAAAACTTACCCCTTGAAAATATAATATAGCAATAGAAGCCCCTAAGGATGCACCAGACGAAGCACCTATTACATAAGGATCGGTAAGAGGATTTCTAAACATGCCCTGATAAATCACACCGGCACAAGAAAGCTCTGCCCCAACAAGAAAAGAAAGTATTATCCTGGGGAGCCTAAAATTAATTATAATCGCTTTTTCAGCAAAGGTAATAAAATCATATTCCTTTCCAGTTACAAAGGAGAAAATAATAAGCAATATCTTTTTTGGTGGAATATAGAAAGCACCTATGCTAATAGATATTATGCTCCCCAGGAGAATTAAAAATATAAGTATCCCATACGCAAATCTCCTTGATATTTTGCGCAACATTTTTTCCTCCATAATTTTTTTATACTTTTAATTTTCTATTATTCTATTTTATGTTCATGCTACCTTTTGTTTTTTTATAATTTTTTATTTAAAGATTTCAGGATGTATTATTTTGGCAAATTCTTCGAGCCCATCAACTAAACGTGGGGTAGGTCTTTGAATGATATTTTCATCTACATAAAACACCTTATTGTTTTTTATAGCATTAATGTTTTCCCAACCGGGTCTTTTTAGGATATCCTCTTTTGACTGTCCGCTTGTGCCGTGATGAGAGAAAATAATAATATCCGGATTCTTTTCCACTATAATCTCCTGACTATACACAGGATAAGGTTTGTCTGCATCTCCCGCTATATTTTTCCCTCCCGCCTGAACTATCAAATCATTTACAAAAGTCCCTGGGCCAACCGTAGTAATGGGCGACGGCCATAATTCATAAAATACCTTGGGTTTTTTGTCATCAGGTATTGAAGCTACTTTTTCTTTTACTGAATTAATCCTGTTTTTTAAGGACTCCACAAGGGCTTTTGCATTATCTTCTTTACCAGTTGCCTTCCCTACAAGTATTAAACTGTCTAACATTTCATCGATATTTTTAGGTTCCAATACTATTACGGGGATTTTCATTTCCTCTAATTTTTTTACAGGTTTTTCATGCATTGTTGTTGCAAGCACAAGGTCAGGGTTTAATGATATTATTTTTTCAATACTTGGATTTGAAAAACCACCAATTTTTTCTTTGGTTTTTGCTTCTTCGGGATAATCGCAGTAATCTGTAACACCTACAAGCCTGTCGCCCAAACCCAAGGCAAATATTATCTCTGTATTACTTGGAGAAAGGGAAACAATCCTCAAAGGCTCTTTTTCAATAGTGACATCTCGGCCCATGCTGTCTTTTATAGTCACCGGGAATTTAATTTCATTAGATTTTTGATTTTGTGCATTAGTATCCCCAGTATCTTTGCAGCCAGCCATTGTTAAGGTTAAAGCAATAATTATAAAAAGAATAAATATATTTTTAAAAAATACTTTTGTATTCATTTGATTTTTCCTCCTACCCTTCTCTTATTTTTCTATCCTTAGATTCAATTTTTAGTAACTTATTAATAGAAAACACTATTTAACCATCTCAAACATTGGTATAAAATTAACACACTAAAACAATAACCCAACCTTTCGGAAATGAAAAGTTGGGTTTTCTATCTTCAATAATGTACTCCCCCTTTCCTCCGAAGGTTCAGTACAAAAGACTACAGGCAGGTCTCCTGGCTTCCGGCTCATCTTACCTGCACCTTCCCAGGGATATTCTCCCCAGTGGATTTTGCAGTTCATCACCGGTTACAGTGGCGGGACCGCTCAGGATTTTCACCTGATTCCCTTTTAAGCTTTTCAGCACCTGAAGTCTATAATTTTTATTAAAATTTTTTTTTGCTAAAAGTATTATAAATTAATTCCCTTTATTTTACAAGCTTCTTTAATCATTATTTTTATTTCTTCTGGATTATCCATAATAAGGGCTTTTTCAGCCAATTCTTTTGCTTCATCGTATTCAAAGGACCTTATAATTTTTTTAGCAAGGGGTATTGAAGTCGCACTCATAGAAAATTCATCAAGGCCTAAGCCCAATAGCAGAGGTACTGCTACCGGTTCTCCTGCCATTTCTCCACACATGCCCGTCCATTTTCCTTCCTTATGGGAAGCATCTATGACATTTTTAATTAGGCGTATTACTGCGGGATGGAAAGGTTCGTAAAGATACGCTATTTTCTCGTTCATTCTATCCACTGCCAATGTATATTGAATAAGGTCGTTTGTACCTATGCTGAAAAAGTCCACTTCCTTTGCCAAAAGGTCAGCACATATAGCTGCAGACGGTATTTCAACCATTATCCCTACTTCTATATTTTCATCAAAAGCTACTCCCTCTCTTCTCAATTCATCCTTTGCCTCTTTTAAAATTTCATTGGCCTTTCTTATTTCATCAAGTCCTGAGATCATGGGATACATTATCCTAATCTTACCATAGGCACTTGCGCGCAGAATTGCTCTTAATTGGGTCTTAAATAAATCTTTTCTATCCAAACACAACCTTATAGCCCTAAAACCAAGAAAGGGATTTAATTCCTCAGGCATGTTAAGATAAGGCAGTTTTTTATCACCACCAATATCGAGGGTCCTTATTATTACCGGCTTGCCCTTCATAGCCTCTGCTACTTCTTTATAAGCATTGAACTGTTCTTCTTCTGACGGCATCTCTTCCCTATCCATGTATAAAAACTCCGTGCGATAAAGTCCTATGCCTTCAGCCCCGTTTTCCAATGCCCCTTTAACGTCCTTGGGAGTGCCTATATTAGCTGATAATTCTACTTTTCTTTTTTTGTCTTTGGTTTCGGCACTCAATAAAAGTAGGTTTTTCATTTCTTCTTTCATTTTTAAATACTCAATTCTCTTTTCTTCAAAGCTCCTTAAGGTTTCTTCATCAGGGTTGACCAATAAAAATCCGTTCAGCCCATCTATTATTACAATATCTCCATCTTTAACATTATCGCTTATTTCTTTTAAACCTACCACAGCAGGAATTTCTAAGGAACGTGCCATAATAGCAGTATGAGAAGTTCTTCCACCCATATCGGTAGCAAAAGCCAAAACCTTGTTTTTATCTAACTGAGCGGTATCGGAAGGGGTTAAGTCTTTTGCTATAATTATTACCGTTTCATCAAGCTCGGACAAATTTTTAATTGGTATGCCCAATATGTTTCTTATTATCCTTTCGCCTACATCCTTTATATCAGCTGCTCTTTCTCTCATGTAGTCATCTTCCATAGCAGAAAAAATATCAATATATCCATCAATTACTGTTTTAACCGCATACTCTGCACAAGTTTTTTCCGTTTTTATTTTTTCTTCTATCTCTGAAAAAAGCACAGGGTCTTCTAAAACCATCAAATGAGCTTCAAAAATTTTTGCTTTATCTTCTCCGAGTTTTTCCATTGTATTTTCTTTTATCTTTTCCAGCTGTTCCTTAGAAATTTTAATAGAATGATTTAATTTTTCTAACTCCAATTCGATTTCATCATCGTTAATTTTTCTAGGTTCCACCTTTATTTCAATATTTTTGTAAATATAAGCCTTTCCTATAGCTATACCCGGTGAAGCTGCTATACCTTTATACATATTCTCCCCCCATACTTAATCTTCTTTTTTAAAAATATCTTCAACCTCTCTTACAATCCTATACGGCTTAGTAACAATTCTTATAGGCAGCGAAAGGATAAATTTTTTAATATCCCCTTCCAATTCCTTGGTCATTCTGTAGGGCTTTGTTAAAATCCTTTCAATAAAATCCAAGGCATAATTTTCTATTAGCTTTTCTTTGCGTATTTCGATTTCATTGCCGCAGTTTTCACATTTTATCCTCTTTAAAACATTACCCACATAGTATACTGTATGAGGCGTGTTTTTGTTGCAATGAAGGCAGAAAAGTTCGGCTTCCATCTTAGAGGTCTTTATATCCATACAAGGACCTCCCGACTTTTTTATATAACTATACTATAACCTTAATTCATTAATGTTTCAATAATTTTCTAACCGATTTTGTGAATAGGAACACCCAATAGGTCAAAAGCACTTTCCATTGTTACCTCGCTTAATGTGGGATGAGGATGAACAACATTTGCCAATTCTTCTGCAGTACACTCCAATTTCATTGCAAGCACTCCTTCTGAAATTAGCTCTGTTACATTGGGTCCTATCATATGAATCCCTAATATTTCATTATATTTGGGCTCAGATATTATTTTGATAAATCCAACACTTTCTCCCAAAGTCAATGCTCTTCCATTAGCTACGAAAGGAAACTTTCCTATTTTTACATCCCCGTATATTTTTCTTGCTTCATCTTCGGTCATTCCTACGCTTGCAATTTCAGGTTTTGAATAAACGCAATAAGGAATGGCTTTGTAATCCATTTTTTCCTCTTCTCCTAAAATGTTTTTAGCCGCAACTATCCCCTCGTGAGAGGCTACATGGGCAAGCTGATATCTTCCTACCACATCTCCTATTGCGTATATATTATCAATACTCGTTTGCAGTTTTTCATTAACAATTATTCCTCTATCACTTTTTTTAATGTTAATCCGGCCAATAGGGCTAAAATCAGGTTTTCTCCCTACAGAGATAAGTAGCTTTTCTACCTTATACTCTTTGATTTCATTTTCCTCCATTACGGTTAATTTCAATTTCCCTTCATCCCTTGCAATTTCAGCAACCCTTGAATTTAAAACTACCTTTATCCCAGCTTTTTTTAAGTGATTCTTTATTTCTTCCGATATCTCCCTGTCGAAATTTGGGATTAATCTATCCTGCATTTCTATTATGGTCGTATCCACACCAAAGGCTTTTAAAATACCTGCCATTTCTACCCCTATAACGCCCCCACCCATTATACCAATAGAAGAAGGAAGCTCTTTCAAATTCAAAACCTCTTCACTGGTCATAACTTCTGGTAGATCAATGCCGGGAATCGAAGGTTTTATAGGTTTTGACCCAGAAGCAATAATAATATTGTCAGCTGTTATTATTTGTACAGAATCTTGGAAATAAATCTCTACCGTTTTTTCATCTTCGAGAATTGCCTCTCCTTTATACACATTAACCCTGTTTGCTTTTAAAAGGTTTTCCACTCCTTTTTGAAGGGTTCTCACAACCTTTTCCTTGTATTTCATCAACCCATCCCAATTAAAAGAAGCCTTTTCTACTTCAATGCCAAAAATTTTTGACTTCTTAAGAGCAGAATAAACCTCTGCGCTGTGGCTAAAAACCTTTGTAGGGATGCAACCACGATTTAAGCAGGTCCCTCCTAATTCTCCTTTTTCAATTAATGCCACCTTTTTATTTTTTTTCCCTAAATAAATGGCGGCGACGTATCCGCCAGGACCGCCGCCGATTATAGCCACATCATAATGCATAGCAAAATCTCCTCCCTAATTATAAAAGCATCTCTAATGGATTTTCTAAAATTTCTTTTACCCTGCTTAAAAATTTAGCTCCAACGACACCGTCAATAATTCTGTGGTCGCAGGAAAGGGTCAATTTCATTATAGGCTTTATTTTTATTTCATCATTTTCGTCAACTATGGGTGTTTTAATTATTTTCCCTACAGCAAGGATTGCGCTCTCCGGTAGATTTATTACAGCCTTAAATTCTTCTATACCAAACATCCCAAGGTTTGAAATTGTAAAGGTTCCGCCCTGATAATCATCCGGCAAAAGTTTGCCTGACCTTGCCTTGTTTATAAGTTCGAAACTTTCCTTTGAAATTTCGCTTAAACCTTTCTTATCGGCATTTCTAATGACCGGTACAACAAGCCCCTCGTCTAAAGCTACTGCAAGTCCAATATTAACATCTTCCTTATAAACTATATATCCCTCTTCTAAACTGCTGTTAACAATTGGAAATTCTCTTAATGCCCTTGCAGCTGCCTTTATAAGAATATCATTCAAAGAAAGTTTTACCCCGTTTATTTTTTCTATTTTTTCTGAAAGACTCTCCCTCAATTTCATGACATTTGTCATATCAACAGATAAAGTTAAATAAAAATGAGGAGCCTCTTGTTTACTGGTTTTCATCTTCTCTGCTATTATCTTCCTCGGGCCAGATAAGGGTATCTTTTTTACCCTTTCCTCAAAAGTTTGACTTTCTTTTAATTTTTCCAAAACATCCTCTTTTGTAATCCTTACTCCCCCTTGCTTTACAATTTTAGAAAGTTCTATGCCCTTTTCCGCGGCAATTTTCTTAGCAACGGGTGTAGCCTTGATTTTTTCTATGTAATTTAATACATCCTTTTCTACAATTCTACCTTCAGGACCAGTAGGTGTTATTTCTTTAAGATCTACATTGTTTTCCCTTGCTACCCTTTTTGCTGCCGGAGATGCTTTTATTTTATTTATCTCCTCGTCTGCAGCCTCCGCATTATATTCCTCACCTTCTTTTGTAATTACCGCAATAATCTCTCCTACAGGAACAACCTGCCCCTCGGAAAAAAATATTTTTCTTAAAATACCGCTTTCCGGACATTCTTCTTCCAAATTCACTTTGTCAGTTTGTATCTCAAGGAGGGGTTCACCCTTTTCAACCTTATCTCCTTCTTTTTTTAGCCAACGTATGATAGTACCTTCCGTCATTGTTGTGCCAAGCTTGGGCATTTTTACTTCAAAGGCCATGTTTTTTCCTCCTACCTTAAAATTTCTTTTACAGCCTTTACAATATCTTCTACTTGAGGTACCGCGTGTCTTTCAAGATTTGGATTATAAGGAATAGGAATATCTTTCCCTGCAAGTCTCTTAACAGGGGCATCTAAATAATCAAATGCTTCGCTTTCAATAATACCTGCTGCAACTTCTGCACCCCACCCAAAGCTTTTTGGGTCATCTTCAACAATCAAAACACGCCCTGTTCTTTTTATAGATTTAATTATAGTTTCCATATCTAAAGGCTTTAAAGTCATTGGATCTATAATTTCAACATCTATGCCTTCCTTTTCAAGTTCTTTTGCGGCTTCCATTGCTCTTATCACCATTATCGAACCGGCAACAATCGTTATATCTTTGCCCTTCCTCTTGACATCAGCTTTCCCTAAAGGAAGCACATAATCTCCTTCCGGAACTTCACCCTTAACCCTGTATAAAAGTTTATGTTCGAAAAATACCACCGGGTTGTCATCCCGTATTGCAGCTTTTATAAGACCTTTCACGTCATAGGGAGTTGAAGGCATAACCACTTTTAATCCCGGAAAATGAGCAAAAACTGCTGGGAAGCTCTGTGAATGTTGAGCTGCTGCGCCAGTACCCGACCCCATGGGAGTCCTGAGCACCATCGGTACCTTAGCTTTCCCACCAAACATGTACCTGATTTTTGCCCCTTGATTTACCAGCTGCTCCATTGCAAGGGTAGTAAAGTCCGAAAACATAATCTCTACAACCGGTCTTAATCCGCAAAGTGCAGCTCCTACACCTATACCCGTAATTGCCTGTTCGGATATAGGCGTATCTATTACTCTTTCCTCGCCAAATTCCTGAACTAGGCCCTTTGTTACTCCAAAAGCGCCTCCATAAATTCCAATATCTTCTCCTATTAAAAAAACTCTTTCATCTCTTAGCATTTCTTCCCTTAAGCCTTCTCTAAGGGCTTCTATATATAGCTTTTCTGCCATTTTCCACACCTCTTTTGTGCAAGGTTTTATGCATATACATCTGATTCTATATCATCTATGGAAGGTTCAGGACTTTCCACAGCAAACTTCAATGCTTCTTCTATATCTTTTACTACTTCTTTTTCGATGCTTTCAATTTCTTCAATGGTAGCTATATTCTCCATTATCAGTTTTTCCTTATACCTTTTAATCGGGCATTTAAGCTTCCAAGATTCAATCTCTTCTTTGGTCCTATATAAATTGGCGTCGCTTTTTGAATGTCCCAACCATCTATAGGTTTTTGCTTCTATTAAAGAGGGCCCTTCTCCTCTTCTTGCCCTTTCCACCGCTTCCTTTACAGCATTATAAACTTCTTCAACATCATTGCCGTCTACTACAATGCCAGGCATGCTGTACGCAGCAGCCCTTTCAGCAATATTAGCTACTGCTGTAGATTTAGAAACATGCAAAGACATGCCGTAAACGTTGTTTTCACAAATATATACCACAGGAAGCTTCCACAAAGATGCAATGTTTAGTGATTCATGAAAAACCCCCTGATTATTGGCGCCATCTCCGAAAAAGCAAAGGGTTACCTTGTTGTCCCTTTTCAACTTTGACGCAAGGGCAGCTCCAGTAGCAATGGGAATACCACCACCTACTATACCGTTCGCACCCAAATTGCCTGATTCGATATCGGCAATATGCATTGAGCCGCCTCTCCCCTTGCAGTAACCCGTCTCCCTTCCTAATAATTCTGCAAACATTAAAGGAAGTTTTCCACCTTTAGCAATGCAGTGTCCGTGTCCCCTATGAGTACTTGTAATCATATCATCCTCTTTTATAGCTGCAATAGCTCCCACGGCAGTTGCCTCTTCACCGATTGAAAGGTGGCATGTCCCCCAAATCATATTGGCTTTAAAAAGCCTATCAACTTCCTGTTCAAATAGCCTTATTTCATACATTTTCCTATACATCCAAAGACGTTTTTCTTTTGTAAGTTCCAATTTTAATCACCCCATGCTAATTTTTCTGCAAACCAAACCTTACACATCTTTATAGCAATAATCGTGCCATATAATAATTTAATTTTTTTTACCCAATAAATAAGGCATTTTTGCACATAATATGCCACATTTTATGCATGTAGTCCATGCCAGGCGCACAAAAAAATACCCCGTCTAGTACGGGGCATTTTTTTATTTCTTTATCCAAATATTTTCTCTTGCAATCTCCTCAGCTGAACTACTGTAGAATTTTCGTCCAACTTAACAGCATCGTAAGTTATTATGTCGCCTTTCTTCACATCTTTTATTAACACCGTATTTTTATTAACAAGCCCAATGGGCAAGGCATTTTCCTTTTTTGCGTTTTCATAGGTATCAATTAATCCATAAATGGTATATCCACCAATTCCATCCAATCGTTCGCCTTTTTTAAGGTCCCTTTTAGCAACAGTAATCGTTTCCGATACCGGCTTCCCTATAGGAACAATTGTAGGTTCTTTATAAAAATATGCTCTTGCAATGGAAATGGGGGTTTCTAAACTTGTAAGGTGGTAAGGTCTATAAAAAACGTAATTTGGTCCTTCTCCCATTGAAAGATATGCCAATTCTTCCTTAATGGTATCCGATTTAGTTGTTACTACAACAAAAACACCAGGAGCAACCCCTTTTACAAACTCCACTACTCCGGTTTTTTCAAGTATCCCACCCTGCTCCTTTAGTGAAAATATTTTAGGTAGGTCTTCCACCCTACCTTCAGGTCCTATCAATCCCCTTTTCGTCGGTAAAAGTCCCGTAGCATTTGATACCGCAGTCAACTCCACCATAGTTTTGGTACCATCAACGAAAGATGTAAGCATTTTGGGGTTCATGTTATATTTTGTCGCCTTTTTTATAATATCTTTGTCTTCCGGAGTAGCTTCACAATTTAATGGATTATTCTTTCCTTTACCTGCAGCAATTATTTCAAAACCCATGCTATCTGCAAAATCATAAAGTTCTTTAATAGCACCAGGTTCATCTCCCGCAG
This sequence comes from Thermovenabulum sp., assembly GCF_049701175.1. Taxonomy (GTDB): domain Bacteria; phylum Bacillota; class Thermosediminibacteria; order Thermosediminibacterales; family Thermosediminibacteraceae; genus Thermovenabulum. The sequence continues at coordinate 36,434 of NZ_JBNATW010000017.1, forward strand.
AAACTGTGTAGACAACCCCTGCTGTATCCGCCATTTTTTTTAATATCGGTCCTATGGTAACATCGGTTTCTACATTGAGCATAACAACATGCTTGCCATTGATTATTGAGCTAAGAGCTATGTTCGCTCCTGCCTCTGTTACTCCCGTAGCATCTACTACAATATCAATCGAATTTGAACCGGTAATAACATTATAATCATCGGTAACGGCAAAATAACCACGACCTATTATTTCATCCAATTCAACTGAACTACTTGCAATTTTAATATCTTCTTCCTTTATTCCAGCCATTTTATAAGCAAGCTTTGCTTCATTAACATCCAAATCGCAAACACAAGAAATGCTCATTCCTTTAAGAGTACAAACTTGGGAAACAAGTCCCCTCCCCATTTGACCTGCTCCTACAAGACCTATTCTTATTTTTTTACCTTCTTCCTCCAGTTTCAATAACTTTTGTTTTAAATTTAACATTACGCTCTCCTTCCTTCTATTATTCACCTTCTATTCGTATTTTATCTCCGAGAAATACATCGGGCAGTAATTTATCCTCAAGGTGAATATAACCAGGGAGTTCAGGGGTACTACTTCCATCAAATTTAAACACACAGTGTCCAATTTTCCTAATATTGCCATTTGCTTGTTCCCCTACAGCAGTCACTTTATACGGTACATCTTTAAAATATACAGTATCACCCACAGCCACATCCTTTTGCAATTCTGCCTTTGTATGGGTTATCGAAATTTCTTTTAATTCCATCGGACAGTCCTCATTAAAAATTATTAATACCTTTTGTTTCAAATACTCTGCAACCAATTCCCCAATCCTTTTGACCATGACCTCGTATTTGACCATAAAAAACCTCCTCAAAATTATAAAAATTCCCTTATACATTAATTGTTCTCCAAAATAATCTTAAAACCTTCTTTTGTTAATTTTATTATAAAAAGTCATTTTTATACAGTCAAACTTTTATAAAAATAATATTTTTTTAACAAAAAAGCCCTATTTTGCTATAGGGCAAAACGAATCATTCTAATTTTGCATTATAATTAAGTATTATATCTATTTATCTTAATTAAGATTTTACTATCCTTTCTTCATAAATAACACCTTTTTCTCTTAAACCTTTCAGTATTTCTTCAAAAATTTCATCTTCCATACCCAAAAATTCAGGCGGACAGACACCTTTTTTATCGTACAAACCTTTAGCAAGAATCCTTACAACCACCGAACAGGTATATCCCGTTGTCCTGGCCATTGAAGTAACCTTCATCATATCATCAAAATGGTCAATCAAATCATAAACATAAGAAACCTTTTCTCCATTTTTTTTGCCTTCAACGGTAACCCTCATGACTGTAAAATCCTTTTCGCCTTCTTTTAATTTCCACATCGGGAACAAGAGTTTTGCAGTTAGTTCTATGGGCTTTACTTTTACCCCATTTATTTCAACCGGTTCGCTGTTGAAAAACCCCGTTTCCCTTAAAATCTTCATTTTTTCTGCATGACCGGGGTACCTTAAAGTTTTTTCTTTCATATTAGGAATGTTTAATGTATATAAGAGGGAGCGAAGGCCGTCAGTATTAAACGCCTCTAAAGTGCCTATAGGCGGGAAATCTACGAGTTCAACTTCCGAAAGTGCCGGTTTTTCCACAATTTCTCCGTTAACCTTCATTCTTGCAGGCCTCATATATTCATCTATTGTATCTAACGGAGAAAACACCAATTTATACTCATAAGGCCAGTACCTCGATTGAGGTAATCCGCCAACTAACACTTCACAGGATTGTGCTTCATCCAATAGTTTTGATGCATGACTTACCAAAATATTACTCATTCCTGGGGCAACACCGCAGTCAATTATTGCCGTAACATTATTCTCCTTTGCAAGTTTATCCAGTACCATACAATCTTCGGGTGCAAAAGATATATCAACAATATTCTTTTTTGCCTCTATCACCTGCTTTAACATATTAAACCCTAAAAAACCCGGAACCGCACCTACTACTAAATCAAAATCTTTTACAGCTTCTTTAATAGCATTTTCTTTTGAAAAATCTATTTTAATAGTTTTAACTTTAGACAGTTCTGCAATCCTCTTTAATGCCTCTTCACTCTTATCTGCTACTGTAACTTCAAAATCCAAAGATAAATCCCTTGCTATTAGACTTCCTACAAGCCCAGCCCCTAAAACAATAATTTTCATAAAAATTCCCCCTTTTTTGATTATTCCTTCTGATTTCTATTATAGAAATTTTATTTTAATATAACAACAACTTAAAAAGAGCGGTCAGTTTAAAATCAAAATTTTAAATTAAAACGTTATAAAAAGTAAAAAAAGATACATATTAAAAAAAGAAAAAAAATTTTTTAGGAGGCATAAAAGATGGAGAAAAACAAAAACAAAAAAGAAGCTCAGAAAGAAAAAGTAAGAGAAGAAATCGGTGAAGAATTTGCTGTTAAAAAAGAAGATTTAAACAGAGTAAGAGGAGCACAAAACTTTGTCGACCCAGAAAGAGGTCCAGAAAATAAAAAGAAGAATAAGTAAAAAAAAAAGCAGGGCTTATTGCCCTGCTATTTTTTTATTTCTTCGGTACTTTTTCCCAATCCTCCAAAAACTTTTTAATGCCTAAATCTGTCATTGGGTGTTTTATCATCTGTTCCAACACCTTATAAGGAAGGGTAGCTATATCTGCCCCTGCCTTTGCAGCATTTATTACATCCATCGGGGTCCTTATACTTGCAGCAATTATTTCAGTTTTTATATCGTGAAGGCTGAAAATATCCGCTATATCGGTAATCAAAGCTATTCCATCTTGTGAAATATCCGTAAACCTTCCTACAAAGGGGCTTACATACGTTGCACCCGCCCTTGCAGCAAGAAGGGCCTGATTAGGCGAAAAGATAAGGGTTACATTAGTTTTAATGTTTTTACTGCTTAATTCCTTTACAGCTTTTAGACCTTCCCATGTCATAGGAATCTTAATCACAATATTGGGATGCCAAGAAGCAATCTCTAAAGCCTCTTTAACCATTCCTTCGGCATCAAGGCTAATGACTTCCGCACTTATTGGTCCATCAACGATTTTGGTTATTTCTAAAATTGTTTCTTTAAATTCCCTACCTTCTCTTGCAATAAGAGTGGGATTCGTGGTAACTCCGCATATAACTCCCAAGGAAGCGGCTTCTTTTATCTCATTAATATTGGCAGTATCAAGAAAAAACCTCATTTTTTTCACCTCTTTTTTAAAACTTTTACTCAAATTGCCTTTAATTTCAATAATTTTTTGGCTTCACTGACAATCCTGTCTACCGTCAATCCATACATTTTAAGCAGCTCTTCGGGTTTTCCCGATTCTCCAAAGGTGTCTTCAATCCCTATTCTTTTTAACAATACGGGTTTTTCTTCGGACAGCACCTCCGCTACAGCACTTCCTAAACCACCATAAATTGTGTGTTCCTCAACCGTTATTACGGCTTTGCAATTTGCAGCTTTTAATATAACATCCCTATCTATGGGCTTTATGGTATGAATATTTACTACCATTGCATTTATGTTTTCCTTTTTTAATTCTTCATAAGCCTTAAGGGCCTCTCCAACCATAATGCCTGTTGCAATTATTGCTACATCTTCTCCTTCCTTTAATATAACTCCTTTACCTAATTGAAACTCATAACTTTCATCAAAAATTACATCAACAGGATGCCTCCCCAATCTTATGTAAACAGGCCCTTTGTGCATAGCTGCAGCAAATACCGCTTTTTTAGTTTCCACTGCATCTGCAGGATTTATTACTACCATGTTGGGTAAAGCCCTCATAAGAGCAATGTCTTCTATGGATTGGTGAGTAGCACCATCTTCACCAACAGTAATCCCTGCGTGGGAAGCAGCTATTTTCACATTTAGGTTCGGATAGCATATAGAATTTCTTATCTGTTCAAAAGCTCTACCTGTAGCAAAAACCGCAAAAGTGCTTGCAAAGGGAATTTTCCCGCAGGTAGCCAATCCCGCTGCTACTCCCATAAGGTTTTGTTCAGCTATACCCATATTAAAAAATCTTTCCGGAAACTTTTTTGCAAAAACTGAGGTTTTTGTAGATTTTGATAAATCCGCATCTAATACAACTAAATCTTTTATTTTTTCACCTAATTCAGCTAAAGCTTCTCCGTAGGCTTCCCTTGTAGCAATTTTGGGCATTTTTTATACCTCCAACTTGTTTTTATATTTTTACATAAGAAAATTTAAAGCTTCACGAGCCTGTTCTTTTGATGGAGCTTTACCGTGCCAATCTACCTGATTTTCCATAAAGGGTATACCCTTACCTTTAATCGTTTCAGCAATAACTGCAGTAGGTCTTCCTTTCATATTTTTCGCTTTTTCTATTGCATCAACTATTTCATTAAAATCATGACCGTTTATATTAATTACATTCCAATTAAAAGCTTTAAATTTCTCCCCTACGTCTTCAGGAGACATAACTAAATCAATGGGCCCGTCAATTTGAAGATGGTTATGGTCTACAAAAATTGTCAGGTTGTCCAATTTATAATGAGCTGCTGCCATTGCCGCTTCCCAAACCTGCCCCTCTTGTAGCTCTCCATCACCGAGAACGGCATAGACTCTGTAATCTTTTTTATCCAATTTCCCTGCAAGGGCCATCCCTACAGCAGCAGAAATTCCCTGCCCCAATGAGCCGGTTGTCATATCAATACCGGGGGTCTTTTTCATGTCCGGGTGTCCCTGAAGCTTTGTACCAATCTTTCTCAAGGTTTTCAGTTCTTCTACTGGGAAAAATCCTTTTTCGGCAAGAACCGCATATATTGCTGGTGCAGCATGCCCCTTTGATAAAACAAATCTATCCCTATCCTCCCAATTAGGATTCTGAGGGTCAACCTTCATCACGTGAAAGTAGAGGGCTACTAAAATATCCGTAGACGAAAGCGACCCTCCGGGGTGGCCAGAACCAGCCTCGGCAGTCATTTCAATTATATCCCTTCTAACCCTTTTTGCAATTTTTGTTAGTTCTTCTATTTTTCCATGGCTTAACATTTTAATCAACTCCTAACACCATTATTAATGTATTTAAATAAATCTCTTCAATTTACTTACACTAATATACTATATTTTTCTTCATTATGCAATTTCTCCAAAAAAAAGGAGCAACATTGCGTTGCCCCTTTGATTCTATTTTTATTTTTATCCAAATATCTTCATTATTTGAAGTAATACCCATGTAAGCGGGTTTGCGCCATCGCAAATACTTGAAATCATTGTAGCACCTTCTGGGAATTTGAATGCAGCATCGATTGCAGCCTGTGTATGAAGCGGTGATACATTTGTAGCAATTAATAAACCTACAGCGATTACAATAGCACCAATAATAACTGACCTGAAGACATTGCCTCTACAAATGGGTGCAACCATAGCAACCATGAAAGGTATTGTCGCAAGGTCGCCAAAGGGCAAAACCCTGTTTTCAGGAATCACAACTGCAAGCAATATGGTTATAGGAACAAGTATTAGCGCAGTAGCGATAGCTGCCGGGTGGCCAATGGAAACCGCTGAATCAAGCCCAATATAGAACTCTTTTCCTGCAAAGCGCTTCTGCATAAAGTTTTTGGCTGCTTCCGAAACAGGTATTAGTCCTTCCATTAATATCTTTACCATTCTTGGCATTAAGAACATAACACCTGTCATATTTTGCTAACAACCCCAAAATAATCCCTAATATAAGGCCCATAATAACAGGTTCGCCAAAAATACCAAATTTCTTGCTAATTTCATCGGGGTTAGCTTCAATTTTATTTATTCCTGGAATTTTATCCATTAACTTGTTAAGAGGAATAGCGATAGGTACATAAGCTGCAGAAAACCCGTGAGGCAGCGAAATACCCGGAATTCCATAAAACTCCTGCACCATGGGTGCAGTCCAGTCTCCAAGTTTCAATACTATAGCAGCATTTATTGCAGCAGCGATCATTCCCAATGTCAAGCTTTTTGTTGCTGCAGTGACCAAAGCACCGGTAAATGCAAAATGCCAGAAATTCCAGAGGTCTACGTTAACTGTTTTTGTAAGGCCAAAAGCAAGCATTATGATGTTAACAGCAAGCCCTATGGGTATAACAAAGGCTCCTACCTGAGAGGCAAAAGCTATAGCTGCAGCTGCAGGCCAACCCACATCTATTACATTCAATTTTATTCCCATGTTTTCAACCATCGCCTTAGCTGCAGGACCTAAATTGTTAACCAAAAGCCCAATAACTAAGTTTATACCTATAAAACCAATACCTATTGTTATACCGGCACGAAAAGCTTTTCCTGGTTTTTCTCCTAAGATAACTGCAAGGATAAAGATAATAATGGGCAGCATTACCACCGCGCCGAGGTCAAGAATAAATTTAATAATATTCATACATTAACCCCCTTATTTTTTTAAAGCATCAACAATCTGCTTTAAAACAGCTTCTTCGCCAATCCCTGTAATTAGGGAAAGGCCATTGATTACGGGAACATTAAATTTGTCCTTTACAATTGTTGTGCTTACAATTAGGTCAACTCCATCAGCATAACTTTTTAATTCGGTGACTTTGCATTGGACTATATCCACTTTTAGCCCTTCCTTTTTGCAAGCTTCTAATATTTTGTCTGCAACTACAGTAGAAGTCGCAATCCCTGTACCGCATGCAACTACAACCCTTTTTGTAGCCAATTTTTTCACCCCCTCCCCAAAATATTTTTTTGGATTTTATGCACTTTCTTTTTTTTCAAAACAATTTCCCAATATTTCAAGAATCTCTAACTCGTTTTTACTTTCTGCTATTTTTTCTAAAAGGGTTTCATTTTGAAAGATATCAACCAAATCCCTCAATATATTTATCTGTAATTGAGGTTCTTTTAAAGCAAGCATAAAAATGACCTTTACCTCAACCTCCTCTTCAGGGTTTCCCATCACATTAAAAAATACAGGCTTTTTTAAAATCCCTACAGCTATAGCTGATTTTATAACATATTTTATATCGGTATGAGGAATAGCTACACCCACTCCCTTTGTTGGAAGACCTGTAGGGAATTCCTTTTCTCTTTCCAAAACCGCGTTTTTATATTCGCCGTTTACATAGCCTAAACTTTCTAAACGTTCAGCTAATTTCTCTATAGCTTCTGTTTTGTCTTTTACATCCATTCCAATAACTATAAGCTCTTTTTCAAAAGCGATTTTTCTTACCATTTATAAAGCCTCCTGCTTGAAGTCTGAGCTTTTTAATTTAAATTTTTTAGCAAGTCATATGCCATCAGTGACATATTTTGTAGCATTTTATAATATAAGAAGTTCCAATAATACATTTTTAATGCTTTGGGAATCATTGTAAGATTTTAACTTTAGAAGTAGCTCCCTATCCTTTATAACATTATACAGCTTTAAAAATTGTTCCTTATTTCCTTCTTTTAAAGCAAGCATGAACACAAAATCTGCATAATTACCATTTTCCCATTCTATGGGTTCTTTTAATACCGCAATGGCTATCTTAGGTAAGATTACATTTTCGGGCAATCCATGTGGTATTGCAGCCTTGCTTGCGAGCAAAGTTTTGCCCATAACCTCTCTTTTATACAAATCAAATAAAAACCTTTCTTTTACATATTTTTTTTCAAAAAGGAGTTCGTAAAGCCCTTCTATGACATCCTCTTTTGTTCTAAAATCGGGGTTTATCAATATCAAATCTTCCTCCAAAAAATCCTGGTAAACTTTTTCATCACTTCCCTCTGCCTCCTCTACACCTTTTATGCCGAGGTAATCCCCGATTTTTTTGAAGGCCCCTCCATCTAAAATTTCTTCTATTGAAATAAAAGGAACTCCAGGGACCTTTGGATCAATTGTGCCCACAATTGCTGCAATATTTTTTGTCTTTTTCAGTTTTATTATCCTGTCTTTTGCATCTTCTTCTTGGGTTAAACCTAAGGGAATTATTTCATAAATTTCACCATAACTTTCCATCTTTTTCTCTATTAATTTTTTCATCCTAAGAGCTGCTCCTTCTCCTGTAAGGCAAAGGGTAACAATTGTTTTTATTTTGTTTTCTAGTGGATTCTTAAGGAAAATCCTTCCAAAACTTATATCACTCTTATCAAGGCTATCTGCAATTTCTTCAAGGGTGGTATCAGGTATTATGGCTTTTCTAACGGCCTCCAATACCATTATGGTATCTACTCGCCCAATGGTCCTGGTAGGAATTCCAGTTCTTTTAGTTATTATTTCGCCAAAGGTAACAAGAGAACCCATATCTACCAAAAGTATAACGCCTTTCCCCTCATCAATTTTTTTTACCACTTCCAAAGCCCTTTCCAATACTGCTTCCGGTTTTTCATCCAAAGACATTTCAATTCCAACCGCATGTTCGACCCCTAAAAGTTTATTTGCCACCTCTGCCATTCCCTTAGCTACATGCCCGTGTGTCAAAACAACAACCCCTACTCTTCCATTTTTAACATTGTAATGGGGATGAGTAATTGTCCTGAGATACATAGCTATGAAACCTATTTCATCTTCTGGAAGTTCAATATCAATTTCATTTCTAACAATATGGGCCATTTCCTTAGCTATTTTGTATTCCAGCCTATATTCCTTTTTGATTTTATCCAACTGCGGGTTAATAATAGGCTTCCCTTTCTTTATCCTCTCTAAAGTGGCAGCAAGGTGTATTGAAAGGCAGTAAAATAAATAATTATCTACCTTCCCCAGCTTTCTTTCCGCAATTTTTATCATTTTTTCAGAAAGCCTTGCCACTTCATCTCCCACTATTTCTGCTAATTCCTGTTTTTCAAAAGTTTTTTGCCTTGTCTCGAATTGCCTTAGGATTTCTTGAAACTTTACCTCCAATTCTCCTCCTATCACCCTATTTATTACATCCTGACTCAATCCTTCTTTTTTTAACTCTCGGTACTTTTCTTCAATATATTCGTATATTTCTTCGGGAAAAACGTATAAATCATCCTTATTTCCTACCGCATTTTCCGATTCTCCGGGAAATATTAATAAATCTTTTGAAACAATGTTTTCGATTTCAGGGGCACGATTTGTAACCTTTAGTAATCCTCTCCTTGCATGAACCGGAAGGTCAATAAGGTCTATTTCAATAAAATCTATCTGATTGCCCATATAGGTCAAAAATCCCCTTGCACAGGAAACCTGAATATCGCTTCTTAACTGTCCTATATTCCCCGGGCATTCGTACATTAAAAGTGCTCGTAAAGCTTCCTTCTTTACTTTTATTTTTATACCAATTTTATCAGCCTCTTTTTTAAAGAAATCTTTTATAATTTCATATCTTTCCGTAATAGGCCTTGCATTTAAAGGAGGAAGTTCTATTACCATGGGTATCCTTCGCCTGAAAGTCAAAAGTAAATTCGATTCCACATCTTCGGTGGTAGCCGCAATTATCATTACTTCTGCCTTTCTTGTGCTTTCCGTCTCCCCAAGCCTTCTGAACTTTCCCTTGTCTATTAGATAATACAAAATCTCTTGACCTTCAGGTGGAAGTCTATGAACCTCATCCAAAAATAAAATGCCGCCATTTGCTTTCTCTACAAGCCCTTCTTTTGGCGAATCCGCCCCGGTATAAGCACCCTTGACATGTCCAAACAGCTGAGAAAGTAATAATTGTGGATTCTCAGCATAATCGGCGCAATTAAAAACAACAAAAGGGGCATTCTTAGGAAGTTTGCCAACCTGTACCGCATACTGGTACATAGCTTCAGCTAAACTGGTCTTACCCACCCCTGTCTCACCCAATATGAGGGTGTGCAAACCGTGAGGAGGGTAAAGGACTGCAGCCTTGGCTTGCTCTATCTGTGGCTTTAGACTTCCGTCATGCCCGATAATCCTTTCAAAACCCAAAATAATTTTTTCTACCGGCTTTTTATTAGAATTATTAAAAAACTCCTTATTGTCTTTTTCCTTTTTTACATCCCCATCTATTTCCTGCCTAATTCTTGAAATTAAAAATCTCGATACATCGTAACCCCTATCCCTAATAATTCGCGTAAGTTCCCTGTTTGATATTTGCTTATTCTTGCTTAATATTTCCTTAACTTCATTTAATAAATAGGGTTTTCTTCTCTCTCTTGAATCGGGTATATTCAATTCTGACCTTAAAACAGTAACCTCATCCCTCCTAATCCCCAACATGTTTGCTAACTGTTCATCGGTATAAGGATTTTTCTTATTTTCGCTTTTTATCAATTCAATTAAACGCTCTTTCACAAATTCTTCACCTCTTGTTACAACATTTTATGCAATTATTATACCATCACTGGTAGATTTTGTGCGGTTCCGTATTTTTCCTTTTTAAATCTTTCTTTCAACCTTCAAGGCTTTTTTGTCTTCTTTTGTATAATAAATAATATCAAGTATATCGTTTATTACATTAGCACCTCTAGCAAATAAAAAACCTGTAAGAATGGTGCCTATAATAGGATACTTAAATGTTATTTTAGAAACTTCGAAGATATTTAAGTTTATGCTGACTGTAATAAAAACTGACAAAAATATCCCTATAACCCCTTTTTTTTCTTCTTCAGACCAGCTCTTAAAAGATTTCATAAAAACATTCAACAAAAACAATATTGTATTCGTTAATGACTCAATAACAATCGATAAAACAGCAATGGTCTTTAAAATATCCATAAAAAAACCCCCTTTTGAGTGCTCAAATTATTTTCTTTATATAAAATATTCATCGCACTCAAGAGAGGGTACTGTGAAAATAATCATATACTGCTTGAGCTGCCTTTTTATTCATTCCGGGCACCTTTGCAAGCTCATCGATGCTTGCTTTTTTGATATCTTCTATACTTAAAAAAGCTTGGTAAAGGGCTTTTTTTCTTTTTTCTCCAATTCCAGGAATGTCATCAAGACAAGATTTCAAATTTTGTTTTGTTCTCAAATTTCTATGGTAGGTAATTGCAAACCTGTGGGCTTCATCCCTCACCCTCTGCAATAATTTGAGAGCTTCTGAATCCTTAGGTAGAACAATGCTTTCTTTTTCATCTTTATAAATTAGTTCAAACTCCTTTGCCAAAGAAATAACTTCTATGTTATCCATATCAAGTTCTTTCAAAGCCTCTTTAGCATACTTTAACTGTCCCGGTCCGCCATCGATTAGTAAAAGATCGGGTAATTTATTAAAATTTTCATCTCCCTGTTTTGCTCTTTTAAATCTTCTAAAAACCGCTTCCTTAATGCTTTCAAAATCGTTTGGACCTTTTACCGTTTTTATCTTAAACCTTCTGTAATCCTGCTTTTTTGGCAAGCCATTTTCAAAAACAACCATCGAGGCTACTGAATTGGTCCCCCCGGTATTTGAAATATCAAAAGCCTCTATTCTGAATGGGAAATTTCTCAAAGATAATTTTTCCTTTAGTTCTTCTAATACATTTAAAAACTCCCTTTTTTCTATATTTATACCTTTTTGAATGATATATTCTTTGGCATTTTCTTTTGCTAAGCCCACCAATTTATAATTCTCGCCCTCATTAGGTATAACAATATTTACCTTTGAACCTTTTTTAAAAGAAAGCCAATCCTCAATAACCTCTTTATCCTCTATGTCTTCTTGAATTACTATTTCTTCAGGGATATTTATAGCTTTGTCATAGTACTGCTTTAAAAATGAGGATAATATTTCTCTTGGTTCAGTTTGGTATACATCTTTGAAAATAAAGGGCTGCCTTTCTATAAGCTTACCTTCTCTTACAAATAATACCATCACACATGAACTACTTTCATCAGAATAAAGACCAATAATATCTTTATTTTTCAAATCCGTAGTTACCGCATGCTGCTTTTGCCTTACTTTTTCAATTGACAGTAAAGTTTCTTTTATTTCTGCAGCCGTTTCAAAGTCTAAGTTTTCAGCAGCTTGGTACATTTCCGTTTTTAAAATATCAATCAATAAATCGGTTTTTCCCTCCAAAAAAAGAATGATGTTTTGAACCATTTCCCTATACTTTTCCTTAGGCACATCACCTTTGCAAGGTGCAAGACACTTTTTTATATGATAATTAAGGCAAGGTCTTTCTTTGAGAGGAACCTTCTCTAAATCTTTACTGCAGTACCTTATGGGGAAAATTTTCCTTATAGCATCAACAGTCTCCCTTAAAGCCCCTGCATCTACAAAGGGTCCAAAATACTTAGCCCCGTCTTTTTTTATTCGCCGCACTATTTCTAAACGAGGATAGGAATCATTCATATTTATTTTTATATATGGATATTGTTTATCATCCCTCAAAAGTATATTATATTTAGGTTTATTGAATTTTATTAAATTGCACTCAAGAACAAGGGCTTCTATCTCGGTTTCCGTGACAATATATTCAATATCATCTATTTGGGAAACCATGGCACGAACCTTCGGAGAAAGGCTTTCTTTATTTCTAAAATAGGACTTCACCCTATTTTTTAAAGAAACGGCTTTCCCCACATATATAATCTTCCCCTCTTTGTCCTTCATTAAATAAACTCCGGGTTTATCGGGAAATTCATTTACCTTGGTAGGATCAAACATATAAATTCCCCCAAAAAATCTTCAAATAATAATTTCATATTTCACGCATTATAAATTCGGCTATTTTTTCTATATCATCCCTATCAAAATAAGGAAGGTTTTTATCATAAAATTTTACATACCATTCTCCTTCGGAGGTTTTATAAGGCCCCTTTATAGAGTAATCATGGATGTAAAAACTTTCTTCACCCACAAACCCTACAATATTTTCTTTTACATTTTTTAAAAGGGTAATCCCTTCATCATTAATATTATTATCTATAAAAAAAAGTTTTGGGAGACTTTCCTTTTTAAAACCCTCAATTAATACTATATCGTAAAAACTACCAATTTCTTTTAAAATATCTTCCAACGAAAAACTCCCTTTTTTGTAAAATAATACCCCTTCCTCCGAAATACCCGCAACACAGTCAGCATTATTTTTTATAAATTTTTCTGTATCTCCTTCCCCAAATTTAAATCCCGATTTTGCATGTTTTACAACAGCTACTTTATAATTTTTACTTTTAAAATATACTATTAATTTTGAAATCAAGGTAGTTTTTCCGCTGTTCGAGAAACCCGAAATACCCACGATTTTAGACAAGGTTCACACCGCCTTTATTATTTATCCATAAAAATTATACAGCAAAACATAAAAAATTTCATAAAAAAAACGAGGGGCAAAGCCCCTCTTAAAAATTCTCCTCCGGTGCCTTTTCCTCAAGCCGATCTTCCCATACGTATCTCTTTGTCTCAGCAACCAATACTCCTGATAAAGCGATAAGGGAAATAAGGTTGGGTATTGCCATCATACCGTTTAAAACATCTGCAATGGACCATACAAGAGGAAGAGTCATGACAGAGCCTATAAATGCAGCGGCAACCCATAGCCACCTGTAAGGCATCACAGCTTTTGTGCCAAAAAGATACTCAACGGCTTTTTCGCAATAGTATGACCATCCAAGTATTGTCGAATATACGAAGGTTAAAAGGCCTATTGTTAAAGTTATAGGACCTACCACAGGTATCTGCTCAAAAGCAGTTTTTGTAAGAGCTGCTCCCTTTAATCCCGTCTGCCAAGCCCCTGTAGTAACAAGCACAAGACCCGTCAGCAAGCAAATTACTACAGTATCCCAAAAAGTTCCTGTCATCTGAACGAGGGCCTGCCTTGCAGGGTTTGGGGTCTGTGCTGCAGCTGCAGCTATAGGTGCGCTTCCTAAACCGGATTCATTGGAGAAAAGGCCACGGGCTACACCGTATCTTATAGCCTGCATTACACCAGCACCTGCAAAACCTCCCACCATTGCCTGCCCGGTAAAAGCGCTCTTTAATATAGTAACAATTGCTCCAGGAAGAGCTGAAATATTCATTAAAATAATTATCAGACATCCGAGAATATATACTATCGCCATAAAAGGAACAAGTGCCTCGCAGACTTTTGCTATGCTCTTTATTCCTCCTATTATTACTATTGCGGTTAAAATAGCAATAACAAGTCCTGTAATCCAAGGTGGTATATTAAAGGTATTTTTAACCATATCGGCTATGGAGTTTGCCTGCACGCTTACACCTATACCAAAACCTGCAATCGCTGTAAACAGTGCAAACAGTACTCCCAGCCACTTCATCTTAAGCCCTCTTTCAAGGACGTACATAGGGCCGCCTGCCATCTGCCCCAATTGATTTTTTACCCTGTACTTTACAGAAAGCAGGGCTTCAGCGTACTTCGTTGCAATACCAAAAACGCCGGTTATCCAGAGCCAAAAAACTGCTCCCGGCCCGCCGAGCCCTACAGCCGTTGCAACACCAACTATATTACCCGTTCCCACCGTTGCTGCAAGGGCAGTGGTTAATGCACCGAAATGGCTTACATCCCCTTCTCCTTCAGAAGTTCTCGTAAGAGAAAGTTTAATGGCCTTTCCTATATATTTTTGTATGAATCTCAATCTAAAGGTTAAGTATATATGAGTTCCCACAAGAAGTATGAGCATTGGAGGACCCCAAACTATATCTCCCAATTTGCCAACAAAAGCCTCAAAAGCCTTTAAATCCACAATTCTCCCTCCTTAAATTTAACATTGTTTTTACTTAATTATTTCCCCTTTTTTTCTTTTATTACTTTATATCACCTCCTACAAGTTTTTTCAGTTTCCTATGGTATATTACCATACATATTTTTGTTTTTTCTTAATTATATAACAAAGCAAATTCTCTGCCAATTATATTTTATTTTTTTTCCTGATTTTTATTACTTTACTGATTAATCATATTTTTATCTAATGCTAAAAATGGAAACTTTTTATTCCATAGTTTCCATTTAAAAAGGATTTTTAAATAAAAATATTGAATTAATAAATAGTAAATCCGGTAGCGTCAAACAAAAATATGAAGATTCCCTAAAAATTGGTAATCACAGGTAG
>NZ_JBNATW010000018.1:0-50640 GCF_049701175.1 Thermovenabulum sp.
TTTTTTTTTTTTTTTTTTTTTTTTTTTTTTTTTTTTTTTTTTTTTTTTTTTTTTGAAAATTAATAATAATTTATGAAAAATAATTTCTTGTTATTTTGCATTTTGTCCTATTAAAGCAAAAATATTTGCTCACTGAGCAAATTATAAAAAACCCCTTTGATCTGACAATATTTTAAGGATAAAAAAAAATTTCGCTTTTAAATGTCATAATAATTAATGGAATAAAAGCATTTTATATAATTTGAAACATTTATACTTACACTTTCCAAACAAATATGTTTAAAATTGTATTTTTTTATATTTTTTTCAATATCTTTTTAAAATATATTTTCTTTGTATTTTTATCCTATAATAACAAAATTATTCGCTGAATAATTAGAATAGGCTAAGCGGAAAATAATAAAAAAACAGGGTATTCACAAAGAATACCCTGTAAAAATAATGTATTTTTGAGGGAGGTTTATACTAATTCTTCTACTGGGATATAATCCTCTTTATAACCAAAATATTTTGGGCCAAATGTTTCTATGCCCATGGGAGTTCTCATCTTCTCATCAGCTGGGGCTACTACTATGCTTCCACGATATCCATATTTTACTATATCAGTCCTTATTGGCTCTCCAGTTTCCGAATCCAAAATCATTATCAAATCTGGTGGTAGACATTTTACTTTTCCATTTACTTCAAGCCTTAACCATTCATTCTGAAAATCAACAATGGCTTTTTCACCTTTATATTCTTCAAGCCCATCTAAAACTAATTTTCCCATAGAAAATCCTTTTGTCTTTTCCGCACCAAATTCGCGGTATATATCAACTATTTTTCCTTTAAAAACTTTGTATCCTCCAACAATTTTCACAACTTTTTCAATAGGATCCTCATGAGTTTTTCTGCAATTATAAATTGCTTTCCCAAGTTCCCAGCTTTTTGAAATGGAATTAAATATGGCAGACCTTTTGAGCTGGCTACCCGTCATCGGATATCCTGCAATCCAGGATATACCTCCATATGCCATAGCTGCATTTCTTATTATTCTCTCTGCCATTAAAGCACTAACGGTATCAGCAATAGTAACCGCTCCCTTTTCATTGGCAGCAGCTGTCGGAGAAGGCATAACACCATGAGTATAAAATGATGTCATTTGGAGTTCTGGAAATGCCCTTCCCATTCCATCTGCATCGACAACAGGTATACCAACAGCTCCCGCTACTGCCATAGGAACAGGTGTATTAACGCCCCCCGCCTCTGGAGGAATAATCGCTTGAATCTCTTTTCCCAAATATTTTTTCAAACTTTCCAAACACCACAGCACTTCCTTGCCTCCCGGCGGCTTTTCCGTAAGCACTACAGGAGCACCTAAGCATGCAGCCATACAAGCCATCGCATCATCTGGCATGTCTTTTGGATCTATTAAAATTATTTCCTTCCCCTCTTTTAGCACGTTCAGCGCCCACAAAAACCCTATTTCAGGATCACCGCCGCCTCCCGTAGCAAGGATCGAAGCTCCAAGGGTAATTTCCTTAAGACCTTGTTCATCAACAACTTTATAATCCTTTATATCCCAGCTTTTTAAAATATTTCGCACACCCATAAAAACCACCTCTATATCAGCTCGCGAGGAGCATTTGTCAGTAATTCATACCCGCTATCTGTTACCAATACCATATCCTCAACTCGCGCAGCCCCTACTCCTTCAACATATATACCCGGTTCGATTGTAATTACCATACCCGCCTCAAGTACAATATCACTATTTGAATCTAATATAGGCATCTCATGAATACTGAGTCCAAGGCCGTGACCTGTAAGGTGTGGAAAATACTTTCCATACCCGTTATGGGCAATATAATCTCTTGCTACTTTGTCTATGTCTCTTGCTAATATGCCCGGTCTTATTGCAGTTATGGCTCTCTGCTGGGCTTCATAGGCAACCCGAAATATATTTTTTTGCTCGGAAGATAAGCTTCCTAAGGAAAAAGTCCTGGTAATATCCGAACAGTATCCATTGTAAACGCATCCTAAATCAAACAGCACAAGTTCCCCTTTCCTTAGTTCTTTATCAGAAGAAAATCTTTGAGGCAACCATGCATTTTCTCCCGACATGACAAAAGGTTCAAAGGATAGTCCCTCCGCCCCTTCTCTCATTATAACGTCTTGAGCAATAGCTGATACTTCATATTCTTTAATCCCTTCTCTAATACTATCGATTGCTTTAATCATCGCTTTTTCAACTATTTTTGCAGCTGTCTTTATAATTTCGATCTCTTCCTTATCTTTAATCATTCTAAACTTGAGAAGATCGTCTTGTATATTTACAAGTTCTGCATTAGTGACTTCTTTTATCAAAATTTCCTTTTCCATAGTTACTGAAGAAAATTCAACACCGATCCTTTTAATGTTTTTCCCATAAAGCAATTCCTTTAAAGGTTTTAAATAATTTGGATCATCCTCCGGGAATTTCCTGACATCCTTTATCCAGCAATCTCTTTTTACTCGGTTATAATCCAGAACAGCCGTTAAAAGCACCACATCGCCATCCTTGGAAATAAAAAGTATAGAAAAGGATGCGGCATTAAACCTCATGCCTGTAAAATATCTTACATTTGCTCTATCCCCCAAAATTGCCGCATCCACATCTAATTTTTTCATCAGCTTTATAAGATTATCTACTCGATGTTTGTAATCCATTATTTATATCCCCTCTAATTCATTTTCTTTTTCCGGATTTATTATGTAAATCTTCTTAGGCACCCTTGATTCAAGGCTTGATTCTGTGGGCCCTGTAAGTTCTATCAGTACCATATCATCTGCCAATTTATTCAATGCCTCTTCTAAGCCTGGGATACCACCCAAAGCCTCAATTAAGTTTTTCCTTTCACAATAAGGGTTTTCCTTTACAAACTTTATAATGGCTTTTTCCGCTTCGTTAAAACCACCAGCCATTATATTACCTCCTTATTCAATTCTTCTACCGGCACATAATCCATATCATACCCAAAATACCTTGGTCCAAACAATTGTATGCCCTTGGGTGTCCTCATTCTTTCATGGGCTGGAATTAGTATAATAGAACCTCTATAACCGTACTTCATTATATCTGTGCGGATCGGCTCTCCCGTTTCTGAATCCACTATTGCTATGAGGTCAGGCGGCAAGCACCTTATCCTTCCGTCTATCCTCAAATTAAGCCATTCATTTTGAAAGTCAATTTCAGCCACGCTGCCTTTATATTCATCAAGACCTTCCATTTTTATTCTTCCAAGACTGAATCCTTTAGTAGCTTCACCTCCAAATTCCCTTGAAATGTCTACAATTTTACCTTTAAAAACCCTCATTCCTTTCACATTTCTTGTGTTTTCCAGGCTATCGAGCATTTCTTTAACAGGATCAAGGTGTTTTTCTCTCGCACGGTATACAGCTTTCCCCAGTTCCCATGCAATACTCTGAGAGTTGAGGATAGAAGCTTCTTTCACCTGCTTTCCCGTCATAGGATAGGTAGCAATCCAGGAAATACCACCATACGCCATAGCTGCTCGCCTTGCTATATTTTCTGCCATCTTGTTGTCATCACCAGTATCAATTATAGTTACATTTCCTCGATCATCGCATGATACAGTAGGAGAAGCATTTACACCATTTGTAACCCATGAAGTCATTTGCAGCTCAGGAAAAGCCCTGTTCATTCCATCTGCATCTATCACCGGAACCTCAAATTCTCCTGCTGCTGCATACGCTACCGTAGAATTCACTCCGCCGCATTCTATTGGAATCATAGCCTCTAAATTTTTCCCAAGGTACTGTTGGAGCTTTTTTATCGCGTTATTCAAAACATCATATGAAGGCGGCTTTTCAGTAAGTACTACCGGTGCTCCAAGGCAGCCACAGCTAGCAACTAATATATCATCAGGCACATCCATTGGATCTATCATTACGATGGTTTTTCCTTCATCAAGTACCTTATATGCCCATAACAGTCCAATTTCAGGATCTCCTCCTCCACCCGTAGCCAAGATAGAAGCACCCAAAGTAATTTCTTTAACTGCTTTCTTATCTATAATTTTATAATTTTTTACTCCCCATCGCTCCAATGTCTCAAAAACCTTACTACTCATTGTCTTATTACCTCCTTAGTCAAATATTTTGCCTTTTACTCTTACTCTTATCTTTTCGCGTTTTCCGGGCATATAGGCAAACGGAATTTCTTCTACATCAAGCACTTCCACAGAATCTCTTAATGCACCAGCTTTTTCTGCCTCATCTTTTGCCTTCTCAATCACTTTGTTAATAGCCTCTTCTCTATTTTCAATTTCTAAATCCGCAACTCCTTCAGCATAAGCTCCTATTTCGGCTATTGTAGTACCAATAGCACCGCATACCTCAAAATGAGGTGGCATTATAACCTCTGAAATTCCTTCTAAGTTCTCTTTTGGTACAACCAAAGCACCTCCACCTACAAAAATTGCTTTAACATCCCCAGCTACAGTTTTCATCTGGTCAATAGCTATTTCTAAAGTATTTTTTATTTTATTATAGGCAGCTTCTACCAAATCTTTATCCAAAGCCTTAACCTTCTCGATATAAGGAGCAAAATCTGTATCGAATATGTCAAGTTTTCTATCGAGTATTCCCTTGGCTACTGCAATATCATGAGTTGTTATAATTGGTCCCCCAAATGACTTAGAAAGCTTTACAAGATTATATCCTACACTTTCAGGACCATAAGCAATAATTTCATTTCCTTTAGTCTTTACTATTGTACCTCCTCCTAAAGCAATCGACATGAGGTCAGGACAACGAATATTCGTCTTTACTCCCCCGATTGTTACAGTTATGGAAGATTCTCTCGGGAAACCATTTACAATATAAGCAATATCCGTCGAAGTTCCTCCTATATCTACTACAACGCCGTTATCTATCCCCGAAAGGAACACTGCCCCTCTGACACTAGCTGCAGGACCTGAGGCAACTGTGAAAATTGGGTAATTCACTGCATAATCAGCTGACATTACAGTTCCATCATTTTGAACTATAAAAAGTGGTGAATCAATACCCCTTTCTTTAGTTGCTTTTTTTAAGGCATCAACCGCCCTTTTCATAACAGTTATAACTGATGCATTCAGTATAGTAGAATTTTCTCTTTCCAGAAGTGATATAGATGCAATATGATTTGAAAGTGTTATTGGAATATCTCCAAGCTCTTCCCTTATTATCTCAGCAGCTCTTTCCTCTTGATCCGGTATCATAGGTGAAAACACACCTGTTATCGCTATTGAATCAACTTTACCCTTTATTTTATCGCACGCTTTTTTAATAGCCTCTTCATCAAGGGGCACAATATCTCTTCCGTCATACTCTTTTCCACCGCGGATAATAAATATATTATCTGTTCCACCGATAGCTTCTTTTAAGTCTTCAGGCCAACCCGTCAGTGGAGGAATAGCTGTAGTAGCAGGTGCACCAAGCCTGAATATGCCTACTTTATTTAGATTTCTCCTTTCAATTATTGCATTTGTTGTATGGGTTGTTCCTAAGGACACCATGCCAATTTCGGAAACATCAGCTTTCCCGGATTTTAGCAAAATATCGAGGGCATTAATTATTCCTGTTGTTACATCAGTCGTAGTAAGTGCTTTTGCCTTAGCCAGAACTTCTTTACCTCTTATCATAACTCCATCGGTAAAAGTACCGCCAACATCAAATCCAATTCTGACATCCTTTTCCATACTTTTTCCCCCTTAAATCTTTTTATTCCCACAATCCTTTGATATTATATTGTTCCTCTAATTTCCACTGCTTTATTTCAAAAAGAGGTGGAGTTTCAAAACCATATTTCTTACTATGGAGCCAACCGAATTTGTCTCTTAACTCTACAAGAAATTCTGCATATTTGAAAGGCCCTATTATTGCATCAATCACCGGCACCTTTACACACTCCTGAAGTTCCTTATAGAATCCAAACTGTATTGTACAGCCGAGTATTATCGCTTCGGCTCCATCCTTTTCAACAGCTTCTTTTGCAGCATCTTTTAATTTTTGTATTGTAAGTTTTTCATCAGCGTGAAAGTCGTAAACTCCAAGCCCTAAGGATTTGAATGATGCCAATTTGTCTTTTAGGCCGTTTAATACCACATTGTCCATCATTTGAGGAATCCATTTATCTCTTCCAACTATAATAGAAAACTTATGCCCGAGAGTTGCTGCAATATGCATGCAGGCTTCGGCCGGAGCGGTAACAACCATTTTTTCCACTATTTCCCTCGCATCATGAAGCCCTGGATCATAAAAACAACCAATTACAGCCGCGTCATAGCCATCTTTTTCTGCCTGTTTTATAACATGTAAAACATCTGGAATAACCAAAGCCTCATAATATCTGTATTCTAAGTGCATAGGCCCTTTCTTTAAAGACACAACATCAACTACAGTCTCCGGCTGTTTGATCTCTTCCAAGGCTTCTTTAATCGGCTTATCAAAGGTATCGGTCCCTACTGGGTTAATCCATAATATTTTTGCCAATACCACCATCCTCCCTATTGCTTAACTATTTTATATTTATAATAATTTTTTATTAATTTAAATTGCTATATCTTTTTAAGACAAAAAACTATAAATTTTTTGTTTTATAAGAACAAGATTTTTATTGCATAATAAAAAAAATTTCACTGCAGCATCTTTATAGCTTTAATAAGAATGTGATAATAAAGCCTTTTTTGTTCATCCTGTAAAATATCTTCCCCTATTAATTCTTTTACCTTTTTAATACGGTATTTTACTGTATTGGGATGAGTGTATAACTTTTTTGCAGTTTCTTTAATGCTGCATTTGTTGTCCAAAAAAATTTCCAGGGTTTCTATTAAATTGCCGTTCTTATTTTTATCGTAGTCATACAGCTTATAAAACCATCTATCTCTTAAAATATCTTCTAATTTATTAGGGATTGATATTATTTTATAAATGCCTAAATCATCATAAAAGAAAATTTTACCATAACCGAACAATTTATTCCCTATTTCCCTTGCAAATGCAGCCTCATCATAGGCTCTTTTCAGTTCATTTATGCTTTCTAAGGCTGAACTTATGCCTATTGATAGGGTTATTCCGGGATTTTTAACTGTAAAATTTTTCGTAACCTTTGAAAACAAGTCGATTAAAACATTTTTATACATCGCTTCTTTTGCATATTCTATATTATTGAATCCTATTATTAGAATATATTCATCACTTTTAGGTAGAAAAAGAATCACTCTGTTTCTAATTTTTTCTATTGCTTCTTCAATAGATTTCTTTAAATCCATTTTTACCTTTTGAATATGGGTTTCTCCTTTTTCAATATTCTCTTTATAGTATTGCTCAAATTGGTCTATATCGAAAATTACTACAAAATTTTTATCTAATAAATTTAGCCCTATTGTCTTTGCCCTTTTTTTCATAAGCTCATCTGATGAATATGTCCCGCTTATTATATCATCAAAGAAATCAAATTTTAGCCTTTCCTCTGCCTCTAAAACAGCAAGATTTTTTAATCTTTCTATTTTTAATGCTGTAATAGCACTGGATAAAGCTATTTTGTACAATTCATTTTCAGATTCCGTTAAATTTTGGTTTTGTATTATTAATAGATAATTGTCAATATATTCGTTGATTTTAATTACGTGTACTATCACATCAAAACCGTTTTTTATAGTTATACGAGCTATTTCTCTCACTTCTTTTTGCAATCTAACATTAGAATTTTTTTTAAAATATTCCTTTGCATAGCAACACAGTTCTGATAGCATACCTTCTACATTTGATTTAAATTTTCCCCTAAAAACAGCAGCAATTGGCCTGAAAAATTCATCAGCAAAAACCACGCAGTTATTTATAATAGTTGATAACCTGTCTATAATTTCATGAACGCCTCCATTAGATATAAGTATTTGATTCATTAAAGAATTTATTTCTAATGATTTTTTTAAAGCAAGTTCTTCTTTATTCAGCAAAGCTTCATAAATCTTTTTAATAATCAATGCATAAGGTAACTTTTTGGGTATTATAAAAATCGGAAATCTAAGATTATTTGCTAAATCAATCAGTATATCAGGTATATTCATACAAGCCTCTTTCCCGGGATGAATAGCAATACAAGCTGCATTTCCTTTATTTAATCCTTCTATAAGTTCAAGCTTTTCATCTAAGGTTTTGTATTGATATAAAGTTGTTAAAATCATCTCTCCTCCTTGAAGCCATTCAAAACAATCAGGAATCTCTATAACGCTTACTGATTTTACAACTCTATTTTCACCTTCTATCCCTGCTACCCATTTAACTCCATATTCTTTTAAAATTTCATAGGCCTCTTTAACAGTAATACCTTCCATTATTTTTTTACCTCCATTACTGTCTATTAAAGACAACATTTTTTTATAAATTTGTTACTTTGTAACAATGCTATTTTGTCTAAATCAGCAGGAAAATCGTAAATTTTGTTGAATATATTATACCAACTTTTTTGTATTTGTGTTAATTTTTTTTAAAATCCATCTTATAATCGTTCTTCTAAATTTTTTTACTTTTTTTATTTTTCACTTTTATTTTATCTAGCTAAATTTATAAATAGCAAAAGGGGGTTAAGTTTTTATGGAGGACAAAAAAAATCAGGTGAGTTTTGAAGAAGAGTATTCCCAAAAACCTATCCCATCAAATCTCAGAAGACATTGGTTTTATGCAGCAAGCGTTTATATTGGCATGTGTGCTGTTTTAGCATGTAGCATGGCTGGCGGAGGATTAATCTACGGACTTAAATTTTCAGAAGCTGTTGCAGCTATGTTTGGAGGATTAATAGCACTTTTAATATTATTTTACATTCCTCTCGGTAAAATTGGAACAGAACAAGGGCTTAATACCTATTATATCGGTGAATGTGCTTTCGGTAAGTATGGGAGTAATATAGCCACATCCTTCATTGTAACAGCTATCCCTTGTATAGCATGGTATGGAATTGAAGTTGAAATAGCAACACAGGCACTGGCAGCGATAATCCCAATGAGCAAAACTTTATATAATATTATTACATTGATTTTCGGTATTGTGTTTGCACTGCCAGCAATGTATGGAATACTTTCCATGGCATGGCTTAACTGGGTAAGTTTGCCGATAATGGTTTATATTATTATATTTGGTGTAGCCAAAGCCATAATGGGAATTGGAATAACCGGACTTTGGACATATAATCCTGCTCAAAACATGGGAATTTTTTGGGGTATAAATTTGCAGATAGGTATGATCGCTGTTGGATGTTCTTTTGTAGCTGATTACACAAGATGGATTAAAAATAAATGGAGTGATGTCGCATATTCGGGCATTATTGGCCTCTTCCCGGCTACTTCTGTTCTCACTATAGCAGGTATGATAATGGCCCTTTCAGCAACTAAACTTGGGGTTAAGGAACCCTGGAACATTGTAGAGGTTATGATGAAATTGAGAATGCCCTCAATGGCTCTAATCTTTGTTTTTCTCCTGCAATGGACTACATGCATTACAGCGGCATATAGTTCTGGATTGGCTTTAAAAAAGGTTTTTGGCGGTAGTAGATTCTATCTTACATTTATAGCAGCATTTCTTGGGACAATTTTAGCTATTTCAGGTATAGTAAGCCGTTTTCTCGGTTTTGTATCAATATTGGCTTCATGGGTTACTCCAGTTGCTGGTGTAATTATCACTGAATATTACTTCGTATCCAAGAAAAAATTTATTCAAAAGGAAGGAATTTATTTGCCTGGATTAATTTCCGTACTAATCGGCGGATTAATTTCATGGAAAACTAAATTTTTCATACCAGCGATAAATGGTATGATTATTGGCGGGCTTATATATTATGTATACCACAGAGTATTAGACTTATTCCTTAAACCAAAAACTGATATAGATTACAGTAGTACAAAATAAATCTATCAACATAATACTAATTAAAAAACAATATAATACCAATTAAAAAAACAGGAGAGTTTTATCAATCTCTCCTGTTTTCTAATTTAATCCATTATAAATATTAACTTTATACCTTGAATTGTTCCACCTTTTCTTCCATTCTCTTTGCAACTTCCAGAATTTGCTGTGCATTTGCAGCTATCTCTTCTGTTGATGCGGAAAGTTCTTCGGCAGATGCCGATATCTCTTCAGCAGACGCTGATGTCTCCTCTGAAACTGCACTTATGCTCTGAACACGTTCTAATACTATGTCCTTTGATTTTACGGTATTATCCACCTCTGTGTATGTCGCTTTAATCATCGGCGCTATAGCTGCTACTGACTCTAATATGTCATCAAAAGCTTTGACGGTATTTTCTACATTCTCTAATTGGTTATTCACCTGAGTAGTTACTTCTTCAGAAGTCTTTACAACCTCATCGGTTTCCGAGGTTATATCGTTTAATAAAGCCCTTATCTTATCAGAAGATACACGGGATTGCTCTGCAAGTTTCCTTATTTCAGCTGCAACAACAGCAAACCCTCTCCCCGCTTCTCCAGCTCTCGCTGCTTCAATAGCTGCATTTAATGCCAGTAAATTTGTCTGCTCTGCTATTCCCTTTATAACCTCCAAAATTTCCCCTGCTTGGTCTACCGAACCTTTAAGAGCCTCAAGCCTTTCAACTACTACCCCAAATGCTTCACGCACTCCCCTAATTGAAGAAATAAGATTGTCTAACTCTTTCTTTCCAGTGTTTGCTAATCGAGAAGTCTCTTCACTGTTTGCCTTTACGTGACTAAGTTCATTGTATACCTTTTCTAAGCTTGTCGTTATATTCCCTATAAGGGTCACTATCTCTTGCAAATCTTGGGCTTGGTCAGATGCTCCAGAAGCCACCTGCTGAATAGCTTTTGCAACCTCGTTGGAAGAAGCAGCTATTTCTTGGGAAGCAGCACTCAAGGCATCGGAATTTCCAGCCAATGTCTTTGCGTCGGTTTTTAGGCCTGAAAGCAATGGCCTAATATTGGCCTGCAGTTTATCGATAGCCTGTGTAAGCTTTCCTATTTCGTCACTGCGATGGAGGAATTGCTCAGGAACAGCCCTTGTAAAGTCTCCTGTTGCTATGAGACCCAAATGGTCTACAGCAAGTATCAGCGGCGTTGTAATAGTTCTCGCTATTATAAAGGTTAGTGCCAATGCAATAATTACAATTATTATCGAAATTATTATCATGGCCTGCTTTAAACCTGAAGCCCTTTCCATCACTTCAGCTACAGGGACATTAATACCTACTGACCATCCTGTAGTTTTTACAGGAGCATAACCGACTATCTTTTCTACACCCTGGAAGGTATATCGGCCAACTCCTTCTTCTCCATTTGCCATTTTGGAAATAATGGATGCAAGAGCAGATAAGGAAGAATCAGACTTTGCTTCTTCTATTATGTTTTCCTGATTCTTTACCCTTTCAAATTCTTTATGCGCTATCATTTTCCCAGTGCTGTCCACAGCAAAGCCGTAACCTGTGCGTCCATAGTTTATTGAGGAAACAAGCTGACTTAGTTGTTCACCATCTATTATACCCGCCAAAACACCTATGATTTCGTTGCTGGCGTAGTGGCGGATTGGCGTTGCAATACCAAAGATTACGGTCTGGTCGACTTTGCTTATCAGAGCAGTGGAAATATTGGTTTTGCCCTCAAGGGCCTTTTTAAAATAATCCCTATCTGCCAAATTTGCGGTGCTTCCATCTTGATAAACAGCATTGCCGTTCCTATCCACAATGGCTAATCGCTTAAACCCTTGGCTTTCTATTCTCTTTAATTCATCTCTTAGGAGCTGCAGTTTCTCTTCAAGGGTAGCTTCTCTATCGCCCGATTTTCCCCTTATAATATTCCTTTGCGCAATGCTTTCAATTATGGTAATTTTTGCTTGAACACGTGTATCTATAGTCTCGGCTGCCAATTTCGCAGTTTTTAATAAGGCCTCATTTGCTTGGGCTTCAAGGGCGCTTGAAGCGCGGCTTACACTTACAAAAAATAATACAAGACAGCCTATTAAAACAACAAGCCCAAATAAAACCGTCATTCTCGTCCTTAAACTTGTACTTATCCCCAACATAATTCTCCTTCGTCGCACACCGCTGTAATATTTATATAATATATGTGCGACCTTAACCCCCTTTACTTAATTATTTTCACTTAATTAACCTGCTGACTTATATTTTTTAAAACTTCCTTCTTTTCCGCATCTAAAAGAAGGTCAAGTTTTATCAATATAATAAGCTTGTCCTCTTTCTTTGCTAATCCTTCAATAAAAGCAGCGTTTATTGTGGTGACAGGTGGTGCAGGCTCGATTGAATTGTCGTCAATGGTTATTACTTCATCTACCGAGTCAACTATCAGACCCGCTTCTTGCCCTGATATTTCCACTATGATTATCCTGCTGTCTTTACTTTTTTCTCCCTTCCCAATCCCGAAGCGCTTTTTAAGGTCTATAACCGGTATGATTTTACCTCTTAAGTTTACCACACCTTCTACAAATTCAGGCGCATTAGGTATTTTTGTAATAGGAGCATCTTTGATAACTTCACGCACATCGAAGATATCAAGTCCATAAAGTTCCTCTGCAAGGCCAAAAACAACCAACTGCTTAGGCATTACTTTCCCCCCTTTTTTAACTGTAATTTTAAACATAAAAAAAGCGGCTTCCTGCGAAAGGCTGCCGCAGAATATTAATTTTCATACACTCTTCGGCAGCCCGGCTACCATGTCCCAATTAGGGATTTAGGCCCGTGGCTTTGCGTCCCCGCTTTTCAGCGGGTTTGCCTTTATCAATATTTATATTGCCATATTTTACAATTTTCGTCAATATTTTTTTATTTAGGTTTTAGAATATTATAAAAAATGGGCCTTCTCATTAACCTTGATAGAAGGCCCTAAGGAAACTGTTAAAACACAACATCATAATTTATTTTCTTGTCTTACTTTTATTAAAGCCTTTTTCATGCGTTTGTAACCTTCCATCAAATCTTCTTCCGTAACCGTAAGTATCGGCCTAAACCTTACCCCCACTACTCCTGTCGGCAAAACAATCATCTTCTCTTCAAAGCAGTACTTCAAAAACTTACCCCGTAATTCCTGATTCGGTAAATCAAAAGCCGCCATTAACCCCTTATATCTTACATTGCTTACCAATTCGGGAAATTCATCTTCTAATGCATGTAAATACTTATGTAAAACCTTTGATACCTCGTTTACATGTTCTAATACATTGTCCTCTTTTATAATTTCAAGTATCCTTGTTGAGCGAACCATATCTACTATATTCCCGCCCCATGTGGAGTTTATACGGCTGCTTTCCACAAAGCAGTTTTTCTCTACCTCATCTACTCTCCTCGTAGATAATATACCGCATACCTGTGATTTTTTCCCGAAAGCAAATACATCCGGCTCTACCCCATAATGCTGAAATGCCCACATCTTCCCGGTTATGCCCATACCGCACTGCACTTCATCAAAAATAAGCATTATCTCGTTTTCATCACATATCTCCCTCAATGCCTTCAAAAACTCGGGCCTGAAGTGGTTATCTCCTCCCTCTCCCTGTATCGTCTCTATTATTATCGCACATATATCATTAGGGTTATCTCTTATAGCTTTTTTAATTTGGCTTATTGCTTCTTCTTCCGCCCTTTTCACTTCGTCCAAATGCTTCTCCAATGGCCACTTTATCTTGGGATTTGTTATCCTCGGCCAATCGTTGAATTTCGTAAAATACATATTCTTTCTCGGGTCTGCAATATTAGTAAGGGAAAGGGTATAACCTGACCTTCCGTGAAAAGCCTCCTTAAAGTGTATAACCTTTGTTCCCTTTTGAGCACTCTCATTATAACCTCTTTCTAAATTTTTCCTCACCTTCCAATCCATCGCAACCTTTAGTGCATTCTCTACGGCTAAGGTGCCTGTGTCTATCATGAAAAGGTGCACATAATTTTCCGGTGCGGCAACTTCCATAAAGGTTTTCACAAATCGTGCCATTTCTACAGTATACATATCCGAATTAGCTACTTTGTTAACCGCAGCTCTAAATACCCTTTCCTTAAATTCCTCATTGGCAAGTTTTGGATGGTTCAATCCTAAGGGTAAAGATGCAAAAAAGGTGTAAAAATCAAGGTAGTCGGTGCCATCTCTTGCATCTACAACATGACTACCATAAGACTTCTCCAAATCAACCACTATTGGATAACCATCCACCAAAATATACTTTTCAAGGGTAGGTATCACTTCATGGGGTGACAACATTTTTTTTGCCTCCTTAATTTTATAATTTTTGTAACTATGCTTATAATTATACATATTTTTGTGTATTTATTCAATATCTTTTTATTTAACCATAAACTTTTGCATTTATTTGAATTAATTAAAATTAATAAATATACGCCGATACCTTTGAAAAAATATCGGCGTATATCTTTTATTAACGAAGGTTATCGTTTATTTGTTTTTTATCTAATATTTTGTAAATTTGAAGAGCCACCTCGATATTTAGCCTATCTTTAGCATCTTCCAAATACTTTACCATGGTTTTATAGGATCGTGATTGAGTTTCGTATTAAAGGTCGGATTTTTCCTACCTTCTTTGTTTTAAAAAGTATTATCACTCGGTGGTTTTCTCATGGTTTGGGAGGATTTGATTTAATATAATTCCTACCAAAGCAGCAAAACCCATTCCACCCATTTTGAAACTACCAATGTTAATAACTGCTCCACCAATACTTAAGACAAGAATTACGCTTGCTATTATGAGATTCCTTGGCTGTTTAAAGTCAACCTGATTTTCTACAACCGTCCTTATACCTATGCTTGCAATCATCCCGAATAAAACAACTGAAATTCCCCCGATTACTGGTTCGGGAATGGTCCTAATAGCCGCACTTATTTTTTGAATAAAAGAAAGGAGTATGGCCATGCTAGCTGCAATTCTCATTACTTCGGGTTTCCATACCCTTGTCAGAGCAAGAACACCTGTATTTTCCGAATAAGTTGTGTTTGCAGGCCCCCCAAATAGCCCTGCAATGGAAGTGCCAATGCCATCTCCGATTAATGTCCTGTGTAGTCCAGGATCTTTAATAAAGTCTTCTTCTACTGTCGCACTTACTGCAAGGACATCTCCTACATGCTCTACCATTGTAGCCACCGCTACAGGTGCAATAAGTCCAATGGCAGCAGCATTAAATACTGGCCAAGTAAATTTGGGCATTGCTATCCACGGGGCTTGTATTACGGGTTCGTAATTTATTATCCCCGCAATTGCTGAAATTATATAACCTACAATCAAGCTTATTATAACCGGCACAAGTTTAATAAAACCTTTGCCATAAATATTAATTATTATTGCTGTTAATAAAACTATAAAGGCTATAATCCAGTTTTTGCTGGCATTACTTATAGCAACAGGTGCAAGAGTTAAACCTATAACCATAATAATAGGGCCAGTTATCACAGGCGGTAATAGTTTTTCTATAAAGCTTGGACCTAAGAAATATACAAGGGCTGCCATAACACAGTATATAAGACCAGCAACTATTATTCCACCTTGAGCCGCAGGTATACCGTACTGTTTTACAACTAAAGCGACAGGAGCAATAAAAGCAAAGGATGACCCTAAAAATACTGGAACCTTCATCTTTGTTACTAAATGAAACCACCATGTACCGATACCAGCAGTAAACAAAGCAACTCCAACATCAAGACCTGTCAAAAGCGGAACGAGAACTGTAGCACCAAACATTGTAAAGGTGTGCTGTAGACCTAAGATAAGAAGTTGATGTAATGGTAGATAATCTCCCGCCCTAATAGGGCCACGAATTTCTCCGTTTTGTTTTGCCATTTAACACCCTCCTATTTTTTAAATAAACTAACTTTTATAAAATATTTTCCCTTCAAATATTGTTATAATACAAATAGCGTAAAAAATGGTTTCTTTCAGCACTACTTTAATGGCAAAAATTGTATTATGAAATTTGAGCTATAGATACAAGATATTTTTTTATTTATCAATATTTTTAATGCTAAAAGTTTTTCGGTGTATAGGCGAATATCCATATTTCTTAATGGATTCAATATGTTTTTTTGTTCCATACCCTTTGTTATGTAAAAAATCGTATTGGGGATATATATCGTGGTAGCGCTTCATAATTCTGTCCCTTTCAACTTTTGCAATTATTGATGCGGCTGCGATAGTTCCGCAGATCCTATCTCCTCCCTTTATACCTTCCTGCGGAAAGTCAATTTCAGGTATTTTTAAAGCATCTACTATCACATAATCGGGAGGGATTTTTAACCCCAACACTGCATTTTTCATGGCAAAAAGCGTTGCCTTTAAAATATTGTTTTCATCGATGTATCTCTCATCAACTACTGAAAAAGAATAAGCAATTGCATTTTTGACTATTTCTTCATAAACTTCTTCTCTCTTTTTCTCGCTTAAAAGTTTTGAGTCCTTCAAATTAGGAATAAATACATCTTCCGGCAGTATCACTGCAGCAGCAACGACAGGTCCCGCCAGCGGTCCTCTTCCTGCCTCGTCTACACCTGCAATTAACTTATAACCTTTTTTTCTAAGATCTTTCTCAAATTTAAACAGCTGTTTTAACCTCTCTTCTTCAGTCTTAATGCTCTTCATAAAGAAAACCTTCTTCCTTAGCTTCAATATTATTCTTGAATTTTTCCCAAAAACCTTTATTCTCTGGTTCTTCTAAGGAGATTCTACCAATTCTCCCTTCGCGATACTCTTTTAACACAATTTTAGCAGCTTTCAAGGTGTCTATTTTACCTCCGGGCAGGAGGCATCCTCTCTTTTCGCCTATTTTCTCTAAAATTTCCTGTGGTGTACCTAAGGTATTCAATTTAAACCTCTTCATTAATTCCTCTTTTGCTTTAAAAATCAAAAAATCTACTAATATTAAAGCTATTTCCTCAGCGTCGTAGATTTCTTCTTTAATACATCCCAATATTGCAAGTTTAATTCCTACTTCCTTTTCATCAAACTTTGGCCATAAAATCCCCGGTGTGTCAAGAAGTTCCAAATCCTCGTTCACTTTTAACCACATTTTACCCTTTGTTATACCGGGTATGTCTCCTGTCTTCGCCCCTTTTCTCCCAGCTATTTGATTTATAAAAGAAGATTTTCCTACATTTGGTACCCCCATTACCATACAGCGAACCACACCATTTTTTTGTTTTTTTATCCTTTTCAGGTAATCGATAATATTTTTTATCCCTTCTTTATGGATCGAATCAACGGAAAATGAAGTTATACCTTGGTTTTTAAAGTATTTAATCCAGTTTTCGGTAACATTCTTTTCGGCCAAATCCTCTTTATTTAAAACCCTGATAATTGGTTTTTCACTAACAATATCTCTAATATCGGGAATGTGTGAGGATTCAGGTGCTCGCGCATCTACCAATTCTAATACCGCATCAACTACTTTTAAAACTTCCTTCATCTGCCTCTTTGCTTTCGCCATATGTCCTGGGTACCATTGAATTTCCAATCTACCATCACCTCTTTAATAAATTAAGGGACTGCCATCAGTCCCTTTCCTTTATCTTTGCTGCTTTTCCTCTTAGTTTTCTCAAGTAATAAAGTTTTGCCCTGCGTACCTTACCTTTGCGGACAACTTCAATTTTTTCTATCCTTGGCGAATGAAGCGGAAATACCCTTTCGACACCGACACCATAAGAAATTTTCCTTACAGTAAAGGTTTCTCTAAGTCCACCGCCTTTTCTCGCAATAACAACTCCTTCAAAAACCTGAATCCTTTCGCGGTTTCCTTCAATAACCTTTGTATATACTTTTACGGTATCGCCGGGCCTAAAATCCGGTATATCCGTTTTCATCTGTTCTTGTTCAATTGCTCTGACAATATCGGACATCTCATAAACCTCCCTTCTTTTAACAAGTGTTATTATAGCATAAGGAAGTCTCATTTACAACAAAGGTGTCATTCTAAATTGATATTAAGTTCTTTAAGTAGTTTTTTATCTTCTTCAGTTAATTTAGCTTTTTTTAATAAATCCGGCCTTTTTTCATAAGTAAGCCTTAAAGATTCCCTTCTTCTAAAAAGGGCTATTTCGCGGTGATTTCCAGACAGGAGCACCTCAGGAACCCTAAGCCCCCTGTATTCTTCTGGCCTCGTGTATTGGGGATATTCTAATAATCCATCGGTAAAAGATTCGTTTATGGCAGATTCATCACTGCCTAAAACACCTGGTATAAACCTTGATACTGCATCTATTATAGCAAGTGCCGGTATCTCTCCTCCTGTAAGGACAAAATCACCTAAGGAAATTTCGTCGGTTATCAAGGTTTTTACCCTTTCATCTACCCCTTCATAGTGGCCACATATTATTATTAATTCATCCTCTTTTGAAAGTTCCTTAGCTATCTCGTTATTAAATATTTTGCCCTGGGGTGATAGCAAAATAATCCTTTTTTTTGATGATTTAGTTACAGAATTAACATAATCAACGGCCTCAAAAATCGGCTCCGGCTTCATTACCATTCCAGCGCCGCCACCGTATGGATAGTCGTCAACCTTTCTATGTTTATCTCTTGCAAAATCCCTAATATTAATAAGCTCTACGCCAATTAGCCCTTTTTCAATTGCCCTTTTTAAAATACTTACATGAAGGGGGCTTTCAAAAAATTCGGGGAAAATAGTAAGAACAAAAAATTTAAGCACTAAATTAATCCCTCCATAGGGTAAATAAGCATATAGCCCTTTTCTACATCAATATTTTTTACTACTTCCTTTATGGCCGGAATTAATATTTCTTTATCTTCATTGCTTTTTACAACATATACATCGTTTGCTCCCGTCTGAATTACATTTGTTATTTCTCCTAAGTATTCTCCTTCTAAAGTATAAACTTTAAGACCAATTATATCACATATAAAATAGCGTCCTTTTGGCAATTTAACTGCGTCCTTTCGGTCAACCATTATATATACATTTCTGTATCTTTCAGCCTCATTTCTATCATCTATTCCTTGAAATTTTATAATTACAAAAGCATTTCTTATAAAAATTACTTCTTCAATATTTAATTTTTTTAAGCTGTTCCCTTCTTCGTAAAAAACTTCTTTTAGATTTTTAAACCTCTTTATATCATCGGTCAGGGGTTCAACCTTAACCTGGCCTTTTACTCCCCAAGGAGAGAGAATTCGGCCAACGGTTATGTATTGTTTCAAACCGATGACCTCCATTTCCTTAAAAAAGGGTTAGGTAGTATCCTAACCCGCTTTTATAGGATTTCTACTACCACTCTTTTACCCTGTTTGGCAGCAGCAGCCTTAACTACTGTGCGAATTGCTTTTGCAATCCTTCCCTGCTTTCCGATAATTTTGCCCATATCGTCAGGATGGACTTTTAATTCAAGAATTACCGATTGCTCTCCTTCTACACGATTGACCGTTACATCTTCAGGATGATCAACTAATGCTTTTGCTATATATTCTACCAATTCTACCATTTGTTACTCCTCCTTTGCCTCTGGAGTTTGGTTGGAATCTTCATTTTTATTCTTAATTTTTTCTAAAAGACCTGTGACTTTAAAAAGATACTTTACTGTATCGGTAGGCTGTGCACCCTTTTTGATCCATCCAAGGGCTTTTTCTTCATCAATTTTGATTTCAGCAGGGTCTGTAAGCGGATTATAATACCCTATTTCTTCAATAAACCTACCATCCCGAGGGCTTCTGCTGTCTGCCACTATAATTCTATAAAATGGCCTTTTTTTAGCCCCCATCCTTCTCAATCTAATCCTTACTGCCATTTTTTCACCTCCTTTTAAAAATTGAAAAAGGGTAATTTAAATCTCCCTTTTTTATGGGATTTTTCCATTTCAGCTAATTGCTTCATCATTTTTCTCGTCTGTTCAAATTGTTTTAAAAGTTTATTTACATCCTGAACAGTGGTCCCACTACCTCTTGCTATCCTTTTTCTTCTGCTGCCATTAATTATTGAAGGATTACTCCTTTCTTCCTTTGTCATAGAATTAATTATTGCTTCTATTTTAACAAGTTCCTTTTCATTAAAATCAAGGCCCTGCATTTTTTGAGGCGAAAAACCTGGTATCATTGAAAAAATCTGTTCAAGAGAGCCCATCTTTCTGACCTGTTTCAACTGCTCTAAGAAGTCATTTAAATCAAACTGCTCTTTTCTTATTTTTTCTTCCAATTCCTTAGCTTTTTTAATATCTATATTTGCAGTAGCTTTTTCTATCAAGCTCAAAACGTCGCCCATACCGAGGATTCTTGAAGCCATCCTGTCGGGGTAAAACTGTTCTAAATCCTCTAATTTTTCTCCCATTCCAATGAATTTAATAGGACATCCTGTAACTGCCTTAATTGATAACGCAGCTCCACCTCTACTGTCACCATCGAGTTTTGTAAGAATTAAGCCTGTAAGCTCCAATTTACTGTGAAAAGTTTCAGCAACATTTACAGCATCTTGACCAGTCATACTGTCGACTACAAGGAGAATTTCGCAAGGATTTACAACCCTCTTAATATTTTGCAGTTCTTCCATTAATTCTTCATCTATGTGAAGCCTTCCTGCAGTGTCAATTATGACTACATCATTTCCGTGTCGGAAAGCATGTTCTATCGAAGCTTTCGCAATATCTACAGGATTCTTTTCCCCCATAGAGAAGACTGGTACTTTCACCTTTTCCCCTACTACATGTAGCTGCTTTATGGCCGCCGGACGATAAATGTCAGCCGCCACAAGCAAAGGCCGTTTACCCATCTTTGAAAGATAAAGGCCCAATTTACCCGCAGTGGTTGTTTTACCAGAACCCTGTAATCCCACCAGCATAACAACTGCTGGATTCCCTTTCAAGTTGAGTTTTGATTCCTTAGAACCCATCAACTCCGTCAATTCATCGTAAACTATCTTTACAACCTGTTGCCCCGGAGTAAGGCTTTCCATTACTTCGTGACCTACAGCCCTTTCTGTGACTTTTGCAATAAATTGCTTCACTACTTTATAATTTACATCTGCTTCCAATAGTGCAAGCTTAATTTCCCGCATTGCTTCTTTTACATCCGACTCGGAAAGCTTTCCTTTACCACGCAACCTTTTAAAAATAGCATCTAATTTTTGAGCAAGGGCTTCAAAAGCCAATCTATTCCCACCCTTCTTTTACGAGCTTTTCCAAATCTCTAATTGCTCGCTCTAAAATACCAGAACCTTCGCTATTTATATAAGGCCGAATTTCTTCCAATTGAGATTTTATCCTTTCCAAAACCTTTTTTTGTTTTAAATACCTTTCAACCAGCCCTAATTTCTCCTCGCATTGTTTTAAAAATTCTAAGGAACGGTGAATAATATCAAACACCCCTTGGCGGGTCACATTAAAATGCTGGGCAATCTCATTAAGGCTTAAGTCATTAAAATAATGAAGCTCGAAATATTCCCTCTGCTTTTCTGTGAGAAGCGCTCCGTAAAAATCATATAACAAACTAAGCTTTACAATATCTTCCATATTCCTCATCTTTTCATCTGTAAAGTATAAATGCTTTACATACAGATTTTATACAAAAATTATCTCACTGTCAATCATGTATCAAAACATTTTTCTTTTCGCAAAAATTATAGCAGTTGCAAGAGAAATACCAAAAGAAGCTATTAACTAAAAATTGCATCTACAAATTCTCTCGGATTAAATTCTGCAATATCTTCAATACCCTCACCGGTTCCAATATAACATACAGGTATTTCCATTTCTGAAGCAATAGCCAGAGCTACTCCTCCCTTAGCAGTTCCGTCTAATTTAGTGAGGATAATGCCGTTTACATTAACCGCATCTTTAAAAATTTTAGCCTGCGCAATGGCGTTTTGTCCTGTAGTAGCATCTAAAACAAGGTAACTTATTTTTTCTGCTTCAGGGAATTCCTTGTCGGCAACCCTGTAAAGTTTTTTTAACTCCTCCATTAAATTTCTCTTCGTATGAAGCCTTCCCGCAGTATCGCATATAATAACATCTGCACGGCGAGCTTTTCCTGCTTGAATTGCATCAAAAAGAACGGAAGATGGATCCGACCCTTCCATCTGCTTAATAACCTCTACACCCGCCCTTTGCCCCCAAATGGCCAACTGCTCCACCGCTGCTGCCCTAAAGGTATCAGCTGCTGCAATAATAACCTTTTTGCCTTCCGATTTTAACTTATTTGCGAGTTTTCCAATAGTAGTGGTTTTGCCTACACCGTTTACTCCTACTATTAAAATTATAACTGGTGTTTTTAAATTAAAACTGGGTTTTGGGAAAAGGTTTATCATTTCTTCTTTTAAAACCAGTTTTAGTTCCTCAGTATCCTTTATTCTGTTGGCTTTTACCTTTTCCTTTAACTTTGAAATTAAATTTTCGGTAGCTTTTATGCCAATATCTGCTGTTATTAATGCTTCTTCTAACTCTTCTAAGGTTTCATCATCCACTTTTGTCGAAAATTTAAATATTCCTTCCAGTTTATTTACTAAATTATTTCTTGTCTTAGATAAACTTTCTTTTATTTTATTAAAAAACCCCATACTATTATACCTGGTCATCTAAACTGTGACAAACTTCCCAGTTTAGACGGCTGGGCTATTTGTATTCCGCCCTTTCAGAGAGTGCTCATTCCCAGCAGGCGGTATTTAAGCACTCCCATAGCCCCTGCCCCAAGAAGCAGGAACTCGCGCCCTTAACCGGGTCTCCCCACTTGCCCTGAATGTAATACTCCCTTCAGGACAGAGACGTCCCTTAATACCCTCTCAGGGGAGAGTGGCGTTACCACCGCTACCTTGAGAACTCGCCAGAGATTATAGCTTGTGCTATAGGCACTAATACTTGTTCCACCCAGAGGTATTAGTGCCTTCCCTGGCTCACTCCCAAGGCTTTTTATCAGTTTTATCGCTCTGTCTATCTCCTTTAGTTGCCTTTTCTTTAGTTGTTTGTTCTTAACCGTTCTCTTTACGTGCTCTTTTAATTCCTCCAATTCGTCAGCATCTAAATCTTTTAGAATTGCCATATACCCTTCGGGAATTTGCTCTTTTAATCCAAGTCCTCTTCTTGCTATGACATACGCTGCTGCTATGTCCTTGCTTATCATATACTGCGGTGCATACTTCAGCATCCCTATCACTGATGTATAGGCAGGATTGACCTATCCTTACTATTTCATGAGCATACTGCCATCTATAATATTCCCTCTTATTTGAATTGCCGCTTGTAAGTTCAGGCATCGGTATTCTGCCATAACTTACAAGCTTACCGTTCTCATCTGTTTCTGACCACGCTATGTGGTCCGGATATGCGTTAACATCTATGCCTATAACTCCATTTTCCTTTGTTACCAAAACTTCCGGAAAGTTTTCTTCAATTGTAAAGTAAGCATATACCTTCCCGTTTTTGAGTTTTAGCTCGACGGAATATGGTTCTTCCCTGGTGCTTATTGCTTGTAGTAATTCCTCCCGGCTCTTTCCTTTTTTCCATCCCGCTTGTATCTTGGGATATACATACTTTCTTTCCCCTACGTTTATCCTTAATCTCATACCATATTCATCTATCTCGATCCTTGTATTCAGGTTCCCTTTCTTGCTCTTATCTCCCCTTGAGTAGAGATTGCCTTTCCTTCTTTCTTGCCACTCAAGTTTTAGCTCCTTGTATGCTCTTCCATTTATGTGCCGTTTCTTTAGTTTTTCAAATAGACTCCTGCCGCCAAAGATAACCTTCCTCGGATTCTCTTCCCTTTCTTTGCAAGACTCTAAAACGCTTTTTGCCTTCATTATCGCATCATCTACATACCTCGAATTTAAATTAAAAATCCCTTGAAGTTCTTTTTTTAGTGTATTTCTGCTTTTACCTTCTAAAAGTCTGTTATATGCGAATCTTGCGCAGGATGACCATCTTCTCATAAGGTCTAATACTTCTTGTTTATCTTCTTTACTGTCAAAAACAAGTTTAGCTTGGATTGTTAGCATGTTTTTTAGCACCTCTTAGCTTTATGCATACTTAACAACATTCATTATTACCTGATTAGTATTATACCGTTTTGCATTATCATCTACAACTATTGCTAACCTCCTCAAACTTTAATGGATACCACTTTAGAAACCGCAGTTTCTTCCATTGAGATGCCGTACAATGCATCGGCTATCTCCATAGTACCTTTCCTATGTGTAATAATAATAAACTGAGTATTTTTTGATACTTTTTTTACGTAATTTGCAAATCTTTCAATATTAGCATCATCCAAAGCGGCTTCTATTTCATCCAAAATACAAAAGGGAGTAGGTTTAACATTCAAAATTGCAAATAATAAAGCAATTGCTGTAAGGGACCTTTCCCCTCCTGAAAGCAAATTTATATTTTGAAGTTTTTTCCCAGGAGGCTGTGCTACAATTTCAATACCCGTTTCAAGGGGCGAGGCTTTGTCTATTAAATAAATGTCAGCTTTTCCTCCTCCAAAAAGTTCTGCAAAAACTTTTTGGAATTCCGCTCGTATTTTTTCAAAAGTTTCTACGAACATCTTTTCCATAGTTTTTGTAATCTCATAAATTAAATTATTTAATTTTTCTTTTGCACTTATTAAATCTTCTCTTTGGGATTTTAAAAAATCCTGTCTTGATTTTATTTTTTCATATTCTTCTATTACACCTAAATTAACTTCTCCTAATTTAGAAATTTCTTCTTTAACATTATTTAAAACCTCTTGGACTTCTTGAATATCCCCAATATCTTTTTTCAGTTTTAGTGCTTCCGTAAGATTCAACTTATACTTTTCAAAAAGGTTGTTTTCTAAGAATTTTTTTTCTAACTCAAAGGATGCTTTTTTTATTTTTAAATCATTAACCAAAGCTTCAAGTTTTTCTAATTTTTTTCTAATTAAACTTATCTCCTTCTGTAAATTTTTTGCTTCATCCTCAATTTCTCTAAAATTTACTTTTAACCTTTCGTATTCCTTCTCTAAAAAATCTTTTTCTGCAGCAATTTCTAAAAAAGTCTTTTCTTTAATATTTTTTTCATCAATAGTTTTTTCTTCTATTTCGTAAAGCTTTGATAATCTTTGACTATAATCTAAGATTTCCTTTTTCATAGCTTTTAAATTTTCTTCTGTATGCTGTATTTCTAACTTTAAGCCGTATTCCTCATTTTTAAATAAAGCAAGTTTCTCTTCAACTTCTTCCAATTCTTTTTCTTTTTTTTCTTTAATTAGAAGAACATAGTTTATACTCTTTTTAATTTTTTCAATTTCTTGTTGGTTAGTCTCTATGTTGGAATTAATTTCATCAATGGCTTCCCTTGTTTTAACAATCTCAATATCAATCTCTTGCAAATCCTTTTCGATCTGATTAAGTTCCAAATTGAGAATATCTATCCTTTCCTTCCTTTCCTCTTGAATTTTCTTTTTTTCTTTCTTTTCCTGGATCAACCCAGCAATCTCTATTTTAATTGTTTCAATATTTTTTTTAAAGTAATTTACCGCATAATTCTTATTTTCAATTTTACGGTCAATTTGGTATATTTTGTTATTTAATACCGCTGTTTCTTCATTAATTTTATCCAGCTCATTTTTCAATAAAACAATCTCCCTTTTACGGCTTAGCAATAATGAAGATTTTCTAAAACTTCCCCCTGTTATAGAACCTGCCGGGCTAATTATCTCTCCATCTAATGTAACTATTTTAAAAGAGGGGTTCTTTTTAAAAGATAATATTGCAGAATCGAT
The DNA here is from genome assembly GCF_049701175.1 of Thermovenabulum sp. Taxonomy (GTDB): domain Bacteria; phylum Bacillota; class Thermosediminibacteria; order Thermosediminibacterales; family Thermosediminibacteraceae; genus Thermovenabulum. Next base: position 25,727 of record NZ_JBNATW010000018.1, read on the forward strand.
ATCTTCGAAAACTAATACCCTTCCCAGTAAATTTAAGACGCAGTTTTTAAATTTATTATCATACTTTACAAGGGATTCGGCAGCACCAATGAAGCCCTTATTATTTTTGAATTGGTTCAGCTCTTCATTATTTACAATTTTCGGTCTCATCATAGTAAGGGGGAGGAAGGTAGCCCTACCCAAATTATTCTTTTTTAAATATTCTACCGCTTTTTTTGCAGCTTCTTCATTTTCACAAACTATATCAAGAAGAGAGCCCCCTAAAGCAGCTTCTATTGCTACTTCTAAATCTTTTTCAACAAAAATAAGTTCTGCTAATGAACCGTAAATTCCGGGTATTTTTACCTTACCATTTTTCAGGTCTAATAACAGATTCCTAACCCCTGAAGGGTATCCTTCATAATTATTGTCAAGCTGCTGAAGCACCTTTAACCTTGATTGTAGCTCGTGGTATTTCGATATTTTATCCGTTAATAATTTTTGTAATTCCCTTTTTGTACTTTCAAGTTTAAAAAGGTCATTTGCCAACCTATCTACGCCGTTTTTATATATTAAAGAATTGTGTTCTAATTTTTTTAATTTATTATCAATGCTGTCGATATCCTGAAAGGTAATATGGTTTATTTTTTCTAACCTGTTTATTTCCTCCAAAATCTGTTCTTTTCTTTTCTTAAGGGTATCGCTCATGGTCTTGAGGCTTGAAAGAATATTCTTTTTCTCAGAAATAGAGTTTAAATACTCTATTGCAAAGGATTTTAAATCCTCAATCTGTTTTTCTTCATTAAATATTTTTTGTTTTATGTCCTCAATTTCTTTTTTTAAAGCTGATACCTTGCTTTCAAGAGAATTTCCGTCACATATTTTCCTTTCTAAAAGTAAGGTTTTTTCTTTTAAATTCCTTTTGTATTCTAACTTTTTGCCTGACAATTCTTCAATCTTTTTTAATAGTTCCATTTTTTGTTTCTTATACTCTTCTAATTTTTCTTTAATAAATTCTAAATCCTTATTTAAATTTGACAGTTCTGCAGTCTTTTTGAACACCTCTTCTTTTAAATTTTCTAACCTTAAAAATTCCTTTTCGTATAAATTATTCTTACTTTTTAATTTCTCCTCAGCTTCAGAAACATTATTTTTTAAATTCTCCAATTCTTCTTCTTTTTTTGTCAAAGTTTCTTCACAGCTTTTTATTTCCCTTTCAAGTTTTTCATACTTCATCAAAATAATATTTACTTCAACCTCTTTTTCTATCTCAGAAAGTCTCTTATATTCTATTGCTTTTTCCCTTTCCGCATATAGCGATTCCAACTGAAATTCCAGTTCATTTATCAAATCATCCAATCTTGAAATATTCATTGAAGTCTCTTCAAGCTTTTTTTCTGACTCCTTCTTGCGCGCCTTATGCTTTGTAATCCCTGCCGTTTCCTCGAAAATCAACCGTCTTTCTTCCGGCTTTGATAATAGGAATTCATCGATTTCCCCCTGACTTATTATCGAATAGCCATCCTTTCCTATTCCCGTATCCATTAAAAGTTCCTGTATATCTTTTAATCTGCAGGGCACCTTGTTTAAGTAAAATTCGCTCTCACCAGAGCGAAATACCCTTCTTGTAATAGATACCTCAGTAAAATCAAGGGGTAGAAAATGATCCTCATTATCCAAGACAACGGTTACTTCTGCCATCCCAAGAGGTTTTCTTTTTAAACTTCCTGCAAAAATAATATCCTCTAATTTGCTTCCTCGTAAACTCCTTATGCTTTGCTCTCCTAAAACCCATCTTATTGCATCTGTAATATTGCTCTTTCCGCTGCCATTTGGGCCGACAATCGCATTTACACCGGGCTGAAATTCTATATGTATTCTATCGGCAAAAGACTTGAATCCTTGTATTTCAAGTTTTTTAAGAAACATTTTACCCTCCTATCGATATACTATAAGACATACAATATTATAAATTTTATCATAAAATCTCTCAAAATAAAAATACCTGCCTTTGAAAGACAGGTATTTTACTTGCAATACAATTTAACGGGGTTCAACAATAAATTTTATTGCCGTTCTTTCTTCTCCGTCAATTTCAATTTCTGCAAAGGCAGGAATAGCTACTAAATCTAAACCATTCGGAGCAACAAAACCTCTTGTAATTGCAATGGCCTTAACAGCCTGGTTTACGGCACCGGCACCCACTGCTTGGAGTTCTGCAACTCCTTTTTCCCTTAACACAGCTGCCAGTGCACCAGCAACAGCTTTAGGTTTTGATTGAGCTGATACCTTTAGTACTTCCATTACAAAATTACCCCCTCTAAAATATTTTTATTATTTTATATTCTATGAGACTTATAAAATTCCTTCTTTCTATAAAAAATAATTACCAAAATTTATACTTTTTATCAAGACGGTCTATAGCTTCTTTAGCTGCATGTTGTTCCGCTTCCTTTTTACTTTTCCCTAACCCTCTTCCTAAAACCTCATCCTTCCATTTCACTTCAACATAGAAAGTCTTGTCGTGATCTGGGCCTTCTTCTTTTATTACATTGTAAAATATTCTGTCTGGGGATTTTCTCTGCAGTATCTCTTGTAGCGTAGTTTTATAATCCGTAATAATAATGCCTTTCTTTAATTTTCCCACCATGTCTTTAAATCTTTCCATTGTAAATTCTCTTGCAGCTTCAAGTCCCTGATCAAGATATATCGCACCGAGCAAAGCCTCAAAAGTGTCAGCAAGAATCGAATTTTTTTCCCTTCCCCCGCTAAGTTCTTCTCCTTTGCTTAAAATTAAATAATCGCCTAAATATAAACTCTTTGATATTTTAGAAAGGCTATCTTCACACACCAAAAAAGCCCTTATTTTAGTCAATTCCCCTTCTGAACACTCCGGAAACTCTTCATAAATCCACTGGCTTATAATAAGTTGTAATACTGCATCTCCTAAAAATTCCAGTCTCTGATTATTTTCTTCATTCCCTGTATGCCTCTCATAAGAGAAAGAAGGGTGTATAAAAGCTTTATTTAACAATTCTAAATTATTAAAATTTATTCCTATTTTCTTTTGGAACTCATAAAGCTTTATTTTCCTTTGCTCCTCCATAAACTCCCTTCCTAAAATTATATTAATCTCCTTTATATTTTCCAAATATTATACTCGCATTATGCCCTCCAAATCCCATTGAATTTGAAAGGGCAAAATTAACTTTTGTTTTTATGGATTTATTGGGAACATAATTCAAATCGCATTCTGGATCCTCATATTCGTAATTTATGGTAGGATGAATTTCATCATTATAAATTGTCAAAACAGTCGCTATTCCTTCAACAGCTCCAGCAGCTCCTAGTAAATGTCCTGTCATAGATTTTGTTGAGCTTATGTAAAGTTTATACGCATGCTCTTTAAAGACTTTTTTAATAGCGATGGTTTCAAATTTGTCGTTTAATGGCGTAGATGTTCCATGAGCATTAATGTAATCAATATCTTCAGGTCTTATATTTGCATCAGATATTGCTATTTCCATTGCCCTTGCAGCACCTTCGGCATCGGGAGCAGGCTGAGTCAAATGATAGGCATCTGCTGTACAGCCATATCCCAAAACCTCAGCATAAATTTTTGCCTTTCTTTTCAAGGCATTTTCCAAAGTTTCAAGGACAAGTGCTCCCGCACCTTCACCCATTACAAAACCATCTCTTTCTCTGTCAAAAGGCCTTGAAGCCCTCTGAGGATCATCATTTCTCGTTGACAGGGCTTTCATAGAAGAAAAGCCAGCAATAGAAAGGGGTGTAATTGGGGCTTCTGTACCACCTGCAATAATAACATCTGCACGACCTTCTTGTAAAATTTTAAAAGCTTCTCCGATAGCTGTAGTACCTGACGCACATGCTGTTACAGTAGTAAAATTTGGTCCTTTTAAGTTAAACATCATTGAAATCTGAGCTGAAGCCATGTTGACTATCATCATAGGTACGAAAAATGGGCTTACCCTTTTAGCTCCTTTTTCTAACAAAACTTTATGCTGTTCTTCCCAAGTTATAACTCCTCCTATGCCAGATCCAAAAACCACACCAATTTTTTCATTATTTGTATCATCTATTTTCAATTTCGCATCTTCTATTGCCATTTTTGCAGCAGCAACTGCAAAATGAGTAAATCTATCCATCTTTTTAGCCTCTTTTTTATCTATAAAATCTTCGGCATTAAACTCTTTTATTTCTCCACCTATCTTAACTGGGAGATCAGACGTATCTATTGAATCTATAAGGCTTACTCCCGATATCCCTCTTATCAATGAATTCCAAAATTTATCAATCCCTATCCCAACAGGTGATACTACTCCAAGTCCTGTAACTACTACCCTTTTTCTCATTAGTCTATCTCCTCCAATACTATTTTAATCTTTTTAGACCTCTTCATAAATAATTTTTTATATCTAAAGAAAGTCCCGTAGATATCCACGGGACTTTGCTTTACACACCCATCTAAAATTAGGTTATTCTATCCAATGCGATTTTTTATGTAATCAACAACATCCTGAACAGTTTTAATCTTCTCTGCATCTTCATCGGGAATTTCTAAGTCAAATTCTTCTTCAAAAGCCATTATAAGTTCAACAATATCAAGAGAATCAGCTCCCAAATCATCTATGAAAGAAGCATCGGGAGTAATATCATCCTCATCCATTCCAAGCTGGTCAGCAATAATTTTCTTTACTCTCTCTAAAATCTCCATTACTTCACCTCCCTTCAAATATTAAAAAGTTCCCCTTAGTTATAATATTATACTACTAAAAATTTATTCTGTTATTCAATAATAAGATTATTACAAAGTTAAACCACCGTCAATAGCAATGACTTGACCAGTAATGTAAGAAGCTTCATCGGAAGCAAGGAAAGCCACTAAATTTGCCACATCCTCTGGAAGACCAATTCGCCTCAAGGGAATATTTTCTTTTATTTTCTCTTCAGTTTCCTTCTCAATAAGGGGTATAGTCATATCAGTTTTTATGAACCCTGGAGCTACAGCATTTACAGTAATACCCCTGCTTCCTAATTCTTTTGCCAAAGATTTTGTAAACCCTATAATACCTGCTTTTGCAGCAGCATAGTTTGCTTGCCCAACATTACCGTAAATACCTACTATAGATGATATATTTATTATTCTTCCATAACGTTTTTTGACCATGTATTTTACCGCAGCTTTTGTAACATTAAAGGTTCCTTTTAAATTCGTGTTCAAAACCTTGTCAAAATCCTCTTCGGTCATTCGCAAAAACAGTGTATCCTTCGTAATTCCCGCGTTATTTACCAATATATCAATACTATTAAATTTTTTATATACCTCTTCAATCAACTCCTCTGCCTCATTAATTTTTGATACATCTTTTTTCACCAAAAACGCACTTTTGCCCATTTTTTCAATCTGCTGGGCAACCTCAAGGGCATAAGAATCATTTTTAACATAATTTATCACTACAGTGCTGCCCAGTTCGGCTAATTTTAGGCTTATACTTTTTCCTATACCCCTTGAACCGCCAGTAACCACAGCTACTTTACCCTGCAGATTCATTTTTTATAAATCCCCCTAAAAAATTTATCGTTTTTTCTAAGCTTTCTTCATCCTCAACATTTAATACCTCAACACTTTTATCTATCTTTTTTACAAATCCACTTAAGGCCTTACCCGGTCCTACTTCTACAAAAATATTTACTCCTTCTTTTATTATCCTTCTTATACTGTCTTCAAAAAGAATTGGTGAACTGACCTGTTTTATCAACAGTTGTTTTATTTTTTGAGGTTCTTCTTCCACTTCCGCATTTACGTTAAAAACTACAGGTATTTTAGGTTTTGAAATTTTAATATTTTCAAGTTCCTTTTTTAGTTTTTCACCTGCACTTTCTAAAAGGCTTGAGTGAAAAGGTGCGCTAACATTCAACATCATAACCTTTTTAGCACCGTATTCCTTTGAAATATCCATAGCAAGTTTCAACGCCTTAATTTCACCAGAAATTACTATCTGCCCAGGGCAGTTATAATTTGCCGCTTCAACTACTCCCTCCTTTGACGCCAACTTTATAACTTCTAAAACCTTTTCCTTCGAAAGCCCCATAATAGCAGCCATTCCGCCAGCACCAATAGGAACGGCTTCCTGCATAAATTTTCCCCGCTTTTTTACAAGAACTACAGCATCCTCAAATGAAAGAGCTTCTGCTGCAACTAAGGAAGAATACTCCCCTAAGCTAAGTCCACATGTAATATCGGGATTAATACCATAGGATTTCAATAAATGAAAACATATTAAGCTGTGTATCAGTATTGCCGGTTGTGTATTTTCGGTCTCTCTTAATTTTTCTTCTGGACCTTCAAAACATATTCGGGAAATAGGAAAACCCAAAACCTCGTCTGCTCTTTTAAATAATTCCTCCGCAATCTTGAATTTACTGTATAAATCCTTGCCCATCCCCACATATTGTGAACCCTGTCCGGGGAACAAAAAAGCTATCTTAACCATTACTTCCACAACCTTCCTTCACTTATTGATAATACAATATCTTCAGCTTCTTTAATAATATCTTCTATGATTTTTTTCACTGGCTTTATATCTTTAATAAGCCCTGCAATTTGACCTGCCATTAAAGAGCCGTATTCTATATCTCCCTCGACCGCTGCTTTTAATTTTCCTGCTCCTAAAGCCTCGAATTCTTTGATATCTGCTCCTCTTTGTTCTAAAATTTCAAATTCCCGTGAAAGTTTATTTTTTAATACCCTAACAGGATGTCCTGTAGGCCTTCCTGTAACAACAGTGCTCCTATCTTTTGCATCAATAATAGCCTTTTTATAATTTTCATGCACGGTACACTCCTCGGAACATATAAAGCGGGTTCCCATCTGTACCCCCTTTGCCCCCATTATCAAGGATGCTAAAAATCCTCTCCCATCCGCAATGCCGCCAGCAGCTATTACGGGAATATTCACAGCATCCACAATTTGAGGAAGTAACGCCATGGTAGTAATTTCCCCAATATGACCACCACATTCCATACCTTCAGCTATTACCGCATCAACACCAATGCCCTCAAGCCTTTTTGCAAGAGCTACAGATGCAACAACAGGAATTACCTTTATATTAGCTTTTTTTAAAGAATCTATATATTTTCCGGGGTTACCAGCTCCTGTAGTAATTACAGGTACTTTTTCCTCAATAACTACCTTTATTACCTCATCCAAATAAGGCGACATAAAGTAGACATTTACCCCAAAAGGTTTAACCGTTAATTTTTTTACCTTCCTTATTTCTTCCCTTAATTTTTCAGGTGGAAGATTCCCTGCACCTATTATTCCGAGACCTCCAGCATTAGAAACAGCTCCTGCAAGTTCTGCCGTTGCAACCCAAGCCATTCCCCCTTGAATTATAGGGTATTCTATCCCTAAAAGTTCGCATATTTCGGTGTGAAACATTCCTTTCCCCCCGTAACTTAATAGTAAAATACTGCCCCAATTACACCGGGACCCGTATGGGTTCCTATGACAGGCCCTAAGTTAGCTATTATTAATTCCTTTATATTAAATTCTTTTAAGAGCATCTCTTTAAATTTTTCTGCTTCATCCACAGCATTTGAATTCATTACCGCTATAGTTAAAGGTCCTTGTATATTTTCTTGTTTTATCAATTCGATTAATCTAAGATATACCCTTTCTTTTCCCCGAATCTTTTCAACGGGTGTAATAATTCCTTCTTTTAAAGTTAAAATTGGTTTTATATTTAAAAGAGTACCTATAAAAGCTGCTGCTCTTCCTATCCTTCCACCCTTTTGCAAATACTCTAAAGTGTCTACTGAAAAATAAATCTTTATTTTCCTTTTTAAGTTTTCTATTATGTCAATTATTTCGTCCCTTGACTTTCCATGAATTGAAGCCCTTGCTGCTTCTCTTGCTATAAAACCTACCATAATCGAAGCACCCTCGGTATCAATTACATCTACAGGTATATCGAGCATTTTTTTCGCAATTAGAGCAGAACTGTAAGTTCCACTCAATTTTCCGGATATATGAATAGAAATAATCCTGTCCGCATCTTTTTTCAAACTTTTGTAGCATTCTACAAAATCATAGGGTGAAGGTTGGGATGTGCGAGGGTGATGAGGTGAAGTCTTTAACATTTTATAAAAATCTTCGGCAGTAATATCTACCCCATCTTTATATTCTTTATCTCCAAAGTAAACCTTAAGAGGAACAACAGTTATGTTGTATTCCTTTAACATTTCAGTTGGTAGGTCGCATGTGCTGTCAGTAACTATCTTTATTCTTTCCATAATATATCACTCCCTAATTTTTATACACCCCATTCGATCAACACTCCACCCCAGGTTAATCCTGCACCGAAACCCAGAAGCATAATTTTATCTCCTTTTTTTATTTTCCCTGTTCTAACAGCTTCATCCAACGCAACAGGAATTGACGCCGCTGACATATTCCCGTATTTATCAAGATTTACAATAACCTTGTCAAAAGGCACCCTTAACCTTTTAAAAGCAGAATCTATTATCCTTATATTCGCTTGATGGGGAACAAAGTAATCGATTTTTTCTATTTGGCATCCACTCTGATTACTCATTTTTATGACCATTTCTTCAATTATAGATACAGCAAATTTAAATACCTCTCTGCCATTCATCCTAATGAAATGCTTTTTTCCCTTCACGGTTTCAAAGCTCGCAGGCTCCCGTGAACCTCCTGCGGGAAGATACAAAAGGTCAGATTTCGTCCCATCTGCTCCTAAAATTTTCGAAATAACTCCTCCTTCATTTACCCTTCCTACAACACAAGCACCTGCCCCATCACCAAAAAGGACGCATGTATTCCTGTCTTCCCAATCTACTATCCGGGATAGGGTTTCCGCACCAAAAACCAGCACATTTTTATACATGCCGCTTTTTACAAACTCATGAGCACAAATTAACGCGTATATAAAGCCGGTACAACCCGCTGAAAGGTCAAAACAAGCCGCGTTAAAAGCATTTAGCTTTTTTTGCACCAAACAGGCCGTGGAAGGAAAAAGCATATCCGGTGTTACGGTAGCTCCTATTATTAAGTCAATATCTTCTGGTTTTAAATTTGCCATTTTAAGGGCTTCTTTTGATGCCTCATAGGCCAAATCCGATGTGGATACATCTTTTTCAGCAATTCTTCTATAACTAATTCCCGTCCTTTCTTTAATCCACTCATCGGATGTATCTACCATCAATTCTAAATCAATATTAGACAACACTTTTTCTGGCAAATAGGAACCTATACCTAAAATACCTATTTTGTTCGTCAAGCTTCTACCTCCTCTAATCCCTTGAGTGCTTCTTTCATTTTGGAGGTTATATCCCTTTTTGCAAAATTTAAAGCTGCTTTTATACCGTTAAAAATAGCTTTATTGTCTGAAGATCCATGGCATTTTACCAATACACCGTCAAGCCCCAATAAGATAGCTCCTCCGTATTCGCTGTAATCCAGCGAATCTTTGATTTTCTTTAAAGCAGGTTTTAGTAAAAGTCCTCCAATGGAATATGTAATACTCGCTTTTGACTCTGCTTTCATCTTATCAAAAAGAAATTTTCCAAACCCTTCTACAGTTTTTAAAAAAATATTTCCAGTAAATCCATCACAGACCACCACATCAAAATCACCTTTGAAAAAATCCCTTGCTTCTGCGTTTCCCTTAAAATTTACAGTTTTAAGCTCTTTTAAGAGGCTATAAGCAGACTTTACCACCATATTCCCTTTTTCTTCTTCTACACCAATATTTAAAAGTCCAATTCTTGGGTTTTTTTCTCCCATTATTTCTTTATAAAATTCACTGCCTATTACTGCAAATTCGACCAAGTTTTTGGGCTTCACATCGCTGTTTGCCCCCACATCCAATAAAAGCGTGGGTCTTTTTTCTGTTGGGATTAGTACCGCTATTGCTGGCCTTTCAATGCCTGATATCCTCCCTAAGCTAAATAGGCCGGCAGCCATTAAAGCCCCTGTGTTTCCTGCAGAAACAAAGGCATCTCCTTTTCTTTCTTTTAATAGTTTTAATCCCTTGACAATTGAAGAATCCTTCTTCGCTCGCACAGCTTTAACAGGAGATTCATCATTTGTTATTACCTCTTCTGCATTCACAATTTCAAAACTTCCTTTATAATCGGCTAACTCTCTTTTTATTTTCTCTTCTTTGCCTACCAAAATAATTTCACAATTTAATTCCGTTAAAGCTTTAATTGCACCTTTTACGACTTCCCGGGGTGCATAATCCCCCCCCATAGCATCCACAATTATTTTCATTGGCTCACCTCGCTATCCAATGAAACTAAAATAAATTTCCCTCTAAAAACCTCTTTTTCCTTATGTAAGACCTTCACAAATACAAAGTGTTTATTTCCCCTAACCCTTGTTACCTCAGCTTTTGCCACGAGTTTTTGTCCTGAAACTACAGGATATTTATATTTAATATTCGCTACACCAGTTAAAGCCACATTTGCATCAATAACCGCTATTGCAAGGGAATTCGCTTGTGCAAAAATATATTCACCCTTTACAATTTTTGTTTTTTCAAAAGTCATTTCATCGGTAGTTTCAAGGATGGAAATCCCTCTTTTACCAAGTTCAATATCGACCAATTCTCCTACTATTTCTTTTGCACTCAATGCCCTTACCTTTGAATAGTTTTTTTGAGCCACCTGCTTTATTCTTTCCCTTAATTCCGGGATTTTTAACTCCATTCTGTCGAGTCGAATAGTTTGAATACTAACATCAAAAATATCGGCTAACTCTTCATCGGTCAAAAAAGGGTCGCTTTCAAGCAATTTTTGAAGTTCCTGCTGCCTATCTCTTTTAGATAAATTTTTTTTACTCAAATACCTCACCTCTGAAATTAACAACAACAGTTAGCAGTAACTACTAATATTTTATACTATTAGTTAGTAAAAATCAATATCAAAAATAAAAAAGGAGAGAACACACACGTTTCTCTCCTTTTATTGGCAAATTTCTAATTTATTCAGCCTCTACTTTTAAAACCTGACGATGGTTATAGTAACCACAGTTTGGACATACCCTGTGAGGCATTTTCATTTCATGGCACTGCGGGCACTCTACCAAATTGGGTGCAGTTAACTTCCAATTGGCTCTGCGTTTGCCGGTCCTTGCTTTTGAAAACCTTCGCTTTGGGTTTGCCATATTTACACCTCCTATTCTCCTACCTGTTGTAGAATTTTTCCAGGGCGCTTAACCTTGGATCAATTGCGCCTCTTTTACAGCTACAATCCCCTTCATTTAGATTCTTCCCGCATTTTTCGCAAATACCTTTACAGTCGGGGCTACATAAAATCTTTGTTGGATAGTTTAATATAATTTCGTTTTCAATCAAAAGGTCCAAATCAATATTTTCACCGATTATTGGAAAAATTTCATTTCCATTTTCATCTAAATAAGGTTCCTCAAGACTTGACTTAATATTTTCACCAAAACGGAACGAAAAATTCAAATCAAGAAGGACCGGGGTTATTTCTAAACACCTGTAGCAGTTATCTTCTAAAGATGCCCTTATATTGCCTTCAACCAAGTATATCTTTTTGCCCAAATTTGTAGCTCTTCCCATAACTTTAATAGGTTCAGTAAATCTTAAAGTTTCTTTTTTATACTCAATTTTGTCTATTTTTTCTTCAAATTCAAATTCCAAAGATGCCCCAACTTTGTTTTTTATTTCCGAAATATTAATTTGCAAGTGATTCACCTTCATTAAAAATATCTTCTTTATTATAAGGTTATAAAAAGTTTATGTCAATAATTATTAATCATTTAATAAGAGCCACTGTGTCCCTTGCAATCATTAACTCCTCATTGGTCGGTATGATTAAAACCCTTACCTTCGCATCTTCAGTTGATATATCGGCTTCTTTCCCGCGGACATTGTTTTTGTTTTCATCTATCTTAATTCCGAAAAAGTCCATATTCTCACAAATCATTTTGCGCACCAGAATGGAGTTTTCACCTATTCCTCCAGTAAATACAACCGCATCAAGGCCGTTCATTGCGGCAGCATAAGCTCCAATATATTTTTTAGCCTGATATGTGAAAACTTCTAAAGCAAGTTTTGCCCTCTTATTTCCTTCTGCAGCAGCTTGTTCTATGTCTCTAAAGTCGCTGCTTACTCCCGAGATGCCTAATACACCGCATTTTTTGTTTAAATAATCATTTATTTTATCAAGGCCTACGCCTTCTTTCTCCATAATGAAAATTGGTATATATGGATCTAAGTTTCCGCATCTTGTTCCCATCGGTATTCCTTCAAGAGGAGTAAAGCCCATGCTGTTTTCTACAGATTTCCCATATTTTACTGCCGAAATGCTGGAACCATTGCCAAGATGCAAAGTAACAAGGCGAAGGCTTTCTATTGGTTTCCCTAAAAATTGTGCTGCTCTAAGTGAGACATATCTATGAGAAGTGCCGTGGAATCCATACCTTCTTACACCATATTTTTGGTAAAGTTCATAAGGTATTCCGTAAATATAAGCATATTCAGGCATAGTTTGGTGAAAAGCAGTATCGAAAACACCTACCATTGGCACATCAGGCAATAGTTCTTTTACAGCTTCTATTCCATAAATATTAGGCGGATTATGTAGCGGTGCAAGGCTTATGCATTCTTTTAATACTTCCATCACTTTATCGTCAATTAAAACAGAGCCGGAAAATTTCTCTCCTCCATGAACAACCCTGTGTCCTACCGCCGAAATCTCCCTAATATCTTCAATTACACCGTAATCTTTATGCAATAATGCATCTAACATAACCTTTATTGCAACCTTATGATTGGGAATTTCAGCAGTGATTTCCACCTTATCCTTTCCAGCAGGCTGATGCTTTAACATCGAACCTTCTAAACCTATTCTCTCAACAAGCCCCTTTGCCATTACCGATTCGTCTTCCATATTAAAGAGCTGATATTTTAATGAGGAACTGCCGCAATTAATTACAAGTACTTTCACCAATTAACACCCTTTCTTAATTATATATTTTTTAATTTATTTTAATTTGATTTTTAAAAAATTATTTTACTAAGCTCTGAGCTTGTAAAGCAGTAATAGCTGCAACATTAACAATATCATCGCTGCTGCAGCCTCTTGAAAGATCATTTATAGGCATTGCAAGCCCTTGGCTGATTGGTCCAATAGCTTCTGCTTTTGCAAGGCGCTGGACTAATTTATATCCGATATTACCCGCATTTAAGTCAGGGAATATGAGTATATTGGCTCTTCCTGCTACCTCACTTCCTGGTGCTTTTGTTTTTGCAACCTTTGGAACAAGGGCTGCATCAGCTTGTAATTCGCCGTCTACTTTCAAATCAGGGGCTTTTTCTTTTAATATTTTTGTGGCTTCTACCACCTTGTCCACCATTTCGTGCTGCCCACTTCCTTTAGTAGAGAAGGACAGCATCGCTATTATAGGCTCCTCATCCATTAAAGCCTTCCACGTCCTTGAAGATGCAATAGCAATTTCTGCAAGCTGTTTTGCATCAGGATTTGGATTAATCGCACAGTCAGCAAAAAGAATAATACCGTTTGAACCGTATTCACAATTGGGAACAACCATAATAAATGCACTGGATACTACGCTTACTCCTGGAGCCGTTTTTATAACCTGAAAAGCTGGTCTAAAAATATCAGCTGTTGCAGTTATTGCACCTGCTACCATTCCATCAACATCACCATTTTTAACCATTAAGGTGCCGTACCAAATGGGGTCTTTTGCGAGTTCCATTGCTTTTTCTTCTGTCATACCCTTCTCTTTTCTCAGTTCATATAAAAGGGCTGCATAGTCCTTGGTTTTTCCGGAAAGATTTGGGTCAATAATTTCAATTCCAGATAAGTCAAGATTCCCTGCTACTTCTTTAATCTTTTTCTCCTCACCTAAAAGTATTACCTTTGCTATTTTTTCATCGCGAATTTTTACAGCAGCATTTATAACCCTTTCCTCTATTCCTTCTGCAAGAACTATTGTTTTATTAGTGGCCTTTGCCCTTTCCCTTATCTTTTGAATTAAATCCATATGTAAATACCCCTTTCAGCTAATATTATTAATCTAATATTATTAATCTAACTAATTAATAATATATCAATTTAATGTCTAATTACAAGTGCTTTAAATAACAGAGTTTAAAATTCTATAAAAAATTTGATTTTCCTTCTAAGGAGCTTTAATATTTTAATTAAAGGAGGGAATATTTTCGTGAAAATTATTGGAATAATAGCTGAATACAATCCTTTTCATAATGGGCATTACTATCATTTGAAAAAAATAAAGGAAGAATATAAACCTGACGCAGTGATTATAACAATGAGCGGTAATTTTGTCCAACGGGGAGAACCAGCAATATTTGATAAATGGTCAAGAACAGAAATGGCTTTAAAAGGTGGTGCAGATATAGTAATCGAACTACCTACAGTTTTTGCAACAAGTACTGCAGAAGTTTTTGCCGAAGCTGCAGTTAACCTTTTGGGAGAAATTAAGATTGTTAATTATTTAAGTTTTGGTGTAGAAGAAAAAAGAGAAAAAGAATTAAAAAAAATTGCAGAAATATTGATACAAGAACCCGAAAGATTTAAAGAATTGTTAAAAATTAACTTGAAAAAAGGCTTATCCTTTCCCTCTGCAAGAGAGGCTGCTTTAATTGAATTTTTGAAAAAGGACATCCCAGAAGATGAACTTTCCACCCTTTTAAAAAAACCAAATTTTATATTAGGAATTGAATACTGCAAAGCCCTTTTAAAAAATAAATACCCCATTGAAATTCTTCCAGTTTTGCGCAAAGGCTCTGACTATCATGAAACAGAATTAAAACCTCTTCCAAGTGCTACAGCTGTAAGACGATTTTTAAAAGACAATGGCAGTGAGGAGGATGTAATAAATAGGAAAGAATTAAAAGATTCTCTGCCTTATTTTACTTTAGAAGTAATAAAAAGGGAATTAGAAATGAAAAAAGGTCCAGTCTTTTTTGAAGACTTTGAAGAAATAATTTTTGCTTTACTCTTAAAAATGTCTCATGATGATCTAACTTCATTTTTTGATGTAAAAGAAGGCCTTGATAAAAGGATTGTAAAAGCCTTAAAAAAATCAAAAAATCTTCAAGAATTGATTGAAAACATTAAAACAAAAAGATTTCCGGAAACAAGGATTAGAAGAATACTTATTCAAATCCTCTTAGGTATAACAAAGAAAGATCTTAATAACCGTAAACCTCAATACATAAGAATACTGGGGTGTTCTAAAAAAGGTTTTGCCTATTTAAAAGAAATTGAAAAAAAAACCGATCTGCCGATAATAACAAAGGCAAAGGATTTTAGTAAAATAAAGGGAGAATCAAGAAAAATAGTTGAAAAAGATATTTTAGCCTCAGATATATATTCATTGGTAAGGCCTTCTAAGGATCAAAGAATATTTGGTTTAGATTATTACAATAAAATAATAATCTCTTGAACAATGCTGTTTAAATCTATAAGGATTTTAAGTAATTTAAAACATCATCTAAATTTCTAACAGGCACTATTTTTATGTTTAAATTTTTAGCAGCTTTTTTAGCATCATCAGCATTTTTTAAAGGAACGAAAAATATTTCAGCTTTATCCCTGTAAGCTGCTAAAACCTTTTGTTTTACGCCGCCTATTTCACCAACAGATCCGTCAAGGCTGATGGTGCCCGTCCCTGCAATTTTTTTGCCCTTTGTTAAATCACCGGGTATAAGCTGATTTAAAATTTCCAAAGTAAACATAAGCCCAGCAGATGGGCCGCTTATTTCACCAGTATTGATTATAATTTTTTTAGGCAATACGGGTTTCCAATCCATAGTGGTTATCAAAAGCCCTACCATTGCCTTGCCTTTTTCTGTCTTACTTTCAATGGTGGGAATTGTAATAATTTTTTTCTCTCCTTGCCTATCAATTTCTAAGGTTACCAAATCGCCTACTTTTCTTTTTGATACCTTGCTTATCATCTCCTCAGCAATATTTACTTTTTCGCCATCGACCTTTTTCACTACATCGCCGGGAAAAATTTTACCCTTTGCCGGACTTTCTTCAAGTACTTCCACTACCTTTGCACCATTACCAAGGATTTGAGTATCAAACCCCGCCCTTTTTAATGCAACAACTTCTGCAATTTTCTGGCTTTCTTCCATCCATTGTCTCATATATTCAATGTATTTTTTCATGTCCCAACCCGGCGGTATAATATCTTCCTTTTTTTCTATATCAACAGCAGGGCTCACTAATGCATATAGGAAAAGGGGAATGTTTAAATCTCTGGTAGAAACTGTCGTTAAATAAAAGGAGCCCTTTTCCTCCTTGTCTCCTCCCTCTACATAAACTATTTGTTTTAAATCGACAGTAATCCCGGGCGCAATAAGAGAATAATTTTTACTGAGGTAAAGATTAAAAGTTAAAAGTATTATTAATATTAAAATTACGACTTTAAAATTTTTCCTAAGGACATTTTTCATAATTATTTTTCCTCCAATAAAGATAATATATGGGGAATTGCCCTTTCCGCTGCTTTAACGCCCTCTTCAATGCAATACTGAGGCTCTCCAAAAGCCATAGGATTTATCCTTTCCAAATGGGGAGTTATTAAAACATCGCAATCATACCCCTTTAAATTTTGTATTTCCCGGCCCATAACATCAAAGGTTTCAAATAAAATATCGTATATGGTATGAAAGCGCTGACGTTCACTGAATCCAAGTTCTACACCGATAACTATATCTGCACCCATTTCCCTTGCAGCCTTACCAGGAACTCTTTCCAGGACTCCACCATCTACAAAAATTTTCCCATCTTGAGTAAAAACAGGATTAAAAATTCCGGGAATAGATATGCTTGCTCTAACTGCAAAAGCCACATTCCCTTCATTTAAAATATACAATTTTTTTGACTTCAATTCGGTTACAGCAACACCGAGGGGGATGTTGAGCTCTGAAAAATCTTTATTTTTAGTTAACAATTTTAACATTTCATAAATTTTGTTACCTGCGATAAGCCCAGATTTAGGTAAGGTTATATCAAGAAAATGGCGCCTTTTTATATTATATGCCAAACCTTCAATAGTTTTTAAACTTATTCCCGCAGAGTAAAGCGCTCCAATTAAACTGCCTATGCTTGAGCCTGTTATAATATGTATCGGAATACCATATTTTTCTAAAACCTTAATTACTCCTATATGGGCATAACCCTTTGCAGCGCCAGAACCCAATGCAAGTCCTATTTTTTTGCCCAAAATTTTTCCCCCTTTAAATGAATAACAGTAAAAATTGAAAAATATATATTTTATATAAACATAGTTATCATGAAGGTAATAAAAAATTAGGAGGCATTATTTATGCGGTTCAAAATACAAAAAAGCCGCTTATACAAGATTAGCCAACTTATTTTACCAGTTTTAGCGGTAATTATAACAATT
Organism: Thermovenabulum sp.; assembly: GCF_049701175.1. GTDB lineage: Bacteria > Bacillota > Thermosediminibacteria > Thermosediminibacterales > Thermosediminibacteraceae > Thermovenabulum. Next base: position 43,191 of record NZ_JBNATW010000018.1, read on the forward strand.
TCCATAGTTCGGTTCCCAGAAGAAGCCTTCCAAGCAGCTTTTGAAGGCCTAGATGTTTGGTTTAACATTGTTCTTCCGGCACTTCTGCCCTTTTTTATAGGTTCCCAACTTTTAATGGGGCTTGGTGTAGTGCACTTTATGGGGGTACTTCTTGAACCCTTTATGAGACCGCTATTTAATGTTCCAGGAGCCGGGTCTTTCGTTATGGCAATGGGTCTTGCCAGCGGTTATCCTCTCGGGGCAATGCTCACTGGTAAATTAGTAAAGAAAAAAATTTGCAACACTTATGAAGCTGAAAGGCTCATGTCTTTCACAAATACTGCAGACCCCCTTTTTATGGTCGGTGCAGTAGCCGTAGGAATGTTTAAAGATGTACGCTTAGGGTCTATTATAGCTCTATCTCATTATATCTCTGCTCTACTTTTAGGTATCATATTAAAATTTTATGCATTCAACTCGCCTAAAACCGAATCTATCGGATTTAACAAAAAAAAGGAAAACATATTGCTAAAAGCCGTTAGAGAACTTTTAAAAGCAAGAAAAGAAGATGGCAGGCCAATCGGTAAAATGCTTGGTGACTGTATAAAAGAGTCTATAAATTCTTTACTCCTTATTTTAGGATTTATAATTCTCTTTTCTGTGATAATCAGGATATTAACAGTAGCAGGTTTTATTTCTCTTTTAGTTCCCTTTATAGGAAAAATATTAAACCTCATCGGAATAAATCCAAATCTATCCCAGGCTGTAATAAGTGGAACCTTTGAAATTACCTTAGGTACTCAGCTTGCAAGTCAAGCCCAGGCACCTTTATTAGATAGAGTAATAATTGCAAGTTCCATTATAGCTTGGAGTGGCCTTTCAGTACATTTTCAAGTTATGAGTATGGTAAGTGATACAGATATAAAAATAGGGCCCTATATTTTTGCAAGATTATTACACGCCGTGTTCGCAGGAATAACTGCTTATGCTTTAATGGCCATACCAATAAACGATTATAATAATTTTTCATTGCCGGTTTTTGCCGTTGTTCCAAAAAATACTCCCCAAAGCTGGCTGTCAATTTTTTCAGTATCAAGTCAAGTTTTTGTATTGCTCTTGTTTATCCTATTGATATCTTCAGCAATTATATATCTTTGGAAGGGTTTTGAAGTTTTTGGATTTAAAGTAATTAAAAAATAACTCACAATTTACTGTTCAACTCTTCCCTTCCTTTTCTAACTGACTGAAGGATTTTGTGCAGTTGGTTTTCAAGTTCTTCTAAAACTTCATCGGCATATTTGTTTGCACCTACCCTGATTTCACGGGCTGTTTTTTTTGCCAATGATAGTATTTCTTCCGATTTTTCTTTTGCAAGCTTTGTTATTTCATTTTGATCAACCATTTTTTCTATATATTCCTTTGCCTCTTTTATAATCATTTCTCCCTCTCTTTGTGCTTCAAGCAATATATTTTGTCTTTCTTCTAAAATCTTTTTTGATTTTTTTATTTCTTCCGGCAGGGATTTAATTAAATCGTCAATCAGCTGCAAAATTTTATCTTGGTCCAAAACTATCTTGTTAGAAAAAGGGAGCTTAGAAGCTTCTGATACCATTTTTTGAATTTGTTCAATGTAATAATAAGTATCCATTAATAGCTCACCTCTTAATACTTTCTAAAAATTTTTCTTTTAGTTTTTTTTCTACATGAGGCGGCACCAAATCTTTCACACATCCCCCAAAGCTTGCCACTTCTTTAACAACACTGGAACTTAAAAACGAATACCGCGTATTTGTCATTATAAAAACGGTTTCAATATCCTTATCCAATTTTTTATTCATTAATGCCATCTGAAACTCGTATTCAAAATCTGAAACAGCCCTCAACCCTTTTATAATTATTTTTGCGTTTTTTATTTTTGCAAAATCCACTAATAAACCGCTGAATGATTCCACTTCTACATTGTTTATATGTTTTGTGGCCTCCTTTATCATTTCTACCCTTTCTTCCACAGAAAATAATGGCTTTTTGTTTGGATTTTTTAAAACAGCTACTATTATACGATCAAAAAGCTTTAAGCTCCTTTCAATTACATCAATGTGTCCATTTGTTATAGGGTCGAAACTACCTGGATAAATCGCTATCCTCACACATACTCCTCCTAAAAAAAATAAGTTTCGTAATACCGTATTTTTTCTCTTTAATTACTGAAAATCCTTCAGGCAAATCTACTTTTTCATCAAAAGGACATTGAATAATAACTAAGGTATTATTTTTTATTAAGCCCTTTTTTTGTAAAGCATGTATACTCGGTAATGTCAAACCTTTTTTATAAGGAGGATCAAGGAAAATTATGTCAAAATCGTCCTCTGGATTTATATCAAATATAATACCTGGAACTTCTCCCTTTATAATGATTGCCTCTTTTAAAACCCCTAAATTATTTAAATTTTCCTTTATTATTTTACAAGCTTTGTAATCCTTTTCGATAAAATAAACCTTCCTTGCTCCCCTACTTAAAGCCTCAATCCCAACAGCTCCAGTCCCTGCAAAAATATCAACAAATACTGAATTTACTACTTTTTCTCCTAAAACATTAAATAAAGATTCTCTTACAATATCTGAGGTAGGCCTTGTATTCATCCCTCTAAGGGATTTTAATTTCCTCCCCCTAAAAATACCACCTATTATTCTCATTTTATTTTCACCTTCTGCAAGTCTCAGTATTATTCTAACATAACAATCCTATTTTTTAAATAAAAAACCTCTTTATTTTATGCAAAATATGGTATAAAATTTATAAAAAATGAATATCATATATAATGAAAAATCCCCATAAGCTCTTCCTCCGGTTTCTCCTCTCCCAAGCCGGCAATTTTGCCGGCATTTTTTTTATTAATAAATAGATAAAAAGAACAGGCTCTTCTTATGCCGAGCCTGTTCTTTTTATCTATTTACTGAGTAGGTGTTCCACCACTCAAGCGTCTCTCATAATCCTCAATCATTCTTTTAACCATGTGTCCTCCAACAGCACCGCAGTCCCTGGCAGAGTAATTGCCCCAATACCCATCCGGAGGAGCAGTAATACCTACTTCGCGAGCAATTTCAGCCTTGAATTGTTCCATAGCCCTTCTTGCTTCAGGAACTACAAGTTTATTTCTTTTTTGTCCAAGTGCCATTTTACTCACCTCCTTTTTGCGTTTTCTATTATTATAATTCCACGCAAAAAGGACTACATACTAGAACTATCTGGCTATTATACCAAAGTTTATCAATAATTTTTTTTCTGAATTTTTCTATAAATGCCTTACTTTATCACTAATAAATTCCCGTATTTTTTCAAAGTCTTTGCTTTTTAACAAACCGCTGTCGTAAATATATTCAGCTAATTTTTTAGCTTCTTCAAGCATTTTAATGTTGTTTATATAACCTGCAAATTTAAATTCCGGAAGTCCATGCTGCCTTTCACCTAAAAACTCTCCCGGACCTCTTATTTCTAAGTCTTTTTGCGCAATTTCAAAACCGTTTGATGTCTTTAAAAGTACTTTTAACCTTTCTTTTGCTTCTTGATTTTGTGAATCGGTAATTAAAATACAGTAAGAATCTAAATTCCCCCTGCCTACCCTACCTCTTAATTGATGCAACTGTGCGAGGCCAAATCTTTCAGCATTTTCGATTATAATTAAGGTTGCATTAGGTACATCCACTCCGACTTCTACAACTGTAGTGCTAACAAGTACATCGATTTTTTTGTTAATAAAATCTTCCATAATTTTATCCTTTTCTTCATTTTTTAACTTGCCGTGCAAAATACCAACTTTTATTTTGGGGAATTTATTAACTATTTCTTCGTATTTTTCTTCCACGCTCAAAAGGCCAAAATCATTCTTCTCAACAGCAGGACAAACAATATATACCTGATGCCCCTTTTCAATTTCAGAAATCATAAACTTATATACCTTTTGCCTTAATTCACTACTTACCAAATATGTAGCGACTTTCTTCCTCCCCTTAGGCATTTCATTTATAATAGAAATATCAAGATCAGCATAAAGGGTTAGTGCCAATGTCCTCGGAATGGGTGTAGCGCTCATCACTATAACATCTGGATGGCTTCCCTTTTTTACTAATTCCTCCCTCTGTCTAACCCCAAATCTATGCTGCTCATCTGTCACAACAAGGCCTAAATTTGCAAATTCTACATCTTCCTGTAAAAGAGCATGAGTCCCTACCACTACGTCAATTTCCTTATTTTTTATTTTGCTTAATATTTCCTTTCTTCTTGCTCCCATGTTCCCTTTTAATATTTCCACTACAATGCCAAAGGGTTTTAGAAATCTATTCAAATTTTCATAATGTTGTTGAGCTAATATCTCTGTAGGAACCATAAACGCACATTGATATCCATTTTTATGAGCAAGATATATAACACAGGCAGCCACTACCGTCTTTCCTGAACCCACATCTCCTTGTAAGAGTCTATTCATTACTTTTACGCTCTTTAAATCTTGGATTATTTCTTTTAAAACCTTTTTCTGACCTGCAGTAAGTTTAAAGGGGAGATTTTTTAAAAAAGGAGTCAAATTAAAATCCTTATATATATTTTTCCTTCTTTTTCCCAAAAGATACTCTTTTGTAGCCTTCATCCCCAGCTGAAAAATAAGTAATTCTTCAAAGGCAAGGCTGTCTTTGGCTCTTTTTAGCATATCCCAACTTTGAGGAAAATGCATTTCTTTTACAGCTTTTGCTTTTGGCAGTAAATTATATTTTTTCACTATTATTTGAGGAAGGATTTCTTCATCTTCCAGCTTTTTATAATACTCTTGAAAAGCCTCTTTTATTATTTTGCTTAAATTTTTTTGTGTTAAACCTTTAGTCAAAGGATATACGGGCAAAATCTTACTAACGTTTTTAAAATCTTCGTTCACCGCATAATACTGAGGGCTTAAAATTTCATATTGTCCAAATATTTTCCTTATTTTTCCAATAACTAATATCCTATTATTTTTATAAAAATTATGTTTTATATACGGCTGATTAAAGAAAACTAAATTCGCATCACATTCCCCATCAGTTACGGGAATTTTCGTCAATAATATATTGCTCTTTGTATTTAAATCATAGCCCTGCTCTTTGACTGTTAAAAAAAATGTTGCTTTTTGCCCGTCTGATGCTTCCTTCAACTTTACAGGAGTAAGATCAATGTAGTCCCTTGGGAAAAAAAATAGAAGGTCTTTTACGGTATTTATCTCAAGGGCTTTTAAAAGTTTCGCCCTTGCCGGCCCGACCCCCTTCAAATATCGAACATCTGAATTTAAGTCCAAACTAACCACCCCGCGTCTATTCTAAAGAAAGTATATAATAATATAGGTTTTGCCCTCCTTCATATATTTCGACTTCCATATCAGGATAGTTATTTTCTATTAATTTTTTTACTTCCTTTGTCTCTTCTTCGTTAATCCCTGCACCAGAATAAATGGTCAATAGGTTTCCGTCCTTTTTCCCCTTCATGGTTTCTATTAATTTTAATAAAACATCTCTACATTCATTTCCAATAACTTTAAGCTCACCATCTACCATGCCTAATATATTTCCTTCTTTTATCTCATGGCCATTCCACTTAGAATCCCTTACGGCAAAAGTTATCTCTCCAGTTACTACATTGCTATACGCTTTATTCATATTTTCTACATTAGAAAGGACATCCAAATCGGGGTTATAAGCCATTAGTGCAGAAATTCCTTGAGGAATTGATTTTGTAGGTATTACATACACATTTTTTTCGCTGATTTTCTTTACCTGTTCTGCAGTTAAAATTATATTTTTATTATTAGGGAGTAATATCACATTAGGCGAGCTTTGATTTTCAATAATTGAAAGTATGCTTTCAGTGCTTGGGTTCATAGTTTGTCCGCCTTCTATGATTATATCAGCTCCAAGGGTTTTAAATATTTCTTTAATTCCATCGCCCGAAGCAACTGCTATTATCAAAATTTCTTTGAAGTCATTTTTGATATCATTTTTTATGTCATTGTTTAAAATATACTCTTGATGCTGTAACTTCATGTTGTCAATTTTTACTGTTTTTAATTCTCCATATTTTAAAGCTTCTTCTAAAACTTTCCCTGGATGATTTGTATGTATATGAACCTTTGCCACATTGTTCATTCCGGTTGCTATTAATGAATCGCCTAATTCTATTAAAGCACTCCTCAATCTATCTATAGGGATTTGGTTTTTCCCTTCTATAATAAGTTCAGTACAATATAAAAATGCAAGTTCAGTTTCCTTTAGTTGAATCTTTTTATCAAGTTCCTCTTTTTTTGCAGTGGATAATAGTTCGTCGGGTATTTCCCCAGGCTGCTTTAAAGCTAACAAAAATCCTTCGGCGAGAAAAATAAGACCTTTACCTCCTGCATCCACTACCCCAGCCTCTTTTAGTACTTTTAACATTTCGGGGGTTTTTTCAAGTATTTTTTTGCCGTGTTCAATGGTTGCCTCTAATATCGCTATAATATCTTTATTTTTCGATGATTCTGCTTGCAATTTCTGCGCCATTTCTCTCGCAACGGTTAGTATTGTCCCTTCAACCGGCTTTAATATCGCTTTATAAGCCTCTTCTACCCCTTTTTGAAAGGAAAAGGCAAAATCCTTAGCTTTTAATCTCTTTTTATCAACACTGATAGAAGAAGCAAAACCTCTAAAAAGCTGAGATAGTATTACACCTGAGTTCCCCCTTGCCCCCATTAAAGCTCCCCAGGCTGCTGCATCAGCTAATTTTTTAATATTATTTTCTGTTATTTTTTTCATTTCTTCAACAGCCTGCTCAACGGTTAATGACATATTTGTACCTGTGTCGCCGTCCGGAACAGGATACACATTTAGTGAATCTACGATTTTCCTGTTTTCACTAAGATTTTTTGAGGCAAAAATTAAAGCCTTACGAAAAAGATCTCCATCGATGAATTCAAGCGGCAATGCATAAACCCCCTTTTATTTTACGCGTACGGTTTTTACAATAACATTTACTTTGTCTGGTGCAATACCCAAATATTTATTTAAATTATAATGCACTTTTTCTATCACATTATGAGCTACTTCGCTTATCTTAATTCCATACTGGACGGCGATATAAAGGTCTACTGTCAAACTATTATCATCAATATGTACCTCTACACCTTTCCCTAAGTTTTCCCTCCCAAGAAGTTCAATAATACCATCACTCATTTTTTGAGAAACCATACCTACTAGGCCATAACATTCTACTGCAGCATTACCCGCAAGAACGGCAATTACTTCGCGAGAAATATTTATGGTTCCAAGGGGAGTTTTGATTAAATTTTTCAAGTTTGGCCCTCCTTTTTTAACCTATGTATATTCAATTATAATATATTTTTGTGTTTTTTTTAAGATTACACTCAGAGCTTTTTGCTTTGTAGCATTTTTTTAATTTTTATCACTTATTTATTGCAAT
>NZ_JBNATW010000019.1:0-47243 GCF_049701175.1 Thermovenabulum sp.
GAACCTAAAAAAGGTTCTGTGATAATTTCTAAAACATATTATACGAGGAGGATTTTCTGTGAATAAAGAAATTAAATTATTATGGGAATTGCAAAAAATTGAATTAGAGGAAAATAAACTAACACAGATTTTTCATACTTTAAATCAAAAAAAAGAATTGAAAAATTTGCACCAAATCCTTGAAAAGCAAGTACAAGAATTTGAGCTTTTAAAAAAGGATTTAGATAATAAAAAGGAAAAACTAAATCAAATTGACAAAGAAATAAAAGAAATTGAAAAGAATTTAAAAGAAAATGAGATGGTGCTATATAGCGGTAAAATAAAAAATTATAAGGAGATGGAAACTTTATCAAAAAAATCCAAAAGCCTTCAAGAAGTAAAAAAAGATAAAGAAGAGATTTTATTAAAATATATGGAAGATATAGAAGAACTTGAAAGAAAATTAAAGAAAATTTCAAATAAAATCAGAAAAATACAAAAAGAGTATAAAGAAATTAGATTGAAAAATAGAGAAGATATTGATAAAATAAAAAAAGAACTGGAAAAATTAAAAGGTGATAGAGCTTCTATCATTGAAAGAATAAAGCCGGAATATTTAACTATTTACAAAAAGCTAAAAGCTACAAAAGCAGATCCTATTGCAAAGGTTGTTGATTCAAAATGTAGTGGTTGCAATACTATACTATCCTTAGCAAAGATTCAGGAGGTGAGTCAATACACGCTGCCTGTATATTGCGAAAACTGTGGAAGATTAATTTTTGCGGAATAATCATGAAAGGATTTTATTTCAATTAATAGGAAGATTGGGAGGTATTATGAAGAAGTTAACATTGTACACTGATGGGGCATCCCGAGGAAATCCTGGTGATGCCGGAATTGGAATTGTAATTATTGATGAAGAAGGTAATATTGTAAAGGAAATCAGCGATTATATAGGACAGACAACTAATAATATTGCAGAATATAAAGCTTTGATCACCGGTTTAAAAGAAGCTGCAGAGTTAAAATGCGAGGAAGTCAATGTATTTACAGACAGCGAACTAATGGTAAAACAGATTTTAGGAGAGTACCAAATAAAAAACGAAGGGTTAAAGCCCCTTTACAAAGAAGTATTTGAATTGATAAAAGAATTTAAAAAATTTACTATTACCCACATAAAAAGAGAACATAATAAAAGAGCAGATCAGCTTGCAAACGAAGGCATTGACCTTGCGTTAAGCGAGGATGAAATAGAAGTGGATTATTAAGTTGACATAAAATAAAAATTGATGATATAATAAAAAATACTGTGAGTAGGTCGGATGGTCGCGGGTGTCGTTTGGCATCCGAGGAAAGTCCGAGCTCCACAGGGCAGGGTGCTGGGTAATACCCAGTGAGGGCGACCTCAAGGAAAGTGCAACAGAAATATACCGCCTAACACCTTATATGTGTTAGGTAAGGGTGGAAAGGTGAGGTAAGAGCTCACCAGCACACTGGCGACAGTGTGGCTATGTAAACCCCACCTGGAGCAAGACCAAATAGGGGAGCAATGTGGTGGCCCGCCACGCTCCCGGGTAAGGTCGCTGGAGATGTCAGGCAACTGGCATCCAAGATAGATGACCATCCTCGACAGAACTCGGCTTATAGACCTGCTCATGTAACAAAAATTGATTATTTATCAATAATGTGGGTAGGTATTCTTATCGAATGCCTGCCCTTATTAAATTTGACAAGGTTTTAAGGATTGAAAAGTAAATTACAAGTTGTCGATAAAGAAGGATTTATATAAATTCAAAATAATTTAAAACAATTGTATCAAAAATATTTATTTATTGACAATTTAAAAGCTAAAATACTATCTTCAATGCTGGAAGAGGAAAGAAAAAAGCCAGAGAAAGTTTATTAATATTTCGAAAAATATAAAAACAATTTAAGGAAAAAATATAAAATTTAAATCCTTAATGATAGGAAAAAATAAAATGTTTTTTTGCCTGCAAACTTATTGGATATTAATCAAAGAGGCTTCTGAGATTTTTCCCAGAAGCCTTATGTTTTCTGGAGCTGATGGAGGGATTCGAACCCTCGACCTGCGCATTACGAGTGCCTAATTTTCACATCTTTCATTCATCCCACCAACGCCTTGAGTTTCAAAGCCTTCCGCCACCGAAAAGCCTTGCCTTTTCAGGAACTACGCATTGGCCCCTTTTGTTGTTTTATATTCGACACTTCTTATCAAATTCCTGCTCAAGTGGATGAGTTTTTTTTAAAAAGGATGAGGCCCATAGTGCAAAACTATGGGCCTTAATGTTTTTTGCCTTTACTATACTTCACTTTGCCTTTGCTATACTTCTCCTAACTTCACCTAACTATGCTTTTGCAGTGCAAAAACTTAAAAGCTCTATATAGGAAGTAGGAAATATATAGCTTGCTATTATAATTGTAACAGCATACTGAATAATTGTCAAAGGAGGAATGGTAATGGTAACCGCCTTGCGTATATTGCGAGTAAAACGGGACTTAACCATTAAGGAACTATCTCAAAAAGTTGGGGTAAATACAACATGGTACTGTCGCATGGAGCGAGGCCAAAGCTATATACCTCCACATCTGCGACAAAAACTTGCCGATTTCTTTGGGGTGCAGATTTCCGAAATCTGCGACCCTAAAACCGGTTGGCCTATACTTATAGACAACCAATGCCGAAGCTCGTAAGGAAATAAAAAAGGCCCTTTTCGGGCTATGCATTGGGGGTAATAGAATGGTTTTCAAAATTGTTACTCCACAAGGTCTCAAACGCATTGGTGAAGTTAAAGGAGATACCCTTATTAAACACGTCCAACGTTCAAGGCACTTTCATCGCAAATTTAAGGCTTGGGGGATTCAGCAAGAGGCCATTCCCCGTCTTGAACGATTGAAAGTAAAGCATATACGCCTTGAGGTAAAGGACACCGGCGAGGTATTGGTTGCTCCCCTCGAGGTACTAAAGGCCCGTGGTTTTAGCTTTGATTTCGGTCATGGCAAGCAAATATTCCTTCGGGAAGAATATTGGCAACCACTCAATAACCGGCAATTGAGCTTATTCGAGGTGGTGTAAAAATGCCTAACAATGCTGTAACACTTTCAAGTTTAACACAAAATGAAAAGGCAATCAATAGAATCCTTATTCGCCTCGAAGTGGTGAGAAACACCGGCCCGGGCAGGTGGATAGCAAAATGCCCTGCCCACCCCGATAAAAGGCCGTCGCTTGCCATTAAACAAGCGGAGGATGGACGTATTCTCCTCCATTGTTTCGCTGGGTGCAATACCCGGGCCATCCTCGAGGCAATAGGATTGGACTACTCTGACTTATTCCCCGGTTTTAAGAAGCAATCTTCCCGGCAAAAATTACGAGAAAATGCAGAAAAAAACCTTGAAAAAGCACTAAAACGCATTGCTGAAAACGCAATTATCGAAGAAATCCGCTTAGCTGAACACCTTTTATGGAAATATGGGGGGTGGGAAGAAATTATGAATAACGCCCCCAACTCTGAGGTTCTGGCATGGCTGGCACATCGCCTAACATATCTTGACTACCTATGGCACGAACTTACAACCAACGGAATTTCGAGTGATATTCTTCTTTGGCTAAGGAAGGAGGCCATAGTATGACACTCGGCGAAGAACTCCTTGAAATGCTGACTGCCGAAGAACTTGAAACAATTGCGGAGGCAAAGGGGATACTCAAGAAAGAAAGAGAATCTCAGGCCCAAAGCCTTGTCAATCTTGTGTTGTCCGCTGGCGTCGAACTTTTCCATACCCCCGACGGCAACGCTTATGCTACCGTGCCGGTTAACGGCCATAAAGAGACTTGGCCCGTGTCCTCAAGAGGAAGCGGGCCTTTCAGGAACTGGCTACGGAGGATATTCTTTGAAAAGCACGGCAAGCCCCCCGGAAGTCAAGCACTCCAAGACGCAATAGGAGTGTTAGAGGCGAAAGCTCAATTTGACGGGCCGGAATATCCGGTTTTCACGAGGGTTGCGGAACACGACGGCAAAATATACATTGACCTTGCAAATGACGCTTGGGAAGCGGTGGAAATATCACCAATGGGCTGGCGGGTAATAAGCGACTGCCCGGTAAAATTTAGGCGTAGCAAAGGCATGTTGCCACTTCCTCACCCCGAAGCTGGGGGGAGGATAGAAGAACTGAAACAATTTCTCAATATCCCCGACGAGGATTCTTGGCGGTTGATGGTGGCGTGGCTTTTGGCGTCCTTGCGTCCAAAAGGGCCTTATCCGGTATTGTTATTGCAGGGCGAACAAGGAAGTGCGAAGTCTACAACGTCAAAGGTATTGCGGGCCTTAATTGACCCTAACACCGCACCCTTGCGGACTGCACCACGAGACGAGAGAGACCTTATGATAACTGCCACGAATACATGGGCCGTTAGCTTTGATAATTTAAGCGGGATACCTCTCTGGTTGAGTGACGCACTTTGTCGGCTTGCTACCGGTGGAGGATTCTCGACAAGGACGCTTTACGAAAACGACGAAGAAACAATATTCTCGGCCTGCCGTCCTATAATCGCCAACGGCATTGACGAGATAGCCTCGAGACACGACCTTTTGGACAGGGCCATAATTATTCACTTGCCCCCTATACCGGAGGAAAATCGAAAGGACGAGGCCCAATTTTGGGCCGAATTCGAAAAGGCAAGACCACGAATCTTTGGAGCACTCCTTGACGCTGTTAGTGCAGGGCTGAGAAACATTGATAGCGTGAAACTCGACAGACTTCCTCGCATGGCGGATTTTGCAAAATGGATAAGCTCATGTGAGGAAGTATTACCGTGGCCCTCGGGGGGATTTATGGAAGCATACTTGGGTAACCGTGAAGAAGCAATAGAAGTGGCCCTTGAAAGCGACATTGTGGCTGTTGCAATTAAGAACCTTCTCGAAGAAAGGGAGGTCTGGGAGGGGACGGCAAGCGAACTGCTGGAGGCGTTGGAGGTATTCATTGACGACACCACGAAAAGAAGCGTCGCATGGCCGAAGAATCCGAGGAATTTAGGGAATAGGTTGCGTAGGGTTGCAACTTTCTTGCGTGCGAGTGGCATTGAAGTGGAATTTTTACGAGAGGGACATGACCGACGCCGATTAATTAGATTAAAGAGAGAAAACGTTGTCCGCAATGTCCGCAACGTCCGCAATGACCTCCAAAGCCTTGAAAATACTGGGCTTGAGGTGCGGACGATATGCGGACAACGTGCGGACAATGCGGACGAAGTGCGGACAACAAATAAAAATTCGTTGTCCGCAACAGAAGCCTTGAAAGACAAGGGGTTGAGGGATGCGGACAACAAAGCGGACAATGCGGACGATAAAATTCCCATTCAATCTAATGACATGCAAGACCAGCTTTGGGATAACCTTCTCGAACTTGCAAAAGAGAATCACCCTGAAGTATACGAACCCCTCAAGGCCCTACGCATAGCCGGAACAACGCTGAAGAAAACGGAAGAAGGATGGCAATTTAGGCCCAATATCGGCAGTACGTTTAAGTCAAAGAAGGAATTACTTAATTGGATTAAGGAAAACATCATGCCACACAAGGAAGCAGTAAAAGACTTACTCGCAAGACTAAAAAAAGAAAGCAACGTCCAAAATGATGGTGGCTTGGAGGTATGGGAAATATGACGCCTGAGGCCATCGTTGAAGAACTGGAGAGAAAGGGCGTAAAAATAACCGTCGCTGGGGACAAGCTCAGGCTTGAGGCCCCGGCTGGCGTCCTTACTCCATCGCTGAAGGAACTCATAGCACGCAATAAGGCCCAAATCATCGAATGGCTTATGAACCCTACTACCGACTGCATGGGCACGGTAGTAAAGTTATACCACGCAAGGAAGGAATGTTTAGAAGCTGGCTACTGCTTACAATTTACGCTGGACTGCGACCTATTCCCTCTAACTTGGCGATGGGGATGGTGCAGTGAAAGGGTTAGTATGCAATGGCCACAAAAGAAAAGGCAATTGAAAGCCTCGTCGGTTTAACCGACGACCCTATGGGGGGAGTCCAAATTTCGGGCTTGCTCTGGGAACCGGCGGCGGGCAGGCTTGCGTTTACAAAATTCCCTTTATCTCGCAAAAGGGGGAAAGGAGCGGTTGACTACCCCTTCCCGAATATGAAGAAGCCTGCAAAGTGGTTTTAATCTTGCTGTGGTAGGTCAAACCAATCCAATTTTGGAGTCGCTATAACGCTAAAGCAAGAATCACAAAAAAGGGGATTGCGTTAAAAGCAGAACCTTCCTCAAATTTGAGGAAGCCTCTTAAACGGAAGTTTCCTGCTTTCGGTAATTTTACCCCTCCCCCCGGTGCAGTAAATCAAAGGCACTCTGGAGACTGGCGGGCAGGGCCTTCAAAAACCCCGGAAGGGACTTTTACACGAGGGGGGTTGAAAATGCTACGCACTTTACGACCTGTTTTTAAGAAGGGGGAACTGCACATTTACCTTACTACCTGCTGGCGTTGGAAGGATGAATTTCTCACACTTATGGCCCTGCTTGCGGTAGAAGAAGGACTAATAAGGATTGAAGACTAACGGTGAAAGGAGGCTTTTCTTGTGGAGTCCATACTTTACCCCTTGAGCTGGGCATTATCGGCCATGGGAGCAATGCTACTGCTGAAATTCCTTTTCTCGAGGTGAGGCGATTGATTCCTACCCACGTAAGGCGATTTTGTAAGGACGTATTAAGGCAATATCCGTTTATGAAGAAGGAGCTTGCCACCCTTGAGGAAGAATGTAAAGCGGTGGCCGGTGCTATCCCCTCCGCTTGGCCTGCGGAAGTGAGGATAAAGGCGATAGGCGACAGGACGGCCAATCAGGCTTTCCGGTTACTCAGGCTTGAAGAACGCTGGAGGCAGGTTAAATTTTACGTTGAGGCGGTAGAAGATTTATTGGCATACCTTGACGAAGAAAGGCGAAAACTCGTAGAACTGCACTTCTTTAAGGGCCTGCCTCCTTGGAGGGTGGCACAAGAACTAAACATCTGTGAACGCAATTTCTACCGCAATGAGAAGGAAATCCTTGTCCTATTGGCCCATAGGTTGGGGTTGTGACCGGAATTGAATTCTGCTCATAAAAAACAACAAAATCCCTGGAAAGTTTAACAAAGTTTAACAACCGGAACGCAAAGAGGTTGCAATTTGCGAGGCCATTTTAATGTTAAAGCGTAACAAAGTTTTCCGGAAGCGTAACGGTGCAACAGGGACACGAACAAGATAACAATATGAACCTTAACAATCTTAACACTTGCAGGGTTTAGGTTAACACCTTAACAATGGCTCAAGTGGCTCAAAATGGCTCACTGGCTCAAAGCGGTCAAAGACTGAAGTTTTTAGCCTTGCTATGACGGATTGAAACGGTGTTGGGAGGGTGTCCCTTAAAAGAACCTCCTTGTTTTTAGCCTCGCTATGACGGATTAGAAACCAGTCCAACTTTGGGCCTGTTGAAAGTTACTATGACGGGATGACCTCGAAGTTTACAAGGCCATGTTGTGAACATTGTGTTCACAAAGGAGCAGGAAAGAGAGAAAAACGAGGGAGAAAAGGGGGCAAAAATCACTTAATAGCGTGACCATAAGAGGTCACAATCAATAAGGGAGGGATGGAATATGGCAACAAAAACATACAAAAGGGAACACGGCCTTACCATCGAACAACTCAATGCTGTTGAACTTTTAGTCATGGGAAAAACCGATAAAGAAGTGGCTGAAGCTGTGGGAGTGAATCGGGTAACGGTTACAAAATGGCGGTTGTATGACCCTTACTTTCAAGCTGAACTGAACAGAAGGAGAAAAGAGATATGGGGCGTTGCAGTAGACAGGTTTAGAAGCCTCCTGCTAAAGGCCCTGAATACGGTTGAGAAGGCCATCGAAGAAGGAGACGCAAGGACGGCAATTGAAATCCTACGGATGGCGGGAATGGATATGACGAAAGGAGGAAGCTCCCTTGGGACTTACTTAGTGGGAGAGACAGAAGCGGAAGAGATACTGGAGGAATTAGCGGAAGCGAAGAAGCGGGAAGAAATATTCAAGGCTTTCCCTGCTCCTACCGATTGGGAGAAGAAAAGCGTCCTTGATGAACTCGAAGAACTGGCAACGAGATTGGAGAGATTGCAGACCAGAACCGGAACATAGCGGAACAATTGCTTGGATAACGCAAAATAACGCAAAATTGATGGCCCTGTCTTATGAAAAGCCCACGAAAAGCCCGTAAAAGCTGATGGATGGTAGAATATCCGACATAGAAAAACCCCTTGAAAACGGACATTTTCGGACATCAGAAAAGCCCGTAAAAGCCCTTTTCTATGCAGGGGGATATAGAACTATCCGGGGCAAGAAAAAACCGCCTTAAAAGGCAAATATGAAGGCGGTTGCAAGTCAAAATAAGTCAATTTTCAAGCGAACCTGAACGAACCATAAAAAATAAAAGGCTGGGAGGAATCATACCACCCCCAGCACTTGACTTATACCAGCTTTCTCGGTGCACGCTTACCCATCTGCTGTAACTTCTGCACGGGAGAAGCCTTCTCGTGGACTTCCTTTATATCATCCTGCGAAAGCCTGACGTAACGCCTTGTCATAGTCAAATCTGTATGGCCCAATATCCTCTGGAGGCTGAACGGGTCTCCACCTGCCTTGAGAAACTCAATGGCGAAGGTATGGCGTAGGCCGTAGGGAGTGACTTTGATTCCTGCCTTCTTGCAGTAATTCCTTACTCTTTTGGCCCAATCGTTTTCATTCAAAGTAATGCCATTCTCGGAAGCAAACAAAGGCACATCATCACCCCAACACTCTGGACGTATTCTCAAGAACCTTGCAATCTGCTGGGCGGTGAAAGGATTAATTACAAGCGTCCTTCCTACTCTTGCCTTTGCCACTTCGGGCCTTATACGTATCTCCCTTGACTCAAGGGAGAGGTCTGAAACTTTTACCTGCAATAACTCTCCGGGCCTTACGCCTGTGTCAATCTGCACGAGCATAAGGCAGTAATCCCTAAGGCCCGTATAGGTCTTTTTGTCCGGCTGTTGGAGAAGTTTTTTCACTTCCTCGAGGGAGACATGACGGATATTGTCAATATCTTCTTTGGCCCTTTTTATGCCTTCTGCTGGATTGGCGGGGATATAACCTTCTTTTGCACACCACGAAAAGAAAGCCTTAAGGTGGGCAAGCCTCTTATTTCTCGTGCTGGGAGAAGCCTTTTCGGTGAAGTATTTTAATACACTTTGACGTAGAGAGGTATAAGACTCTAAAGCATGAGGAAAGCGATTGAAGAACCTTTCGACGTGGAAGCGGTAATCGTGGATTGTCCTTGCACTTCTGCCTTCTGCCTCTTTGACGAGGATAAACTCCTCTAACAAGTCCTGCCATGTAATTTGAGACGTAAGAGGCAGTTTTAAGACGTTGTTTTTAGTCATAAAAACAACCTCCTTCAGGAACTACGCATTTTTTAGTCCCCTTCGGAGGCTGGAAGGCTTGATATTCAAGGCTGGAGCTGATGGAGGGATTCGAACCCTCGACCTGCGCATTACGAGTGTGGTCTAAATAATTATATATGATTTTATTTATTGATACAAATACCATGAAACCCTTGATTTTTCTGGATTATTAGCAATATGCGCAGGTTAGTAATTTATATTTTTCTTGCTAATTTTTAAATTTACATTAGCAAAATATTAGCAAATTTATTAGCAATAAGTTATTTAAGGTTATACTTTGCCAAATATCTTTTTTGCAACCTTATTGGCCGCCTCTTTTTGCATGGAAGGTAAGACATGCGAGTAAGTATTAAGGGTAATGCGTATATCGGTATGACCTAACCGCTCTGATACGATTTTAGGATTGACTCCTTCCTGCAATAATAGAGTGGCATGAGTGTGGCGAAGGTCATGAAAGCGCACTCTTGGAAGGTTGATTTTGTCTAATACCTTTGTGAAGGCCTTCGTTATATAGTCGGGGTCAATTAACCGGCCATCAGGCCAGGTGCAGACGTAGTTTGTATTGGCAATCTCATATTCAGGCCCGAACATAAGACGATACTCAGCTTGTGCAATTTTGTGTTTTTTTAAAAGCTCTATCGTTGTATCGTCCAGAACTACTGGTCTTCTGCTACCGGCAGTTTTTGTTTCTCTTAAAACTAATTCGCCGTCTATCCTCTGTAATTGATGCCTCACATAAAGACATTTTCTTTCAAAATCTATATCGCTCCATTGCAATCCGCATATTTCACCACGCCGCATTCCTGTGGTTGCAGCAAGAAGCGTAGGGATAAAGAGTATGTGTTTTTCTTGATAGAGGAAGTTAAGAAGTTCTGCAATTTGGGCAGGGGCCAAAATATTTATTTCAGTCTTTCTAGCCTTCGGTGGTTCGACTGCATCAGCAGGATTCCGCGGAATAAGTTGCCAGCGTATGGCATGTTTCAGGGCTTCGTGAATGATTCTGTGCTGATAGAGAGCCGTAGCTGGAGCCAAGCCCGGTCCTTCTTCTTTATCCAGAAGCCAAGTGTAATGCTGCTGTATATGGAAGGGACGAAGGTCTTGAAGTTTTATGTTGCCCAGGCGAGGTATCAGGTATAGCCTTATTATTTCTGAGTATCTGCGAAGGGTTCGGGGCGCTAAATTAGCCTCGCAATAATTCTTAATCCATTTTTCCAGGAAGTCGGCAAAAGTAATATCTTTGGCAAGAGTTATTTCCCCGGCATTTGCTTTTTGTATATACTCAGCCAGGGCAGCTTCAGCTTCTTTTTTTGTCTTAAATCCACCGATCCACTTCTGTTTCTTTTTCCCGTTAACGTCAACGTAAAAGACTATTGTCCATGTGGAACCTCTCTTCCTGATATGGCCTCTCATAGCATAATCCCCCTTGTTGGAGCATTAAGTCATATCGTAGCCTTTCATATTCTCCTGATTCAATAAGTGAAATACTAAGCTGTTTCCTAAACCTTACTAAACTTATCACCACCCCAAAGCTTTCGGATAAAAAATAATCATTATCATACTGCTCCCAATAATGCTCAAAAATCCCAATTGGCATTAAAAAGTATGCGCAAAACGCTTTCGCCTGGGCCTCATTCTTTGCTATCACTATCTTATTAGTAAAATAAGCATTCCCGCAATGGTATGTATGCCCATATTCGTGAACTAAATATTCTCTAAGCTTGTCCATATTCTTTTCAAAGCCTGCATAAATATATCTTTTTTTATTATCCTCTAGATATAAAGCCTTTTTAATATATTTTGAGTATTCAAGTTGAATATTCTCATTCTCGATTATATATTCAATCGTGCTTATTGGAATTGGGAAAGAGGAAATATTATAACGCATTAAAATAGCATTTGCTTTTTCAGCCATAAGCAAGTGCAAAGTTACATCACTCCTTACTAAAACAAATGTTCGTTTGTAAAGTAAAAAAATAAATAACATTAATTATTCACACCTTATCCACAATTTTATCCACAAAAATATGATATTCTATGTAAATTAAAGAATACAGCAGAATATAGCATAAAATAGCATAAAATTGACTAAAATATAATTAATTGAGGAGTATATTTTTATAGAAAAATAGAATATAATATTATCAAAAGATAAATTGAGAATGATGGCGTCACCTGTGGAGGTATAACTGTGAATTATGACACAGTTAGCCCAGGGACGCCTAATTTATTTTAATGAATAGTTTTTGAGGGCTCGAAATAAAATATATTAAATCTTTTGTCGTCCCAATTTGTAATAAATATTAAATCATTTCTACCTAAATTTGATGCAATATGTTTTGCAAGTGCAAGTTTGCCTTCTCTAACATTAGTTTTTAAATGTTCTTTATTCCAAAAAAAGCCTACTGCTCCCATTAAAATATCTGCTATTTGTATAAGTCTTCGATCTCTGGCTTCTCTTGCTTCAATAGATATTACAGGTGGAGATACTTTTCGATAACCATAAAGCCAAGAATATTTATTAATTTTATCTTCAAATTTTTTATTGAGCTTTTCTTTCAATCTACTAAGCCTAAATTCTTCACAATCTTCGTCAAAAGCTTTTTTAATAGATCTGTGAGCTATACGGATATGATATTCATTTGATTTTTGAAGCCAATTTAAAATTAATTGGCAATAAAGATTATAGAAACCTTCTTCATAATCTCCCTTGTAAAATTTGTCATGAGTAAAATCATAATCTTTTTTATTAACTATTAGGGTTCTAAAGAACATTATATTTTTTGAATTATAATCAAAATATAAATCTACTATTTTTTTATATGCTTTATAGTATTTGTTATTTATTGTAGGCGGGACCTTAGTCCATTTCATGTGCCCGATTGGTTTTTCAAATTCTAAAGTGTTTTTGCAATAACTCTCAAAATCATTTACAAAATCCCAACCATTTTCTTTTTTTATCCATATTCCTCCTACCAATATATATTCAGACTTTGTTTGTCTGCTTTCGTCGCAGTAAATTTTGTAAATCGTAGCTTATCGCCCCTTTACACTAAGCCGATTTACTTTCCTTTCTCCTCCTGCTCCCGCATTTTCCTTCTCGCCAATAATCCCTGAAGAAAAATTTTCAGCTGTTCTTTTTCTTCTTCCGACATCCCCTTTAAGTCATAAAACATTATAGTTACGTCCGGCCCCAGCTCACGCATTATTTCGTTTATTTCGTCGTCGATTGTTTTCTCTTCTTCTTCAGGGATGGTTGTATCTAATAAATAATCTAAAGACACTTCATATATTTCAGCAAATTTTTTTAGCATTTTTGCATCAGGAATTCTCTCGTCACGTTCATAATTAGAAAGCGCACCATTTGTTATGCCGAATATTTTAGCGGCATATAATTGAGTCCATCCTTTATTTTCTCTCAACTCTCTTAATTTTTGACCGAGAGTTTTTTTCATATCCCACCAACTCACTTCGTTTTAAACAAATTATATCACTTTTAAACAATACGAAAAATATTTTTAACAAAATGAATAAAAACCTATTGACTTTAACATAATGTTTAACTATAATAAAATTAGAACTTAAACGTAGCGTTTAAATTGGAGGTGAATAAAGCATGAGAATTAATGAACGTCTAAAAAAAATAAGAAAGAGCAAAGGAATAACTCAAACATATATTGCCCGAAAAATGGGGAAAACATGCGGATGGTATAGTAATATTGAGAGAGGAAATAGGAAACTTTCTGCTGAAGATGCAAAAAAGATAGCAGATATTTTAGGTGTAGATATAAAAGAAATTTTTTTTGAAAACGAATTAAACGCTACGTTTAATGAACCCGAACAGAAAACCGCATGAAGGGAGGGAGAGGGATGGAGGAGCTATTAAAAGAGATTCTGGCGGAACTCAAAAAAATAAACGATAAATTTGAGACCCGCCAGAAAACGAAGTATCTTGGGGACAGCGAAAATGGGATTAAAAGTAGAGAAGAATTAGAGGAAACTCTTAAAACATGCAATTAACCGAGATGTTTATGTATCCAATCCCATGCATCCTGAGGCAACCATCCTTGATAATCAGCCTTTACTGCAATTATCAGTAAAAAATCAGAAGTATCCATCTTTGGATGTATCCGATCGAAGATTTGCTGTGAAGTTAGATTAGTATCAACCAACCAAGTAGAATCAAGGTAATGCCACCAAGCACCTAAGGATTTGATTTCTTCATAGAGTTTACTATAATCTTGCCCCGGCTTATTTAGGTCGTAAGTGATTAAATAAACCATATGTTCACCTCCTTTCCAAGAAAATTTTACCACTATAGGAAGGAGGTGAGAATAGCCAAACCATACCGCCTAAGGAGGTGAGTGGGATGGAGAGGACACTTGAACAGCGGATAGAGGAATTAGAGAAGAGAGTGGCTGAACTGGAGAGGCAAGCTCCAGAACAGCCGAAAAATTACGAAGTGAAACTTACACTTGATGCGAATGAAATGGCTGAGAAGTTAGCAGAGGCTTTGCAGAAGAACTTTGATATTCCTCTTGAACGACCCAATTTGCTGAAGCCAAAAACTATCGCTTAATTACCTTTAACAGCCTGCGCAACTCTTCTTTTGACTTAGGTTTTTCTGATTCTATATTCGAACATAGGAAAACTGCGATAGATACGGCATCTTTAAGAGTCATATAAGCGGTTTTCATAACAACATCATACATTGCTTCGTCAGAATCCCAGCCTTCCAGTACCAATTTGTTGTAGTGTTCTTGAGCCTTCTTGTAAATGTCTTCCAAAAACGGCTTAAAAATTACTTCATCAAGAAGGTTAATCAACTCTATAAATTCTTGTTCTGTCACTTTTAATAATCCCCCTTCTGAGATAAGGATAATTAAATTATTCCACAGAAGGGAGATAATCCCTGCAAAAAGAGAAAAGAAAAAGGGAGTGAGAGGGATGGAAAGCTTAAAAATCAAGCTGGACATAGACACATTCGAACAACAGCTTGAAGAATTAAAAAAGCAAATAGCAGAGTTTAATAAGACAGACGAAGTAGCAGAAGCGCTAAAAAGCATACTGGCTGACGCACTAAATATTAAAAGAGCGAGTGAAGAATTGCCGTATGTGTTAACAGTTGATGATGTAGCTAAAACATTAAGAATAGGCAAATCTTCAGTATATGAACTTGTTAGCTCTGGCCAAATACCTGCTAAAAAGATAATGGGGCAATATCGTATACCACGGGATGCTTTCATAAAGTGGCTGAGTAATACCGAAAAAAATGAATATAAAGAAAAATTGGCTTATATAGGGAGGCGGTAATTTTGAACATTATAACAGT
Source organism: Thermovenabulum sp. (assembly GCF_049701175.1). Taxonomy (GTDB): domain Bacteria; phylum Bacillota; class Thermosediminibacteria; order Thermosediminibacterales; family Thermosediminibacteraceae; genus Thermovenabulum. Next base: position 14,782 of record NZ_JBNATW010000019.1, read on the forward strand.
AATTTCAAATCAAAAGGCAAAAGACTTTGATAGAACTCTTATGAAAATGCAAACGATTATGTCAGAACTCGCTGAAATTGACAGACTAATGAAAGCGGCAGAACAGGCGAAAAAACGTTATCAAGAATTGCAGTCCGAACTTGCAAAAGTATGTAAAGAATATGCAAGCCTATATGAGGAGTAATTCCCCGGCACCGGGCCCTGATGCCTGGGGTGGTGGGAACTTCTAATTAAATTACACCATGGAAAGGAGGTGTGAGCAATGCTCAAAGAGGCAAGGAAGAAGGCGGGGCTGAGCATACAGGAAGCAGCATTCAGGTTACACATAGGAGCTAGGACGCTTCTAAATTACGAAAACGGCTACAGCATAATACCGCCGGATGTCGTGTTGAAAGCCGCGGAAGTGTATAACGAACCTCTACTATGTGCAAAGTACTGTGTCGAAAGTTGCCCAATTGGGCAGGTTTATGCAACACCGGTCGAGATAAGAGATTTAGCCTCATCAGTGCTGAGCTTACTCAAAGAGGAGGCAGACGTCCACAGCATAATGCACAGGCTAGTGGACATAGCACAGGACGGCGAAATTACAGAAGACGAAGTTGAGGAATTTAGGAGAATCTTGCAAGAGCTTATCGAACTGGAACAAAAAATTGAAACCTTAAAACTATGGGCTATAAAAGCCCTGTCGATGGCAATAAAGCCCAAACAAAAAGAAAAAGCGGCTTTAAAAGCCGCATACTAAATCTACCTAACCCTATTCTACTACAGACGGATAGGGTAGTCAATGGAGGGAGAAAAATGAGTGAGGTAAATTGCGCAAGGTGTGGGAGAAAACTAAGAAACCCACACTCAATAGCAAGAAGTTTGGGGCCAGTATGCTATGCAAAATCCGGCGGGGGTGTATTTGATAGAGACCTTAACGCAGACGAGAAAGAATGGGCAAGGAGAGAGCAATTACTTAAAGCTGGAGGAGAAATAGACCTGGGAGTTAACTGGGATTATCCGGACCCTGGAAACCTGATTAGAAGATATACGATGCGTGTAAGTGTTCGATATAAAGACGGAGCTTTCGAAGCCTATGGTCGGATTTTTGCACCGGACGAGAAACCGAAAGAAATAATTTTTGCACGCAGTATTGATCTCAAGACAGTTTATCGGGAGGCAGTAGCAGCAGGGCCGACTTATTCCGCAATAGCTCATCGTGCACGGCAGGAAGCGGGTAAGAGAGCTAAGATGGAATGGCGTAAAAATCAAAGGAGGTTGATGGTTGTATGAGAATAGCAGCATTCACAGGCAAAAACAAAGATTTTAGGCTATATCTCATTGCAATGAAAACATGGGCTCTCTGGGAAAAGGCAGGAGCCCAGAAAGAAAGGAGAAAGAAGAATGTTAAATAAACTTCAAGAGCTCGAGATACAGGAAGCGGAAAGCTTCCTGTATCAGGAGATAGATGAGGAATTAGCAGCAGCGGGATTACTGCCAGACAGGTTTAAGATAACGAACTTAGAACAAGCAAATTGGGCGTTGAGAAAAATTAGAGCATTTAAGGCTAAAGCTAGGGAGATAAACTCCCTGGCTGAGGCCGAAATAGAAAGGATTAAGTCATGGCAGGATAGTGAACTGAAAAAGATAGAGAGTTCTATAAAGTTTTTCGAAATGTTGCTCGAGGAATACCATCGTAGCCGGATTGTCCAGAACCCCAAAGAAAAAACAATAACTACTCCTTATGGGAAAATGCAGATTAAAAAGATCCTACCCAAATGGAATTACGATGATAATAAACTCCTGGAATGGCTCAAAAAGAATAAACCAGAGTTCATAAGGATTAAGGAAGAACCTAACAAGCAAGAACTCAAAAAAGTTCTTAAAGTAGATAATTTAGTGGCAATAGATCCGGACACCGGAGAAGTGGTGGAAGGAATAACAATAGAACCGGAAACCGATAAATTCATCGTGGAGGTTGATTAACATGACGGAGAATAAACTTCAAGTAATAGCACAGGACAATCTAAAACAGGTTAAAAGTCTTTTATCAAATATTAATGTTAAAAAAAGATTTGAAGAAATTTTGGGGCAAAAAGCTCCCGGGTTTATGGCATCAATAATAAATGCGATAAATGCTAATCCTGAATTAAGAAAATGTGAGCCAAATTCGGTCGTATCGTCGGCAATAGTAGCAGCTACCCTTGATTTACCGATAGATCAAAATCTTGGATTCGCATATATCATACCTTATAAAGTGCAGGGGATTTATAAAGCACAGTTCCAAATAGGATATCGCGGATTTATACAGCTTGCAATACGAAGCGGAGTTTATAAAACAATAAATGCAGCAGAAGTTTATGAAGGAGAAATAAAATCAGTTAATAGATTTACTGGCGAGATAGAATTTGAGTTAAATGCTCAAAAAACTAATAAGATTGTAGGTTATGTTGCTTATTTTAAGTTATTAAATGGGTTTGAAAAGTACTATTATATGACAATTGATGAAATAAAAAAGCACGCTCAGAAATACAGCAAAACATATAATTCTAAAAATGGAAGCTGGCAAAATGAGTTTCATGCAATGGCTTTGAAAACAGTTATTAAAATGCTTCTTAAGAAATATGGAGTTCTTTCTGTAGATATGCAAACGGCAATCATGGCAGATCAAGCAGTAATCAATCAAAAGAATGGGAAATTTGAATACGAATATGTAGATAATATGTCCTATGAAAAAGATGAAATTTTTAACAATAAAGATATTGAATTAAATAATGAAGAAATAATTGAAGAAGAAGAAATAGAAGACATCGAGAGTATCGAGAGCAATGAAAATGAATTGAAAGAGTTAAAAGAAGAAGTAAAAGATAAATAAAGGCATAAGAAAAGTAATAAGCATGGGAGTAGCCAAGCGGTAAGGCACGGGACTTTGGCTCCCGGAGCGCAGGTTCGAATCCTGCCTCCCGTGCCAAATTAGAAAGGAGGAAAATAAGCATGTACTCCTATTATGAACCTGAATATTACGAAGATTTGGAAGGCGACGCGGAATATCAAGAAAACATTAACGCAGAAGCAGAATTGAATCAAGAATTAGAAATACAAGCAGGCGATTGGTGTAAGAAATATCAAGATTTCGTTACGCAAGATACCGTAGATAAGTGCAAAAGAGACAAAAGTTTCAATGAGAGAGGTTGTTTCTATTGCGAGTGTAGGAAATATAAAGTTTCTGCAAGATAGAACATCTCCGGCGGGCGGGCTACCCCGGCTCGCTCGCCATGAAAATGCAATGTAAGGGGACATGTTAGGGGGTTATTAAATGCCAAACAGAATTTTAAAAGAAAGTATATGCACAAGCGACACAATTGCACAACTAAGCCCAGAAGAAGAAATTTTCTTTTATAGATTACTCGTAGTATGCGACGACTACGGACGTATGGATGCACGCCCCGCTATATTAAGAGCACGTTGTTTTCCTTTAAAAATTGATCAAGTAACTGAGGAAAAGATATCTGCATGGCTTAAAAAATTAGCCGATGTTGGGCTTATAGAAATATACGTCGTTGAAGATAAACCTTATTTGCAAATAAGAACTTGGGAAAAACACCAGCAAATTAGAGCAAAGAATAGCAAGTACCCATCACCTGATGAGGGCATTAAATCAAATGATATCATATGCAATCATATGAAATCAAATGATAGCATATGTCCCCGAGAATCGATATACGAGAATCGAGAATCGATATACGAAAATAATAATAATATCTCTAGCGAGATATTGTCGTCGAAAACCGACGACGCGCAAACGTCTGAACCCACACTAACACAATCGACAAAAGAAACTCAGGACGTTAGCAATAATCTTCAAAACAAGTTAAAGCTTTCTGATGTAGTCGAGATATACAACTCCATCTGTGTTAGCCTACCTAAGGTTGTTACCATTTCTGAAAAGCGCAAAAAACAGATACGAGCACTGCTTAAGAAAATACGGGACGAAACGGAACTAAGAACAGTGTTCATGAAGGCGGAGGAAAGCGACTTTCTTTCTGGTCGCTCTGGCCGCTGGAACGGGTGCAACTTTGACTGGTTAATCAATTATAACAATTTCATCAAGGTTCTCGAGGGGACCTATGATAATAAAGAAACGGGGGTATATTCTGATGGGCGAAATCCTCAGCATAAGCGAAGTGATGAAAAAAATGCAACAGCCGGCGCATATGAAAAATTCTACGAATGAAGAGGTTGAAAGCGGGCTTGTGGATGACCCGAGGTATCCCCCAGAACCTTGTCCTCACTGCGGACGGCTGTTGAAATATAAAGCATATTCAATATTTGGGAAGTTATTCGGAACACATCTCGAGAGTTGCAATTGCCCTGGAACCATAGCCGAGCGCGAGAGATTTTTACAGGAGCAGCTAGAAAAGCAGCGCGAGGAAGAAAACAGGCGCCGGATGGAAAGAATAGAGCGGCTTTTTTCGCAAAGTAGGTTGGGCAGGAGATTCAGGCAACGGACTTTTGAAACATTCGAGATACGAGACTACAACAAAAAGGCTTTAGAAATTGCATTGGATTACGCGAAAAACTTTGACAATTACAAAGAAAAAGGCGAAGGATTATACATAACAGGCGGATATGGAGTGGGGAAAACGCACCTGGCTGCGGCTATCGCGAACTACCTTATTCAAAATTTGAAGGCCACGGTTATTTTCGGAAATGTTACAACGTTGCTAGGGCGAATCAGATATGCATACAGCGATAGTAGTCAATACGAAGAAGATCAAATCATGAAAGAGCTATATGATGTTGACCTGCTTATTATCGATGACCTTGGCAAAGAGAAACCAACCGAATGGGTAGAGGAGAAGTTATATACAGTCATTAATCAGCGATATGAAGATTATAAGCCCATAGTAGTTACCAGCAATCTTGAACTTGAAGTGATAGAGCAGAGACTGGAAAACTGTGGTGGCGCGATAGTGTCCAGAATTATTGAAATGTGCCGTGGGATAAAGATCGTAGGGTCAGATTTTCGCAAGGAGAAATTATCAGGAGGAAAGTAAGAGGGATGTAGGTGATTGGTTTATGAAAGAGTGTTATATGGTGAATTTAAACATAGGCGATAAGGTCCAAGTTAGTATGAGCAATTGCGGATATGTCTCAATGAGAAAAGAAAAATATGAGGGCGTAATTGAAATGAAGCACCAAAATTACATAACAGTGAATACTGGGAAATATCGGGTAACCGTGAATATGCCAGAAGTGATATGCAGGGAAGTAGAAATAAAAAAATACAGAGAAGGGAGAGGATATGATGTTAAGAAAGATTACGAAACAACAAATATATGAGCTTGAAATTGAAAAATTAAAGAGGGAAATTGAAATTGCGGAAAGACAATTTAATACTGCAGAAGAGCCGTTTATCAGCGCATTTACATATAACTTATTAGCCAAAAAAGAATTATTAAATGCAGTAATAAAAAAAGCGAAAGAAAGTGCTTAGGTGATGCGATATGAATAAAGTGTTTTTGATAGGGCGACTAACAAAAGACCCCGAACTGAGGTACACCCCCGGCAGCGGGGTAGCGGTTGCAACCTTTACGCTGGCAGTTTCGAGGCCCTTTTTGAATCAAAAAGGGGAAAGGGATACCGACTTCATTCCAATAGTAGCATGGAGAAAATTGGGGGAAACGTGTACGAACAACTTAAAAAAAGGACGGTTGATATGCGTGGTTGGAAGATTGCAAGAGCGAAAATACACAGACAAGAACGGCATAAAAAGATGGGTAACGGAGGTAATAGCAGAGGAAGTGCAATTTTTAGACAGGAAGAAAGAAAACATCAGTGAGGCAAATGAAGGAGAATTTACGGAAGAAGATATTGATTTTGACTTCCCAGAAATGGAAGAGGGCATAGATGTGGAGTTTTAGTGGGATGAGAGGAAAATTAAAAAAGAGGGGGAATTATGGTGGACAGAGATAGTCTTATAAAGGCTTTTATGAAAGCAAAAGGGGAAGAAAAAATAAAGATAGCTGCAAAAATATACGTCCTCGATGAAGAGAGAGGAGAAGAGAAAAGTGATAACAATAGGGGAACTTCTGATAGAGAAAGAAAAGATTAAGCAAGCAGAAAAAGAATATCAAAAAAACAAAAATAAAGCATATAAAAAAGATTATTTATCGAGATATGACAAAGAAGAAATTATGATATTGGCTGGCATAGCAGTTACAATGCAAAAATTAATCGAAAAGTGGCTAAAGCAAGGGGAAGACCGGAAAAGAATAAAATATGGGAAAATGACAATGACATACACCTTTAAAACGATAGACACATATCTGGATTATATTAAACTAAAGTGCAAGAGCAATGAAGAACAAGAAAAAGAAAGAGCATTAGAAATAAAAAAGATTGTAAACGAGTTAAAAGCGGGTAGATACGAGGTGGAACTTAATAAAAAATATTAGGCGGGTGAAGAAAAATGACATTAGAGATATTAGAGAGAATAAAAGGCGGGTTATATGGGTTAGCAACAGGAGACGCTTTAGGGGCTACGGTTGAGTTTATGTCGGCAGAGGAAATAAAAAAGAAATACGGTGTTTTAAAGGACATAGTGGGCGGAGGCTGGCTCGGCCTCTGCCCTGGGGAATGGACGGACGATACGGAAATGGCTCTTGCGGTGGCAGAAGGGATTATAATTGATCCAGAGGACCCAATCCCGCATATAGGGGAAAATTTCATAAGGTGGTGGAAGTCAAATCCAAAAGATATAGGGAACACGACAAGAACGGTATTTCAAATTTGGGAGAGAAACAATTTTAGTCACAAAGAATGGCATGTAGCGGCGGCCATAGCAGATACAGTCCTTGGGGGGAAAACGGCGGGAAACGGGGCATTAATGAGAACTCTCCCGGTTGGTATCGCTTACAGCAAATTGAATGATGTGTTTCAAAAATCTATGGATATAGCAAGAATGACACATCACGACGTGAGGGCAGGATTAACGAGTGCGATTTATTCAATTGCGGTTTGGAATATTTTAAACGGGGGGAAAGATAGGTTTATAGCAATAACGGACGCAATAAAACTGGTGCTCGAGCTAACCAATTGGGATTATTTCGAGGAAGTAAAAGAAATACAGATGTATCCGATACGTAAAGACGGGAAGGGGTTAAAACCTACAGGATACACAGTAGACAGTTTCATATGTGCTGCGTGGGCTTTTATAACAGGAGAAAGTTTTGAGGACACGATAATAAAAGCTGTAAATCTCGGTGGCGATGCAGATACAATCGGGGCAATTGCTGGAGGATTAGCCGGAGTCTATTGGGGATATGAAGCAATACCGCAAAGATGGATTGAGAAGTTTACGGAAAGGCAAAAGGCAAGGCTTGATATTACTGCAAAAGAGCTGGCCAGATTAAGATCAGAGGTGGGACGACAATGACTAGTTGGGGGACGAAAATAAATGGCCCGTGGGAAATAAAGATTACCGGAGATGATGAAATATTCATCAGGAGATTGCCCTTATAGATACGATAAGGGCTTTATGGACTGCAAAGAAAATTGCCGTATGAGTTACGAAAAGATGGTAATGTGCTGGATGAAATACTTTGAAAACGAGGGAGCAAAGAAATGAAATCGCATGCAAATCGAGGACGCCTGCTTGAAGATTTAATCATAATGGCAAACAGGCAATATAGGGCCCAAGGCAGGGCAATTATCCACAAAATACCCACAGCGTGGATGCCTCTCAGAGACGGGAGAGGGAGAATCGTAAACGCAAAAGTTGAGGAAAAGGCAGCAGTCGATTTTTTAGGGGCATACAAGGGGCGTCCCATAGCATTTGACGCAAAGCATACATACGAAGAACGGATCAGATGGGACAGGATAGAACCGCATCAAGCAGAGTTTCTAAAGGAATGGCAGCAGACCGGAGGCATAAGTTTTGTTTTATTAGGGTATAGCATGGAGAGGTTCTTCGTTGTCCCTTGGGATTATTGGGAAGAAGGAATGAGGGCATGGGTATACAAAAAAGGAGAAGCGTCTATTTCAATAAATCAAATGAAGCCGGAATGGGAGGTAAAACAAAAATGGGGGGTAGTCCTTGATTATCTGGAAGTGGTAGATAGAGTCTTTGCCATATAAAAGAGAAGGAGGGGAGAGCATGACAAGGAAGGAGATGGAAAGAGAAAAATACTGCCTCTTATCCAAGTGTAAATATTACAAAATATGCGAAGTTAAATGGGGGAAAGAATGTATTAGACATCAGGGGAGCAGAATTCCAAGGATTAGATTCACAAATTATTATGAGGAAAAAAAGTTAGTGGTAACCGGGGCACCGGGTGAAAAGGTAAGGATTAGGGCAAACAAAGGTGATACATTTTTTGGGTAAGGGGTGGATGACTTGATAACGATATACGAATATCTGTGCTATACGAATCCATATGTTATCTTTAAACTCCACAGGGCCGGGTTACTAAAAGAGAATGAGGATGATAAGCACGAAGAAGCAAAAATAATCAAGATAACTCGCAGAGAAATTATACAACTCATGAGGCATGATAAATATAAGAGGATAGGCAGATATATACATCAGATAGGGTGGGCAGGTAAATGAGGCCCCGTCATATCACCATAACGCCACAGATAGTGGACTGGATACTCTACAATATGCCGGCATTCAAAGAAAAAGTGGAAGAGATAGAGCTAAGAACCTCAGCGTCCCTTGTGGTTTTTAGCGGGCAGCCGAATAATGCTGATAGTGCGGTAGAAATAGCAGCAATCGAGAGAGCAGCTATATCGCAAATATTGGATGTCGCAAATCGAGGAATCAGAGCATTACATCCGGAGCAAAGAAAAATTTACAGAATGAAATACAGGGCGAACATGACATATAAGGAGATTGGCAAAAGGCTACACATTAGCGAAGAAACTGTTTACAGGAGAGTCGGTGAAATAAGAGAAATAATATCGCAATATTTACGAAATGTGCCTGAAAGTGTATTTATCAATTTTTTAGAAATTATGAGAAAAAGAGCTTGACTTCCTGTGTTTTTGGCGGCGTAATGTTACCTGCCAAAACCAAAAACACAGGGAGGAGAAAAAATGAAAGATCAATTTTTTGGGGTAGAAATAGAATTAACAGGAATATCAAGAAAACAAGCAGCGGAAGTGATAGCGGAATATTTTGGGCAACAGGTAACCCACGAAGGCGGGACATACGACAAATATATAGTATTGGACAACAAATGGAGAAAATGGCAGGTTGTAAGGGACAGCAGCATTGATGCACGGTTTAGCAACGGAGCAATGGCGCCGGATACATATAAGGTCGAGATCGTCACGCCAGTGTGTGAATACAGCGACATAGAGACGATACAGGAGATAGTCAGGAAGTTAAGAGAAGCAGGGGCCATAGCAAACAGTAGCTGCGGAATACATATACACGTTGACGCATCAAAACATAATGAAAAAACCCTAAAAAATATAGTCAACATAATATATAGCAAAGAGGATCTAATATACAAAGCGTTAGGTGTTCCAAAAACGAGAGAAGAAAAATACTGCAGGAAGGTTGAAACGTACTTGATAGAGGTGTTGAACAGCCACAAAATAAAAGATATGCAGGAATTTGAGAAGGTATGGTATAAAGGAGAGAACGGGAGGAATATACATTACCATCCAAGCAGGTATCACGGATTAAATCTACATTCGGTTTTTTATAGAGGCACGGTAGAGTTTAGATTTTTCAACGGGACAACGCATGCAGGAAAAATAAAGGCATATATACAGTTTTGTCTCGCCATTAGTCATCAAGCACTAACGCAGAAATGTGCAAAACCAAAAAGGACGGTCACGGATAACGAAAAATATACCTTTAGGACGTGGCTTTTAAGATTAGGTTTAATAGGAGACGAATTTAAGACGGCAAGAACGCACTTGCTCGCAAACCTGAAAGGCAATTCAGCATGGAGGTATGCGGCGGCGTAAAAGGGGCGGTTTAAGACACCGCCCCACAATAAAAAAGAGGGGGTAAAGGAAATGTTAAAGTGGGAATTAGAAGAAAGAATTAGAGAGGCAGAAGAATTATGGGTGGCGGATTTTATCGATTCGGATGAGAGAATGAAGATTCTGAAAGGATATAAATTACAGAAGACGTATTGGTTTGGGAAATACAGGGACATCACATTGAATGTTTGGACGAGAGGGAAAAATAAATTTTTTGAGGTTGTCAATTGTAGCACGGGGGCCACGAAATGTATCACAAAAAGTTACCCGGAAGCGTATGGAATAGCAAGGCAGTTGGCGGGCAGAAATGGAACATTATACAAATTATTGGGGGGATGAAAATGAAGGTTTTTATAGGACCAGATGTTTTTACAGGGAATAGTGCAAAAGAAATAGTCGAGGCAATGAGGCAAAAAGCGTTTTTTTATACAACTTCTTTGGATGAATATATGGAAGCTGTGGCGGATAATTTAGGCAAGGTTTTTACAAAAGAAAGTTTGGAAGCAGAAGGGAAAACAATCGAAGAAAGGTGCGAAAACTTCTTAAAGAAACTGCAAAGTATGGGATTTTTAACGATAGAGGAGGGGATATAATGCCAAGGATATATCTGGCATATGGCAGCAATATGAATATTAAGCAGATGGCAAGGAGGTGCCCTACTGCAAAACTTATCGGACCGGCAATATTGGAAAATTACAGATTGGAATTCAGGGGCATGAACGGGAATGCGGTGGCTACTATTACACCGGAGCAAGGGAGTATTGTCCCGGCTGTGCTTTGGGATCTGACGCCAGAGGATGAAAGGGCCCTTGATCGATATGAAGGATATCCGTTTCTATACCATAAGCAAGACGTGGTGGCAAAATACAAAGATGGATATATCAAAGCGTTTGTATATAAAATGAACCCCGGGAGGGAGTGGGGAACGCCAAGCAGGGAATATTACAACACAATAAAACAGGGATACAAAACGGCAGGGCATGATATAGAAATATTAAATGCGGCATTAGAGTATGCAAAAAAATTTACAAGAGAAAAAACGAAGAAACACATTCCAGTCCTTTTAGATTTTTAAAAAATGTCGATTTTATGTCTACCATTTTGACGGCTTATATGCTATAATTTTGTATCAGGAGAAGTAGGTAAAAACGGCATAAGAGGGCAAAAGAGAAAGCACAAGAAAGTGCTTTCTCTTTTTTTATGCAGGAGGGCAGGTATGAGAAAAGTATTCATATCGCATCCGTATAAAGATGACCCTGAAGGAAATAAGAAAAAGGTCGACAAGATATGCCGAGGGTTAACTGGTGTTTTACCGATAAGTCCTTTGCATTTATTCTCTTTTATGGATAGCGATAACAACAGAGAAGAAATAATGGAAGTGTGCTACAAACTGATAGACATATGCGACGAAGTATGGGTTTATGGGGATAGTGAAGGTTGCAGAAAAGAAGCAGAATACGCTAAAAAGACAGGGAAAACAGTTGTATATATTATTTCATGAGAAGACAAGGGCGGCTTTCGTTTTTACGGCGGCCCACACGGGCGGGTATGGAACACCCCAGCATTGCAGGGCCAGGGGCGGGGGCCGGGGGTGAAATTTTTCGACAATGGAAGGAATAACCCCTTTTATTAGCGAAAAGATATCATAAAAAGAAAAAAAAGGGGGCGTATGATGAAGAGAATATTGATATTATTAATTATCAGCAGTGTATTATTATTTGCAGCATGCGGTTCTAAAACAATCGAAAAGGAATTTACAAATCCAGAATTAGATCAAGAGTTATCGCAAGGTGGCCAATTAGATTACACTACATACAAAGAGATTACAGAGAATGGGGGAAAAAGATTAGAAGTAGATATAGCTTTTACTTCACTAAATTACAATGATGTACTTAGGGTTGGCACAGTAGAAGCAATAATAAATTTAGTAGAACGTGAATTTGCTCCAGAATATAACAATATAAAGTTAACAATAATACTAGAAAATCCCAAATACACTTTTGTGGAATATCAATATAGTAATGGGGAATGGGAAAGGAAACGTTAGGGCCTAATAAATAGGCTCTTTTTTATTTGGAGTGATTACAATGCCACAGAGAACGTTAAGACCATGTAGAAAGGCTGGGTGTCCAAATCTTACGAGGGATAAAACAGGCTATTGTGAACTTCACAAACGAGAATATTTAGATTATTTGAAGCGTTTGAAAATAGAAAGAGATAAGCGATATGATGAGCAAGTTAGAAAAACAAGAGATAAAAAGTACTGGGAGTTTTACAAAAGCGACGAATGGGGAAGGGTGAAAACACAAGCTTTGGTTAGAGACAAAGGATTGTGCCAATGGTGTTTGCGAAAAGGGATAATTAGGAATGCTGACGTTGTTCATCATATTGTGCCACTTAAAGAAGACTGGAGCAAACGTTTTGATTTGGATAATCTTGTTAGTATTTGCCATGAATGCCACAACAAACACCACAACAAGGGGTAGGGGAATGTCAAAAATTTCAAGCCCGCTAAAGGGGACCGGCGGCGGGCAGCTCCGTGCGCACAAAGTTCCCTTTATTTCGCAAAAGGGGTGCGGCTTGAAGGCGCACGAGGTTCTGGACTGAAAAGAAGGCCAAGAAGTCTTTGAAAGTAGGTGCGGGTTGAAGCTGAACAGGGTTGCCGTTGGTCGGAAGAGAGGTGTTGCGAATGGGAAGGAAAGCGAAACCAATCAAATTACATTTATTGGAAGGCAGGAAGCATTTGACAAAAGCAGAGATAGAACAAAGGTTAGCAGGAGAACAAAAATTTGCTATAGGCTATGACAAGATAAAACCACCAAAGTGGCTGGATAATATAGCAAAAAAGGAATTCAAGCGGATTGTCAAAGAGATGGAACAAACAGGGATATTGACGAACATTGACGTTGATATGCTGGCTCTTTATTGCGATGCTTATTCGCAATACATTCAATGTTGCGAAGTGATTAGACAAGAGGGTTTGATGGTGGAATACACAAACAAGGCAGCAGAAACAAATAAAGTGCCGCATCCTCTTTTGAGCAAAAAGAAACAGTTGTTTGAACAGATGAAAGCTATTGCATCTGAGTTTGGGCTAACACCAAGCGCAAGGGCGAGGATTGCGATACCTAAGCAGGAGAAGAAAGAGGAAACGAAGTTTGATAAGCTTTTTGGCAATGTGTAAAGCAAGGATGATGAACAATGCTTAAAAAGGAGCTGATGCAGTATAGCGAGGACGTAGTAAATGGCAAAATTGTTGCTTGTCAGAAACATAAATGGGCCTGCGAAAGGTTTTTAAAAGACATAGAACGAGAGGGAACCGATGAGTTCCCTTTTATTTTTGATGAAGCAAAAGCAGAGCGATTCCTGGAATGGATGAGGTTATTCAAACATACGAAAGGCGTACTGGCAGGCCAGCACATAGAGCCGCACATTATACAAAAGTTTGTCTTTGGCAATATCTATGGCTGGGTTCATAAGGATACGGGCTTACGTAGGTTCAAGAAAGCATACTGGCAGGTTGCGAGGAAGAATGCAAAATCCCAAAGCCTTGCATGTGTGGCAAGCTATGAGGCCATGGCTTTAGGCGAGCCAATGGCCGAGGTGTACATTGGCGCAACCAAAAGAGAACAAAGCAAGATAGTTTGGAATGAAGTAAAAGCGCAATTGCAAGGTTGCGAACATTTGAAAGGCAAATACAGGGTTGCGTATGGGAAGATTGAGCATTTTAAAAGCGGTTCCGTGATAGTGCCGTTGTCAAAAGAAGACGGCAAAACCGGGGATGGTTTAAACGTTCAATGTGGCATCATCGATGAGTACCATGCACACCCGACGAGCGAGATATACGACGTATTAGTTTCAGGTATAGCAGCAAGGCCACAACCCTTGCTGGTAATTATCACGACAGCCGGCTTTGATTTGAACAATCCGTGTTATGCGGTTGAGTATAGATATGTTTCGCAAATACTTGACCCTAACAGCCCAATTGAAAACGACGAGTACTTTGTGATGATAAACGAGCTTGACAGAGATGATGACGTTAAAGACGAATCGGTTTGGGTGAAAGCAAATCCAATCTTGTGCAGCTATAAAGAAGGCATGGAGTTTTTGCGGGGGGCACTAAAAGAAGCGCTTGACGCACCGGAGAAAATGAGAAATTTCCTAACGAAGAATATGAACGTATGGGTAGACCAAAAGGATAGTGGTTACATGGATATGAATAAATGGGCCATGTGCGGGAGAAATTTAAAAGACTTTGAAGGCTATGAAGGAAGAGAGTGCTACATTGGGATTGACCTGTCGGCCAAAATAGACTTAACAAGCGTAGGTTTTGTTTTCCCTAACGATGATGGCACATATGCAATATTTTCCCACAGCTTCATGCCGGAAGAAACATTGCAAGCTAAAAGAAAAACCGACAAAGTGCCATACGACCTTTGGGTTAAACAAGGTTGGTTAACAGTAACAGAAGGTGCGGTAGTTGATTATGAGTTTGTCAAAGCATACATCAAAGAGGTTATCGAAAAGCACAATATCAAACCCGTTATGATTTGCTACGACCCTTGGAATGCTTCGCAATTTGCACAGGATATGGAAAAAGATGGCTTCGTAATGGTGGAGATAAGACAGGGCATAAAGACTCTTGGAGAGGCGACAAAAGACTTTAGAGAAAAGGTTTATCAGGGCAAGATAATACACAACAACAATCCTGTTTTGACATGGGCTGTTGGGAATGCTGTTACAAGGGCGGATGCAAACGAAAATATTATGCTTGACAAGAGTAAAAGCACGGAAAGGATTGACCCTATAGCTGCGATTATTAACGCATACAGCCAGGCCATGAAAAGGCAGAACGGCAAAGTAGATATAAACAAATATGCCGACATTGAGTTTTTGACGAAGCTATGGGGCTTATAAGGAAAGGCAGGTGAAAGCATGTGGCAATTGTAGAAAAGATAAAGTCGATTTTTATAAGAAGGCCCAAGAATCAAACGTTAACGCTCAACGAAGATGATGAATTAATTTTACAGGCTCTCGGCATTTCACCAAGTGATTATGTTGGCAAGAACTCTCTTAAGATAGCAACCGTCTTTGCGTGCATAAGAATTTTAAGCGAGGGTATTGCCAAGTTCCCCTTGAAGATATACCAAGACCAGGGAGGAAAACGCAAAGCAGTAGACCATTATTTATATCCATTGCTGAAATTAAGGCCGAATCCTTACATGACGGCTTTTGATTTTTGGAAATGCATAGAAGCGCAGCGCAATATACATGGAAACGCTTTTGTGTGGATGGAAATGCCTGCAAGAGGGCGGAATGCTGGCAAGATAAGCGCTTTTTGGCCATTGGATGCGAATAAGGTGCAAATTTGGGTCGATGATAAGGGTGTTTTTAGCACACAAAGCCGAATTTTCTATGTATTTACAGACAATTTAGGCAATCAATACAAGCTTTTACCCGACGAAGTCCTGCATTTTAAGGGATTTTCTTTGGATGGTATAGCTGGTATAAGCCCGCTAGAGTACCTCAGGAGAACGGTCGAAAATGCAGGAAATGCTGAAGAGTTTTTAAACAAATCACTCAAAGGCGGTATGACAGTTAAGGGAATAGTGCATTACATTGGCGATTTAAACCCTGAGGCGGAACAAAAATTCAGGGAGAAGTTTGAACAAATGGCAAACGGGCTACACAACGTCAACAGAATAGCTTTGCTGCCCATTGGTTATCAATTTCAGCCCATTAGCCTGACTATGGCAGATGCGCAATTTATTGAAAACACCCAGCTTACCATCAAACAGATAGCTTCAGCTTTTGGAATAAAAAATCATCAGCTTAATGACCTAGATAGGGCTACACATACAAACATATACGAGCAGCAGAGGGAGTTTTACATTGACACTTTGTTGCCAATCTTGACGATGTATGAGCAAGAAATGACTTATAAACTTTTTGTGGACAGCGAAATAGAGCAAGGCTATTATGTAAAATTCAACGTCGATGCGGTTTTGAGAGCAGACCTTAAAACACGGTATGAGGCATATCAAAAAGCAATACAAAGCGGTTTTCTGACTCCAAATGAGGTAAGAGAGATGGAAGAAAGAGAACCTAAGCCGGGAGGTGACAAACTGCTTATTAACGGTAACATGATGCCAATCGAAATGGCTGGCCAGCAATATATAAAGTGACTTGAAGGGAGGTGAAAGAAATATGAGGAAGTTTTGGGGTTTTAATAAGCTCAAAGGGAATGAAGCAGAGTTGTTGCTCTATGGGCCGATTGGTGATGAAGCGACATGGGGTAATGAAATAACAGCAAAGAAGTTTAAAGAAGATTTGGATGCTCTAGGCGACATTGATACGCTGAACATTTACATCAATAGCGAAGGTGGAGATGTGTTTGCAGGGCAGGCAATATATTCAATGCTGTCAAGACATAAGGCGCAAAAGATAGTTTACATTGACGGTTTGGCTGCGAGCATTGCTTCTGTGATAGCAATGGCCGGGGATTTAGTTGTAATGCCTAAAAACGCAATGATGATGATTCACAATCCCTGGACTATTGCAGCAGGCAATGCTGATTATTTCAGGAAGCTTGCAGATGATTTAGACAAGATAAGAGAAAGTTTAATTGTTGCTTATCAAAGCAAATCAAATTTAAGTAGGGAAAAGATTATAGAGCTTATGGATGCCGAAACGTGGATGACAGCAGAAGAAGCAGTGCAGTATGGATTTGCTGATGAAATAGAAAAGGAAAAGCAAGTTGCTGCAAGCATTGATGAGAAGTTCTTAAGGTTTTACAAGAACGTTCCAAAAAGTTTACTGCTAATAAAGAATGGTGTTGTTCCTGATGATATTTCAACGCAGACGGCACCGGAAGATACACCTTGGGAAGCTCCAACCCTGTCCGACTTCACAGACAAAACTTGGGATGAATTAAGCGATGAAGAGAAGAAGAATATTGCGAGACACTATGCTTGGACACCCAAGATGCCACCGGACAGGTTTAGCGATTTGAAATTGCCTCATCATGACCCTCATACGCATAAAGTAGTTTGGCGTGCTGTAGCGAATGCAGTTGCAAGATTAAATCAAGCTGATATTCCAGAGGCGGATATTGAAAAAGTAAAAAAACATCTGGCAAATCATTATAAGCAGTTTGGTAAAACTCCACCGTGGGAACAGGACAGTAATAGAACAAAGTTAGCAAAGGCTAAATTAGCCTTATTGCTTGAAATAATGAAACAAAATAAAAGGAGGAATGATTAATATGACAAGGGAGAAAAGAGAGCTTTTAAACAAGTTGCAAGAATTAGAGGCAGAAGCAAAAGAACTGTTAAAGGCTGATGATGCGAATACTGAAAAAATAGAATCTGTCACGAAAGAAATTAGAGATGTGAAGGCTAAACTCGAAGCGCTTGATGAGCTTGAAAGAGAGGTGGATTTAGGCAGAATGAGGCAATATGAAGACAAAGTTGATGGTGTAAAGGCATTTTTCAAAGCACTTAGAAGGGAACCGCTCACAGATGTTGAAGCTGCACTGCTTACAACCGGGACTGACGGAGAAAGCTATTTGATACCGGAAGATGTTAAAACGAAAATTAATGAATTAAGAAGGCAGTATAAATCTGCAAGGCCTCTAATCGGCTCTTATCCTACAACCACTTTGACTGGGACTTTGGTATTTGAGGATATAAGCACGGTTACTGAATTGACTAACTTTACGGACGATAATACGGAATTGCCCGCATCCAACAATCCCAAATTTACTACCGTAAACTATACGGTCAAGGCTTATGGCGCAATATTGCCCGTATCCAGGGCACTTTTACAAAATGAAACCGGCGGATTGCTTGATTATCTCGGAAGGTGGTTTAACAAGAAAGCTATCAGGACAGAAAACAAGAAGATTTTTGAAACTTTGAAGCTTAACAAGACACCTAAGGAACTGACAGGCTTTAAAGCGTTAAAGAAATCTTTGACTGTTGATATTGACCCTGCACTCGAGTCCGAAATTGTTATAGTAACAAATCAAGATGGATTTGCTTACTTAGACGATGAGACTGATACGACAGGAAGACCCATACTGCAGCCCGACCCGACCAAGCCGACGCAAAAACTCTTTATGGGATATCCGGTGGTTATATTTAGTAATGCAGAGCTGCCGAATGTTGTTGATGCAAACGGAACCAGAGCGCCAATTTTCTATGGCGCCCTAAACGAAGGGGCTATATTTGTTAATAGGGATGTATACGAGTTTAGTTCGTCTGAACATGCAGGGTTTACGAAGAACCAAATCTTCCTCAGGATTATTGAATACTTTGACGTCGTGCAGGCCGATAAAGATGCGTATGTGTATGGCGAATTGAAGTTATCTTAATGCAAATAGGCAAGGGTAGCTTATTGCTGCTCTTGCCTATTGCTTTAAAGGCGGTGGTTGATGTTGATTTTGACTTTAGAAGAAGCTAAGAAATTTCTGAGAGTAGATGATGATGCGGAAGATGTGCTAATTCAAGGGCTTATAACGTCTGCAGAAGAATACATTAAGAACGCTACAGGAAAGACGTTTGATAGCGCAAACGAGTTGGCAAAACTGGCTTGCAAATTACTTGTAGCACATTGGTATGAAAACAGAGGTATTGATTTGGCGGGCATTAACACAAAGAAAATATCTTTTAGCTTAGATGTGATATTGACTCAGCTTAAATATTGTTACGAAGGTGTGACGACAGTATGAACATAGGCGATATGCGGCACAGGATAACGCTACAAAAGAAAATGAACATTGTAGACGCAGATGGCTTTACAACGCAACAATGGCAAGACGTCGCAACTGTTTGGGCAGCGGTGGAAAATTTGCACGGCAGGGAATACTGGGAAGCGGCAGCGGTTCAGGCGGAGAATACGGTGAAGTTTACGATTCGATATAGACCTGACGTAGACCAAACGATGCGAATATTATTCAAAGGAAAAGTTTACAACATTCTTTCTGTAGACAATATCAAATATCGCAATGAGTTTATTGAGATAAAGGCGAGGGAGCTTGCTCAAAATGAAGTTTGAGATTAAAGGTTTGGATGAGTTTTCAGAAAAGCTGCAAATAGCAATCAAGAAGTATCCAGACAAGGCAGAAGAAAAGCTTATTAGCATAGCATGTGAGTTTAGAAAAGATGTGAAAAAGAAAACTCCAGAGATGACAGGCAGACTAAAGAAGAGCTATAAACTGAGTCAAGTAAAACAGATTGGGCGAACAATGTATATCGAATTCAGAAGCACAGCTCCACACTTTCATCTTATAGAGCGAGGGCATTTTCAGAAAACTAAGCATGGCGATAGATGGATACCAGGCTTTCGCATGGTGGGAAAGACAGTTGAGGAATATGAAGAAAAGATACCGCATGAAATAAATGAATGGCTTGAGGACATATTTAAGGAGCTGAGATAAATGCTCACATTTTGGGATATCAAAAAAGCAGTGGCAGAGAGGATAAAGACAAAATTTAATTACCCCATCTATGTAAATGATGTTACAGAAGGTTTTTCAAAACCTTCTTTTTTTGTTCGTATTTTTCCAATTACAAGCGAGATAGCAAATGCTAATACCACTCACAATAAGGTAACAGTCGAGATAAATTACTTTCAGGCCCAGAAATCAGAGCAAGACAACTTACAGACAATGCAGGTTTTAAAAGAATTGTTTTTGCAACCTTTAGCAGTTTTAGATAGAAAGCTTATTTGCGAAGACTTGAGAGTTGAAGTAGCAGAAGAAGAGAAACAAATTTATCAGTTTTTGTTTGACTTAGATTATTACGATGAGCTTCCAAAGACTACAGAGTCTTATGAGCTTATGGGTGAAATTCTGATAAATGAGGAGGTTGAGCAATAATGGGTTTGCCAGCAATTAATATCATTTTCAAGGAAGTTGCTGCGACTGCGTTTCAAAGAGGAGAAAGAGGAATAGTAGCGTTAATTCTCAAAGATACGAATGTGCCTGCAACTAATCCTTTTACAGTTACAACTGTCAGTGATATTCCGACAACATTATCTGAAGCAAATAAAGAACAGATTCAATTAGCCCTGATGGGATATATCAGACCATCACGAAAGGTTATAGTTTATGTGCTTCCTAATACAGCAACAGATTATACAGAAGCACAAAACTATTTAGAAACTGTTAAATGGGATTATGTAGCAGTGCCGGGCATACAAGCAGCCGAAACAACTGCTTTTGCAACTTGGATTAAGAATTTGAGAGATACAAAGAACAAGAAAGTTAAAGCAGTTTTACCCAACACAGCAGCAGACCATGAAGGGATTATCAATTTTGCGACACAGCAGATTGTAACTGCTGATAAGACCTACACTACAGCTGAATATTGTTCAAGAATAGCGGGCATGTTGGCGGGGACACCACTTACTATATCAGCTACATTTGCACCGTTACCCGAAGTTATAGACTGCGACAAGCTAACAAAAGACGAGATGGATACAGCTATAAATCAAGGGAAACTCATACTTTACAATGACGGAGAAAAAATCAAGATAGCAAGAGCAGTTAACAGCTTGGTAACGACCACTCAAGACAAAGGCGAGAGCTTTAAGAAAATTAAGATTGTCGACGCAATGGATATGATTTATGACGACATCAAAAAAACTGCTGAAGATTATTACATCGGCAAATATGCAAACAGCTATGACAATAAGTGCTTGCTGATAAGTGCTATACAAGCGTATTTTGACCAATTAGAACTGGACGGCATATTAGACAAAGGCAAGAACAGTGTAGGAATAGATTTAGATGCGCAGATAGCATATCTTAAATCTCTTGGTTATGATGTAGACAGCATGCAAGAGCAGGAAATAAAAGAAGCAAACACAAGGGATAAAGTGTTTTTGAAAGCAAGCATAAAAATCTTGGACGCTATCGAAGATATTACCTTGAATATCAACATTTAACTTAGCGAGGTGATAAATAATGGCTTTACAGGGATATAAAGCCGAACAGGTTATAAACGGCACTTTCGGAGAAGTATGGATAAATGGCGAATATGTGGCAGAAGTAACAGGGCTTGAGGCTAAAGTTACGCTGGAAAAGTCAGAAGTAAATATAGTTGGGAAGCTGGCAAAAGGATACAAGGTTACTGGCTATGAAGGGAAAGGGACACTGAAGCTAAACAAGGTCACATCCAGATTTATAAAACTTATGAACGATAATATGAAGCAAGGCAAACAAACAGTATGCACTATCATATCAAAGCTGGCGGATCCGAACGCACTTGGCGCTGAAAGGATTGTTATCAAGGATGCTACATTTGATGAGCTTACATTAGCTAACTGGGAAGCAAGAAAACTTACTGAGGAGAGTATCCCGTTCACTTTTACTGATTGGGACGTGTTGGATACTATAAATGCATAGTGAGGTGTGATTTATGTCGCTGGTTGATAAATTATTGCAGTTAGACGCTGCAAAAATAAAAATGCCTGAGAAAGAAATAGAAATGAAAAGATTGAGTGAGTTATTAGACGAAAAGGTAGTTTTCAAAATACGGGCAATAGATGGAGAGAGATACGCAGATATACAGCGTTTAGCAATTAATATAAGCAACAAAGGAAATGTGAAAGACATAGATATGTATAAATTGCAGGTTCTGACTATTATCGAAGGCGTAGTAGAACCAAACCTAAAGGACAAGAGATTGCTTGAGCACTTTAATTGTGCAACACCGGAAGAGCTTGTTAAGAGGTTATTGCTCGCAGGAGAGATAACAGACTTATACAACGAAATAGCAAAGCTTTCAGGATATGAGACAGAGGTTGAAGATATAAAAAACTAATAGAATCCGACGGTGAGGTGCAGTTTATGTATCTTTTGTTTAAGCATAAAGGCATCTTGCCGTCGGAGTACTATTGGAAACCGGCAGGAGAAAAGATGATTATTAGAGCTTTCTTAGAAAAAGAGATAGAAGAAAAAGAAAAAGAAAAAGAAGAGTTATTTAAATTATTTAACCCCTGATCCTTGAAAATTGGCCAGATATGGCATAAATTAAAGTTAAAAGAAATGAATAGGGGGGTCAGTATATGGGTTTATTTAAGAGTAAAGATGAAAAAGAAGCACAAAGAAAAGAATTATTAAATGCAAAAATGGCTCTTTACAATTTACAAAATTTGTCACAGGAAGATAAAGAGGTTGTAAACGGGATAATGGAAGGACTGCGAGGGAGTGGATTAATTGAATTTGGCACAATATTTCATGGAAAAGCAGAAGATGTTGCAAAATTGGGTTATTTAAGAGCTTTACTAGAACAAAATTGGCTTATTATAAAATTGCTAAATGAAATAAACCAAAAATTAGATAAAAAAGGATAGCAAAAACCAATATCCATCCTAACAAGCGTTAGGATGGATATTTTTATGGTGGTGTGTATTATGGCTAAAGTAATAGATGCAATTATACAACTGCGTGACAACTTCAGCGCACAAATGGAAAAAGTAACCGATTCAATGGTTAGAGCGCAAAAACAAATTAATAGACTATCAAAGGAATATGCTAAAGTTGGAAAAGATTTACAAAAAGCAGGCGATTCGCTAACTAAAAGTATAACGTTACCTGTGGTTGGTGCAGGAGTAGCAGCTGTAAAATTTGCTATGGATTTCGAAAACGGAATGGCAAAAGTAGCGACAATTGCGGATACAACAAAGGTATCTTTAGATACGATTAGAAAAGGATTAATAACTTTGTCGAATCAGACAGGAATAAGCGTAAATGAACTCACAGAGGCAGAATATCAGGCGCTTTCAGCAGGTGTGGATACGGCCAATTCTGTAAAATTCTTAGAGGCAGCGGTAAAGGCAGCAAAAGGAGGTTTTACAGACACAACAACGGCAGTAGATGCTCTTTCTACAGTGCTTAATGCATATGGGCTAACCGCCAAAGAAGCTAAACGCATTACAGACGAAATGATGGTAGCACAAAACTATGGCAAAACGACGTTCGGAGAAATGGCAAAGTCTATTGGTAATGTTATTCCTATTGCATCAGCTTTAAACGTAAGCACTAAAGAACTTTTTGCTTCGATTGCAGTGCTCACAAAGAATGGTATACAGACAAGTGAAGCAGTAACAGGATTGAAAGCGGCGCTCTCTAACATAATGAAACCTTCCAGCGAGGCAAGTAAACTTGCAAAACAGTTAGGGCTTGATTTCAGCGCTGCACATTTGCAAAGCGTAGGATGGGCAAAATTTTTGGAAGAAGTAAGACAAAAGACACATAACAATGCTGCACAAATGGCTGTTCTTTTTGGCAGTGTAGAAGCACTTAATGCAGTTACAGTGCTCGCAGGCAAAGGTGCGAAAGATTTTAGCACGGCACTTGATATGATGAAGAATTCGGCAGGAACTACTGATAAAGCATTCGAGCAAGTAACAAAGACGACAGGAGCAAGGCTAAATAAGTCGCTTAACAGCTTAAAGAATAGTGCAATTCAATTTGGTGACGCAATATCACCGATGGTTGAAAAAGTAGCCGATGCAATAAGCAAAATTGCGGATAGGTTTAATTCTCTTACTCCGGAACAGCAGAAAACAATAATGTATTTTGCGATTATGGCTGCATCATTGGGCCCTGTTCTTAAGACTACTGGCAAGATTTTTACAACGGTAAGTAATGTTACTAAAAGAGTGTCTGATGCTATAAAGGTGTTTAAGACTTCTGCTTCAATTGGACGTGCATTACTGACTATTATAGGTCCAGCAAATTTAGTTGTTTTAGCTGTAATCGCAATAGCAGTTGCAGCATTTCTGATTATAAAGTATTGGAAGCCGATTAAGAAATTTTTTGCTGAACTATGGGAAGGCATTAAGCAGAAAGCTGTAACAGCATGGAACTTTATAACCGATAGTGTTAAAGGGTTTATTAATTCCATAATTAAAGGGCTTAACTTATTGATTGATGGGATAAATAAATTGCACTTCAAGGTACCAAATTGGGTTCCGCTTATTGGGGGCAAAGAATGGGGCTTTAATTTACCTAAAATACCAATGTTAGCAGCAGGAACTGATTACTTCCAAGGCGGTCCTGCAATAGTAGGAGAGAAAGGCCCCGAACTTGTTTACTTGCCAAGAGGTTCAAAGGTTATCGACAATCAAAAGACAGAGAAATTATTAAGTAGCAAGAAAAGTGTCAACGTTACAATAAATGTTGAGAAAATGGAAGTTAGAAGCGAAGCAGACTTAAAGAAGTTTGCCGAAATGTTTGTAAGTATGCTTGAAAAAGAAGTTCTTAATTATGGAGGTGCTGGATAATGGAGTTTTGGCTAACATTTAACAATGGTACAGAAAAATTGCGATTACCGGTGCCTCCTGAAAGTTTTGAATTAAGCGTAGGGAACAATAATACAACAGTAAATATACACAATATCGGAGAAATAAATCTTATTGGCAAAGGAAAGCTTGCCACTATTACGATTAGTTCTTTTTTTCCTGCACAGGAATATGATTTTTGTGATTACACAGGCTTCCCAAAACCTTATGAGTGCGTGGCAATGATAGAAAAATGGAGAAATAGCGGTAGGCCAATCAGATTTATCATTACAGAAACGCTGATTAATCTTGCATGTGCAATTGAAAATTTTAATTATGGTGAAAAAGACGGTTCGGGCGATGTATACTTTACCCTTGAGCTAAAGGAATATCGTTTTGTAAATGTACAGCAGGCAGCATTAGAGCAGAAAGGCTATAGTATGCCAGCAACAAAAAGAGAAACAACAAAAACTATACCAAACACGTATATAGTCAAAAAAGGCGATACGCTTTGGATAATAGCTAAAAAGCTCACGGGAAAAGGTGAAAACTATAAAATTATTGCTCAAAAAAATAACATCAGAGATCCCAACAAAATTTATCCAGGCATGAAGTTGGTGATATAATGAAGGTCATTTTGATAAACAGTAGTGGAACAAAAGATATAACACAGCTTATTACAAAGATCACGTGGTCCGGAGACTATCAGCAGGCAGCCCGCAAGCTTGAAACCAATGTTGCAGTATCACCAACGGATTATTATCTTCCAAAGATTTATATAGCCCTCGGAAATATGCTCAAATTACTTACTGACGATGGTATAGAGTTATTCCAGGGCTATGTTTTTTACAAAGAAAAATCTATCTCAAACAATGAAATGAGAATTACAGCTTATGATGGGCTGATTTATCTTTTGAAATCGAAAGGAACATATAATTTCAAAAAGATGACAGCAGAAGCAATTACAAAAAAGGTAGCCGATGATTTTGGTATACCTGTAGGCACATTGGCAAACACAGGGATAGTGCAAAGTTTTATAGCAGATGGCCAGACCATTTACGATATTATTATGCAGGCTTACACAAATGCTTCAAAACAGAACGGTAAAAAATACATGCCAATAATGCAACAAGGTAAATTAAATGTTATAGAAAAAGGCAAAAGCGTAGCAAGGTATGTATTGTCATCTGATAGCAATATTGAGGATGCTACTTATACAGAAAGCATTGAAAACATGATAAACAGAGTGAAAATCTATGATGAGAATAAAAATCTAATTGGGACTGTTGAAAATTCTGAGTGGATAAAATTGTATGGTATTTTACAGGAGGTATATGTAAAAGAAAAAGATAAAAATCCGCAGATTGTAGCAAAAAATATGCTTAAAGGAGTAGAAAGGACAGCTTCCTTATCTGGTGTTTTAGGCAATACAGATTGTATTACGGGAATGGCAGTACAAGTAAAAGAGTCTTACACAGGTTTAGTGGGGCTCTTTTATATTGATACAGATACTCATACTTGGCAAAACGGTCAATACACAATGGATTTAGGACTTTCATTTCAGAATGTTATGGATGAGAAGGAGGCGACTGCATGAAAAAAAATCCTTACAGCACATTAATTAAAATAATGCGAGAACAAGGAGCTAAATATAATCCACCTTCTATTCAAATAGGACAAGTTATATCGCCTCCGCCTAATATTGTAATTAAGATTGGAGACCTACAAGTTGACAAAGACAATATCCTTATAGCTGATTATTTGTTACCAACTTATCAGCGTCAAATATCCATTCCCATGACATCAGGCGCAGGAATAATGTCATCTGAAATTGTAGGCGACCACGGAACACATACACACACAATATATCAACTTGAAATCAGTCAAGGGAAAATTCAAACGCAAGATACATTAAAATCTGGCGATTTAGTGGCAGTTATGCCTACAGAAGACAGACAAACGTATATTGTGCTTGCAAAGGTGGTGTCTCTAAGTGGCTGATAGCATTTTCCCTTTTATTGATATTCCTTCTACTGTTGAACAAACATCAAGTAAAACGCTTATACCGAAGGAGTATGTTTGGGATTTTTCGACTAACAACTTTAAACTCGTAAACGGCAAAGTGCAGGTTGTCGAAGGCTTAGAAGCAATAAAAATCAAGGTTTATAAAGCACTTATGACACAGCGATATAGATACCCAATCTACAGTTGGGACTATGGAAGCGAGTTTGAGCAGCTAATCGGCAAAGATTATTCAAAAGAACTGGTAGAAGCAGAGGCTAAAAGATTTGTTGAGGAAGCTCTTAAAGAGTATCTTGATAAGGGCTGGATAACGGGGCTTAAGGACGTTGAAACATCATTTTTAGGCGACGAATTAAGTGTTGGTTTTACGATTGAAACGCCTTATGGGGAGGCGAATATAAGTGTATGAAAATCAGACTTTTGACGCAATAATGCAAAGATTGCTTAGTAAAGTGCCTTCTGACATTGACAAGTCAGAAGGTTCTTTTATTTATGACGCTTTGGCTCCTGTTGCTTTAGAACTGGCACAGGCTTATGTAGAACTGGATAGAATACTGCAAATAGTCTTTGCACAAACAAGCTATGGAGAATGGCTTGACAAGAGAGCTGCTGAGTTTAGCATATACAGAAGGGCAGGCACAAAAGCGATAGGACAGGTAAAGTTCACTGGTAATGATGGAACAGTTATTCCTGTCGGGACTCTGGTTCAAACAGAGTCAGGATTACAATTTCAAACTAAGGCAGAAGTAACAATTCAAGGTGGAGTAGCAGTAGCAGACATAGAAGCGGTTGAAACGGGCTCACAATACAATGTGCCAGCAAATACAATTACTGAGATGCCAGTGCAAATTGTTGGGGTGATAAGCGTAACGAACGAAGCACCAACGACAGGGGGCACTGATGAAGAAAACGACGCAAGCTTATTAAATAGATTGCTTATCAAAGTTCAAACTCCCGCTACAAGTGGTAATGCTAATCATTACAAACTCTGGGCTTTAGAAGTCGCAGGGGTAGGCAATGCAAAGGTGTTTCCACTTTGGAATGGACCGGGAACGGTGAAGGTGGTAATCATTGATTCAAACAAGCAACCAGCCAGCACTGACATTGTAAATGCTGTTGCTACTCACATTGAAGAGAACAGACCGATTGGTGCACAAGTGACAGTGCAAAGTGCTCAGGCGTTAGCTATAAATGTTTCAGCAACGATTGTAAGGAATACGAATTATACTTTAGAGCAAGTAACAACAAATGTTCAAAATAAGATAACAGAATACTTAAAGTCAATAGCATTTAAGCAAAGCTACGTTTCATATGCACAAATAGGCTCGTTGATACTGGATAGCGAGGGAGTTCTGGATTATAGTAATTTAACTATCAATGGTGGAACAGCGAATATAAGCATCGGTGATGAGCAAGTAGCAGTGTTGGGGCAGGTGGTATTGAATGAGTGATGTTACAAGGTATGTGCCGGAGTTCTTGCTACAGAGTAAAGTCTTTCAAACAATTTACAACGTTGAAAACGATGAGCTGACAGGCGTTGAGAATGCTATAAACGACATTTTAAATCAATGCTTTGTAGATACTGCGACTTGGGGATTGAAATATTGGGAGCAGTTTTTAGGAATACCGGTTGATGAAAACAAGCCTTATGAGTATAGACGCAGTGTAATAAAATCAAAAATCAGAGGAGCAGGAACAATAACAGTCAATCTCATTAAAACAGTCGCAGAGAGCTATTCAAATGGTGAAGTAGCAATAACTGAAAATGTTGCACCTTACACATTTGAAGTAAAATTCGTAGGCACAAAAGGAGTGCCACCTAACCTTGATGACCTGAAAAATGCAATAGAGCAGATTAAACCAGCGCATTTAGCAGTAACATATACATTTACTTATCTTATTTGGGATGAACTTGACAGTAAAAATTTAACTTGGGATGAATTCGATGCTTTAGGTTTAACGTGGGATGGATTGGAGGTGCTTAAATAATGCCTGAATTAACACCGAAACTGGGGATAAAAAAGCCACTTGGTAACGAGACTGTGTCCAGAGCGGCCTTTAACGAAAACTGGGATATAATAGACGCTAATGTAGTAGCCGATAAAGGCAACGTTCCCTCCATTCAAGCCGGCCTTGACGCAAACAAACCTGATCCCGGCACGGCTGGCAGGCTCTACGTGGCAACCGATACGCAAATCATTTATAGAGACACCGGCACCGCTTGGCAGAAGGTAGGCGTAGTGAAATGGGGGGATATAGAGGGGAAGCCTTCCAGCTTCCCGCCTTCGGCCCATAAATCCACCCATGCAAGCGGTGGTAGTGATCCTATTACTCCTGCTGATATAGGCGCAGTCAACAAAGCAGGGGATACGATGACTGGACTACTAACCTTTAATAGTGTTCTCTCATTGCAACTTGCCGGAAATGCAACCACAACAACACTTACAAGAAAAGGTATATATGGCACAGCCGACCCAGACGGAGAATTAGGATTTGTTACAAGCGGTTGGCAAATTAATCCGCGTTTTACTTTTTATATGAATAATGGTGGAACAATTACGCAGTGGGCTCAAATTGATGGAACTGGTATAAAAGTACGAGGCTACACCGTCTGGCACGCAGGCAACGACGGAGCGGGGTCAGGGCTGGATGCGGATAAGTTGGATGGAGTAGAATTAGTAGATATTCATAGTCCAACTCGAGGAACTGTCACATATACAGATACAATTCCTGCAAATAGTACGTTAACAAAAACAATAGCAATCGGTAAAACTGCAAAACATGGTCGAGTATTCATTACAGGGCCGGGTGGAGGTGTAATCAGTTTTTTTAATACTACGAGTGGTGCAGCTATTACTACAGGGGCATATTCAATATATGGAGTAAGTTATCCGCAAGCAGGAAATGCTTGGTCTGGAACTGTAGTAGATAGATATAGGGGAGCTTTGAATTATAATTACGGGAACAATGCAGTTAGTAATAATAGCGACATAAACTTAATTGACATTTATATATCTGGCAGTAATATTATACTCGTATTTCAAAATGTAAACGCAAGCAATGCATATGCATTAAATACAACAATCATATGGGAGGTGTGGTAATGGTTTACTTTGTTGAGATTCAAGACAAAAAAATTGTTACGAAAGGCTTTGGCCCAGCAAAAACTGATAATCAAATAGAGATTACAAAAGAAATATATGAACAACTTACAAGCCTTCCAGCAGAATTTGAAACGGACGCTGAAGGGAATATAATATCTGTTATACCAATTTTACAACCAGAGCCAGAATCTGAAACACAGCCGCAACAACTCAGCATAGAAGACCGCATCGCCGACCTCGAAATGGCTCTTGCAACCATTTTAGGAGGTGCTATGTAATGTTGAAGTGGAAGAAAAACATTTTTGTCCGTGTAATTCAGCGACGCATAACAGAAGAAGGTCGCACAGCAGAGGAAATTTTAGCGGAATATCCAGCACTATCTGAAGAAGAAAGGCAGGAAATTCTCAATACTATCCAGCAGGGTTAACGCCCTGCTTTTATTCTTAAAATAAGGGAGGATTGGGGGAATGGATATGAGCGAAAAAATTGCATATTTGGAAGTGCAACATGCACGGCTTGAGGAGAGAGTAGAGGATTTGGAGGATTGGAAGAAGAAAACAAACGGGCATTTAGAACGCATTGAGGCACGGCTAAACGGAATTGGCTGGGGCATTGCTGCCACGCTGGGCGGGGTGGTAGTGGATTTGATATTGAGGTTAGCGGGGCGGTAGTATGCGTGAATTCTTTTCGATACAGGAAAAGAAAATTTCGACGTTAATTATTGCGTTTTTATTTTTTTGTATATTAGGTGCATATTTAGCAATTACGGGCGAAACAAGAGATTTACCGCCAAATCTCGTTTCTGTCATTATTGCACTTATAACAGCTATTGCGGGCGTAAATGCGGTAGATAGCTGGGCACGTAAAGAAAGAAGAGAAACTGAAGAAGGAGATGGGGAAAATGGCACAATTTAAACCGACTCATATAATGATACATCACTCAGCTACAGAGCAAGGCAATGCAGACATTTTTAGACGTTATCATATGAGCAAAGGCTGGAGGGATATAGGTTATCATTTCGTAATATGTAACGGGAACGGTGGTAAAGATGGA
Source organism: Thermovenabulum sp. (assembly GCF_049701175.1). GTDB lineage: Bacteria > Bacillota > Thermosediminibacteria > Thermosediminibacterales > Thermosediminibacteraceae > Thermovenabulum. The sequence continues at coordinate 45,238 of NZ_JBNATW010000019.1, forward strand.
GAAATACAGAAAGGCAGGGCTGAAACGGAAGCAGGTGCGCATTGTTTAGAAGGCAACATGAATCAAAAGGCGTTAGCTATATGCCTTGTAGGAAATTTTGATGACCATAAGCCAAGTAATGCACAATATCAATCATTAGTAAAGCTGACAAGAGAATTGATGAAAAAATATAACATCCCGATTGACAATATAGTCATGCACAGACAATATGCTATAAACAAAGCAACAGGGAAACCTTATAAATCTTGTCCGGGATGGGCTTTTGATTTAGATGAGTTTAAAAAAATGGTGATTAAAGAGGAGGTAATAGAATTGTTTAAGGACATTGAAGGTCACTGGGCAAAATCCAGTATAGAGAGACTTGCTCAACTGGGAATAATTCGGGGAGATGAGCAAGGCAATTTCAATCCTGATAGGCCTATCACAAGAGCGGAAGTAGTAGTGCTTTTGGATAGGCTTTTAAAATTGTTAGGGAGGTAAGAATATGTTAAAACAAAAACTAATGTCCCGCAAATTTTGGGTAGCCGTAGCAACGGCTGTTTTTATTATCCTCTCGGAGGGACTGGGTTTAAACGTTGATAAAGATGTGTACTGGAAAATAGTCGCTCTTGCGATGAGTTACATTTTTGGTGAAAGTGCGGTTGACATTGCAAGGGCAAAGGCGACACAGCAGGAGGAAGCAAAACAAGAACCCCCGGCGTAAGACCGGGGGTGTTTTTGTTTTTTTATTACCCATATAGTGTGAAAAACTGTGGAATAAACATTTACGACGGGCTTTTAAAATTGTCTACCCATATAGTATAATAAAAACAATACGAATAGATGAAAATACGTTAATTGAGGAAATAATTGTCTACCCATATAGTAAAATAAAAACGTGCAAGAATTTCCGGGCCTGCACTGGATAAGAAATAAAACCGTCCCTATTCCCATTATAGAATATTCTTTTTTTAAAAGCAAGAATTTTAATCGGTGCCATTTTGGTGCCATTTTTCTGCTCTAACCTGCAAAAGTGACACAAAAACAAGAACCCCCGGCGTAAGACCGGGGGTGTTTTTCATATTAGCAATATATTAGCAAATGACTAAAAATAAAAGGCTTGGGAATATTAACCATCCTCCCAAGCCTTAATTTTATTGCCTTTCTGGAGCTGATGGAGGGATTCGAACCCTCGACCTGCGCATTACGAGTGCGCTGCTCTGCCTGCTGAGCTACATCAGCGATTTTTTACAAATTATATTTTATAGGTTTTGATTATGTTAGTCAATAAGATTTTATAGACTTGTGTGGTTATTTTATGATAATGGCACCTTGTAGATTATCGTAATAAAATGTCACTATGAGGAAGGAAAAAATTGTTTTGGGCAAAGAAGAAACCAAATAAACTTAAAGCTAATAAATATATTAATGATAAATGATAAAAAAAGGAGTAAAATGGTTAAAACAGAAGATAAAGTTGTTTAGAAAAGATATTTGAAAAATAAAACCGATAGAAATTTGATTGAATTAAGTTGACATAGTTAATAAAGTTGAGTATAATCAAAATTGATATTGTGAGGTTAAAAAGAAAATAAAGATTTCGGTGGCCATAGCGGAGGGGAAACACCAGTATCCATACCGAACACACAGGTTAAGCCCTCCAGCGCCGATGGTACTGGGGAAATCCCGGGAGAGTAGGTCGCTGCCGAAATCTTTATAAATAAAGGTGTTCCTCGATAGCTCAGCGGTAGAGCATCCGGCTGTTAACCGGAGGGTCGCAGGTTCGAATCCTGCTCGGGGAGCCATTTTTGTTTCAATATCATCTAATTTTTTATGTAGAATCAAGGAACAAGGTAAGTGAGATGGTTACTAAAAAAATGATATTATATTAATAAACCTGTTCCTTATTAAAAAAAGTATTAATAAAATATTTGTTTGTTTAAAGTGATAATTAAAAAAATTAAAATCAGGGTTGACAAAAGGAGAAGCAGCTGATATAATACGAAACTGTGGCGCCTGAGAGAGGC
>NZ_JBNATW010000020.1:0-45513 GCF_049701175.1 Thermovenabulum sp.
ATACTGACATTTTCTCAGATGGATTTCACCCTGACAATATCACAGACGGATAACAGATGAAAAGAAAAATATTTGACAAAAGTGGATATTTTTTTTAAAATATAATAACAAATTTAATATTTTAAAGGTGTTGACGGAGGCTATTAGAAAGATATCCTGCGCAAAGAGAGCGAACCCCATAGGCTGAAAGGGTCGCCGCAAGGAACTTTCGAACCCACCTCCTGAACCGCATTTGCCGGCATTAGCCGTTATCAAAAGGAGTCCCAAATAGGGTGGTACCGCGAGCAACCTTCGCCCCTTCGGGTGAAGGTTTTTTTATTAAAAAAATCAGAAGGAGGCTATTGTATGGAAGAAAAATTTGTGAAAGAAATTACTCCGCGCAGTGAAGATTTTGCTCAATGGTATGTCGATGTTATTTTGAAAGGGGAACTTGCCGACTATTCTCCTGTAAGGGGCTGCATGGTCATAAGGCCATACGGATATGCAATATGGGAAAATATACAAAGACTTTTAGATAAGCGTTTTAAAGACACGGGTCATAAAAACGCATATTTTCCAGTTTTTATTCCCGAATCTTTACTAAAAAAAGAAGCTGAACATGTGGAAGGATTTGCTCCAGAAGTGGCATGGGTGACTCACGGTGGTCAAGAAGAACTTGCCGAAAGAATTGCGGTAAGGCCTACTTCAGAAACGATTATTTGTAGTATGTATTCTAAATGGATAAAATCCTACAGAGATTTGCCGGTGTTAATAAACCAATGGTGCAATGTGGTTAGATGGGAAAAGAGCACAAAACCTTTCTTAAGAACGGCAGAATTTTTGTGGCAGGAAGGCCATACAGCACATAGAACTGAAGAAGATGCAGAAGAAGAAACTTTAAGAATGCTTGAAGTATACAGGGATTTTGTGGAATCAGAGCTTTCTATACCGGTTATAAAAGGTAGAAAATCTGAAAATGAAAAATTCGCAGGCGCATTGAGAACCTATACCATTGAGGCATTGATGAGTGATGGAAGGGCTCTTCAGGCAGGTACTTCTCACAATTTAGGACAGCATTTTTCAAAGGTTTTTGACATACAATTTTTAGACCAAGATGGTCAATTAAAATACGTGTGGCAGACCTCGTGGGGTGTTTCCACAAGACTAATAGGCGCAATAATAATGACCCATGGTGATGACCGAGGGTTAAAATTACCACCGAGGGTAGCGCCTATTCAGGTTATAATTATACCCATATACGGACAACAAAAAGAATTGGTATTAGGCAAAGCAAAAGAAATATATGAACTCTTGAAATCAGAATTCAGGGTCGAGATTGATGAGAGAGATGAATACACTCCTGGTTGGAAGTTCAACGAGTGGGAAATGAAAGGCGTCCCTGTGAGGATAGAAATTGGTCCAAAAGATATAGAAAAGAAGCAGGTAGTAGTTGTAAGAAGAGATACTTTTGAAAAGAATTTTGTAGCGGAGGAAAATGTTGTTGATTATTTAAAAAATCTCTTGGATGATATACAAAAAACCATGTTTGAACAAGCCAAGAAATTTAGGGATGAAAACACAAGGGTAGCATTAAATTTTGATGAATTAAAATACAATATTGAAAATTATCGAGGATTTGTAAAAGCTATGTGGTGCGGTAGCGGCGATTGTGAAAAGTATGTAAAGGAGATGACTGGTGCTACTCTGCGCTGCATACCCTTTGAGCAGGAAAAATTTTCAGATAAGTGTATAGTATGCGGAAAAGAAGCTGAAAAAATGGTTTATTTTGCAAAGTCTTATTAAAGCTTATGAGGTGAAAAATATATGAGAATGTCAGAAATTTTTCCAAGAACTGCTTTTAACATTCCATCCGTTTTGAATTATGAAACGGAAAAACTTATATTTAAAAGCGGACTTGTTAGGTCAGGGGAGACCCTGACCTTTTATCCTCTTGGAGCTAAGGTAATAGATAAAATAAAGGATGCTATAATAAATATTTTAGAAACCGAGAATTACCTTAAAATATACCAGGAGTTTCCTTCAATTTTTGATATAAAAAGGGAAATTAATAGTAATAAAGTTATGCCCTTAAAATTATACCTTTTTGATAATTTTAGTTTGTATTTTTATGAGATTACAAAAGAAAATGAAAAATTGAAGGATATAGTATTAGAAATTCTAAAACGGACTATAAAGGAAGAAATAAAAGATAGATTGTATTTGGTGGAAGAAAATAATGATGAAATTATATATGCTGTAACTTCTGAAAAAACAAATTATACTTTTTTACATTGCCCTAAATGTTTAAAATCTTATTCAATAAATTATGTGGGTTACAAGGAAATATTAAATCAAAAAAATTTTGGTAAAAATGAAAATATAGAAAAAGTCTATACACCAGGAGCAAAAACAATATCAGACCTTTGCAGTTATTTAAAAGTATCTCCGGAAAAAACAATTAAGACCTTAATTTATAAAATTTATTTTGATAATAAAGAAGAATACATAGCAGCCCTTGTTAAAGGTTCGCGAAACATTAATGAAGAGAAGTTAAAAAGGGTTTTAGGAGCTAAAAAAATACAACTTGCCGATGAAGAAGAGATAAAAAATTTTGCAAATACAAAGATAGGTTATGCAGGACCCATAGGATTAAACATGAAAATTGTAGCTGATAAGGATATTATGAATATGGAAAATGCAATTATAGGAGCAAACGAGGAAGACTTCCACTTTATTAATGTCATTCCTGCAAAAGATTTTAAGATAGATATAGTTTGCGATATAAAAGAAAACATAGAAAAGGATCCTTGCCCCAATTGTTTTAATCCTATGGAGTTTATACAAGGGCAAAAATTAGGAAGCCTTACATATAATAAGGAAGAGGAGAATGTTTTTATTAATGGCCAACTTGATCTTTCGGTCCTTTTCTATATTATTAATGAAGTGAACAAGGATTCAGAAGGATTGATTTTTGATAGAGAGTTTTCACCTGCACTTTGTTATATTATACCGATAAATGTTAAAAATGAGAAAATTTTTCAAGCTGCAGAAGACCTTTACGATAAGTTAAAAAAATACGAAGAAGTAATAATTGATGATAGAGAAGAAAGCCCTGGCGTAAAATTTAAAGATGCTGATTTATTAGGTATACCTTATAAAATAATCATAGGTAATAAATTTGTAAAGGAAGGTAAAATAGAGGTAAAAGAAAGAAAAACAGGAAGGTCTTTTGAAGTAGAATTAAGAAATTTTAATATTGAATTTTTTAATTCTCTGTGATAAATTTTTTTTGCTTATAAAAATAAATAAAAGGAGAGGGATACATGTCAGTGGCGGCTATCATTCCCGCATTTAATGAAGAACGGACGGTAGGGAGTGTTTTAAAAACTATTATTGAATCTGGGCTGTGCAATGAAATAATTCTTGTAAGTGATGGATCAACAGACAGCACTTCAGATATTGGAAGGGCTTTAGGTGTAAAAGTTATAGATTTTAAGAAAAATAAGGGTAAGTTTACAGCGGTTTTAGAAGGTTTTAAATTATCCAATTCAGATATTATCTTAATGATTGATGCAGATTTAGTCGGTTTAAAAAAAGAGCATCTTTTGAAACTAATTGAACCTATCAAAAAAAATGAAGCAGATATGAGTATAGGAATTTTTAAAAATGGGAGAGGCGCCACTGACCTGGCTCAAAAAATTACCCCGTTCCTTTCAGGTCAAAGAGCATTAAAAAGACAAGTGTTAGAAAAATTGATAGAATATCCTGTAGAAAATTATGGTTTAGAAATGGCTTTAACCATTTTAGCAAAGAGGGAAAATTTAAAAGTAAAAATGGTGGATTTATACGACTTAACGCATGTAATGAAAGAAGAAAAAAGGGGATTATTAAAAGGAAGTTTGGCCCGATTAAAGATGTATAGAGATGTTATAAAAGCTTTGATTAAACTAAAATTTGGGGTGTATTAAATTGATTACTCAAAAGGAAGTAATAGTCCGTCTCCTTTTATCGATTATACTTGGAGGAATAATAGGAATAGAAAGAGAAAGTGTTAATAGGCCAGCAGGTTTTAGGACCCATGTGCTCGTATGTGTGGGCTCCACTTTAACAATGCTGGTTTCAATTTTTATTTTTGAAGAATTTAGAGCTTTTACTTCTACAGATCCTTCAAGGATTGCTGCACAAGTTGTAAGCGGTATAGGTTTTTTAGGTGCAGGAACTATTATAAGGGTTGGTCCTACTGTTAAAGGCTTAACCACAGCAGCAAGCCTTTGGACCGTGGCCTCAATAGGGCTTGCTATAGGATGTGGTTTCTATTCTGCAGCGGTAATTGCTACAATTTTTACTTTTATTACCCTTATATCTTTAACAAAAATAGAAGTAATATTCATAAAAAAGCGGTTATTATATAATATTAATTTAACAATTGTGGATAGACCAGGACAGTTGGGGAAAATAGGTACAACTTTAGGTGAATTTGGTATTAGTATTCGAAATGTCAAAATGGAGGTTTTAGAGGAAGGCAAGGTATATGTAAATTTGACTGTTAGGCTTCCGTCAAACATAAAAATGGAAGAGGTTATTATGAAACTGTCTTCAATAGAAGGTGTGCAATGCATTGATATGTAAATTTTTGGAGGAAGAGCCATGACAGAAATTGTAAATTTTATTTCATCTAATAATTATAGTGAGAAAGAAATCGTAGAATTGAAAAAGACTCGGATTAAAAAGGTTGAAATAATTAAAAAAGAAAAACAGGTGAATATTTTTTTAGAAATTGAATCACCAATTAACGAAAAATTAATTAAAAAAATTATAAAAGATTTTGAAGAAAAAATTGGGAAAGAAGCAATAATAAAGGTTAATATCGTAAAATCAAAGGAAAATATAAATAGTAGAGATGTTTTAGAAATATTAGAAAATAATTGGGAAAATTGCAAAGAAGAGCTTTTTAAAAAATACCCTTCCTGTAGGATATTTATGATGAATTCATATTACGAATATAAAAATGGTTTATTCGAAATTATCGTAGAGAAAAATGGGAATAAGTATTTAGAAAAAAAGAGAGTTAAGGATTTTATTGAAAATTATTTTTCAAAGTTAGGGATTGAGATATTTGTTGAGTTTAAAGAAAAATCAGAAATTGAATATTACGATTATGAAGAAGAAGAAAGGAAAATTGTACAAACTATTTTAGAAGAAATTAATCAAAACAAAGAAGAAAAACAGGAAAAACAAAAAGAAATACTTCTGGGTAAAGATTTTAACCTGGAACCGATTTTTATAAATACAATTATAGGTGAGCAAAAAGAGGTAGTTGTTTTAGGAAAAGTTTTCGATATTCAGTCTAAAGAATTGAAGAATGAGGGCCAGCTTATTACTTTTGCAATAACTGATAATACAGGTTCTTTGCCGGTAAAGGTATTTTTACCGAAGGAAAAAAAAGATTTGCTAAATTCATTGGAAGAAGGACAGTATTTAAAAATACGAGGGAAAATTGAAAAAAGCAAGTTTTCTCAGGAATATGAATTAATACCCTTTGATATAAAATTGTCTGAAAAACCTTTTCGAAAGGATGAAGCAGAGGAAAAACGGGTTGAACTTCATTTGCATACAAGGTTTTCTTCAATGGATGCTGTCTGCTCTCCCAAAGATGTTATTGAAATTGTAAAGAGCTGGGGTTGGGAGGCTGTAGCTTTTACCGACCACGGTGTAGTTCAAGCCTTCCCTGAAATTTATGAAGCTTCGACAAATTCAGGGATTAAGCCTATATACGGAATGGAAGCTTATATTTTTGATGATCAATTTCCAGTAATATCATTTCCTCCTGATGGGAATATTGATGATTTTTATTATGTTGTGGTTGATATTGAAACAACTGGTCTTTCTATAGATACCGATGAAATAATAGAAATAGGTGCGGTAAAGATTTACAAAGGAGAAATATTAGAGACATTCCATACTTTTATCAAACCAAAAAAATCAATTCCTTCAAATATTTCAAGCTTGACAGGAATAAGCAACTCTATGGTAGAAAATGCCCCAACACTTAAAGAAGCTTTAAGTAGGTTTAAAGATTTTATAAAAGATGCTGTTTTTATAGCTCATAATGCAGAATTTGACTCAGGATTTTTAAGACGAGATTTTAACAAACTAAATATCGTCTTTGAAAACAAAATAATTGATACTATGGCTTTATCTGCTGTGGTTTTGGATGACATTAAAAACCATAAATTAGATACAATTGCGAAAAGATTAAACATAAAATTAAAGAATCACCACAGGGCTTTAGACGATGCTAATGCATTGGCTCTAATTTTTATTGAGCTTATTAAAAAAGCAAAAGAGAAAGGAGCAGTTAAACTTTCGGATTTAAACACTTTAAATATTCCTTACAACCTAAATTCCTACCATGCTATTATTTTGGCAAAAGATGAAGTAGGCCTTTATAATTTATACAAATTGGTGTCAATTTCCCATTTGAATTATTTTTATAGGCATCCCAGGATTCCAAAATCTCTTCTAAATTCCTTAAGAGAAGGGCTATTAATAGGAACTGCTTGTGAATCTGGCGAACTTTTTCAAGCTATATTAAACAATCATTCTCAAGAGGATATTGAAAGGATTGCCTCTTTTTATGATTTTTTAGAAATTCAACCTATAAAAAATAACTACTTTATGATACAAAAAGGGATTGTTAAAAATGAAGAAACATTAAAAGAAATAAATAAAAAAATATACCAACTTGGCAAAAAACTTGAAAAGCCTGTTGTAATGACAAGTGATGCACATTTTATAAACCCAGAAGATGAAATTTACAGAAAAATACTGCTTCACGCTCAAGGCTATCAAGATTATGATAATAGCTCAATGCTTTATTTAATGACGACAAAAGAAATGTTATTGGAAGCAGAGTATTTAGGGGAAAGACAAGCCTATGAAGTCGTTATCGATAATCCTAAAAAAATTGCTCAAATGGTTAAAGCTAACTTAAAACCTGTGCCTGATGAATTGTATCCCCCAAAAATAGAAGGCGCAGAAAAGGAAATAATACAAATGGCATATAAAAGGGCAAAGGAAATATATGGTGAAGAGCTTCCTGAAATTGTAAAGAAAAGATTAGAAAGGGAATTAAACTCAATAGTTAACAATGGTTATTCAGTAATATATTTAATTGCCCATAAGCTTGTAAAGAAATCACTAAATGATGGCTATTTAGTAGGGTCAAGGGGTTCTGTGGGTTCATCTCTTGTGGCAACAATGTGTGAAATTACTGAAGTAAACCCTTTGCCTCCTCATTATATATGTCCAAAATGCAAAAATACTATATTTGTAGAAAATAATGAAGGCATTGTTGGTCCAGACCTTCCAGATAAATTTTGCCCCCGATGCTCCACAAAAATGAAAAAAGATGGTTTTAATATTCCTTTTGAAGTGTTTATGGGTTTTGAAGGAGATAAAGTACCGGATATAGACCTTAATTTTTCTGGTGAATATCAATCTAAAGCTCACAAATATACAGAAGAGCTTTTCGGGAAGGAAAGCGTATTTAGGGCTGGAACCATTTCTACAATTGCTGAAAAAACCGCTTATGGATTTGTCAAGGCTTATGTAAATGAGAAAAAATTGCAAATACCCGAATGTGAAGTAAAAAGGTTGGCAATGGGTATAACCGGTGTAAAAAGGACTACAGGTCAACACCCCGGCGGATTAATGGTTGTTCCAAAAGATAAGGAAATCTATGAATTTACTCCTATTCAATTTCCGGCTGATGATAGAGAATCGGGGGTTATCACTACCCATTTTGATTACCATTCGATAAGTGAAAGGCTTTTAAAATTAGATCTTTTAGGGCATGATGATCCAACGGTGATAAAAATGTTGGAGGAAGAGACCGGTGTAAACGCTAAGGAAATCCCCTTGGATGATAAAAAAACTATGGGAATTTTTTCGAGCTTAGAACCCCTTGGGTTAAATCCAGAAGATATTGGAACTACAGTAGGAACATTAGGCGTACCTGAATTCGGTACCCGTTTTGTAAGGCAGATGTTGGAGGAGACAAGGCCTACTACTTTTTCCGAACTTATTAGAATTAGTGGATTATCCCATGGTACTGATGTTTGGCTTAATAATGCCCAGGATTTAATTAAAAATAAAATTGCAACATTAAAAGAAGTAATTGCTACGCGAGATGATATTATGTTACACTTAATTGAGAAAGGTGTGGAACCCAAAATTTCTTTCAATATTATGGAAAGAGTTAGAAAAGGTAAAGGTTTAAAACCTGAAGAAGAGGAAATAATGAGAAAAAATAATGTGGAATCATGGTTTATAGATTCTTGTAAAAAGATAAAATATATGTTTCCTAAGGCTCACGCTGTTGCTTATGTTATTATGGCTTTTAGGATAGCCTATTTTAAAGTCTACTATCCAAAAGCCTTTTATGCTACGTATTTTACTGTGAGAGCAGATGACTTTGACGGTGAATTAATTTTAAAAGGGCAAAAGGCAATAAAAGAAGCCATTAAAGAGATTGAAAGAAAAGATAAAGATGCATCAGCAAAAGAAAAGAACTTATTGACTATATTAGAAGTAGCCAATGAAATGTATTTAAGAGGTATTGAATTTTTGCCTGTAGATCTTTATCGTTCTCATTATAAGAAATTTTTAATAACCGATGAAGGTATTTTACCACCTTTGACTGCCCTTCCGGGGCTCGGGATAGCAGCGGCTTTAAGCATTTATGAAGAAAGGCAAAAAGGTTTTTTCACATCTATTGAAGATCTAAGAATAAGAACAAAAGTAACAAAGAATGTCATCGAAATATTGAAAAAAAACGGTGTGCTTGGTGGGCTAAGGGAGACAGATCAGATTTGCCTTTTTTGAATATTGTATAAACAAATTCAATGTGCTATAATAAACTAAGATTAATTTTGGAAGATTAGTAATAGAGTGGGTCTTGTCCCACTCTTTTAAATTATTTATAAAAAGGGTGGTTTTATGCAAAAAATCCTTATTTTAGAAAAAGCGAAAAATATAGCTGAAGAGGTTTTGAAGGGAAAACCTTACGAATTAGTTGATGTAGAATTTGTAAAAGAAGGGGGTAATTGGTATTTAAGGTATTATATTGACAAACCTGGAGGAGTTACATTAAATGATTGTCAGGAGGTGAGCGAGGAAATAAGTAAACTTCTTGATATTTATGATCCTATTCCTCAAAGCTATTTACTTGAAGTCTCTTCTCCCGGTGTAGAAAGACCTCTTAAAAAAGACAGCGATTTTATAAGATTTAAGGGTAGTGAGATAGAGGTAAAAACTTACGAACCCATATCAGGGAAAAAATCTTTTATAGGTGTTTTAGAGGATTTTTCTAATGGTGTAGTTGTATTAAAAGAAAAGGATAGGGTTATTAATATTCCTAAGGATAAAATATCCTCTGCTCGACTTAAATTTAATTTTAATTTTGACGAACAGGAGAGGTAAGGATGAACATAGAGTTTCTTGAAGCATTAGAACAAATTGAAAAGGATAAAGGTATAAATAAAGAAATACTAATAGAAGCTATTGAAGCAGCTCTTGTTTCTGCTTACAAAAAAAATTACGGAACTACACAAAACGTGAAGATTAACATTGATAGAGAGACGGGAGAAGTTAAGGTGTATTCACAAAAGACAGTAAAAGAAGATGCAATAAACCCCCTTTTGGAAATAAGTCTTGTTGAAGCGAAAAAAATAAACCCATTAGTAAAGGTCGGAGATGTGATTTCAATTGAAGTAAAACCTAAAAATTTTGGTAGGATTGCGGCACAAACAGCAAAACAAGTGGTAATGCAAAGGATTAAAGAAGCTGAAAGGAATATTATATATGAAGAATTTGCAGGAAGAGAGACAGATTTAGTTACTGGTACTATTCTACGCATAGACAAAAAAAATGTTATAATAGATTTGGGGAAAACTGAAGTTATTTTACCACCGACCGAACAAATGCCGAATGAAGTATATAATCCAGGAGAAAGAATTAAAGTATATATATTAGAGGTGAAAAAAACAACAAAAGGACCGCAAATTACTGTATCCCGTTCACATCCCGGACTTATCAAAAGACTTTTTGAATTGGAAGTACCTGAAATATATGAAGGAATTGTTGAAATAAAAAGTATCGCCAGAGAGGCGGGTTCAAGGACAAAAATTGCTGTTCATTCCAGAGATGAAAACGTAGACCCTGTTGGAGCTTGTGTAGGGCAAAAGGGTACGCGAGTTCAGGCTATTGTAGATGAACTTAAAGGGGAAAAAATAGATATAATAAAGTGGAGCAAAGATGCTGCAGAGTATATTTCCAACGCTTTAAGTCCTGCTAAAGTTATAAAAGTTGATATAGATGAAGACAACAAAACTGCAAGGGTTATAGTTCCTGATAATCAACTTTCTCTTGCTATAGGCAAAGAAGGGCAAAATGCTCGGCTTGCTGCTAAATTAACGGGATGGAAAATAGACATAAAATCTCAAAGCAAAATATAGGGGGGATTATTAATGAGTCCTAAGAAAATCCCTCAAAGAATGTGTTTGGGCTGTAAACAGATGAAACCTAAAAAAGAATTAATAAGGGTTGTTAGAACTCCTGACGGAAATATTTTAATTGATCTAACAGGTAAAAAATCAGGTAGAGGGGCGTATTTTTGTAAGGACCCCAAATGCTTCGATAAGGCTTTAGATGAAGATAGGCTCTCAAAAGCTTTGGATTGCAAAGTGGATAAGGAGGTAATAGAGAGGCTTAAGGAGGAAGTAATAAAAAGTGAAGCCTTGTAAAATATATTTTCTCCTTGGCCTTGCACAAAAGGGAGGAAAAATTGTTTCAGGATGGGATTTGGTTAAAAAATTTCTCCCTTTAGGGAAAATAAAATTATTGATAATTGCTGAAGATGCTTCTGATAATACAAAAAACTATTTTAAAGCAATGTGCGAAAAATTTAATGTACCCTATTGCTTTTATGGAAATTCATATGAATTAGGTTCGTCAATTGGTAAAGAAGAAAGAAAGGTAATTGGGATAAAAGATGTAAATATTTCAAGGAAAATTTTGGAATACCTTGGGTCCCATTTAAATTCGGAGGTGGGGAATATTGACAAAAGTAAGGGTATATGAACTCGCAAAAAAATTAGGAGTGCCCAGTAAAAAATTGATGTCCATATTAGAAGATTTGGATATTGATGTCAAGAACCATATGAGCAGTCTTGAAGATGATATGGCTCAGCTAATTGTAGATTTAATTAATGAAGAAAAGGAACCAAAAAAGAACAAGAAAGAAAAGGAAGAGGAAAAGGAAGTTAAAATTTTAGAACCTAAGGTCGAGAAGAAAGAGGAACAACAAAAGCCTAAGCTGCAAAAGGTAATTTTACCGGAAAAAATAACAATAAAAGAATTAGGACAAAAGACAAACATAGAGCCAGTAAAGTTAATTAAAAAATTGATTGATTTTGGTTTGATGCTCAATATAAATGCTGATATTGATTTTGAATCAGCAAAGAGATTATTAAAAGAATTCGGTTTTGAAGCAGAAAAAGAAGAGGAAGAATCAAAAGAAAAACTTGTTAGAAAGATAAAAGAAGAAATATCAGGAAATTTAAAACCGCGTCCACCAGTGGTTACGGTTATGGGTCATGTCGATCATGGGAAAACTACACTTTTAGATGCAATACGTGAAACAAGGGTTGCAGCTCAAGAGGCAGGAGGCATTACCCAGCATATAGGTGCTTCTCAAATAGAAAAAGATGGCAAAACGATAATCTTTCTTGATACACCCGGACATGAAGCTTTTACAGCCCTTAGGGCAAGAGGAGCAAGTGTAACAGATATTGTGATTTTAGTGGTTGCTGCAGATGATGGTGTAATGCCTCAAACGGTTGAGGCTATAAACCATGCCAAAGCTGCAGAAGTTCCTATAATCGTTGCTGTAAATAAAATTGACAAACCTGAAGCTAACCCCGAAAGAGTAAAACAGCAACTTGCAGAGTATGGTCTTATTCCAGAAGAATGGGGCGGGGACACCATTTTTGTAAATGTTTCTGCAAGAAATCGCATAGGAATAGATCAACTTTTGGAAATGGTATTATTGGTGGCTGAAATGCAAGAATTAAAGGCTGATTATGATAGCCCTGCTATAGGTGTAATTATTGAAGCAAAACTTGACAAAAGACGTGGGCCTGTTGCAACGGTGATTGTCCAAAAAGGCACACTGAGAGTCGGAGACGTAATAGTAGCTGGAGGTACTTGGGGTAAAGTAAGGGCAATGTTTGATTCTCTTGGGAAATCTATTAAAGAAGCCACGCCTTCAATTCCTGTGGAGGTTATAGGTTTTGAAGAGGTACCTATAGCTGGAGATATTTTGAAAGTAGTTGATGATGAAAAACAAGCAAGGGAAATTGCAGAAAAGGAAAAAGAATTGTTAAAGGAAAAAGAAGATATTACTTCACCTAAGGTTTCATTAGAAAAACTTTTTGATAAAATAAAGAAGGGCGAAGTAAAAGAGCTGAATATTATAGTTAAAGCTGATGTTCAGGGTTCTTTAGAAGCTTTGAAACAGGCTATTGAAAAATGTTCAAACGACCAGGTCTTAATTAGGATAATACATGGCGGTGTAGGTGCAATAAGTGAAAGCGATATTCTTTTGGCTTCAGCATCAAATGCTATTGTGATAGGTTTCAATGTAAGACCAGACTCTAATGCAAGAAAATTAGCGGAAAAGGAAAATATAGATATAAGGACTTATCGTATAATATACGATTTAATAGATGATTTGCAGGCGGCTATGAAGGGTATGTTAGAGCCGGAGTATAAAGAAGTCATTTTAGGCCATGCTCAAGTTAGAGCATTATTTAAAGTGCCAAACGTTGGGATTGTTGCCGGATGTTACGTGGTTGATGGGAAAATAACAAGGAATGCAAATATAAGGGTAATAAGAAATGGTGTAGTAATATATGAAGGCAAAATCTCGTCGTTAAAGAGATTTAAAGACGATGTAAAAGAAGTAGCAAGTGGCTATGAATGCGGTATTGCTATTGAAAAATTTAATGATATAAAAGAGGATGATATACTTGAAGCATTTATAAACAAAAAAGTTGAACAAACTGATTTATAGTATATTTAAATAATTTGAATAAAAAGGGGGAAAAATGGTGGAATATTCGAGGACTGATAGAATAGCAGGGGAAATAAAAAAAGCGGTAAGTGATATAATAAACAACGATTTGAAAGACCCCCGCATACATGGCCTTATTTCTGTAACGAAGGTAGAAGTTTCTAAGGATTTAAGACATGCAAAAATATTCTTGAGCATTTTTGACAGTGGCAGTGAAAAAGAAGAAATAATATCAACGATTCAAAAAGCTGAAGGTTATATTAGAAGAGAATTAGGTTCAAGAATAAGAATAAGATTTCTACCTGAACTATCTTTTAAGCTTGATGATTCCATTGAATATGGGATACACATCAGCAAGATATTAAGGGATATTTCTCCCGGAGAGAAAGAAGAGGAATAAAAATATGGATTTTTCGCCTGTTAAAGAACTAATATTGAGCAAAAAAAGTTTTATAATAACTTCACATGTTACACCTGATGGTGATGCTATCGGCTCCCTAATAGGATTAAGTATAGCTTTGGAAAAAATGGGAAAAAATGTATATCCCGTATTAAATGATGTTGTGCCAAAGCGTTACCTTTTTTTACCACGCGTAAATTCAATTATAAAAGAAAATGCTCTTAGTGAGAAAAAAGATGTTATAATTTGCCTTGATTCAGCGGACTCTGAAAGGTTGGGTTTTAAGAATCCTTTAAAAAGTTATGCAGATATAATTGTGAATATTGATCATCATAAAAGTCATGTTTTATTTGGGGATTTAAATTTTGTAGATCCTTCAGCTTCTTCGGTGGGAGAAATGGTCTACGATTTAATTAAACACTTAGGTATTAAGCTAAGCTATGACATAGCTGTTTGCCTTTATACAGCAATCATAACTGATACAGGTGCTACAAAACATTCAAACACTACATCGTCAGCATTAAGGGCTTTAGCAGATTTTGTGGAGTTAGGTGTAAGGCCGGAAAAAGTGAGCTGGGAAGTTTTTGAAAAAAAGAGCCTTAATACTCTTTTGCTTCTTAAAGAGACATTAAAAACATTAAAAATCTCAAAAAATGGCAAAATTGCATGGCTCGTGATTACAAAAGATATATTAGAAAAGACAAATACTTTGGAAGAAGATACTGAAGGCTTGATAGATTATGCAAGGAGTATTGAAGGGGTAGAAGTTGCGCTATTATTTAAAGAAAAGGATTGCAATAAGATAAAAGTGAGTTTTCGTTCAAATAGCTGGATAGATGTAAGCGAAATTGCAAAAAAAATGAATGGTGGAGGCCATGCAAAAGCAGCAGGTTGTATAGTTGAAGGCAGCATTAAAGAAGTAGAAAAAAAAGTAGTAAAAACTGTTGAAGAGTATATGAAAGAGGGTCTATATGGAAGGAATAATAAATTTACTTAAACCGCCTGGTATGACCTCTCATGATGTGGTTGCATATTTGAGGAGAGTTTTAAAGATTAAGCGAATAGGGCATGGAGGTACCTTGGATCCTGGTGCATGCGGTGTAATTCCCATTTTTATTGGTAAGGCCACAAGAGCGCTAGAATACTTTGAAAACTGTGATAAAGAATATATTGCTGAGATAACATTGGGTAAAACCTATGATACCGGTGACAATTTTGGAACACTTTTGGAAGAGAAAGACCCATCTAATGTTACAATAGAAGATTTTAAGAGAGTACTATTAAAATACGTAGGTGAAATAGAACAAGTTCCTCCCATGTTTTCAGCGGTAAAAATCCAGGGTAAAAAACTTTATGAATATGCAAGAAAGGGTATAGTTATTGATAGAAAGCCAAGAAAAATAAATATTTATAATATTACTTTACTTGATTTTAATAACCCAAAGGCACGAATTAAAATTCATTGTTCAAAAGGCACTTATATTAGAACCCTATGTGAGGATATAGGAAGAGATTTAGGATGCGGGGCTCATATGTCATTGCTCATAAGGACGCGTTCTGGTCCTTTTTTGATAGAAGAATCTTTTACCATAAGAGAAATAGAAGAATATTCAGAATTAAATAGAAATGGTTATTTTTTAATAACTCTGGAAAAAGCTTTGCAAGGCATTCTGAAAAAGGTTGTTCTTCCTTATACAAAAGAAAAAGCTTTAAAACGAAATACAATTCCTTTAAAAGAACTTTTTTTTGAAAAAAATTTAGAAATAAAAGATGATTATTATATTTTATATGATGCCAACAACAATTTTTTTGGAGTAGGCAAAGTGGAAATCAAGAATAACTCTTTAAAATTTCATAAAATATTTATTTGAGGTCGAGATAATAATGAAAATATTTTGGAGTTTAGAAAGTTTTGAGATAGATGAAAATACAGCTGTAGGGCTGGGGAATTTTGACGGTGTACATTTAGGTCATAGAAAACTTATAACTGTTTTAAAAGAAGAGTCAAAAAAGAGAAATCTTATTTCTACTGTTCTTACTTTTGAACCTCATCCTTCAAAGGTGCTATTTCCAGATAAAGAATTTTTCTTAATCAGTACTTTAGATAAAAAAGTCAATATAATCAAAAATTTGGGTGTAAATATTTTAGTTATAGCCCCTTTTACTCAAGAATTTTCTAAAATTAAATGGATAGATTTTGTGAACAAAATGCTCATTGAGAAACTTAAAACTAAATTAGTAGTGGTGGGCTATGATTTTACTTTTGGTTATGGAGGAGAAGGAAATGCAGAAAGGCTTTCAATGATAGGAAAAGAAAAAGGTTTTGAGACTATAATAATCCCGCCTGTTAAGAGAAAAGGCGAAATAGTTAGCAGTTCAAAAATACGAGCATTAATTAAAGAGGGTCTTGTAGAAAAGGCGGAAATGTTATTAGGATATCCTTTTTGTATAGAAGGCAGGGTTATAGAAGGGAAATCCATAGGTAGGAAGCTTGGTTTTCCTACTGCAAATATAGAAATTCCTGAAGGTATTATAATTCCTGCTTATGGAGTATATTCTGTTATTATAAAGATAAAAGATAAAGTTTACGAAGGTATTGCAAATTTAGGATTAAAGCCCACTTTTAAAAATTTAAACGATTCATATCCTGTTTTGGAGGTCCACATTTTTGATTTTAAAAATACAATTTATGGAGAAAAGGTTGAAGTATATTTTTTAAAAAAAATAAGAGATGAAAAAAAGTTTAACTCTCCTAATGAGCTTGCAGAACAAATAAAAAATGATATAATTATTGCCAGAGAGATAATAAAGGATACATTTCAGGCTAAATATTCTTGTAATAAAGGTTAGGATATGCTATAATTATCAAAGATTTATAAAATAATGAACCCTTGCTCGGTTACCCACTACCTCCAGTAGGTTACTGGGCAATAGGGGATTAAAAAAAGTAGGGGGTGAAAAAAGTGGCATTGACAAAGGAATTAAAGCAAGAACTGATCAATAAATTCAAAGTACACGAAAATGATACAGGATCTCCGGAAGTACAAATTGCTCTCCTAACTGAAAGAATAAATCAACTTACAGAACATTTAAAGATTCATAAAAAAGATCACCACTCGAGGCGCGGGCTTTTGAAAATGGTAGGAAAAAGGAGAGCATTGCTGAATTACTTAAAAGAAAAAGATTTTGAACGCTATAAAACCATCATTGAAAAGTTAGACTTAAGAAAATAAAAAGCGGGGATTCCCCGCTTTAATTTTTAAAAAAAAGAAGGAAAAAATATATTTGATGTAGAATAAAAATTATGGTTTTTAATGGAAGAAAGGAGGCAATTAATAGTTGGAAGTATTTAAAACAGAAATAGCAGGAAGAACATTGGTTTTTGAAACAGGCAAATTGGCACAACAGGCAAACGGTTCTGTTTTGGCAAGATATGGTGATACTGTTGTGCTTGTTACTGCTACTGCTTCTAAAGAACCAAGGGAAGGTGTAGACTTTTTACCCCTCACAGTAGACTATGAAGAAAGGCTATATGCAGTTGGGAAAATCCCCGGCGGTTTTATAAAAAGGGAAGGGAAACCTAGTGAAAAAGCAATACTTTCTGCACGTTTGATAGATAGGCCCTTAAGACCTTTATTTCCTAAGGATTTAAGGAATGATATTCAAATTATAGCTACTATTTTATCGGTTGATCAAGACAATACGCCGGATGTATTAGCTATAAACGGAGCATCTTTAGCATTATGTATATCAGATATTCCTTTTGAAGGCCCTGTAGGCGCTGTTTCAGTGGGGCTTGTAGATGGACAATTTGTAATTAATCCTACGGTTGAACAGCATGAAAAAAGCAGATTAAGGTTAGTTGTTGCAGGTACTAAAGATGCCATATTAATGGTGGAAGCCGGAGCTGATGAAGTGACTGAAGAAGAAATGTTAAATGCTATACTTTATGGACATGAAGAAATAAAGAAAATTGTTGCTTTTCAGGAAGAAATAATATCTAAAATTGGAAAACCCAAAATGGAAATTCCTCCAATTGTTATAGATGCAGATATGGAAAAAGCTGTAAGAGAGTTTGCTACACCTGAAATATTAAAAGCAATACGTATTTACGACAAGCAGGAAAGGGAGGCATATCTTTCAAAGATCACTGAGGAGACTTTATTACATTTTGCTGAAACTTACCCAGAGAAAGAGAAAGAAATTTCTGATATCCTTTACAGCATCTTAAAAGAAGAAGTTAGAAAAATGATTACTAAGGAAGGAATAAGGCCTGATGGTAGAAAAAGCAATGAAATAAGACCTATATCCTGTGAAGTAGGAATACTTCCAAGAACACACGGTTCAGGGCTATTTACTCGTGGACAAACACAAGTGCTAACCGTTGCTACATTAGGGGCTTTAGGGGATGTTCAGATTCTCGACGGTCTTGATTTAGAAGAAACAAAAAGGTACATGCATCACTACAATTTTCCACCTTACAGTACCGGTGAAACAAGAGTATTAAGGGGACCTGGTAGAAGGGAAATAGGTCATGGCGCTTTGGCAGAAAGGGCCCTAGAGCCGATGATTCCACCTGAAGAAGAATTTCCTTATACTATTAGACTTGTTTCCGAGGTACTAAGTTCAAATGGCTCTACTTCAATGGCGAGTGTATGCGGTTCCACCCTTGCCTTAATGGATGCAGGAGTTCCTATAAAAGCACCTGTTGCCGGAATAGCAATGGGCCTTATTAAAGAAGAGGAAAAAGTTACGATACTTTCTGACATTCAAGGAATTGAAGACTTTTTAGGAGATATGGATTTTAAAGTTGCAGGTACAGCAAAAGGAATTACTGCCATTCAGATGGATATAAAAATTAAAGGAATTGATGCTGAAATATTAAAAAAAGCTTTAGCTCAAGCCAGAGAAGGAAGGCTATTTATCCTTGAAAAAATGCTATCGGTAATTTCAGAGCCCAGAAAAGAACTTTCCCCCTATGCACCAAGAATATTTTCACTCACAATAGATCCTGAAAAAATTAGGGATGTAATTGGACCTGGAGGCAAAACAATTAATAAAATCATTTCTGAAACGGGTGTAAAAATTGATATAGAAGATGATGGAAGGATATACGTAGCTGCTCCAAACGAAAAAGCAGGAGAAAAAGCCTTAGATATGATAAATAAGATTACTCAAGATGTGGAAGTGGGCAAGGTTTACGTCGGAAAGGTTTTAAGGATAACCAATTTTGGAGCTTTTGTGGAAATACTGCCTGGAAAAGAAGGGCTTGTGCATATATCTAAACTTGCAAAAGGACGCGTTAAGAGAGTAGAAGATGTTGTAAATGTAGGGGATGAAATATTAGTAAAGGTTACAGATATTGATAAACAGGGGAGAATAAACTTATCTCACAAAGATGTTTTTCCTGAAACTCCAAAAAATAAAGTAAATGCATAAACCGATTGTATCGGTTTATGTTTTTTTATGTACTTTTTAGTCATTTTTTATTTTTTATAAAAATAAAATTTAATAAAAACTTTTAAAAATAGGGGGAAAGGCTTGGTTTTATGAAAGTGATAATTTATAAGTTACCCAGGTATTTTTTAAAAATTATACTGGTGTTGCTATTAATATTTCTTTGGACAATTGTTAAGACGGAAGTACTTTTTTACAAAAGTATCGAAACTACAAATCCAATTTATGAGTTTTCTACAGAAAAAAAAGCAGTAGCCTTTACCTGCAATGTGGCATGGGGGAATGAGTATCTTCCTAACATGTTAAAAGTATTTGAAAAAAACGACATCAAAATCACTTTCTTTATTGAAGGGAAATGGGCAGAGAAATACCCGGAATTGGTAAAAACTATAAAGAATAAGGGCCATGAAATCGGTAATCATGGATACAGTCATGCTCACCACGCAAAGCTGAACTTAAATGAAAATAAAGAGGAGATTTTAAAATGTGAGCAAGTACTTTTCAAAATAATCAATGAAAAAACTAGATTATTTGCTCCTCCTTACGGAGAATTCTCGAAAGAAACCATAAAGGCTGCGGACGAATTAGGTTACAAAGTGATAATGTGGTCTATAGATACTCTTGACTGGAAAAATCCTGGTGCACAGTATATAATAAATAAGGTCACAAAAAAGGCAGACAATGGGAAAATTATTTTAATGCATCCTACAAAAGATATTATTGAGGCACTTCCCATAATGATAGAAAAATTAAAAGCGAAAGGTTTTGACATAGTTCCAGTTGGAGAATTATTAAAATAAAAAAAATGGAATTAAGAGAAAAAGTTGAAAACTGTAGTTTAATCTTATATACTTAATTTTAAAAGATTCAAAGTGCAATTGAGGTGTATGCTGTTGAAAACAATAAGCGTTAAAATAAAAAAAAATAAGGGATTTGAAGATTTACCCCTTCCCTCTTATATGACCCCTTTTTCTGCCGGAATGGATCTTTTTGCTGCGATAAAAGAAGATATAATAATAAAACCAGGTGAAATAAAATTGATACCATGTGGTTTCGTTTTAGAATTGCCGACAGGTTATGAAGCTCAGATTCGCCCAAGAAGCGGGCTTGCTTTGAAATACGGTGTTACTGTTCTTAATGCCCCCGGGACAGTTGATGCAGATTATAGAGGAGAAATAAAGGTTATACTAATAAACCACGGGAAAAAAGATTTTATAGTAAAAAGAGGCGATAGAATAGCCCAAATGGTTGTGTCAAAAGTTATAAAGGCTAATTTAATTGAGGTTGAAGAGTTAAACCAGACAGAAAGAGGAGAGGGAGGTTTTGGCCATACCGGCTTATAAATAATTTTAAAAACAAGTATTAAAATGGTAAATGCCCCCATAGAATATAAATTAAGGGGGGCATGTTTTATGAGGTTAAGTGAACTTTGCAGTAAGGAAATAATAAATTTAGAAAATGGAGAAAAAATGGGGAATAGCGGGTATATAGATCTGATTTTTGATGAACAAAGTGGGAAAATTGAATATATTTTGGTGCCTGGGAAATTCCGATTTTTATCCTTTGGAATAAAAAACTATATACAGATTCCGTGGGAGTCTATAAAAAGAATAGGGCCAGATATCATAATTATAGAAACTGAAAGACAAATTTACGGCAATAAATAAAAAATATTTACGGTGGAGGTGCTATTTTTTGTCAAAAAATGAACCCAAAATCCAAATAATTCCCCTTGGCGGCCTCGGAGAAATAGGCAAAAATATGACAATAGTACAGTATGAAAAAGAAATACTGGTAATTGATGCGGGATTAATGTTCCCCGAAGAAGATATGCCGGGGATAGATATTGTGATTCCGGATATAACTTATCTTAAAGAGAATCGAGAAAATGTGAAAGCTATATTATTAACTCATGGTCACGAAGATCATATTGGAGCACTACCTTATGTATTACAAGAAATAAATGTTCCTTTATATGGAACAAAACTTACCTTAGGTTTAGTCGAAGGAAAATTAAAGGAAAATAAAATCAAAAAAAATATCCCAATGAATGTAGTTAATCCGCTTCAAACAGTAAAAATAGGAAACTTTTTAGTTGAATTTTTCCGAGTAAATCACAGTATACCTGATTCCTTAGGCATTGCTATACATACTCCTATCGGCACAATTTGCCATACTGGTGATTTTAAATTTGATCAGACACCTGTAGATGGCAAAATTGCAGATCTACATAAACTTGCGGAATTAGGTAGTAAAGGGGTTTTAGCACTATTATCTGACAGCACTAATGCAGAAAGAATGGGCTATACTATGTCCGAAAAGGTTGTAGGTGCTACTATTGATGAAATTTTTAGCATGGCAAAAGGCAGAATTATTGTAGCTACTTTCGCTTCAAATATACATCGAATACAACAAGTTGTAGATGCAGCTTTTAAGTATGATAGAAAAGTTGCAATTGTTGGAAGGAGTATGGTAAACACTGTATCTATTGCAGCAAACTTAGGATATATAAATTTGCCGGAAAATATGATTTTAGAGCTTGATGAAGTAAGTCGCCTTCCAAAAAATAAGATTGTAATTATTACAACAGGAAGTCAAGGAGAACCTATGTCTGCTTTAACCCGAATGGCGATGTCCGAGCATAAAAAACTTGAAATAATACCGGGGGATACAGTTTTAATAGCTGCTACGCCAATACCGGGAAATGAGAAATTGGTTGCGAGAACTATTGACCATCTTTTTAAACAAGGCGCTGATGTAATATATGAGAAAATTTCGGGAGTGCATGTTTCGGGTCATGCAAGCCAGGAAGAGCTAAAGCTTATGATAAACTTGGTCAAGCCTAAATATTTTATACCGGTTCATGGAGAATACAGGCATCTTATTCATCATGCAAATTTAGCAAAAGAAGTCGGAATTCCTGAAGAAAATATTTTTATCGCAGAAAATGGTAGGATTATTGAATTTACAAAAGATGGTGCGAGATTCTCGGGTAAAGTTACTGCTGGAAAGGTGCTGGTTGATGGTCTTGGTGTGGGAGACGTAGGAAATATAGTATTAAGGGATAGGAAACAGCTTGCACAGGATGGCATTATGATTGTTGTGGTTACAATTGATAAAGAAACAACTGAGGTAGTAGCAGGGCCTGACATTATATCAAGGGGTTTTGTTTATGTCAGAGAATCAGAACAACTTATTGAACAGGCAAAAGATATCGTAAAACAAGAATTGAAAAAATGCCAGGAAGAGAAAATAACTGAATGGTCTTCAATAAAAACCGAAGTTAGAGATGCCTTAGGAAAGTTCCTTTTTGAGCAGACAAGAAGAAGGCCTATGATTCTTCCTATAATTATGGAAGTTTAATTTTGTATTTTTGAGGTAGATGTACAGGGTAACTATTTTTTCCCTCTTGGCTTGATGCTAAGAGGATTTTATAATCTTAGAATACATTGATTAATTTGCTCAATTTATTTTCCACTAATTATTTAGGCTTAAATAATAGTTACATAAAGTCAATATTAAGAGCTATTTACTCAGTTAACTTATATAGGTCAAGATTATGTTTGTATTAAATTCTTTTATGGAGGGATAACATGGTAAAGGTAGAAAGCTTTGAGCTGGATCATACGAAGGTAAAGGCCCCCTATGTTAGGCTGGCAGCCATAGAAGAAGGGGATAAAGGTGATATAGTAGCCAAATACGATATAAGATTTATAACTCCCAATACCGGTACTGTATCTACAGGAGGTATGCATACATTAGAACACCTATTGGCAGGATACCTCCGAGACGAATTGGATAGAGTAATTGATGTTTCTCCAATGGGATGTAGGACAGGATTTTACTTGACTAAATTTAATGTTACACCTTTAGAAGAAATAAAAGAAGCCGTAGAAAACTCCCTAAAGAAGGTTTTAGAGGCAAAAGAAGTTCCTGCAGCAAATGAAAAGCAATGTGGTAACTTTATGGATCATTCTATAAAAGATGCAAAAGAAGTAGCAAAAAAAGTTTTAGACGAAGGTATAATAATTCTTGAGAATTATGCTTTATAATTATACTTCATAAAATATATATCTTTTCTTTAATAATAACATGGCTTAATAAAACTGTTTCCTGATTGACGGAATAAAACAAATATGAATATAAAATCCGGCATTAGTAAAGGCTAATAAAAGAAGAAATAAAATATCGGAAGGATGAAACATTTATGGCCTTTGCTAATAATTACTCTAATTTAGAAAAAAATAGCCATACCCAAGAAGTACCATTGCGAACTTCTATTACTGAAACCATAAATCAATTGGGACAAACTGATGTGCCTCGTTCTGAAAGCAATATACACTGCCTTACAATAGTTGGACAAATTGAAGGTCATATTATTTTACCACCTCAGAACAAAACCACGAAATACGAACATATTATCCCTCAGTTAGTTGCTATTGAACAAAATCCAAAAATAGAAGGTCTTTTGATAATACTCAATACAATAGGCGGAGATGTAGAAGCTGGGCTTGCCTTAGCAGAAATGATAGCAAGTATGACTAAGCCTTCAGTATCTTTAATTTTAGGTGGAGGACACTCCATAGGAGTGCCGATAGCTGTTGCAAGCAACTATTCCTTTATAGCTGAGACAGCAACAATGACGATACATCCCATCAGGCTTACAGGCCTTGTAATTGGCGTGCCACAAACCTTTGAATACCTTGATAAAATGCAAGATAGGGTTATAAAATTCATAGTAAACCATTCAAAGATAAATGAAGAGAGTTTGCGAAAACTTATGTTTAACACTGGGCAGCTTGCAAGGGATATCGGGACTGTGCTTGTTGGGGAAGATGCTGTAAAATACGGTATTATAGATGAAGTAGGCGGATTAGGGAAAGCCGTTAACAAACTTAAAAGTTTAATAGAAGAAAAAAATAAGGTTTAAAGGAGAATTTTCCTATGATATTATATACGACAATGCCTATGGAGATAATTATGGAGGGTTTTGATAAAGTAAATATTAATTATAAAGAAATTAATGTTAAAGAGAATTTAAGGCTTATAATTGAACCCATAGATAATTTTTCTGCCAAAGTGATTAGAATTATAAGTTCTGATCCGATGGACTATCTAAATCCTGAATATCAACCGGGTAATATAATACTTTTTAAAATATCTTAAAAGGCTCTAAAGCCTTTTTGTTTTTTAAAAGGATTTTTCATTTATTTGGAGAATTATTTCTTGGTGAGGTGGTTTGGTGAAGACGGCTGTCGATAAAAAGAAGGATTTAATGCAAGAAATAAAAGGTATTATTTCCATTTTTATAGGAATATATTTCATAATATCTTTATATTTTAGAAATACCGGTACAGTCGGTAGTTTTATAAAAAGCCTCTTGCTTTTAATTGCTGGAGAAGGCGCAGTTTTAATAAGCGTTTTCTTTATTTTATTAGGATTTTCTCTTTCAACAAGGTTGAAAAAATTGGAAATTAATACAAGAACTATTGGAGTTATAATATTTTTAATAGTGGTATCTTCAATTCTTCATTTTAAAATTAAAAATAATATATTTTCATCAAGTTTCATAGAAATAATTAAAGAAAGTATTACTTTTGCAAAACAGGGTAAAGGTGGAGGAATTATAGGTGCGGTAAATTATTATTTCTTCTATAAATTGTTTGGATTATGGGGATTTTACATATTTTTAACTGCCCTTTCAATTATCAGCGTTATTCTAATTACAGGTTCATCTCCAATTAGGCTAATTTTGAATTTTTTTAAAAATATATTAAATAAGAGAAAAATAATAATTCAAGCATCTCCAAAAGAGGATAAGGATATAAAAAATACAGGAACAGAGACAGTCCAGTTGGATGAGGTTAAATCAAAAGAAAAAGAAGAAGTACCCGTTATCATAAATAATTTATACGACAATAAGAAAGAACCACCGGAAAAAGTAAAAAGCAGTGCAAAAACCAGTATTGTAAAAAATAATACTTTATGCGAAAATTATGTTGACTATAAATTGCCCCCTGTGAATCTCTTAAAAAAGGCTCCCGATAAAACGCAGAATTTAAGTGAAAAGGATATTTTAAACAGGGCACAGGTTCTTGAAAATACACTATTAAGTTTTGGGATTCAAGCAAAGGTTATAGAAGTCAGCTGTGGGCCTACCGTTACTCGTTTTGAGCTACAACCTTCGCCAGGGGTAAAAGTCAGTAAAATAGTAAACCTTTCTGACGATATTGCTTTAAGTCTCGCAGTGCCCGATGTGAGAATAGAAGCGCCAATTCCCGGTAAATCGGCAATAGGGATCGAAATCCCAAACAAAGAAGTTTCAAAGGTATATTTGAGAGAAATATTAGAATCTGTTTCCTTTAAAAATTCAACTTCTCCGTTAACAGCAGCATTGGGAATGGATATTGCTGGAAAACCTATTGTTGCTGATTTACAGGAAATGCCTCACCTCCTTATTGCAGGAGCAACAGGTTCTGGTAAAAGTATCTGTATAAACTGCATTATTTTAAGCATTTTATTCAAAGCTCATCCCAAGGAAGTTAGATTGTTACTGATTGATCCAAAACGAGTTGAACTTTCCAGCTATAACGGCATACCTCACTTATTAACTCCCGTTGTTAATGATCCCAAAAAGGCTGCAGCTGCTTTAAGTTGGATGGTTAACGAGATGGAAAGGAGATATCAAATATTTGCTCAAAAAGGCGTAAAGGATATAAATAGATTCAATGAAATTGCTCAGGAAGAGGAAAAACTGCCAAAAATTTTAATAGTTATTGATGAGTTAGCAGACCTTATGATGATATCTCCAAAGGAAGTAGAAGATTCTATATGCCGTATTGCACAAATGGCAAGGGCAGCGGGAATGCATCTAATTGTAGCTACGCAAAGGCCCTCGGTGGATGTTATCACAGGTTTGATAAAGGCAAATATTCCATCGAGAATATCTTTTGCAGTTTCTTCACAGGTGGATTCGAGGACAATTCTTGATATGGCAGGGGCAGAAAAATTATTAGGCAAAGGCGACATGTTGTTTTTGCCAATAGGTGCTGCAAAACCTTTAAGGGTGCAGGGGTCGTATATTAGCGAAAAAGAGATAGATAATGTTTTAAATTTTATTAAAAAGCAGATGAAACCATTGTATGAGAAAAATTTAGAGGAAATTGAAGGGAATTTTGAACAAAAAACAAATGGAGAAATCGACGAACTTTTTAAAGAAGCCCTAAAAATTGTTTTCGAAACTGGGCAGGCATCAGTCTCGCTATTGCAAAGGAAACTACGAATAGGATACGCAAGAGCAGCAAGGTTAATAGATCAATTGGAAGCCAAAGGAGTCATTAGCGGATACGATGGGGCAAAACCTCGACAAATTTTGATAAGCAAGGACCAATATGAGAAAATGTTAAATAGTTAGTATAGGATTTTAGTCGAAAAATATTAAAATTATGAATATTATGCGATTTCCGGGGAAATAAAAAATAACAGGGGGGCCTCCAGAATTTTATGAATATAAATGAGATAACTAGCCTGAAGGATCTCGGTGCATATTTGAAAAGTAAAAGAGAGGAAAAAGGCATAACTTTAGACTATATAGAAAAGGAAACCAAAATCAGAGAGAGGTATTTAAAGGCAATAGAAGAAGGGAATTTTGATTTAATTCCCGGAGGGGATGTATATATTAAGGGATTTTTAAAAAATTATTCAAAAACCTGCGGTATTGATGATAAAGAGGTAATTGAAATTTACAAAAGTTTTTTACAAGATAAAGAGGTAGAAAATAAAGACAGCACTTTAAAAGTTACCACTGAAAAATTTGAAAAAGAGCAACCGCAAAAAAAGGGAACAAGGAAAAGAAGATTAAAAAAAAGGTTTATATGGGGTATTGCTGTTATTGGGATAGTTATAATAGTATATTTTATTAGCTTAAACCCAATATGTTCTAATAAATCTTTAAATACGAGCAACGATGCAAGTAACCCTGAGCAAATTGTGCAAACACAAATACAAAATCAATCACAGCAACAAAACTCTGTTGAGAATAGCTCTGTTGTAAAAGAGGTAAAAAGCAAGATAAATATTTTGGAGGAAACAGAAAAAAGGATAATTGTGAACGTAGATTCTGAAAAAATTGAAACTAATTTTAAAGTATTTTCTGATAGATGTTGGATTTCAGTTAAAAAAGATGGGAAAAGTGAATATGAGGGAATTCTAAAACAACACGAAGAAAAATATCTTGAAGCAAATAAAGAACTGGAGATAAGAATTGGAAATCCAAAAGTAGTTGAAATAGACATTTTGGGTGAGAAATTGGATTTAAAAGGCACCAATCCAATTACAATAATAATAAAAAAACAAGGATAATGGAGGTTAGTCGTGGCAGAAAGAATAGGTTTAATTACACTTGGATGTGATAAAAATTTGGTAGATTCAGAGTTAATATTAGGGGCTTTAAAAAAAGAGGGTTATGATTTTACAGATGATGTATATGAAGCAGATATTATAATAGTAAATACCTGTGGTTTTATTAAATCTGCAAAAGAAGAATCTCTTAATGCTCTGAGAAAAATAGCACGAGTAAAGAAAAGTAAAAAAGATGTTTTCATTGTTGCTGCAGGCTGCCTTGCACAACTTCTTGGGGAACAAATTAAAGAAAAAATACCCGAAATAGATGCGGTAGTAGGGTCGGGAGATTTTTATAAATTACCCTATATAATAAAAAATAAAAAGACTGCTGTGGAGATAAAAAATCAGTCCTTCTTAAATTATAATGAAATGGACAGGGTTTTAAGTGACACCTTATCAGCGCATATAAAAATTGCAGAAGGATGCGATAATTGCTGTTCCTATTGTGTAATACCCAAAATAAAAGGAAGGTATAAAAGTAGGCCTTTAGATTCAATAATAAAGGAAGCAAAATTTTTGATTTCGAAGGGTGTTAAAGAGATTAACTTAGTTGCACAAGATATTACATCCTATGGCAAGGATATTTACGGAAAGTATTACCTTTGCGAACTTTTAAAAAGATTATCAGAGATTGAGGGAGACTTTTGGATAAGGCTTTTATATGCTTACCCCACTCATATTAACGATGAGTTAATAGAAGTAATTGCAAAGAGCGACAAAATATTGAAATATTTGGATATTCCCCTTCAACATGTTAATGATAGAATTTTGAGTTTGATGAAAAGGAAAACCAATTCTAAAGATATAAAAAATTTAATAATAAAATTAAGACAAATGATTCCCGAAATTGCAATAAGAACCACATTTATAGTTGGTTTTCCTTCTGAGAGGCAAGAGGAATTTGAGGAATTAATAGATTTTATCTGGACCTATCAAATAGATAGAGTGGGAGCTTTTAAGTATTCAAGGGAAGAGGGAACGTTAGCTTATCAAATGAATATGCACGTACCAGAAAGAATAAAAGAGAAAAGGTATAATGAATTAATGAAAACTCAAAAACTTATATCAAAAACAATTAATAAGCGTTTCATAGGAAGAAAATTAAAGGTTTTGGTAGAAGGTTATATGAAAGAAAGGGGAATTTATTTCGGAAGAAGTTACAGGGATAGCAAAAATGTTGATGGAGTAGTCTTTATCGAGGGCAGTAATATAAAAATAGGTGATTTTACAAATGTATTAATTAAAGAAGCTTTCGAATACGATTTATACGGAATGAAAGTATAAAAGGGTGAGGCATTTACAAAAAATGCCTCTTTTTTTTTATGACAATCTAAAATTTTATATGTTATAATAGTTGAGAGTAAACAAATATTCGTTCAAGGGGGATAAAATTGAAATTTGAGGATTTAGATATTAAGCTTATAGCTATTGTGTTTATCTTATCTTTTTTCTTATTGTTAGTGGGACAACAAGTTTATAAAAGATACGGGATTGATAAACCTTTGCTTGAAGATATAAAACAAAAAAGCTATATAAAAAATGCAGAAATTGAAAAATTCGCAGATGGGATAAATATAAAGGTGAAATTAAAAAAAATCGAAAGTTTAAAGGATTGTTATAAAGACTTGGATAAAACTGTTTACAAATATTTGAAAAATAAACCTTATGAAATAACAATTATAAACGATAAAGGGTATTTACAAAGTTTATATGAAGATAAAATTAAATTTTTTCTCTTTGAAGCGCAAAAAACAGGTGAATATGTTAAGATGAAAGATTCCCTTGATCAAATTTCAAAAAAATATGACTTAAAAATAAAAATAGAAATAGACACCGATATGAATTTATACCTTATAATGGAAAAAGACAATGAGGCATTTTATGAAATCTTATTTTCTAAGGAAAAATAATTTTTAAAATTAATTGGGCTAAAAGGGGTGTTTTTAGTGTATTTAGAAATTATTTTAGGGTTAATAATTGCTCTTACAGTTTTTCTATTAATTAATGGTATAAATATTCTTCCTATTTTGGGGATGGTAATTTTTTTCATTTTATTTTACAGCATAATAAAAAACACTAATTTTGTTAAAGTTAACCAAAAACAGGATAACAGCGATATAAAAATAACTTTCGATGATATAGGTGGTCAAGATACAGCCAAAAACGAACTACAAGAAGCTTTAGATTTTATAAAAAATTATGATGAAGTAAAGCGCATGGGCATTAGGCCAATTCGTGGCATACTTTTAACTGGTGAGCCTGGAACGGGGAAAACCCTGCTTGCTAAGGCAGCTTCAAATTATATTGATTCTGCTTTTGTCTATGCTTCTGGCAGCGAATTTGTAGAAATGTATGCAGGTGTTGGTGCCCAAAGGGTAAGACAGCTTTTTAATACAGCAAGAAATTTGGCAAGAAAGAATTCAAAAAAACATTGCATAATATTCATCGATGAGATTGAAATTATAGCTGGTTCAAGAGGAAAAAACACCAGCCATATGGAATACGACCAAACACTAAATCAGCTATTAGTAGAAATGGATGGACTTTCTGCTAAGGATGATGATGTAAATATCCTAGTAATTGCTGCTACCAACAGGCCAGATATTTTAGATCCTGCTATTTTAAGACCTGGTCGTTTTGATCGAATAGTTAGAGTAGATTTACCTGACAAAGAGGGGAGACTCGAAATATTAAAGATCCATACTCAAAATAAACCCCTTGACGAAGATGTGAATTTGGAAGCTATTGCAAAAGAAACTTTTGGGTTTTCAGGTGCACATCTTGAGAGCCTTTGTAACGAAGCTGCTATACTTGCTATGAGGGAAAAAGAAAAAAAGATAAAACAAAAACACTTTTTAGAAGCAGTAGATAAAGTAATAATGGGAGAAAAACTAAACAGAAAACCCAGTAGAGAAGAAATGAAAAGGATAGCGGTACATGAATTAGGCCATGCTTTAGCCAGCGAATACTATAAGCCTGGTTCGGTTTCGGCAATTACTGTGACGTCACGAGGTCAAGCCTTAGGATATATGCGCCAAAAAATGGAGGACGACACATATCTTTATACTAAAAAGGATTTAGAAGCTCACATTGCTATAGCTTTAGCAGGTGCTGTAGCTGAAGAGGTTTTATTAGGGGAAGCTAGCACTGGTTCTGCCGGCGATATAAATCAGGCGGTAAAATTTGCAAAAGATATAATATTTTCCGGAATGTCATCTCTGGGTGCAGTAGATAAAAATACGTTGCCTCAAAGCGAGCTTTATTCAGAAATGGCAAAAATAATAAATACAATAAAAGAGGAAGTAAAAGAAATCATTAATAGATACAAAGAGAATTTAAATAATATTGTAGATATTTTAATGGAGAAAGAGAAAATCGATGGGGATAGTTTTCGTGAATTAATAAAAAGTTTTGAAAATTTTAAAGCAGCGTGAAAGATGTTAAAGGAAAGGTGAGAAGAAAATGAAGGCAGAAATAATTTGTATAGGAACTGAACTTTTACTGGGCGATATTGTCAATACAAATGCTTATGTAATCGCAAGGGCTTTGAAAGAAATCGGAATTGATGTTTATTATCATACTTCTGTAGGAGATAATTTTGAAAGAATAAAAGAGATATTCACTACGGCATGGAAAAGATCTGATATCATCATTACAACGGGAGGTCTGGGGCCAACTCGGGATGATATAACAAAGGAAGCCATCGCAAAAGCTTTAAATTTAAAAATGATTTTAAATAATGAAGCGATGAGTAAAATAGAAGAGTTTTTTAAAAAGATAAATAGAGAGTTTACAGAAAACAATATAAGACAGGCTTTTATTCCGGAAGGTGCTGAAATAATTCCTAATGAAGTAGGGTTGGCTCCAGGTGTTTTGCTTGAAAAAGACGGCAAGGTTGTGATCATGCTCCCGGGTCCACCTTTTGAAATGGAGCCTATGCTTAAAAATTTCTGTATTCCTTATTTACATAAAAAAAGTGGAGCAATAATTTATTCCCGTGTACTAAAATTTTACGGAATTGGTGAAGCAGCTTTGGAAGAAAAACTAATTGACCTTATAGATTCGCAGACAAATCCAACCATTGCCCCCTATGCCAAAATGGGAGAAGTAACGATTAGAATAACGGCAAAAGCTAAAAATAAAGAGGAAGCATTAAAAATGATAGAACCCATAGAAGAAGAAATAAAAAGAAGGGTTGGAAAATATATTTTTGCTTTTGATGATCAAAGAATAGAAGATGTGGTAGGGAAAATGCTTATAGAAAAAGGTTTGACCATTGCGATCGCAGAATCGTGTACTGGAGGTTTAATAGCCCATAAACTTACTAATATTCCCGGTATTTCACAATCCTTAGATAGGGCAATAGTAAGTTACAGTAATAGGTCAAAAATTGAGCTTTTGGGTGTAAATTCGCTAACAATCGAAAAATGGGGAGCAGTAAGTGAAAAAACCGCTGAAGAAATGGCTAAAGGGGTAAGGAAAAGTTCCAATTGCGACATAGGACTTTCGGTTACAGGAATCGCTGGCCCAGATGGCGGTACATCAGAAAAACCAGTAGGATTAGTTTTTATAGGTTACTCTGACAGAAATACCACATTTTCAAGAAAATTCTATTTTAAAGGGCAAAGAAATGAGATTAAAGAAAGAGCTGCTAATGCAGCACTGCAATTGTTAAGGGAAAGATTATCGGAGCAAATTGATTTTTAAAGGGGTGTAGGATGTTGGCTGACAATAAGATAAGAAGTTTTATTTCTATTGAAATTGATGAAAATACAAAAAAGCAATTAGCAGAAATTTCGAAAAAATTCCATTTCATTAAAGGCATAAAATGGGTTGAACCAACTAATTATCATATAACCTTAAACTTCCTCGGTGAAATACAAAAAAATTTAGTATGTAAGATTTCCGAAATATTGGACGATGTAAGTCAAAGATACCCGACCTTTGATATAGAATTAACAGATTTCGGTTTTTTCCCTAATCAAAGGAGACCTAAGGTTTTTTGGATAGGTATAAAAAACTCTGAAATTATTATAAATATAAAAAAGGATTTAGATGAATTATTGAAAAAGAATAATATTGTCTTTGATGAAAAGCCTTTTAAACCCCACTTGACTTTGGGTAGATTTAAAGAAGAGATAAATACTATTGTGATTCCCGAAAACATAAAATTTAATATTACATTCGAAGTCAAATCAATTCATTTAATGCAGAGCATCCTTTTAAAACAAGGACCAATATATAATGTAATTTATACTGCGAAATTAATAAACTAAATTTTTTAATGAAAAGAAAAATTAAAGTTTATCTATTTTTTACATAAATGTTTGTGTATAATTAATTTAATATTATTTTTATCTTTTTTGGAGGGATTTTATAATGATGGAAAAACAAAAGGCACTGGAAATAGCTCTAACTCAAATAGAAAGGCAGTTTGGAAAAGGTTCAATCATGCGTTTGGGTGAGGCTGCTGCCAAATTAAGCGTAGAAGTTATTCCTACAGGCTCTTTACCCCTTGATATTGCCTTAGGAGTGGGAGGGGTTCCTAGGGGAAGGATAATCGAGATATACGGACCGGAATCTTCGGGTAAGACTACGGTTGCCCTTCATATAATTGCTGAAGCGCAAAAAATGGGAGGAATAGCTGCCTTTATAGATGCAGAACATGCATTAGATCCTGCATATGCAAAAAAATTAGGCGTTGATATAGACAATCTGTTAATTTCTCAACCGGATACTGGTGAACAAGCCTTAGAAATAGCAGAAGCTTTGGTCAGGAGCGGAGCGGTAGACGTTATAGTGGTGGATTCTGTTGCAGCCCTTGTCCCAAAAGCCGAATTAGATGGTGAAATGGGGGATTCTTTTGTCGGGCTTCAGGCAAGGCTTATGTCTCAAGCATTAAGAAAATTAGCAGGTTCTATCAGTAAATCGAGAACTGTAGCCATTTTTATAAATCAATTAAGAGAAAAAGTAGGTGTAATGTTTGGAAACCCCGAAACTACTCCAGGCGGACGGGCATTAAAATTTTACGCTTCGGTGAGGTTGGAAGTAAGAAAAACAAATGTAATAAAAGAAGGCGAGGAAACAATAGGAAGTAGGACACTGGTGAAAGTTGTTAAAAATAAAGTAGCACCTCCTTTTAAGCAGGCAGAGTTTGATATTATGTATGGAGAAGGGATTTCTAAAGAGGGATGTGTTTTGGATTTTGCTTCGGAAATAGGAATAATTCAAAAAAGCGGGTCCTGGTATTCCTATGGCAATGAAAAGATTGGACAAGGCAGAGAAAATGCTAAACAATTTTTAAAAGAACATCCTGACTTATTAAGAGAGATTGAAAAAAAGGTAAAAGAAAAATTTAATATTTTAGAAAAAAATGAGACAAATCAGGTAAATTCTGCAAATGGAAAAACAGAAGAGAAAAAAAAGACATTAGAAGCAAATAAAGATGGAGAAGTGACTAAAAGATGAAATTTTTGTTCCTAACCGATACTCATATAAGAAATACAAACCCGCAAGGCAGGAAAGATAACTTTTTTGAAACGGTTTTCAAAAAATTGGATGAAATAATAGAGATTGCTCAAGAAAAAAATGTAGATGCTGTCTTACACGGAGGAGATCTATTCGATAGACCTGATACTCCTCCCTCTCTTGTGAGAGAGGTTGTTATCCGCTTCAAAAAAATTGATGTTCCTATATACATGGTTGCAGGGAATCATGATATTTATGGACAAAATCCCAATACAATAAAAAGGACTATGATAGGATTATTGGACTCAATGGGCATAATAAAACTAATTAATCCGGAAGAAAAAGTTTTTTTAAAAAAAAATGGCGTAACGGTAAGATTAACAGGTACCCATTATTCTTATAATTTAGATAAAGAAGGTAAGATAAGTGGCTATATTGTAAAAAAAGATGACTGCGATGTGGCAATACATATGGTACACGGCATGCTTTTGGAAAAACCCCTTTTCCATACAGCTTATTGCACAACAATTGATGAAATTCTTAGCACACAAGCTGATATTACCTTATCGGGCCATTATCATTCGGGGTATGGAATAAAATATGTAAATGGTAGGTATTTTGTAAATCCGGGAAGCATCGTCAGAATTGACAGTTCTTTAATAGAAATATCAAGGATGCCTAAGGTTTCCTTTATTAAAATAGAAAAAGATATAATAATAGAAAATATTACATTAAAATCCGCTTTGCCTGGTTACGAAATTTTAGATAGGACTAAGTTGGAAGAAATGGAATTTAAAGAAAAAAAACTTGCAGAGTTTATTCAAAGTGTTAATTCAGCTTCTAATTTTAAATCCTACGACTTTACGGCGATCTTAAATGAAATATCTCAAAAAAACAATATAAAAAGAGAGGTAGTTGAAGAAGCATTAAAAAAAATTGAACAAGCTCAAATAGATTTTTCTTTTGATGGAGAAGATCTTGAGGTGATTTAATTGGGGAAAATTAAGAGATTAGAACTTGAAAATTTTCAGTCCCATAAGAATACTCTAATAGAATTTGGTGATGGTATGACGGTAATTTTAGGGCCCACGGATCAGGGGAAAAGCGCAATAATAAGGGCCTTAAAATGGGTGTTATACAATGAGCCCCGCGGAAGTGATTTTATTTCTGCGGGAGAAAGCTATTGCCGTGTAAAATTGACTTTAGAAGATGATACCCAAATTATAAGGGAAAAGGGCATAAATAGAAATAGATATATTTTAATTAAAAATGGAAAAGAAGAAATATTTGAAGGTTTTGGGAATACTGTTCCTGTAGAAATATATAAAGCTCATGGGATACCTAAAATAAAAATTGATAAGGATGCGGTGTCCTTTGCAAATCTCTCCGAGCAGTTGGAAGGCCCTTTTTTACTTTCAGAAAATGCTGCCACACGGGCAAGAATATTGGGGAAATTGGCAGGCATTCATGTAATCGATGCGGCTTTAAAACTTACAAATAAAGAGCTTAATGAATATATTTCAAAAGAAAAAGCGATACTATCAAGATTGGAAGAATTAGACAAAAAATTAGAAGATTTTAAAGATCTCGAGGTTATAAAAAATAAACTCGAAACTCTTAATGACTTAATAGAATTGTTGAAAGGAAAACAGGGACTATTAAAGGTTTTAAAGGATTTTAAAGAAAGATTGCAATACAATTCCGAAGAAGAAAAAAAATTGAATTTCTTAGTAAATAGTTTAGAAACCATCGATACAGCGGAAGAACTAATAAAATCTACAGAAGAAAAAGCAAAATTTTTGAAATTGCTTATTGATGTTAGAAAAAAAATATATGAAATTAAAACCCAATATATTAATGTTCAAAAAATACTTAAAAATACGAAGGATGTATTTATAGCAGAGCAAATAATCAGGGAATCTAATAAAAAATTTGAGGAATATAAAAAATTAAAAGATATTTCATTAAAGGTTGAAAAATTAGAGAAGGAAAAAAAGTTTTTGTCTTTGATATTAGAAAAGACAAAGGAAATAAAAAATTGTGAGGATTTAACGTTTAGAGTTGAAGAAAATTATAAAAGATTAAAAAGCCTAATGGAAATAAAAAGTAAATTAATTAATTTAACAAATGATATAAAACAATTAGAAAAAAAAACAGCCTATATTAATTTTATATTAAAAATTGAAGATTACCTGAAAGATTTAGAAAAGAAAAAGGAATTGCTCGATAATTTAAAAAGAATAAAAGAAGAAATAAAAGCAAATGAAAATAAAATTAAAGAAGAACTTAATAATTTAAGAAAGACAGAGAATTGTTTATATAAAGAATCGCAAAAATATATTGGAATCATGAAAAAACTTGCAAAATGCCCAATATGTTTCAATCCCATAGATGAAAAACAGGTTGAAAAAATATCTACAGAAATTTTGAGAAAAGAGGTGTAACACAATAATGGATCCAGAAAAAGAAATCCAGGAACTAAAAGAAAAAATAGACAAAGCCAAAGCAATAAAATACAGAGCTGAAGCAAAACTCGAAGAATTACAAAGGCAAAAGCAGGACTTGCTTGCTGAACTTCAAAAATTAAACGTAAAACCAGAAGAACTTGACAAGGAAATAGAAAAATTGAGCAAAGAAATTGAAGAATTGTTGTCAAAGGCAAAAAGCTTAATTCCCGAAAATTTATAGAAAGTTACATTAATATATATGAAAAGGAGGACTTTATAAAAAGGATCGGTGAAATTTAAATGGTGTATGATAAAGATATTGAAATGCTTGAAAATAAATACCAAGAATTGCTTCTTGATTATACAGTTAAAAAGGGCTTAAAAGAACAATTGGAATATGAAAAACAAGAATTTCAAAAAGAATACACCGAGGTTAAAGAGAAAGAGGAAATACTCCAACAGGTAAGAATTCTCTTGCAAAAAACAGCAGAGTTTTCAAGGGAACAGGTAAAACAACAAATTGAACTTTTAGTAACCAATTGCCTTCAGTATATTTTTGGATCAAACATAGAATTTAAAATATCCATAGAAGAAGTAAGAAATCGTCCTGAAGCGGAATTTTATGTAATATCAACATTTAATGGCAAAAAGGTAATAACAAAGCCACAAGACGCCCGAGGTGGCGGTGTGGTTGATGTTATATCCCTTGCTCTAAGGATCGCTGTTTTAGAAAACATTTTATACTATAAGAAAGGTCCTATAATCTTGGATGAGCCTGCGAAACATGTAAGCAGTGAATTTATTCAAAATGTCGCAACGTTTTTAAAGTATATTAGTGAAGTTTTTAATAGGCAGATAATAATGGTAACTCATAATACATTCCTAAGTGAAATGGCAGATACAGCATATAAAGTCGAGCTTAAAGAAGGTAAAAGCATTGTTACCAGGATTAGGAATAGCGAATAGCATTGGCTTGACATTAAAATTAAAAAATTATAAAATAAATTTGAAGCTTTGCTTTGAAGGAAAGCTTTTAGGAGGAAGACCGAGTTCCCCTCGGTTTTTTATTTTGATAGAATATTTTTTTTACAGAAACTGGAAGAGGGATTTTAGGAGGTGAGCTAATATTAATTTAATGAACGTATTTATTGTGGTAGCAACAGGTTTAATAACCTTTGCTATAGGATATTTTGCAAGAAAATACATTGCCGAGGCTAAGATAAAATCTGCAGAAGATGAAGCAAAAAAAATCATTTCTGATGCACAAATTAAAGCAGAGTCATTAAAGAAAGAAGCACTAATTGAAGCAAAAGAAGAAATACTTAGGCAAAAAAACGAGTTTGAAAGAGAATTAAAAGAAAGAAGAAATGAGCTTCAAAGGACAGAAAGAAGACTTCAACAAAAAGAAGAAGCTTTAGATAGAAAAGCTGAAGCTTTAGAGAAAAAAGAAGAAATGGTAGCTAAAAAGGAACAAGAGGTAAACAGATTAAATGAGAAGGTAACCGAACTATATAACACACAAGTAGCAGAATTAGAACGAATATCTGGTATGACAACAGAAGAAGCAAAAGAATATTTACTCAACAAGGTAAAAGAAGAAATACGCCATGAAATGGCTATGATGATTAAAGAAATAGAAATTCAGGCAAAAGAAGAAGCTCAAAAAAAAGCAAAAGAGATAATTTCCTATGCAATTCAAAAATGTGCTCCAGATTATGTTGCCGAAACTACTGTTTCTGTTGTAACTTTGCCTAATGATGAAATGAAAGGTAGAATTATTGGAAGAGAAGGAAGAAATATAAGGGCATTGGAAACTTTAACTGGTGTAGATTTGATAATTGACGACACCCCAGAAGCCGTAATTTTATCAGCTTTTGATCCTGTAAAAAGAGAAATTGCTAAAATAGCTTTAGAAAAGCTTATAATCGATGGTAGAATACATCCTGCACGAATTGAAGAAATGGTAGAAAAGGCTCAAAAAGAGGTAGAAAATATAATAAGAGAAGAAGGAGAAAAAGCAACTTTTGATACAGGTATTCACAACCTTCATCCAGAGCTGGTAAAATATTTAGGTAAACTTAAATTCAGGACTAGTTATGGACAAAACGTCCTTCTTCATTCAATAGAAGTAGCTCACATAGCGGCAG
Organism: Thermovenabulum sp.; assembly: GCF_049701175.1. GTDB lineage: Bacteria > Bacillota > Thermosediminibacteria > Thermosediminibacterales > Thermosediminibacteraceae > Thermovenabulum. The sequence continues at coordinate 38,437 of NZ_JBNATW010000020.1, forward strand.
CTATGGCTGCCGAATTAGGTGTAGACGTTCAAGTGACAAAAAGAGCAGGACTCCTTCACGATATCGGGAAAAGTGTGGATCAGGATATAGAGGGACCTCACGCATTAATAGGTGCTGAGATTGCTAAAAAATTTGGTGAATCACAGACAATAATAAATGCTATAGCATCTCATCACAATGATGTAGAACCTACTTCAATTGAAGCAATACTTGTTCAAGCAGCCGATGCTATTTCGGCCGCAAGGCCAGGAGCAAGAAGAGAAACTTTAGAAGCATATATAAAACGCCTCGAGAAATTAGAGGAAATTGCTAACTCTTTCAAAGGAGTAGAAAAAGCTTATGCTATTCAAGCAGGAAGAGAAATCAGGATAATGGTGAAACCTGAAGAAATTGATGACCTTGAAACTATTGAGCTTGCTCGAAATATTGCTAAAAAAATAGAAGAAGAATTGGAGTATCCTGGTCATATCAAGGTGAATGTAATAAGAGAAGTAAGAGCTACAGAATATGCAAAATAAAGGTGCGCGATTTGTTCGCGCACTTTTTTTAAACCAAAAAAAGGAGAAAATAATAATATTTATAATAATATTTGGGAAAAATAAAGAAAGGTTGTGAAAGCATTGAAACTATTGTTTATAGGAGATATAGTAGGCCGGCCAGGGAGAAATATAATTAAAGAGAATTTGAAGAATTTGATTGAGGAAAATAATGTGGATTTTGTTATAGCCAATGGAGAAAATGCTGCAGGTGGAAATGGAATTACAAAAAAAATTGCAGAGGAACTTTTTGATGCAGGCATAAATTTTTTTACAATGGGAAACCACGTCTGGGATAATAAAGAGATTTTTTCATTTATCGATACAGAAGAAAGGATTATAAGGCCTCTTAATTATCCTCCCGGAGCTCCAGGAAAGGGTTCTAATATAATAGAAGTAAAAAACAACCTTAAAATAGGTATAATTAATATATCAGGTCGAACTTTTATGCAGGCTTTAGATTGTCCTTTTAGAACTTGTGCAGAAGAAATAGAGAAGATAAATAAAATAACAAATATTATCGTTGTTGATTTTCATGCTGAAGCTACTTCAGAAAAACAAGCCATGGGTTGGTTTTTAGATGGAAAAGTTTCTCTAGTAGTAGGTACTCATACTCATGTACAAACGGCAGATGAAAGGATATTGCCCAAAGGCACAGCGTATATAACTGATGTCGGGATGACAGGGGCCTATGATTCTATTTTGGGAATTGATAAAGATGAAGTAATTAAAAAATTTTTAAACCAACTTCCGGCAAGGTTTGAAGTAGCCTCAGGAAGGGCGCAGTTAAATTCTGTATTAGTAGAAATAGATGAAATTACAGGACTTGCAATTAGTATAAAAAGATTAAATATGCTAAAATAAATTTTAAAAAATAAAAGGAATTTTATGTTTTTTAGAGAATAATAAAATAAGCAATGTAAAATTTTTAAGGAGGAATTAAAAATGGAAGTATTAAAAGTATCAGCTAAATCAAATCCAAATTCTGTAGCCGGGGCTTTAGCTGGTGTTATACGTGAAAAAGGAGCAGCAGAAATTCAAGTTATTGGTGCTGGCGCACTTAACCAGGCAGTAAAAGCTATAGCAATCGCAAGAGGGTATGTGGCTCCCAGCGGTATTGACTTAATTTGTATACCGGCATTTACCGATATAGAAATAGAAGGCCAGGAAAGAACGGCAATAAAACTCATTGTGGAACCTCGTTAATATAATTAAATATATTTATATATATAAAACATATAAAATAGTATGTGATTTTTAGTTTGTAGATTATATAGCCTGTTTTAAGACAGGCTTTTTTGATTTCAAGGAGGAAGCCATAATGCTAATTGATCTTCATATTCATACAACTTTTTCAGATGGCAAATTAACACCCGAAGAAGTTGTAGAAAAAGCTGCTGAATTAAATTTAAAAGCTATAGCGATTACAGATCATGACACTATAGATGGAATAAGTTTCGCAATAGAAAGGGCAAAATATTATCCATCATTAGAAATAGTTCCGGGAATCGAAATCAATACAGATTTTGAGAATGAAGAAGTGCATATTTTAGGATATTATATAGATTATAAAGATCATTTTTTACAAATTAAATTAAGAGAATTTCAGGAGATAAGAAATAGTCGAATAAAAAAGATGATTGAAAAATTAAACAGATTAAACATTCCTATAAAAAATGAAGATGTTGAAAAAGAAGCTGATGGTCCTTCTCTTGGTAGGCCGCATATTGCAAGGGTACTTGTAAAAAAAGGCTATGCCTCATCTGTAGAGGAAGCATTTCTTCTTTACCTTGATAAAGGAAAACCTGCATACGTTCCGCGTTATAAATTGACCCCAGTTGAGGCCATTGAACTTATTAAGAAAAGTGGAGGGATTCCTGTTTTAGCTCATCCAGGACTTATAAAAAATAAAGGCATAGTATTTAAAATAATAAAGATGGGTATAAAAGGAATAGAAGTGTATCATAAAGAACATAACAAGGAAGATTCCAATTATTTTATGGAATTGGCAAAAAAATATAGCCTTTTAATGACCGGTGGTTCCGATTGCCACGGCGATCCTTTGCTGATGGGCAGCCAGCCTGTCCCCTATGAATTTTTAATGCAGTTGAAGGACTCAAAAAAAGATGATTAAAATATTGTATACAAAAAATCAATTTTTTTTGTATTTTTTTTATTAATTAAAAAAAATGGAAGGATAAAAATAAAATATATAGAATACATTATACACGAAATAAATTTAATATTAAAATAAAAGGAATTTGAGGTGAGAGAGTGGCTGAAAAAAAAGTCGATATTAAAATTGATCTTAAATCATGTAAAAGGTGTGGTATATGTATAGCTTTTTGCCCTAAAAAGGTTTTTGATTCAGAGAATGGAAAGCCAGTAGTAGTGAATCCTGAAGCCTGTATTAACTGCAAACTTTGTGAAATAAGGTGTCCAGATTATGCTATAGTGGTAGGTGATGATGAAAATGATAAATAAACCGGTTCTAATGCAAGGAAACGAGGCGTGTGTTGAAGGTGCGATTGTGGCAGGTATGCGTTTTTATGCTGGTTATCCAATAACACCTTCTACTGAAATTGCTGAAATAGCAGCCGAGAAACTTCCAAAAGTTGGCGGGAAATTTATTCAGATGGAAGATGAGATTGCAAGTATGGGTGCTGTTATCGGGGCTTCTCTTGCAGGGTTAAAATCCATGACTGCAACAAGTGGCCCGGGATTCTCGCTAAAACAGGAAAACATTGGTTATGCCTGTTTAACCGAAGTACCTTGTGTAATTGTGGATGTCCAAAGGGGTGGTCCCAGTACTGGTCTTCCAACCCTTCCAGCTCAAGGCGATGTTATGCAAGCACGGTGGGGAACACATGGTGACCATCCGATAATTGTTATATCTCCTTCTTATGTTAGAGAAGTATATGATATGACAGTACGTGCTTTTAACTTATCTGAAAAATACAGAACACCTGTGATACTTCTAATGGACGAAGTAATTGGTCATATGAGGGAAAGAGTTGTATTGCCTGATCCTTCTACAGTAAAGGTTTTTAATAGGAAAAAACCTGATTTATCTAAGATTGCAAAATACAATCCTTATGAAGATGTGGATGGAGATGGAATACCTCCTATGGCCAATTTTGGTGAAGGCATACCCTATCATGTAACAGGATTAATTCATGATATAACAGGTGCTCCTTCAACAAGTCCAGAAGTTACTGCAAAATTGATATCAAGACTAATGAAAAAGATTTATGATAACATTGACGATATAGTTGAATATGAAAACCTATTTACAGAGGATGCAGATACTGTAGTTATTTCCTTTGGTTCAACTGCTCGTTCGGTAGCAAGGGCTGTTAAAATTTTGAGAAAAGAATCGAAAAAAGTTGGAATGATAAGGTTAAAGACAATATGGCCTTTCCCACATAAAGCTATAAATGAGCTACCTAAAAGTGTAAAGAATATTATTGTTGCTGAAATGAATTACGGACAATTAATAGAAACTGTGGAAGCTTCATCTAAAGGAAGACATAATGTTATTGGATTGAATAAATTCAGCGGAGAGCTGATTAGCCCCGATGAAGTTATCGATAAGGTTCGGGAGGTATTAAAAAATGCGTAAAAGTCTTGAAAAATATTATAGGATTGAAAGATTGCCCCATATATGGTGTCCCGGTTGCGGACACGGAATAATAACCGGTGCAGTGGTAAGGGCTATAGATAATTTAAAAATAGATCAGGATAAAATATGCATTGTCTCCGGTATAGGATGTTCTTCGAGAGCCCCAGGTTATTTAAATTTTAATACTTTGCATACTACGCACGGTAGGGCATTGGCTTTTGCAACAGGTATTAAACTTGCAAATCCTGACCTCAAAGTTATAGTTCTAACCGGTGATGGAGATTGTACAGCAATTGGAGGCAATCATTTTATTCATTCCGCCAGAAGAAACATAGATATAACTACTATAATTTTTAACAATAATATTTATGGAATGACCAGTGGCCAGTACTCACCAATGACTCCAAAAGGTGCCTATGCTACTACAGCCCCCTATGGCAACATTGATAGGAATTTTGACCTTTGTAAACTTGCACAGGCAGCAGGTGCTACGTATGTAGCAAGAGCTACTGTTTATCATGTTCCACAGCTAATTAAAATGATAGAAAAAGCAATTATGCATAAAGGATTTTCTGTAGTAGAAGCAGCATCGATTTGTCCAACATATTTTGGAAGGAAAAATAAGTTAGGTTCTCCAGTAAAAATGATGGAAATGTTGAAGGATAATGCTGTTACAATTAAAGCTGCAGAAAAAATGAGCAAAGAAGAGCTAGAAGGGAAAATAGTTATAGGAGAATTTTATGAAGAAATTGCACCAGAATACACAGAAGAATATATGAAAATTATTAAAAAGGCACAGGGGGTTGATTAACATGGAAGATAGATTTGAATTAAGACTTAGCGGTTCAGGAGGACAAGGATTAATTCTTGCTGGCATTATCCTTGCCGAAGCAGCTATAATAGAGGGGAAAAATGCTGTCCAGTCTCAATCTTACGGTCCCGAGGCAAGAGGAGGGGCAAGCAGAGCAGAGGTTATTATAAGCCAAGAAGAAATTGATTATCCAAAGGTTACAAAGCCTGATGTACTTCTTGTTTTATCTGAAGAGGCCTTGAAAAAATTTAAAGATAATCTATCGGAAAAAGGAATAATAATAAAAGATTCTTCTCTTTCAAAAATAGACTCTCCTTATAAAGTTTATGAACTACCAATTATTGAAACAGCTCAAAATAAAATAGGAAGGACTATGGTTGCTAATATCGTGGCATTAGGAGTAATTACCGAACTAACCGGTATAGTAAGCAAAGAAGCAATTGAATCTGCTATCCTTGCAAGGGTTCCAAAAGGAACAGAAGAATTAAATAAAAAAGCTTTATATGCCGGTTTTGAATTAGCAGCAGGAGTTAAATAAAATTTAAATAAATTCTTCTAAAAGAAAAATCATAATTATTTCTGGAGGGAGGGGTTAATTTTTAATTAATACACATATAAAACAGTAAAATTATAAAAAAAGAAAAAATAATTAGAGGGGGAGTTTTACATGACTGAAACATTAAATCCTTTTGAGATAGTTCAAAAACAAATTAAAACTGCATGTGATAAGCTTGGTTTAGAAAATTCTTATTACGAAGTTTTGAAAGAGCCAGAAAAAGTGCTTACGGTATCAATACCAGTAAAGATGGACGATGGTTCTGTTAAAACCTTCATTGGATATCGTTCTCAGCACAGCACCATCTTAGGACCTGCAAAAGGTGGGGTAAGATTCCATCCTGATGTGACAATGGATGAAGTAAAAGCCCTTTCTGCTTGGATGACATTTAAATGTGCTGTAATAGGTTTACCCTATGGTGGTGGAAAAGGTGGAATTAGAGTAAATCCAAAAGAGCTTTCAAAAGGAGAACTAGAAAGGTTAAGCAGGGGTTATTTTGCTGCTATAAGCCCAATTATAGGTCCAGAAAAAGATATTCCAGCGCCAGATGTATATACTAATGCTCAAATAATGGCCTGGTTTATGGATGAATTCAGCAAGCTAAGAGGATATTACTGTCCTGGTGTAGTAACCGGAAAACCCATTGTTATCGGAGGTTCTCTTGGAAGAAATGAAGCTACAGCAAGAGGCGCTATGTTTGCAATTAGAGAAGCTGCAAAGAAGATAGGTCTTGACCTTACAAAAGCAACGGTTGCTATTCAAGGCTTCGGTAATGCAGGTAGTATTGCTGCAAGGCTTTTAAATGAACTTGGATGCAAAATAGTCGCTGTAAATGACTCGCGAGGAGGGGCGTACAACCCCAATGGCCTTGATCCGAAAGCAGTTCTCGATTATAAAACCAAAAATGGCACTGTTAAAGGTTTTCCGGGTAGCAAAGATATTACAAGTGATGAATTATTAACCTTAGATGTTGACATTTTAGTCCCTGCAGCATTAGAAAACGTAATTACCAGCAAAAACGCAGGAGACATTAAAGCTAAAATTATTGGTGAAGCAGCTAACGGACCTACAACACCTGAAGCTGACGAAATCTTATATAAGAAGGGCGTTCTTGTAATTCCAGACATCCTATGCAATGCCGGCGGTGTAACTGTATCTTATTTTGAATGGGTACAAAACTTAATGAATTTTTACTGGACGGAAGAAGAAGTAAATCAAAGATTAGAACATTTAATGGTAAAAGCCTTTAATGAAGTATATAGCTTACATAAAGAATATGGCGTAAACATGAGAGAAGCTGCATACATGGTTGCCATAAAGAGGATTGCAGAAGCCCTGAAGGTTAGGGGCAGAGTCTAAAAAAAATCCCTCCCTTTTCAGGGAGGGATTTTTAAATAAAAGTTATAAGAATCATATTTTTTAGGAATATAAATTATCAAAAATTACTAAAGGATTTTTAAAATAAAAATAGAAATTATTAAATAAAGAAAAAGTATAGGAGGGAACAAACTTGTTTGATAAAGAAAGCCTCAATAGGATACAGGAAGAGAAA
>NZ_JBNATW010000021.1:0-45453 GCF_049701175.1 Thermovenabulum sp.
TTGTTAGCATGTTTTTTAGCACCTCTTAGCTTTATGCATACTTAACAACATTCATCATTACCTGACTTAGTATTATACCGTTTTGCATTATCATCTCCAACTGTTGCTAACCTCCTATACCGTAACCTTTTCCACATAAGGCGAAGTCATCAGTCCAAGCATCGCACCGTAAGTCATTTTAAAGTCAACTACTGAGCCAACTTTTATTTCTTCCATCGAATCTGTAACATCTAAAATAAGATGATCGCTGCTTGCTCCCAATATCTTAATAGAATCATCAAGGGGTATTAGCCCTTCTATCCTGCAGTCCTGCTTACCCAAAGCAGCTATTGCCCTCTTCATTGAACCTTTATCTTCAAAGAAAGGTATATTTCCGAAAGCATCCCTTCCTATTTCTCCGATAGGTTTTGAAGGTTTTATTTTCACCTCTATTATTTGAGTTTTAAGTATAACAGTATCTTGGAAAGTCCCCGGAACTTTGCGAAAATTTGTAGAGTCAGCACCTAAAAGAATGGCTTCACCAACCCTCAGCTGATTAACACGAGTAGGTAATTCTCCATTTTCAACCAATTTTAGTGTAGCGGTGTTTCCTCCTGAAATTGTTTTTACCTCTATTCCATACCTTTTTTCAATATCCTTTGCTATTTCTACTAAAATCGAAGTATTTTCTATGGTAGGTAATACTCCCCCATAACATCCTACATTTGTCCCTATACCTTCAAACTCTATCCCAGGCATTTCAAGAATCTGACCTACAACCTTTAGTACATCTTCAGGCATTACACCTTCTCTTAAATCTCCCACATCCACCATTAGTATTACCTTATGTAACTTACCATAGGAAACTGCTCTTTTCGAAAGCAAATCTATTACTTCTATCTCAGAGTTAAAGCTACCATCCGCCCAGTTAACAACTTCATCTACTTCAGAGGGCATGGGGATTCTTATTAAGTATATTGGTAAATCAATCCCATACCCCTTCATATTTTTTATATTTTTTATTCGAGAATCTCCGAGTTTTTTTACTCCTCCTTCAATTATCGTCCTTACAACCGGCTCTATTGCACATACGCCTTTTGTAATCCCCATTACTTCAATTCCAAATCTTTCGCACAAATCCACGATGTAATTTGCATTTTCACGAATTAAAGATAAATTGATTTCCACCCTCGGATAAGTCAAAATATCACCTCCGAAATCAATTTATCCATAGTATTTTTCTAAATTCCTATACTGCAGCGCCTCAGCAATATGCCATTCTTTTATCCTTTCTTCACCTTCTAAATCAGCTATAGTGCGAGAAACTTTTAAAATCCTATTTAAAGCCCTTGCGCTTAATTTTAATTTTTCAAAAGCTTCCTTTAAGAGAAGTTTTTCAGTTCTTCCTATTTGGCAGAATTTATTTATTAGAGCTCCCCCTAATTCTGAATTGTAATATATTCCTAAATTTTTATATCTTTCTATCTGTATATTTCTTGCCCTTTCCACCCTTTTTTTAATTGTCAAAGAATTGGTTGACTTTGTATCTTCAAAATCGGAAAACTTTAACGGTGCTACTTCTATTTGTAAGTCAATTCTATCCAATAACGGCCCTTTTATTTTTCCAAGGTACTTTTGTATTTTTCCCGGATTGCATGAACATTCGTGAAAAGGGTCAAGGTAGTAACCGCAGGGACACGGATTCATAGCACCGATTAGCATAAATTTTGCAGGAAATATAATCTTTGCATTATTCCTTACTATAGAAACACTTCCATCTTCCATTGGCTGTCTTAAAAGTTCCAAAACTTCCCTTTCAAATTCCGGTATTTCATCTAAAAAAAGTACACCAAAATGTGAAAGGGTAACCTCACCCGGTTTTGGTATTCTCCCCCCACCTATCATTCCCACAGGAGTTATGCTGTGATGGGGTGCCCTAAAAGGCCTTTTTTTCATAAGAGATGAATTTTTAGGCAAGAGACCGGAAATACTATAGATTTTTGTAAGTTCCAATGATTCCTCTTGGGTGAGTTCAGGAAGTACCGTAGGGACCCTTCGAGCAATCATTGTTTTCCCCGTGCCAGGTGGCCCAATCATAATTAAGTTATGATGGCCTGCGGCCGCAATTTCTACAGCCCTTTTTACACCTTCCTGCCCTTTTACTTCAGAAAAATCCACATCGTAAATAGGCAAGTTTTCATTATTTTCTTTTATAATTTTATTTTCGATTTTTATTTCCCCATTTAAAAAATTTACCGCTTCCTTTAAGGTTATAACAGGGACTACTTCAATTCCTTCTATTACTTCTGCTTCTCTTTTATTCTCAAAAGGTAGTATAATACCCTTTAATCCTTCTTCTTTTGCTTTTATCACCATAGGTAATATTCCGTTTACCGGTCTTACAAAACCATCTAAAGAAAGTTCTCCAACCACTATGTAACCCGATAGAGCACCTTCCTTAATCTGCTTATTTGCAGAAAGGATGCCAAGTGCTATCGGAAGATCAAATTGAGGTCCTTCCTTTTTTATATCGGCAGGTGCAAGATTTACAGTAATTCTTCTTATAGGAAAATCAAAACCTTGATTTTTTACTGCCGCCCTTACTCTTTCCTTTGATTCTCTAATAGCAGTGTCAGGCAAACCCACAAGATCAAAAGCCGGAAGGCCGTTTGATAAATCCACTTCCACTTCAACTATAAAACTATCAATCCCATAAATTGTACAGCTTTTTAATTTTGATATCATAAACTCACCCGAAAATTAAAATGCGTTCTCTATGTGCAAAAGATCTAATATTCTCCCATTCCCCACTAAAAGATCTATTACATCAAATCTTATTGAATTAAAAATGGTCTTACTTTCCCCTAAAAAAACGATTGCGGTTTTTCTTATTTTTTGCTGTTTGAAAAAATCTACTGCTTCAAAACCCCTCCCAAAGCTTTCGGAAGTCCTTGCCTTGACTTCTACAAAAACAACATTGTTTTCTTCATCCTTTACAATTATATCTATCTCTCCGTACCTGCTTTTGTAATTGGTAGCTAAAATGGTATAATTCTTACTTTTTAAATATTTTTTTGCGTATTCTTCTCCTTTTTTGCCTAAAATTTTGTTATCCATTTCACCATTTCCTTTCATCGATTAGATAAAAAAATACAATTGGATAATATATTCAATAAAAAATGTGAAAATCCTTCTTGTAATAATATGAAATAGAATTTGCACTTGATCATAAATCTTTTTCTTATTTGAAAGGAAAAATTTTATTTTTGTCAAATATATAAATAATATAACAATTTTATATAATTTTTTATATTGTTTCACTTTTTAACAATTTTTTATTATCTTCATAATAATATAAAGCCTTGAAAATTTAAAAAGAAAAAATGAAAAGGAGAGGTGGCAGAAAATGAGGTTTGAAAAGATGATTTATGCTGTAGATTCTCATACGATGGGCGAGCCAACCCGAGTGGTCATTGGCGGTGTGCCAAATATTCCCGGGAAAACCATGGCTGAGAAAAAGGAGTATTTAGAAAAGAATATGGACCATATAAGAAGGGCATTAATGCACGAGCCCCGCGGCCATAGGGACATGTTCGGTTCAATTATTACAAGCCCTGTTAATCCTGAAGCAGATTTCGGAATAATTTTCATGGATGGCGGTGGCTACCTTAATATGTGTGGCCATGGTTCAATTGGTGCGGTAACTGTAGCTATCGAAACCGGCATGGTAAAACCGGTAGAGCCGGTAACTTACGTAAAACTGGATACCCCTGCAGGCCTTGTAGAAGCAAGGGCTGAAGTAGAAAACAATGTGGTAAAATCAGTAACTGTAAGGAATGTCCCTGCATTTCTTTATAAATCCGATGCTGAAATAGATGTACCGGGAATTGGTAAGATCAAGGCTGACATTTCCTTCGGCGGGAGCTTTTTTGCGATAGTAGATGCAAAACAGCTGAACATTAAAATCGTCCCTGAAAATGTTGATGAAATAATAAAAATAGGCATGGCAATAAAGAAAGCAGCTAATGAGCAAATAAAAGTCCAGCATCCGGAAAAGGAACACATAAGGAGCATTGACCTTGTAGAAATTTATGATGAAACCGATAACCCCAATGCAGATTTGAGAAATGTCGTCATTTTTGGTGATGGACAGGCAGATAGGTCACCCTGCGGAACTGGCACCAGTGCAAAGATGGCTACCCTTTTTGCAAAAGGAAAGCTTAATTTAAATCAACCCTTCTATTACGAAAGCATTATTGGGACAATTTTTAAAGGCGAGCTTGTAGCGGAGACAACTGTTGGGCCTTATAAAGCTGTTATACCTGAAATTACGGGGAACGCATTCATAACCGGTTTTAATCAGATGGTAATAGATCCTGAAGATCCCGTAAAATATGGATTTTTACTCGGCTCTTCAAACAGCGGAGAGTGCTGCAAAGCTATAAGAAGTTGAAGTTTTCAATAAGTTCGTTATCGGAGTAGTTTTTAAGGTACTTTATGTATTTGAGGGAAAGGGGTATATTAACTGGAAAGTTTGGCCTTCCGGTATCGTTGTATAACACCGAAAAGGATTTTTCATCGATGTTGCAGAACACGTATTTATAAAATATGAGTGCCCATGATTTTCAGTTGATGCTTTCAAATAAAGACTCCTGGAGGTGATCGTCGTTTTCTCTGAACAATTGTAACACTCTATTTGTTGTGATTTTTAGCTTTGCTCTTAATTTTACCATGACTCAAGAAATATTTGTACTAGCTGAAAATATTTGAGGTGTTTGTTTATTTAATTTTAAATCATATTTTAGATAAATATGGTTTGAATTTAAAAGGTAAAAAAAGGCAGCTGAAGAATTGGACATTAGTTTAAGAAGAACGTTATATTGATTAATAACATAAAAAGACGGTTCCTAAGACATTTTTTTATTTTAGGAAACCGTCTTTTTTTTTTATTTGTTCTTTTTATTGCTTTTATTCTATCCCTCCAACTGCCTCTTCAACCCGCTTTATCAATTCACCACTTTTTATAATCTCAACAAGAGTTTTTATATCATTACTCAACACCCTATCTTCTTCTATTTTAGGCACCAATTCTCTTACAAGATTATAAGCCACATTCGTGCCTTTGCCCAATCGTAAAAAAGTATTTTTTTCCCTTCTAAAATCCAAAGCCTGGACTGCACACAAAAGTTCAATAGCAAGAACATACGCTGTATTCTCTACTACTTTAAAGGCTTTTCTTGCAGCAATAGTGCCCATGCTTACGTGATCCTCTTGATTTGCCGAAGATGGTATTGAGTCAACGCTGGCAGGGAAGGAAAGAGTTTTGTTTTCCGAGACCAAAGAAGCTGCAGTATATTGGCATATCATAAGACCCGAATTTAACCCCCCATTTTTGGTCAAAAAAGCAGGCAACCCTTCATTAAGGTAAGGATTAATAAGTCTTTCTATTCGGCGTTCGGCTATATTTGCAAGTTCAGAAACTGCTATAGTAAGATAGTCCATATTTATTGCCACAGGTTCTCCATGAAAATTTCCACCTGATATCACCTTTTCTTCATCCGAAAAAATAAGGGGATTATCCGTCGCTGAATTTATTTCAATTTCTAATATATTTTTTATATGTAATATAGCATCCTTTACCGCTCCATGTACTTGAGGTATACACCTCAACACGTAAGCATCCTGAACCCTTTTTTCTCCCTGACGTGTAATTAGTTCACTTCCTTCTACTAATTTTCTCATATTCTTTGCAGTTGCTATTTGCCCCTTATAAGGCCTTACTAATTGTATTCTTTCATCAAAAGCATCAATTATACCGTTTAACGCTTCAAAGCTTAAAGCCCCGCAAATATCAGCAGCTTTAGATAACTTAATAGCTCCAGCAAGTGAAAGACATCCAACAGCCGTCATTACCTGCGTCCCGTTTATCAAAGCTAACCCTTCTTTTGCCTCCAACACTACAGGTTCAATACCTGCTTTTTTAAGAGCTTCTCTTCCAGGTAAAACCTGTCCTTTAAAGATTGCTTCTCCTTCTCCCATCATTACAAGAACCATATGAGCTAAAGGAACAAGATCACCACTTGCTCCAAGCGAACCTTGAGATGGTATAAGGGGTATTACTCCTTTATTTAACATTTCAATAATTGTATTTAATGTACTAAGTCTTATTCCCGAATATCCCTTTGCAAGAGCATTTGTTCTTAAAAGCATAATTGCTCTTACTACTTCTTCCGGAAAATATTCTCCTACTCCTGCCGAATGGCTTTTTATTAAATTTTTTTGCAACCTCTTAGTATCCTCGGATGAAATCATTACATTGCAAAATTTTCCAAAGCCGGTGGTCACACCGTATACCACATTACCTTTTTGTATTATTTTTTCTATATAATTCCTTGATTTTATTATCTTATCTATAGATTCGGGAGATAGTTCTACTTTTTCACCTTTAATTGCTACTTTTTCTACATCTTCTATTTTTAGGTTTTCTCCATTTATGTGCATACACAAATCCTCCTTTTACTTTGTCTTTTATACCCATGTTGCATATTTTATACCTTTCTTCCTTTCTTTACATTACATTTTTTGATTATTTGATTAATGCTTTAGCATTATAAAAACCCTTATAAATCCAAATAAGGGAAACCTTTTGGTTTCCCTTATTCTTAAAAAGATGTTGTAAATTTCTAAAATTTTTACTTAATCAAATAATAACAAAGAACCTTTTTTATAAATGCACGCTAAATCATCACCGCATCCTGGTCCGGATTTGATGCATTCCAACATGCTTTTTTCCGAACCGCTGTGCATAGAACCTTTTACGTTATTTATAATGTCGAATATCTTTTTTACTTCACTTTTATCGCCTTCTACTACCATAGTAGTCGCGCCTTCGGCCCCGCAAATACCACCCTTTCCTATAACCGTACACTTCACTTCTGCAAGTATCTCTATTGCAATCTGCTCAGTAATAAGCTTACCAATTATCGGTATAAGCCCAACCGCCATGCCAAAAGAAATATCGATTTTTTTACGTCCGCAAGCTTTTACTGCTGAACTGATGTCAATAGGTATCAGTTTTTCAAGCCCCGCTAAGATAAGTATTTGAACACCTTCTGCCATTAGGCCACCAAGTATTTTACCCGGATTTCCTCCAAGGGCACTTCCTGCCATTATAGCCGCATTACCATTTACATCTATCGCATTTGCACCTATAACAAAAACATCATCCCTTCCTAGTTTCAATACCTCTTCTTCTTCAAAATCATCTACATTTCTTACCTCTCCATTTTCAATTACTATGCTATGAGGAGCATCTAACTTTATATGCCTTGGGCCTTTTGTGCCGAGCGGGGAAACCCTCCCACATATTCCGAGCTCTATGCCTACAAGCTCTTCTGCAAACTTAGAAACAGTTGTGCCTCCTTTAAGAAATATCCTCCCAGATTTAAAAGCTTTTTTTACTTCCGGAAGGGATGCAGCAGCCTTAGCAATCACTGCTTTTGCCTCAGGCACTGTCAATGAAAACTGTAATATCAATCCGTTTTCCCCTCCAATATCTTCATTAGAAGTCTTCTAAATACAATGATTCAAAAGCGTACTTTTTGGAATTATACCATCCAGCACGATCCCTAATATCTACTAAAAACTCAGCATATTTTAGAGATGCTACAACAGGGTCTATTACGGGTACATTCAAGTAATCCTGTAGTTTTTCATAAAACCCATAGCTCATAGTACAACCTAAAATAATTACTTCTGCACCATCAACTTCCACAGCCTCTTTAGCTTTTTCTTTCATTTTTTCAAAAGTCAATTTTTCATCTTCATGTAAAGAATCTGGGGTAAAACCTAAGATTTTAAAGGATGCCAACTTATCCTTTAAGCCGTACTTTATAATATTTTCCATCATTTGAGGAACCCATTTTTGCCTTCCAACTAAAATAGAAAACCTATGTCCTAACGTTGCCGCAATTTGAACAGAAGATTCTGCTGGTGCTGTTACCACCATACGGTTCAAAATCTCCTTTGCCTCATACAAACCGGGATCATAAA
The DNA here is from genome assembly GCF_049701175.1 of Thermovenabulum sp. GTDB lineage: Bacteria > Bacillota > Thermosediminibacteria > Thermosediminibacterales > Thermosediminibacteraceae > Thermovenabulum. The sequence continues at coordinate 8,032 of NZ_JBNATW010000021.1, forward strand.
AACAGCCTATTATTGCTGCATCATAACCATCTTTTTCTAAGGATTTTAATAAATCCAGTAATTCTGGCAAAATTATTGCACCATAATATCTATATTCCAAGTGTTTCGGCCCTTTTTTCAAACAAGTAAACTCTATCCTCGTATTTTCCCGTTTTACTTTTTCAAGATCTTTTATTAATTCAGGGCATGCTCCTTCAGGGCCTACTGGATCAATGTACATTATTTTATTCAGTTTAAACATTATTTTTCAAAATTTCCCCCTTTTCTATAACTATTTCCTCATCTAAATAAAGTGTTGGCATAGGAATTACAAAATCCTCATGCAAATCTGATTCATTATTACCCCCTATATGAGAACTATCCCCAATAGCAATATGAATTGTTCCTTTTATTTTTTCTGCTTCCAAAACGCTATCAGGTCTTTTTGCTTTAGGGTTTGTTCCTATACCAAGTTCTGCACAATTTCGCCTGTGCAAATATCTGTCGTCACCAAAACGGCAGAGGTTTCTCAATTCTTCCCCTACCTTCCCGCCACCATGGATTGAAACAACATATCCATTTTTAAAATCTAAAATCATATCCTCATTCAAATCAAAATACCATCCTGCAGGAACAACCAATCTTCCTGTAGCTGTACCTTCAACAGGTGCGATAAATGCTTCTCCCCCTGGCAAATTGCCCCATTCGCCTCTATTTGCAATTATCCCTGTATCAGCACCGCCATACCTACCTTCAATACTGAATTCTATGTCGGTACCATTATCTGTAACTACCCGAGCCCTCTTGGCTTTCGTCAAAAGATTAGCAAGCTGTTCGGTTTCCTTTTTTATAGCATAGTAATCTGCAGCTAATGCCCCATCTTCTTTTAACATTTCATACTCTAATCCTGGCATGCTTGCAATTCTTGCTCCAGCTTTACTTGCTTTCTCTCTGGCATTGGTATGTGACAGGGAATAGGTGTTTATCATTAATATAACATCATAATTTTTTAATTTCTCCGCTACTTCTTCTGGAGGTTCTACACCATTTTGCCCTAAGGAATCATAAACAATATAATCAACCCTATTTTCTATAAAATTTTCTCTAACTATATCATAAACCTTCCTTGCCATTAAGGATCTTGTAGCAAAATCGCATATTTTATTATATGGCAACTGCCATTCTTCGGGTTTAGGAATATCGCTAACTATCAATATTGATTCTTTATCTTTTAAATTCATATTTACCTTTAACATATTAATAACACTCAATTTTATATCATCCATATTAATAATCAACTCAATCATCTCCACACTAATTTTGTCTAAAACTATATATTATCAATACCCAGTTATCTTACTTTTATCAGGTTCCATGTAAAGACCGATTTTTGAGTGTTTCAGATTTAAATCCACCAACATTTCTGCTATTTTTAAAGCCGCAGCCATAGGCTCAACCACAGGAATACCAAGTTCCTTCTTTACCATCTCGGCAACAGGTGCCATTCCTGTACATCCAAGAACTATGACCTCTGCCCCTTTTGTCTCTACAAGCTCTTTTGCTGCATCTATTAAATACGAAGCCGTCTTTTTTAAATCCTTTTTTAATTCCAGCACCGGTATATCTATTCCTACAGCTGCTGCAAGTCGATCCTCTACTCCATATGTCCTTGCCTGCTGTTCTATCCACGGTCCAGAATTTCTAAAAGTAGATATGACAGCAAATTTATGGCCGAGTAATATAGCAAGAGCCATAGAAGCTTCTGCAGGCCCCACTATAGGTATTTCAGTAATTTCCCTTGCAGCATTTAAAGCAGGATCTGCAAAGCAGTTAATAACTATTGCATCGCATTTTGTCTTATACTCATCCACTATCCTCAATATATCAGGAAGAGCATAAGCCTCATCATAAAAGGTCTCAATAGATGCCGGCCCTTTCTTTATATTCACACATTCTACCTCAAAGTCAGGGCTTTTTATCCTGTCAATATATTCTTTTGCACTGCTGTTAAATTCCTCTGTTGTAATTGGGTTAATCACAAGGATCCTTTTCATAATGTTTCCCCCGTATTCAAATATTTCAAAACATAGTTTCTATTGGCCTATATTCTATATCAAATCCGAAGTATTTAGGTCCAAATACTTTTAGCCCTTCTTCTGTCCTCCATTCTTTTGGTGCAGGTAAGCCGATTACAGAAACCCTTAAGCCCGGTTCAAAATTTGGATTCGTCACCGGTTGTTTTGTATCGTCTGCTATCATACATATAAGATCGGGAACGGTCACATCAATCTTCCCGTCTCTCCACGATATTATGTTCTCGTTTTTGAACCATATCCTATAATCAGATCCATAAAATTCCCTGTCACCTTTTATGTAAGTATCCCCGATTGTAAACCCGTCTTTATCCTCCCACTTTAAATCCTTTATAATCCCTCTGAAAATTACATAGCCATTCCCAACCTTTGCGATTTCTTTTGCTAAATCTAAATTTTTCTCCTTTGCTTCTCTATAAGCCCTACCTATTTTCAAAGCATATGTAATAGCACCGGGAATAACTGCATTTCTCAATTCCTTAGCCGTAGCTAAATGGTCAGCAACCCCAACATGATTTTTACTTGCCACAGCCATCGCCCTAACCAGTGCCTCTGCTCTAAAGTCGTCCACCACATCTTTTACAATTACTGTATCTCCAAATTCATTAGCTACAGCCATCGGAGTTATTGGCAGTTTATTTATAAAAAAGGTAGAATGCTGCAGTTCTGGTACCGAACGCCCCGCCGGATCTGCATCAATTATATAAATACCCATCATTGCTGCAACATAAAAAGCTACCGCAGTGTTAGAACCACCTAATTCTGTGGATATTGCACCGTAAAACTTCTCCCCTCTATATTCCTCAAGTATCCTGAAAGCCCTTAATGCAGGCTCTTCATCAATTCTCGGCAAAGCTGCATATTTTGCCTCTTGGTCAGGTGTTATCGGCGATATTGAGCCACAATAGTAGGGGCAAGCTATTAATGCATCATCTGGTACTTCATTAAGATCAGCTAAAACGAATTCCTTTCCGGCCTCAAGCGCTCTATCAATAAGAGAAATACCCTTTTCCAGTTTTCCACCTCCCCCTGTCCCTAGTATGGTGCAACCGTAAAGTATATCATATAGATCTTGTCTTGTAAGTTTTTGCATAAAGCTCTTTCCCCCTTTTAATTAATATCCCTTAATTTTGTCAAGTAAAGGATAAGCATATAATCCTGCTCTGCTGTGAGAAAGATTTAATTCAATAACCTTTTCCAATAATTTAATAGCGGCAGCAGCAGGTTCTATAACAGGAACATTTATTTTACCCTTCACCTCCTTATATAATGATAGCATACCTGTGCATCCCAAAATCACCACTTCTGCATGTTTATCTTGTACAGCCTTTTTTGCTGCTTCAACTATCCTATTTACAGTTTTATCTTTGTCTTTTTCCAGATCGCTCACAGAAGTATCTATAAATTCTACTGATGCCAACCTCTTTGATAGCCCTAAAACCTTAACCTTCATTTCAAACATGGGAATAACATTCTTCTTAACAGAAACAATAGAAAATTTATGCCCGAGCAATGTTGCTGTCATCAATGCACTTTCGCCAGGGCCTGCTATTGGTATATCACAGATTTCCCTTGCCGCATATATCCCAGGGTCAGCGAAACAGTTAATCATTATACCATCAAATAAATCTTTTTTTTCTTTTATAATTTGAAGGATACCAGGTACTGCAAAATTTTCATCATAAAATGATTCAATAGAAGTCGGCCCTTTCTCTATGTTTACCAATTCTAATACAGTATCTTTTGAAACCACCTTTTTAAGGTAATCTTTATCTGTTTCATTCCATTCATCTGTCGCAACTGGATTTATAACTAGAACCTTCTTTGTCATTTTCAATCACCACCTGCTTTTTTAATTAGTTCGTACAATTTTTTCATCTGGGCTTGGAAATGCCTTTTTGCTTTGACAAGTTTTTATTTCTATTAAATCTTCGCATAATTTTAATGCAGCAACTCCCGGCTCTATAACAGGAATACCCAAACTCTTGGATATACTTTCACTTATACCCAACATGCTGCCACAGCCCAAGATCAAAACATCAGCATTATCGTTTTCAATAGCAATTTTAGAAACCTTTAAGGCCATCTCTTCCAATTTTCCTATATCGCTTAATTCTAGTACATCCATCTCAACAGCCCTTATTGAAGCACATTTTTCGTAAAATCCATACATCTTTAAGAGGTCTTCAGTTGTGCCAATCCCTCTTTTAGTTGTTGTTATTATCGAAAATTTTCTGCCAAGCAACATAGCAAGACTCACTGCAGCCTCCATTAGCCCTACTACTGGAATATTTAGTTTTTCTTTGGCAGCTCTTACCGCAGGGTCATTAAAACAGTAGATTATGACCCCATCGTAATTTTCTTCTTGCGCTTTTTCTGCTTCTTTAATTGTAGGCAGTTCTGACCAAATCTCATCATATTCTTGTTCTATTGCTTCTGCACCACTATCTAAATTTTTAATACCTATTATCGTATCTCTATCTTTATAGGTTTCATATACTTGGCGAATAGATTCATTCCACAAAGAAGTCGCTACCGGCACTACTACCTTTATTTTTTTCATGATCTATACACCCAGCTTTCTTACCATCTCAATTAATTCGGGATGGACGACTTTACCATTGTCTAAAATCTTCACATCATCAAGCCATACTGTAGAATTCAAACAGATTCCGTCGCAGTGGGATTTTGCCTTTATCCCTTCTGGTGGAGCGTCTATTGGACTTAAATACCCGAGACCCCATTCTGTACAACCCCATACTCTTTCGTCTTCTAAGACATTTCCGGTAAGTTTTGCACCAGGATTAAACCCGTAGCATATATGAGCTAACCTAAACATATTTGGATCATCAAAGCTTTCCAGCCATGCCTTAAACTCAATAGCCTGTTCTCCACCTTTTATATCGACCACTCGTCCTTTTTCAACCTTCAGCACAACGGGTTGTTTCAAGTGACCACATGGTGGCGAAAGAGTCCCGTCAAATACAAGGGTCCCGTTTATGGTCTCAAACCTGGGTATCCAGCATATTTGACCTGCCAGCATATGCATACCAGGTTCAGACGCGTCGCCATCATCACAAGTGAATTTATAATTAGGCTCATTATCAAATTCCAAATCTGTCCCTGCTGGTGTTTTAATTTTTACGTGCTTTGCTTTTGCCGTCAGGTCGGTAACTTTATGCAGGAATTCTGAAAGCAATAACCTATCTACTCTCCCTATAACCCTGACCATCATATCTGCATTCATGCCTACGAGGCAAAGGTACCTCAGCTTCTTGTTTTTTTCCATTGCAATTTCAAAAGGAGTTGAATAAAGCAGCCATTGATTATTAAACTCTACCCACGCATCTGCTTCACAAAGAGCTGCCGTAAGTGCTTCTACAGGCAGCATTGGGTCAGCAGCTTTACCTACACCTCTTGGGGAAGCAAGCCATATAACCATTGGTTTCGCATCCAGTGCAAAAGCTGCTGCTGCAGCTGCATTAACTACGTGCTCATCAGATTCAGTATCTGCAGTTATAACAATAGTTTCACCGGGTTTTAATTTAAACATATCTTTCATCAAAATGTTTGCAGATTTAGCAAGTTCATACTCATAAAGTTTTGTCATATTAAACCCTCCTCAAAACTTTTTTCAATTGGTACATAATCCACATCAAATCCAAAAAACCGCGGATTTAATATGGATAAACCTTTTTCTGTTCTCCATATTTCGGGAGCTTTAAATCCTAATACAGAAACATTCATATCTTTTTTACAATAAGGATTCGTTACAGGATAGCCGGTATCCGTTTCAACAACGCAAATCAAGTCCGGTGCAGTTACAAATACTTCTTCATCAAGCCAGCATATGATATTTTCATTTTTGAACCAAATTCTCATCGAATGTCCCCTATATTTCTCAACACCTTCAATTTCTATTGTCCCATATGTAAAACCGCCTTCTATTTTCCACTCCGTATCCTTTTTTACCTTGCCGTCAAACAGGTGAAAACCATCCCCCGCAGCAATAATCTCATTTATTGGATTTTTTCCCTTTTCTAATGCTGTCCTCTGAGCTTTACCCACTTCTCTTGCATAGGAAAGGGCGTTTGGTATTACAGACTTTTTTAAATCCTTTCCCTTACATGGATGGTCAGTCATTCCTATCATTCCACCACTCACGACAGCAAGAGCCCTTACAAGGTCCTCGGCTCTGAAATCATCAGCAACCTTTTCAAATACCGCAACATCGCCAATCTTATTAGCTACTGCAAGGGGATATATGGGCATTCCTGTAACATAGAAGGTTGAAAACTGCAGATCTGGTACTGCTCTACCTGCTCCATCTGCATCAACTATAAACTTTTTTAACCTTGCTCCAGTGGACATAGCTACAGCTGTATTCATACCACCATATTCAATTGATACAACCCCTGATACTTCTTTTCCCATATACCTTTCTAGAGCTTGAACAGCTAAAACTGTTTCAAGTTCCTCAATTTTTTCATATTTAGCAAAACTATCATCTTCTTTTTTTGGTCCTATAGCTCCACAGAAATAAGGACTTGTAAACACAGCGTCATCGTCAATTTCGTCTAATGAAACAAGCCTGTATTCAAGGTTGCTTTTAAAATCCTCTTCGGCAAGCTTTAACCCTTTTTGAAGGTCCCCACCTCCTCCCGTGCTCAATATTGTGCATCCGACTAAGATATCTCTAACATCTTCAAAAGTTAACTTTTCCATTTTCCTCACCTCATAATTTTTTATTTTTCTATTAAAAAGCACGAGGCTTCATGCTCGTCATCAAGCATAACCAAAGGAGGTTCTTTTTCTTTGCATATTTTTGTTGCTACCGGGCATCTTGTATGAAAACGACATCCCGATGGCGGATTAATAGCACTCGGCACATTTCCCTCTAATGTCATAATTGAGTCTATTCCTTCTCTTTCTGGGTCAGGAATAGCCATAAACAAAGCCTTAGTATAAGGATGAGCAGGATTTGAAAAAACCTTATCAGCTGGGCCGTATTCAACAATCTTCCCTAAATACATAACTGCTATTTTATCCGCCATATAATTTACTACACTCAGGTCATGAGAAATCAAAATATATGTAAGTTTCATTTTTTCCTTAAGGTCTTTTAACAGCATCAGTATCTGAGCCTGTGAAAGCACGTCTATTGCTGATGTGGGTTCATCCAAAACTACAAGCTTCGGCCTTAAAGCTAAAGCCCTTGCAATAGCTATCCTCTGCCTTTCCCCACCGCTGAATTCATGCGGATACTTATATACCCCTTCCTTTGGAAGACCTACCAGTTCTAACAGTTCTTCAACTTTTGCAACTAACTCTCCAGCACTTAATTTCATATGAACGCTCAAAGGTTCTCCTATTATATCCCTAATAAGAAGCCTGGGATTCAAAGACCAAAAAGGGTCTTGAAATACAATCTGTATGTATTTTCGTGTTTCTCTCAATTCTCTTGGCTTCATTTTATATAAATCTTTTCCATCAAATATGACCTGCCCCGATGTCGGTTCTTCTAAATTTAAAATAACGTTTACCAGCGTTGTCTTCCCACATCCAGATTCTCCAACAAGACCCAATACTTCCCCCTGCTCCAACTTTAAAGAGACCCCGTCAACGGCTTTTACCCAAGCTACAGGTTTTGAAAAAAATCCCGCTTTTACAGGAAAGTATTTCTTCAGTTTTTTCACTTCTAAAAGCGGCTCTCCCATATATTGCACTCCTTTCAATTCACCTTATAGCACGCTACACAGTGAGTTCCTTCTATGTTTTTTAAATCTGGAATGCCGTTGCAGCAGGTCTCGTCTCTTTTTAAGCATCTTTCAAAATACGGACACCCACTACTACCCTGCAATTTTTCGCTTTTAACCAAAATCCTGCTTACATCTATTTTTTCTTCTTTATTCTTAGGTATAGCTTTTAATAAGGTTAGTGTATAAGGATGTCTCGGATTTTTAATTACCTCCCTAACTGTACCCATCTCTACAATCCTGCCTCTATAAAAAATCCCTACTCTATTACATATTGCAGATACCAGCCCGAGATTGTTTGCTATAAAAAGCACAGTAACTTTCAGTTCTTTCTTCAATTCATCTATAAGTTTAAGGATGCCAGCTTGTATGGTTACATCTAAATTCCTTGTAGGTTCATCAGCTATCAAGAATTCCGCACCACATGAAAGCGCAATTGCTATAATTATTCTCTGCCTCTGCCCACCACTAAGCTCATGGGGATATTTTTTTAATATATTTTTTGCATCCGGTAATTTTACAAGTTCAATCATGTTTAGTGCCTTTTTTTCTGCTTGTTTGCGGCTAATTTTCTCGTTATTGCAGATTACCCTTATTATCTGGTCTCCTACTGTAAACACCGGGTTTAATGTCGACATAGGATCCTGAAAAATCATTGAAATCTTTTTTCCTCGTATTTTTATCATTTCTTCCTCTTTCTTTTTAAGGAGATTTTCACCTTGAAAAATTATTTCCCCTGATTCTATAACTCCGGGAGGTATAGGTAATAAACCAAGTATAGTAAGGGCAAAAACACTTTTGCCTGAACCGCTCTCTCCAACAAGCCCGAAGGTTTCTCCTTTATAAATATTAAGTGCTTCGAGGTCAAGGACTTTTTTTATTCCTTCAAAAGTTCTAAAATTCACTCTTAAATTTTTTACAGCGAAATAATTGTCCATAAAATCCACTCCTCAATACTTCCTGGTTTTAGGATCTAATACTTCTCTTAGCCCATCCCCTAATAGGTTAAATGCTAAAACCGTAATAAATATGGCAATACCAGGGAAAAAGCTATACCACCATGCATTCAAAAAATAGTTTCGACTTGTACTTACCATTAAACCCCATTCGGGAGTTGGAGGCTGAGCGCCCAATCCTAAAAAGCTCAATGAAGCCGCTGTCAATATGACTCCCCCCAGGTCCATTGAAGCCTGAACTATTACCGGTGCAATACAATTAGGTAAAATATGCTGGAATATAATCCTAAAGTGAGGTGTTCCTATAGCTTTTGCTGCCTTTACAAATTGTCGCTCTCTTATAGATACTGCCTGCCCTCTTATAAGTCTTGTATACCAAGGCCACCAAGAAATAGCTATTGCCAGCATTGCATTGTGAAGACTCGGCCCTAAAAATGCTGCTATTGCTATTGCAAGTAAAAGCGGAGGGAAACTCAAGAAAATATCGGTTATTCTCATAATAATTTCGTCCACATAGCCTCCTGTAGCTCCCGCTATAGCTCCTAACGGAATCCCTATTAAAAGAGCTAAACCAACAGCTATCAAGGCTGTCTGAAGTGAAATTCTCGTACCATATAGTACGCGACTAAAAATATCTCTACCAAGTTCATCTGTTCCAAAGAAGTATTTTGCCGAACGCGGTAAAAGTTTATCTTTCGGATTTGCCATACCGGCTACATGGGAAGGATAAGGAACTATATACGGAGCAAAAATAGCAATGACTATCAGTAATAGAATAGTAATCATGGCTAACCTTGTTAATTTATTTTTATTTAAAAGGTATAAGGATAATTTCCATTCCCTCAATCGTGGTTTTAATACTTCTGGTGCAAAAATTCCTCTTAGCATATATACCACCTTCCTATATCCGAACACGTGGATCGAGGGCTATTATAATATCGGCAATCAAGTTTAAAATAACATAGGAACAGGCAGAAAATATCGTCACTCCTATTATCGCCGGGTAGTCTAAACTTACAACGGCAGTAGCTACATAGTTTCCTATTCCAGGCCAACTAAAAATAGACTCTACCAAAAAGGTGTTTACTAAAGTATATCCTATTGAAAGGGTTACTACAGTTACCGTAGGACCTAAAGAATTTTTGAGAGCATAAGACCATAAAACCATTCGTTCCGGCAATCCATATGCCCTAGCTGCTCTTATATAATCTTCGTTCAAAATTTCCAAAAGAGCTGAACGGGTCATTCTTGCCACAAGACCTATTGGATACATTGCTATGGTTATACCAGGAAGAATAAGGTGAATTATTGCGTCCTTAAAAACCACAAAATTACCTGTAATCAAACTGTCAAAAGTTATAAAACCGGTGATCTTAGGTATATCGTACATAAGTCTTACATTCATGCTTAATTGATCTCCCATAGGAAGTATTCCTAGCCATCTATAGAAAACAAGTTGTAAAAAAATACCTACCCAGAAAGTCGGAAGAGATACAGCTCCTACAGAGAAAAACCTGCATATATGATCTATCAACTGGTCTTTTCTCTTTGCCGAAATAACCCCAAGGGGAAGGCCAATAAAAACCGCTGCTATTGTTGAAATAAGCACAAGTTCTAAAGTAGCAGGTATATATGTTTTTAATTCATTCAATACTGGTTGGTGAGTTTTCAAAGAATAACCTAAATTTCCTTTAATCAAATTCTGTAAATACCTTCCAAACTGAACATAAAGAGGTTTATCAAGTCCTAATTCTGCCCGAGCCGCTTTTATTTGTTCGGCCGTTGCTCTTTGTCCAACCCATTGGGCAGCAGGATCGGATGGTATAATTCTGGTTATAACAAAAGTAATAAGTACAACACCAAACAAAACTACAATTCCGAGTAACAATCTCCTCAGGATAAAAGCCTTCAAATACTTCATCCCCCTGAAATTTTTTTTACAAAGCAGGGACTAAAAAACCAGCCCCTGCCATTTCTATTTAAATTTAAATTAAATCAATCTTCTCTATAAATTTCATAGAAAAATATTACATTCGGATATGCAGGATTATCCTTATATCCTTTTATTGATTTATTGTAAATCCTTACATACTGTTTATCATATATAAATACTGCTGGAGCCTCTTCAATCAGTATTTCTTGTGCCTTTATAAAAGTTTCCTCTGCTTTCTTTATATCAATTCCGCTCTGCCTTGCCCCTTCATCTATTAACCTATCAAATTCTTCATTCTCCCAGTAAGCAAGGTTAAAAAGAATCTCATCCTGTTTGTGGAACATGTTGTAAAGAAATGAATATGGGCTTGCAATGTCCGGCCACCAATAAAACATGAATATATCTTGCCGTTTGTTAGGATCCTTATCTCTTGCCATTTCCCACTGAGATTCCCACGGCATTCCTCTGATTTCCAAATCAATATTAAGTTTTGAAAGTTCTGCTTTATAAAGTTCTGCAGTTTTCTTTTCCGCTTCATCCCCTGCTGTATAAGTTAAAAGCAGTTTAAATCCGCCATTTGGATAGCCTGCTTGTTTTAACAATTCCTTTGCCTTTTCAATATCGTACTTATACTGGAACAGGTTTTCCCCATGCCCCCAAAGCCCATAGGGGACAGCGCCTTTTGCCTGTCTTGCATAACCACCTGCAGCATATTTAACTACGTCCTCATAAGGGAAAGCATAGGAAAGCGCCTGTCTTACAAGTTTATTATCAAGAGGTTTTTTGTCTGTATTAAACAGCATTAATAAATTTTCAAAGGATGGGCCTGTTTCGATGACAATGTTTGGATTATTCTTCAATGCCTCCAAATCCTCATAAGGTAGATCTTTTGTAATATCAAGTTCCCCTTTTTCTAACATTTGACGGCGAGTAGCAGTTTCGGGAATTTTCTTTATGACTACTTTGTCAAAATGCTTGCCATTCCATCCTCCCCAATAATCATCAAACTTTGTTAGAACAATCTCCTGCCCCAATATAAAGCTTTCAAGTTTATAGGGACCTGTCCCAGCCTCATTGCCCTGTGTAAACCATCCTTCCGGATGCGATTTTACAGCTGTTGGCGACATTATAAATGCAGCATACGGAGATGCAACTATCAAATCAAGAGGAGCCGGATACTTTAACTTAAACTCAACAGTATAATCATCTTTTACATTTATTTCTTTAACCGGTTCCCATATATAAGAAGCACCTTTCCCCATTTTTATTGTTCTTTCAATAGAGAATTTGACAGCTTCCGCATTTAGGTCAGTACCATCATGAAATTTAACACCTTTCCTTATATGGAATACCCACGTCAACCCATCTTCGCTTTTAGTGTAATCCGTAGCAAGTACTGGTATAAATTTCCTTTCAAACGGGTCGTACCTTAGTAAAGTTTCATAAATATTGTTTAAAGGTACAATACCGTTAGAAAATTCTACACTAGGATCTAAATCTGTAAAAGGCGTGCTGGTCCATGCAAAGAAAACTATTTGTTTTGGTGCGTTTGCCCCTTTTTGATTAGAAGAATTTGCGTTTTGGCTTCCACAACTTGTGAGTATTAAAGAAACTGTTAAAAGAACAACAAGCCACAAAAATTGTTTTTTAGATATAAAAATTTTTTTCAGAACAATCCCTCCCATTAATTTTTTTAATAAATTTAATAAAAATGTAAAAAATATTTGAATATATAAACTCTTTTTCACCTCCTTATTTTTCTAACAAAGATCTTTGTATTGTATTTATCAAATAAATATTTATCAATTTTTAATTTTCCGTTAAATTTGAATATAATTAGTTTCATATTCTATATTTGATAATTTAATTCGAGTATTTTTTATTTTATCCTTTGTGAAAAACATAAAAAACATCTTAATCTTTTGTATTTTTTACAAACAAAAAATATATTTACAAATTTAGTTTATTTTTAATTAATAGATATTATTATTAATTAGCCCAATAATTCTTATAAAATTTTAGAATTCATACAGCAATTTATAAATTTTCACAGCAATAAAAATCTGATCGTAAAATCCAAAGTTGAGATGTTCCATTTTCAATATCTGTTTAATTTTATTTATCCTATACCTTATAGTATTTACATGCGTATACATATCCTCTGCTGTTTTAAAAAGGTTGCCATCATTTTCCACAAAACATATAATGGTAGGCAATAATTGCGAATTATTTTCTTGATCATAGTTAATGATCGGATTGATAATTTCATCACAAAACTTCTTGAGTTCTTCTTCGCAATTCAAATTTATATTTAACAATAATTTATATATTCCAATGTCTTTATAATAAACCATATTTTTATGTTCCATTTTATTTGCTATTTTATTTGCAATTAACGCCTCATTCACTGCTAAAGATAATTCCGAAATGTCATGAATATTACTTATACCACATTTTATTTCAACAATTTTATTTTCCAATATATCTTTAATTTTGTTTATAATATTGTTGGTAAATTTTTCTATATTTAATAAATTTACCTTCTCATTGGAAAAACTAAAAATAAACAACAATCCTTCCTTATATTTCACTAACGCCCAATTAGGTAAAACTATCAATTTTTCTTTAAAATTTTTGATATTTTCACCAATACCCTTTAAAAAATCGTTAAAATAAATTATTAATATCTTTTCTTGAAAATAAGGATTGATCTGTCTTGCTATATTTACATTTTCTTTTCTCTTCTTGTTTAATTGCAATACCGAATCAATCAACATTTCCATTAAATCCTCATCTTTGCTTTGTATAATAGCATACATAACATTTGTAATTATTTCTCCATAAGGAACATTATGGGGTAAAATCATTATAGGAAAATTGGCATCATTTGCGAACTGTTTTATTTCATCCGATAAATCTTGCAAATATAAATCGATTACACACAAGCCACTCGATTTTGCATTAACTAATGCCTTTAACATTTCCAATTGGGCCCTTTCATCATCTTTTAAAGCATAAAAAGCAGTAATAAAAAAATCTCCTTCGATAAAAAGCTCTGGAGATTCAGGGCATTCTATTACACTTACCCTTTTAATTTCTCTGCCCAATCCATTTTCTCCAGCAATTAATTTAGCTTTATCAAGCCCTTTTAGTTTTAACGCTTCTTTTACAGTTATACCCATTATTATATCACCTTATAGAAAAAATTTTTTATCTTAATATAGATGCTCAATATAGAAGCTCGTTTTTTGTATTATCTTAGAATTTTTTATTGTTAAAATTAATTTTAAATTATTTTATAACCAAAACTAATTAATGTCAATCCATTCTAACCTGCTTTTGTAGTTATCTTATGATATGGAAATTTTAAAAAAATTGAGCCATTTCCACCTTAAAATTAAAATATTAGAAATGGCTCAAGATCAATAATAAATATTAAATTACAAGGTATAGAAATTACAATAGTTCGCTTACAACTTTTGCAACAATTGAACGGGCAAGTATTACCGGTTTATCAACAATACTCATTACAATATTTTTCATAGACAATGTATAACCCATGCAATCCATTACAACAATATCCACAAAAGAAGAAGCAAGATTCCTTGCAGCATTTTCTATCTTTTCTATTTTACCGTATGGAGAACCTGATTCCACCACTACCTTTGCCGCAGCACTTGCCCAGCGTTCTTTCGCAGAATTTATTTGCCTCTCATCAGGTACAATTACACCTAAGGTCAAGTCTTTAGCAATGGAACTTACAACATGATGTAAAACTCTTTGCGGGCGTATAACAAGCGACTCTGATTCAAATTGTGGGAATTCTCCTGTACATGCAAGAAAAATTACTTTAATGCCTTCCTGTTCAAGGTTGTGGATTTGCTTTTTTAAAAGGGGGAAAACAAGTCTTTCTGCCACTTTAACTTCTGTTCCGTCAGCCATTCGGGTAACCAAAACTTCATCGTCTTTCGCAGGATAAAGGGCTTCAACTTCCTTTAATGTGAGCCCATCAAGAGCACCTTTTTCAATAATTTCAATATTTTCTCCTAATATTGTTTTAATTTCCGGTACAAGATCTGTTCGGGGAGCTTGCCCAATGGTAACAATGCCCATTTTTTTCATCTTAATTCACTCCATTATTAGATTTTTAATTTAGTTTTATGGGAATAACAGCAAGATAAATGATAAGCACACCCCGGTGAGCCAGGGTTACATTCTTTTAGACTCTCTTTATCTCCACTAATATGTTTGCTGTTTGCATCAAACACTTCTTTTATTATTGTTTTTATTGATTCCTCGTTTCCTTCTACTAATACTGTTGTTGAGCCTTCCGCACCATCTATACCTCCCCGCCCTATTACAGTTACTTCAACATCAGCAATTATCTTTAATGCTTCAACCTCGGTTATTACACGACCGTAAACGGGCATTAATCCTATTGCCATTCCCATTGCAAAATCACATGTTTTTCTTCTGGCTTTTTTTACAATGTCTGAGATTTTCCCAGGTATAAGCTTTTCTAATCCTGCAGCAATTATTACGTGAGCACCTTCTGTCGCTATTGCAGCAATAGCTTTCCCAGGATTTCCTCCTCCGGGACTTCCTGCCATTATAGCTGCATTGCCTTCTGAATCTATTGCATTAGCTCCTATTATTATTACATCTTCTGGTCCCAGTTCCAAAACCCTTTCTAAAAAACATTCATCAATGTTTTCCCATTTACCTTTTTCAATAAGCACACTATGCGGCAAATCTATGTTATTAAGACTCCCGACCGCACCCCTTTTCGTAATTCTGCCTGAAATTCTCAACTTTATCCCCAAGAGTTCTTCTGCTACACATGAAACGGTTGTGCCACCCTTTAAAATAATTTTCCCATTTTTTAAAGCTTTTTGAACTTCCGGCATTCGCTTAATAGCTTTAGCAATCAGCCATTTTGCAGAATTTACAGTAATAGTAAGTTGTGCCCTCATCTTATATTAACAACCTACCTTTATCTAAAATTATTTTTTCATCTATATAAACAGTAGGATTTAGGACAACGGCATCAAGATGCACCCCTGCATTAACCTTACCGCCAAATGTATCATTGCTTCCAAAAGCCAAGTGAATTGTACCTAATATTTTTTCATCTTCTAAGATATTTCCTGAAAGTATAGCATTTGGGTTTGTCCCTATTCCAAACTCTGCTACATTTCTTGCAGCATCCGAGTTCCCCAGTATTTTAAGCCACTCTTTTGCACCATCACCCTCTGCATCCACTAAAAGACCTTTTTCAATTCTAAGCAAAATAGGTGAATTTAATTTCCCTAAGCCTACAATACTTCCATCAACTAATATACTTCCACAAGCCGTTCCTTCAACTGGTGCAATATATGCTTCTCCTGACGGCAAGTTCCCAGATTGTCCCTTTTCAATATACCTGCCGGTACTCTCAATACCTTTCCTTCCTTCTATATTCATCTCAAGTCTATGTCCGTCTTTCTCTACTATAACTTTCCTTCCTTGGGTTAAAATTTCAGCTACTTTTTTCGTCAATTTTTCTACCTGAGTATAATCTGCAGTAATTGCCCCGTTTATAAACATCTCCTTAGTGATTCCGGGCATTGTAGCAACCCTGGCCCCTGACTCAGTAGCCTCTTTTTTAGCCCTCGTATGTGTCAATGAATGCTCAGTAACACAAATAACCACATCAGCATTTTTCATTGCCTCTGCTGCCGTTTTTGGTGGTTCTTCACCTGATTTCCTTAAAGCCGGTATTTTAAATAACATAGACGTAAGTCCAAGCTCTTTTCCAGCCTCATAAAGGTATTCTGCGAGCTCTTCCTTGACATCATCGGTTACAACAAGAAATTTCTCCACTGCTTTAACTCCCAAACAGTCGAGAAGTATCTTTTTTGATATGTTAATGAGTTCATTCATTCTTTTTCTTCCTTCCTAAGGTCTTCAAATGTTCCATTGATCCATAGAGCTCTAAAATTGTTTCCCATTCTTTTTCATCGTAAAATTTACAATTTTTCCTTCCAAAACTTTTAGCAACTTCCAGAGCAAATCTTGCAGCTAATTCAATATCTACCTCATGGGATGCTCCTGTTGCACATCCCGGTACCATTGTTTCTGCAGTTATAGCAACCCCTACAACAGGACTTGAAGTAGCGGTACAAGGCTGGACTATACTGTTAATATGATGAAGTCCATTACCATAAGGCGTAATATCCTGAGTAACTATAGGTAGTATTACGGGCGGTTTCCCAGTCACTATTTGCATTATATCAAGAAGCGAATCGCTTACCCTTAATATGTAGCCATCTTTTATAGTAGGTGTGATAGCAATACCCCTTTGGTTTACAATTCTGTTACCTTTAGTTGTATCAATTGAAAGAATGGCGTCCATCTGTGGGTCCACTTCCATTTTGTTCATTGTCTGCATATCTACCGGTGAACCCATAAATGGGACCGGGTCATGGGGCTGAGTAGGAGCGTTGGGACATATGTGAGTCGCAATTATCACATCACCGTCAAGAAAATCCCCTTTTGAATTCATATCAGCAAGTTTGAGCGCGACAGAAAGAGCAGCAACAGCACCATCCCCATCCGATACATAACCTATCATTTCCGGTCTTGCACCTATTCCTCCCAGTCTCCCAATTATACCCAGAGTAGGAGCGTCTCCTCCAGAGGCCTTTCCTTTTTTTCCTTTTACAAATATTTTAATAAAATCGGTTTTCCCCATTTCGCCTTTTACTTCTTCCACATGGATGTTTTCAAGTCCTCTCCCTGATAAAAAATCTTTTACTTTCTCTCCATTTACTCTTGCATCATCCAAAAGTTCTAATATTTCAATTACCTGTTTTAACATTTTTCTCCCCTCCAATTTCTCCTTAATTTAAAATACATAACCTATTATTTTTTTGCCTACCGCCTCTTCACATGCTTTAAAAAGGTTTGGATCACGCATACCGGCACCTAATATAAGGTTTTCTTTTTTTGTCTTGATCACGGCAATCTTTTGACCCGCTTTTATTTCAGCTGATGTCACCGGCATTCCTGTATCTGCATTTAATGTCATTATAAGGTCCGGGAAAGTTGCAAGACGCTCTCCCTTTTTTTCCAGTGTCATGTACTCATTCCAGAAGGTAATTTCATAATCTTTTTCCAAAATAACCTTCCCTACATCAAAACCGCCAATTGATTCAAGATATACATTTTCAATAGAGCCAGTGGCTATCAGTTCGCCTTTTAGGTAATCACATACTGCATCTATTACAGCTTTTGGCCCCTTTTCTTTTGCTTTTATCATTTCTTTACCTAAATTTATAGCCTGTTTTACAGCTCCTAAAGCAGCATTTTCTTTTGCATACCGACATGAGATCGGATTTCTCGCCACTGCTACAAAACCACCAGCCTGAACAGCAGCAGCCCTTATTAAAGTTGCTACTTTTTCTAAAGAACCAGTTACTACAACTTCGGTAAAAGTTAATTTTTCTTTTTTACCTCCTACAGCAGCTTGTATTGATTTATATTCTTTAATCTTGTGCAATCCCATTGCACCCATAATCCCAGTAGGATGAGCCCGTCCATTACTCGGAGCATCAACAACAGGGACTCCCATCATAGCTGCCTGCAACCAGCCGTTAACAGTAGCAAGCCCTCCCGCTTCATTTGAAATAATCCCATCAATCTTAATGCCTTCAATTTTTTGTACCAATTCTATTGCTCTAAGATAGTATATAGGCTCTGCATAAGCGTCTTTTGCTGAAGGTGCACCTACCGCAGAAACATTAATCAATAGAGCATTTTCATCTAAATCTTCAACATCTATCAATTCAGGAGAAGATAAGTTAACTGCAAGCATAGCCATTTTTCTTCCTTCTTCCATTGAACCGCCACCGCCGCCACCTAATACACAGCCGCCGAGGACTGCAGCTTCAACAAGTTCAGCAGTTAATTTTATTCTGCTCATCTTTACTACCTTCCTTTCTTTAAAAATTCAGGTATGAAATCACAAGGCCTGCCGCAAGCACAGGATCTATTACTCTAATATTAAGACTTTTTTCTATTTCTTTGTAAATACCTACTGTGGACATGCCTGTACAACCTAATGCTATAGTGTCGCATCCTTTTTCTTTTAACAATTTGGCCGCCTTCAATGCGTTCTTTCTTCCTTCCTCTTTAAATAAATCCAAAGTAGTATTAACATCCTCCGGTTTAATGCTGCAAACAAATTTTTCCTTCAAAACTTTCTTCATAATTTCTGGAGCTTCTTCAGTAATCCCCAACACTCCAATTTTGTTCCCAAGACTATATGCCAGAGCAGCACATGCAGAACCAGCTCCTATTACAGGAATGCGTAGCAGTTTACGGCATTCTTCCACACCAGGATCAGCAGCGCAGCTTATAAAAATTACATCGACACCTTTGCTTTCAAACTCTTTGGCAAGGTTAACTATTTTGGGCACTGCAATTTTTTCTGTTTCATCATCATGAATTCCCTCAGGCTGGTCAGGAATGCACTTTGTTTCGATATCCATATTTTTAAAATTGCTTAAAAGTAAATTTGCATGGGCATTTAATATATTTTCATCAGAAGTTGTGAATACTCGAATAAGACCTACCTTTATTTTATTCATTTTTAATTGCCTCCTTGTAATAATATAAGCTTCAAAGTAAATACCAGCCAAAATGGCTGGTATTTACTTCTTTTTACCAAAAACACTCAATGTGCTGGTAAAGAAACTGTATAAAGTTGAACCTGCAATGAATCCTGCTGCTGTTACATATAAAGAAGACTCTATCTTTTTACCAAAAGCTCTAAGTAAAATTATTCTTATTAAAAGAGCAATTAATACTGCGATACCCGCATTCGGATTTTTTATAAGAAGTCCTGTTGCAAATAATATCCCGATTTGTTTTTCAGCTCCTCCTAAGAACTGAATTACTCCTCCGACAACTGCCCAAAGTATCAATGTTTTAAGAAGGCCCGGCTGAGCCCCGGCTTGTATAGTTGCTGCAAAAACCCTATCAACAGGCGGAAACAAATCTTTTGTAAAATAACTACTATAACTAATCGCTACTATTACAAATGCAATAAAAGCACCGATCAACTCAGCAAAGTATTGTTGTTTTCTTCCTTCAATTTCTATTTCCCTATACTTTCCTTTACCACGTATAAGCCACCCTGTTTTTAAGTCGTAACCCATATCCGCAAACGCCGGTCCTGTACATGCTGTATATCCTACCAACAAGGCTAAAGCAAGTGGAGGAAAGCCCATTAACATTCCTATAACCAAGAATATTAAAGCTGTTGCAAAAGCCGGGAACCACCCCGCATGCATCGCTGAAATACCTACCATAAGTTCAGAAACTAAAGCTGCAATAGCCGCATAAACAACCCAAACAAGTAACATTATAAAGCTCATTTCATATGTTAATTTGCCAATTATACCCAATAATAATGCTCCCGCAACATAAAGAATAAAACCATTCCTCAATGCAAATGAAATATCTTTAGATGTTCTTGTAGTGTTGATTTCTGTTTTTTCTGAATGTTTTACTAACCTCTTTCCTTTTATAATCAAATAAATTTGAATTAAAGCAACGACACCAGCTCCTATCATTATGCCATGAGGAACATACAATTTATTTATATCTACTCCAAACAATTGTTGAGAATAACCGCGTAAAATCAATCCTACTCCAAACATTGCTAGTGCCCAAACATTACCTATCCACGCTACACCAAATACATCCATTGGAATTTTAAAAGATTGCCCTATTGCTCCTATAATAGCTCCTACTACTAAAAGTAGTGCCCTTCTTCCACCTTCAGCAGCAGCAAATAAAGTTTCTGCAGTAGCAATACCTGGTGGCCAAGTTTCCGAAGCTGGAAAAGCTGGAGTATCAAAAGCCCAATACATCATCGTTATATCTACTATCATTCCAATTAAAGCTCCTATGAACATGGGAACTATAACATCCTGTCTACCTAAAAGCCAAACTGTGCCCATTGATAGCAACAAAGCATTACCAGCACCAAAAGTTGCAGCTGATATAGAAGTTTGAATAAGGTTTTGTCTATATATATTCTTATAAGTAGAAAACAAATTAACAGGTATTGCACCTAAACCAATAGCGACCAGCGCTCCAATTATCGATGTATTAGCTGTTATACCAAGGCGGGTTATTAATTCGAGACCAATAATTGCGCCTAAAGCTCCTGTAATCAAAATCAACAATAGTGTTAAAGGTTCCGTAACCTTAGGCTGAGGAAGCTCAATATACTTTTTTATTACTGGATGCTCTTCATCAAAACTTTCCTTTTCAACCATTGCTTCTGGAATATCAGTCATTTTACCCCTCCTTCTTATTTTTTAGATTTTTTTATTTAGCCTTACCACCTCCCTAATGCAATATGGGCCCTTAATTTAGAGGAAAAATTAAGTATTTAATAATTCGCTATTTTTTCCAAAACTTCAAAACACATTGTTATTTAACTATTTAATAGCCACTAACTCCTAACTCTTTGCAGATCTTTACTAACTCTGGATGAACGTATTTCCCATTTTCCTCAATTACTACACCGTCCAAAATAATTGTTGGATTTAAAACAATACCATCAGTATGTGAAGCACTCTTCCACGTTTTTCCTCTAATTTGCGGACCTTGACTTCCTATCCCCATTTCAATACACCCAAAAACTCTTTCATCTTCTACTATCCTGCCTGTCGGCCTTGTAACCCCAGGGTTAAAACCTAAGGAATAATGTGCAAGCCAATACATCGTTGGATCATTAAAGCTTTTAAGCCATCTTTCAAAAATTTCTGCTTCTATCCCTCCTTCAATTTTCGTAACTACTCCTTTTTCTAATGTTAACTTCACTGGATTCTTTAAAAGTCCAAGCTCTGCGGGTGGCCATAATGCTCCATCAAAAACTAAAGTACCATTTATCGTCTCTTCTACAGGGCACCATGATACTTGCCCTCCTAACATGATGGGCTCTCCTTTTGTATCAGCTAACTTGCCTGACTGCCTTACTTTTCTGCCCCTATTATAGGCTATAAGATTCGTACCCGATGGACTCTTTACTATAACCTCATCTGCTTGCTCAACTAAACTCCTTAATTTTTCACCTAATTCTAACATTTTAGGATAATTAACCCTACCGATTGTATTGACCATCATTAACGTATCCATTCCCGTTAAGCATATATACCTACATCCGTTATTCAAAGCTTCTTTCCATGCTAAAGTATGTAGTATATATGCATATGAAAATTCTATCCACACATCTGCATTTTTTACTGCTCCCGCAACTGCTCTTGGAGGTTCTACTACAGCGGTAGGTCTTGTATCATACCAGACTACCGTAGGTATAGCTCCTGCCGCATACGCTGCCTTAGCCACTTCTTCTATAACTCGCCTATCTGAGGAAGTATCTCCTGTAATTACTACTTCTTCACCCTCTTTTACCAGCATTATATCTTCTACTAATTTTCTTGCACTTTTTGCAAGTTCTAAGGATAAAAATTCATCTCTCGTTTCAATCCCTATGTTTAGTTCCATAAAAATTCCCTTCCTTTCATAATAGTTTTAATATAAATATGTAATTTTAGCATTAGAATACAAAATTAAAAATTATGTTAAATTTTCTTCGATTATCTTAATACCCCGGCACATTTAACCTTTTACATATTTCTTTTACTTCTGGCAATTGGTATATACCATTTTCTTCAAATATTTTTCCGTCTAAAATTATAGTAGGTTTTAGCAAGATGCCGTCTGATCATAATCTACCCTTGTTATCGTTTCTAACAGTTCGCCAAAATATTTATTATATCTACCAATCAAATCATTTTTTTAAACCTTTGATATTAGCTATTTTATTAATTCATAAATAGCCTGAGCATAAATTTTTGCTATCTTTTTTAAATCTTCCAGAGAAATATATTCATCTTTTTGATGTGCTAGTTCTTTTTGGCCTGGAAATACAGGGCCAAAGGAAACAGTGTTTTTTACATACCTACAGTATGTACCTCCTCCTATCGAGAGTAGCTTTGGTTCATCTCCAGTCATTTCTTTATATACATATTGCAGCTTCTTTATAAAATCAGTTTCTGGTTCAACGTATAGAGGCAATTTATGCTGGTTTACTATAAATTCTGCTCCCAAATCATCGAAAGCTTTCTTAAGTTTTTCGATTATTTCATCGCCGTCTATCGTTACCGGATACCTTATGTCAAACTTAAGGCTTCCCCTCTTTTCATCAAAATCCGCTACCCCTAAATTTATAGTCAAATTTCCCGAAATCTCGTCACTGCAGGATATTCCAAGAGTTTTTCCGTCTACTTCCATATTCAATTTAGCCACTATTGAGGTTATGAATTCTTTTGCTTCACTGCCCCCCAAATCAATCCGGCTCAGGAAGTTAAAAAGTATTTGTATTGCATTTTCGCCATCCTCCGGGTAACTGGCATGTGCAGAAATTCCTTTCGCTTTTATTAGTATTCCTTCGGGAGTCTCCTCTACTTTTACCTTCTTTTCAAGTTTTTCTTCTTTAATTTTCAACGCCAGTTCTTTTAAAGTTATACCGTATATCAAAGCTTCCGCCTCATCAGGTACCACATTTACACGGGTTCCACCCTTTAATCTTTTCAAATATACCTCGGCATTTTGTATCCCATTGAAATGCTTTCTCAGTTCAAAGCGTAGAATACCTTTTTCCGCATTTATTATTGGGAATTCTGCATCAGGAGAAAAACCGCATATTGGCAGTTCTTCCTTTTCAAGATAATACTTTATGCATCTTGCGCCGGTCTCTTCATCGGTTCCTATTATAAGCCGTGCTCTTTTTGAAACTGGTAAATTAGACTCTTTAATCGCCTTTAAGGCATACAATACGGCGACAGTAGGTCCTTTATCATCGATGGAGCCCCGGCCGTAAATTTTCCCATCCTTAACCTCGCCGCCATATGGGTCCACCGACCAACCCGCCCCTGCCGGGACTACGTCTATATGGCTCAAAATTCCTACCATTTTCGGGCCGTTTCCTATCTCAACGTATCCCGCGTAGCCATCTAAGTTTTTTGTTTTAAATCCAAATTCATAACCTTTATTTAATATCCATCTAAGCGCCTCATCGATTTTGGGCCCAAAGGGAAAATTTTCATTGGCCTTTGCTTCGTCTAAAACACTTGGTATTTTTATAAATTCTTGAAGATTCTTCACCATCTCATCAAAATATTCGTCTATTTTAGTATTAAGAATATCTTCCATTATATCGCTCCTTTTTTCGAAAGTGTTTTTTATTTCGTATTACAAAATAATTCTATGATTTGATTTCTTTAACTGGTGGGAAAGGATAAGCCCGTTTGCTTTGCTTTAAATTGTTTTTCATTAAATATTCGCAAACGGCTACGGCGGCATTGAGCGGAATAACGATTGGTACACCATATTCATTTTGCATTTTATTTATGTCTATATTCAACATAGACCCGCATCCTAAAATTATTACATCACACTCGCATTTTAGTAATTCCTGAATTTTCAATTCTATTCGTTTTTCCAGTTCGGTAACATTTACAAAATTCAATACAGGCATATCTACAGCCACAATTTTATGTACCTCATGTTTTAAAGTCCTGACATGTCTCGGGACAGCACTTTTTATAGTCGAAATAATGCCAATTCTATCACCCAAAATTTTTGCCATAGAGACAGCAGCTTCTCTTATTCCTACTACCGGTACATTTAATTTTTCCTTACATGCATGTAATCCAGGTTCTCCAAAACAATATATTATTATTCCATTTGAGCCATTCATTTCTAATTCTTCCGCAAGGGAAACGACATACGGGCTTGCAAATACTTCATCATATTCTGACTCTATAGATACCGGGCCTTTTTTTAATTCGGAAACTCGTACCTGTATGTCTGAGCTTTTTATCCTTTCAGCTTCAAATTTCACTTTTTCGTTCCAAATATCTGTAGATACGGGCACGATGATGTCTAATATCATTTTAGTCCCCCTTTCTATGTTAGGTTATTATTATATTATTTTTTTAATATTGTTGCATTACTATCAATTTAAATAATAGCACAATAAAATATTTTTATTATATTGCATTAATTCCAAAAAAAATAAATCTTCATTGTGCATCATGCCCAATGAAGAAACTATAAATTAATATTTATATAATAAATTAACTATTTTCAAACCTATTTCTATTTTCAGCCTGGTAAAAGGATCATTTAAGTCACAATCGAGTATCTCCCTGATTTTGTTTAACCTATAATTTAAAGTATTTCGGTGAATAAAAAGCTTTTCCGCAGCCAGATTATGTCTGCCCATACAATCAAGAAAAACCTCTAATGTATGAAAAAGATCTTCTCCTCTATTAGTTGCATCATATTCAAGAACCCTTAGAAGTTTTTTATCACAATACTTTTTTAAATTCTCTTTATCAATATTAAGCAAAAAATCATAGATCCATATTTCTTTATAAAATACAATTTTTTCTTTCTTATTTTTTAAAACTTTCATTAATTCTAACGTTCTTTTAGCTTCTTTATATCCTTCTGAAATTTCAGTTAAATTTGCATGATAATCACTTATCCCAAATGTTATATCATTCATATTCCCTAAATTTTTAAGAAGAATTTTACACAAAGAATAAACTTTATCATCTTTTTTTTCAGTTTTCCCCTCCAAGCCAACTATTAATATTACATCCTCACTTCTTCTCAAAATTACAAAGTTACTCGGTTGGAAATAAGACATTAAAACATTCGTTATGGACCTAAAATCTTCTTTTTCTATTTTTATTGCGTTTTCATAACTCATATTAATAATAATAATTGCAATATCCCCTCGTAGGTTGATATTGTAATGTCTTAACATTTTTTTTATTTCCATTGAATCTTTAATATTTCCTAAAAGAAGGTTTTCAAAAAATTCTTTTTTTGCTTTTCCTTCTGCTTGCATAATTTCTTGTTTTTTCATAATTTCTATTGTTGCGACAGTTGTTGCTTGTTCAATAGCTATTAAATCCAATTTGTCAAAATCAATACAATTTTTAAATACATCAATATATCCACAAATTTCGTTTTTTACAAATATAGGGGCTAAAATTCTTGTATATATTCCTCTCATTTCTTTATTTACATTCAATAACACAGGTTTTTTATAAGTTTTTACTTGATTTATTATACCTTTTTTTTCCATTTCCTCAATAACTTCATTAGATAGTTTGCCTGCTTTTATTATCTCTTTAAACCAGTCTTCTATTGGAATATTATAATAATATGCCAAAATATTAAAGTTTTCATCTTCTATAAAAACAATACATTTTAACAAATAAGATAATGCTTTAGCTATTTCATCTAATCCTTCACCATTTAAAGCAATTTTCATAAATTCACTGTGTATCTCCTGAGAACGTTTAATCGTTAGTACTTCTTTATTTAATATCTCTAATAATAGTGGGTTTATCACATCATGCCAAGAAATATAAATAGGCAATTCAATTATAGGAAAATTCTTTTTATTTGCTTTTTCTATAATACTATCAGGAAGAGTATCTATAAAACGTCCAATTTTTATTGCAAGTGCTGCACAGTTTTTTTCATCTAATTCCAATATTATATTTTCAAAAATATCTGGATTATTTTTAAAAATATACCCTGAGGTCAATAATAATTCATTGCCTCTTATCCATTTTGAAGCATCTGGAACATCCATAACCAAAACAAAATTTATTATCCTATCAAGACCTTTTTCTCCTGCTATTACTTTAGCATTTTTTAATCCACCAATTTGTAGAGCCTCTCTTACAGTTATACCCATTATTCTCACCACCACTTTATGTAACCGATTTGTTAATATATCATAACACTACAATTGGTGTATATCAATTACCTGTAGATATTGATTTCCTAAAAAAAAATAAAGCCGCGAAGCATAACCGCGGCCGCAATAAACATATTAAAATACCCCCATCAATTTTAACATTTTGACGACAGGACCTCCGCCTTTTTCACAACGAATCACTTTATTTTCCTTGCGTGCAGCAAGTATAAGCTGTAATAATCCAAGATTCATAATGCACCTTTCGCCAATCTCCAGTTTTACTTCATCAGAGTGAATTAGGTCTTCTTTTATACGTTTAAGTTCCTCTAGATTATATGACTTGTTCAAATTGATTTTTATATCATTCAAGGAGGCATCATCTTTATTAAACTGTCTTATGTCAACATTTGCAACGTCCTGCAAATTTTTCAATTCCAAAACTACATTTTCAATATTTCTTTGGATTTTGATTACTGCTGATATTTCTTCGCATTCTACTTGTCCAGTTGCCAGCAAGTCAAAAGAAGGCTCGATGTTTACCACATTGCTTATCTCTTCAATATATTTTTCAATTACCATGGCGCGAGCAGTTTTCATAGGACAATCGCTGCTTATTTTTATAGATACCTTCCATAAAGCATTTTCACTCGGATTGTCAATTGTTTTACTCGAATCCCCATTTATATAGCTGTTTATAATTTCTATTAATTTTTCCGCATTGCTCTCATAGGCTTCTCCTTTAATAACTGCACTTACCATATTTTTCAGCGTATCGAGGCTTTCAAATAAAGTATCTATAAGATCACCATTTACGATTATCTTATCTTTCCGCAGGTTGTCAAAAAGGTTTTCTAAATTGTGGCAAAAATCTGCAACCTCGCCAAAGCCCATAGTGGCAGATGAACCTTTTAATGTATGCATAATCCTGAAAATTTCATTCAGGACATCTGATTGATGAGGATTTTGTTCCATTTCAAGAAACAGTTGTTCTAATCTGGAAAACTGCTCTTTTGTTTCTTCAATATAAGCATCAAGGTAATTCCAAGTCATTTAAATCCCTCCGCTAAGTTCATCAGGGTTTAAAACAAGGACAATGTTACCATCTCCCAATATGTCTGCACCTAAAAAGCATGCAGCAGATGAAAGTTCTTCCGGGAGAGGCCTTACGATAATTTCCTGCTCACCAATAAATTCATCCACCATAACCGCCATACCGCTGTTTAATACAACAAGGGGATACTCTTCAAACCCACCTTCGTTGTCTTTCCCTGTTTGAATACCTATAAGCTCCTTTAGCCTCAATAGGGGCATTATTTCTTCCCTTAAAACGACAATCTCTCTTTGTTTCATCCTCTTTATATCATGAGGCTTAATCTTTACCAGTTCGCGCACGCTCTCGAGAGGAAAAGCATAATACTGCCCTAACAGAGTAACCAGCAGTACTCTCGACGTAGCCATTGTCACTGGAAATTCCATAAACACAGAAGTTCCCATACCTACTTTGCTGACCAAACGCACATTGCCGCCCAGTTTTTTCACTGTATCTTTTATTACGTCCATCCCCACTCCTCTACCGGACAGCTCGGTTACAGCATCCGATGTGCTGAAACCAGGGATGAACAAAAGCTCTAAGGCTCTTTCAACATCCATTTTTTCTGCTTCCTCAACAGATATAAAACCTTTTTCAACAGCTTTAGCCAGAACTACATTAGGATCGATGCCGCGGCCATCGTCCTTTGCCTCAATCAAAACCTTATCTCCTATTCGCTGAGCTCTGAGAATCAGCGTTCCTTCTTCAGGTTTGCCGGCTTTCAAACGTTCTTCTGGTTCTTCAATCCCATGATCTATTGCATTCCTTATAATGTGCAGCATTGGTTCGTAAAGTGCTGTTACGATATTTTTATCTATTTGTGTCTCTTCACCTTCAGTTACGAAACGCACCTTTTTGTTCAATTTCTTGCTTATTTCTCGAACCATCCGCGGGAAGCGATCGAAGATATAGCGTATAGGAAAGAGCCTAAAGCTCATAACTATATCCTGCAAATCTTTCCCTATTCTTTTTAGAAAAACCTGTTGTTCTTTAAGCTCTCTTGTTATTTCAGATAAACCATATTTCATTTCAATTTTTCTTATCATGTAAGAAAGCCCGTTGTTTACCACAATCAGTTCCCCAATCAGATTCATAAGCTCGTCTACCTTGGCCTGCTCTACCTTCAAGGTTTTTGTAATTTCAATTTCCGAAAGGCCATTTTTATCTTCTTCTGTTCTTATAGAAATTTTTTCCTCTCTGTTTTCTATTTTCTTTTCTATGTTATTTTCTATAACCGGTAGTTTTTTGACATTTGAATCATCTTTCTCGAAGCTTTTTTCTTCATCCTTGTTCACCAAGTTAATAAGCATTGAAAATTTCTCGTGCCATATACTCTTACTTTTCTTAAATGCTTCAATTAAATTTTGTCCTTTTGTGATCCACCCCATGTATTCGGCAACCTTCTGTAGCACGTTCATAACCATATCTCCCCTCCGGCGCCGTTCTTCTGGTGTATCGGCAACTTGATAAAATAATTCCTGCTGGGAAAGGACCAAATCTAATACTTCATTAACTTTATCTTCTCCAGTAGAATTGGCTATAGAACTATTTTCTGGTTCTGGAATATCCATAACTGCATCTGGAAATACGGGAGATACAAGCAATCTTATATTACTTTCAGTTCCTGCTATTTCCCAAATCGCTTCTTCTATTTCCTTAGCACTTTTATCGGTCACAACTACAAAATTCAGCGATACATATGGGACAGAGGGATCAAAATCCTTAAGAGAAGGCAAGTTTCGGTTGTCAGCAGCAATATGGGCAACCTCTCCTATTTCTCTCAACCTGCAAAAGATTCCAACTATGTCAACTTCCATTGCGCCGGAGCCCACTGCCTGTATGGATACTTCATATATATCCCCGCCCTTATGCAACAATTCCCTTAAAAACTTTTTATTATCTGGCGGGATTGTATACAGCGTATCATCAGTATGAGCCACAGGTATATAAAGTATTTTTTCCATATCATTTAAATAATCAGATATCTTATTCTCAAGTTCTTTTAGCTCTGGCTTTTTCAAAATGTCAAACCCTTCTTTTTCAGCACTTTCTACTAAACTCATTATCCTCTCAAAAACATCCAACATGAAATCAGTAAGTTCGGCATCAATAAGCTTATCCTTTAAAGCTATTTCCTTTATTAATTTTTTTAAATTCTCGACAAAAGAACACAGTTCTTCTAAATCGTATGCCCTATATAACTCCATTAGGCTCTCCAATCTGCTTAAAATATGCTTTGCTGCCTTATCTTTTTCATCAGCATTTTCCATTGCAAGTACAAAAAAACCTATATTGTCAAGAAGTTCCTTTGCAGTTTTTATCAAATCTTTTTCCCCACTAATCATTTTTCTCATCCCTACCTCATCCCTGTCAGCATCTTTGCGGAAAGCTGTAGATAAATCGGATCAACAGGCTTTTCTAAATAAAGATTTGCTTCAACTCGGAACGCCTCCAAATAATCATTCTTCCCTGACTCAGTAGATATAACAATCACAGGAACAAAACCGTAAAGATTCTCTTTTCTTATCTGTCTTATAAGCTCGTACCCGTGCATCTTAGGCATATTCACATCAACCAGTAAAAGATCAAATTTCTTCATATAATATTTTTCCAGAGCTTCATAGCCGTTGGCGGCTTCTTCAACCTCAAACCCAGCATTCCGAAGTATCGCACCATGAAAGCCTCGGACAGAAGCTGAATCATCCACAATCAATACCCAAGGTTTCATAAACCTTTTTTCACCTCATTTCTGGTATACAAATGCATTTTTAAAGCGGCGCAGCTTAAATATAGGAGTTATACGGCTCATAGACTCTGAATGGCCCAGAAATATATAGCCACCTTCTGCCAAGGCTTCATAAAAGTAAAGGGCCACCTGCCTCCGCGATGCGTCATCAAAATAAATTAAAACATTTCGGCAAAAAATCACATCAAAACCCACCATTTTCCGCATTGCCACCGCATCCATTAAATTAAGCTGGTAGAATTTAACCTTATTTCGAAGCTCCGGGATTACTTCATATAATTCACCGTGTTGTATAAAATACCGCTTTTTGTACTCTTCGGGCACCAGTCTGACGGATCTTGAGGAATAAATACCCATTTCAGCTTTTTCCAGTACCTCTGTGTTGATATCTGTTGCATGCACTTCCCACATTACTCTTTCTATACCTTCCAACATTTCTTCCATAATTATGGCAAGCGTATACGGTTCTTCGCCCGTAGAACACCCGGCAGACCATACCCGAATCATCCGCACCTTTTCCTCGCACTTTCTGTCAATAATCTCAGGTAAAACTTCTTCGGCAAAACACTTCAATTGATAATATTCTCTGAAGAAATAAGTCTCATTTACTGTCAAAAGGTTCACCAATTCTTGAAGTTCTCGCCCCGTTACATCAAACCTCATCCACGTAAAATAACTTCTAAAATTTTCATGTCCTGTTGCTTTAATACGGCTCTCTACCCTGTTCCTAACGTAATACATTTTATGCTCTTCAAAATAAATCCCGGTCTTCCTGTAAATAAAGTTCTCTCAACTTGATAAATTCTTCCGCAGTCACTTCTGCACCTCATTTCGATTCTGCCAGTTTTTTCAGTGCAATTTTCACAGTATAATCAAAAAATGGACTGGAAAAGCGACTGGCAGCTTGCATTATTACTTTTCTATCTTCTTCACTGCTGCCAATTTCGCCCAAATATTCAATTGCCGCTGCCACCACGTTCTCTTCTTCATCTTCCTCTATCACTTTTCTTAAAAGCATCGGCGATTTTTTAAGATTACTTTCTCCCACAGCATTAACCGCTAACTGACGTACATCTTTGTCAGGGTATTTAATCATTTTTTCGAGGACTTCAAGGGCTGAATCACCTATAACTGATAGTATTTCAACTCCTGCGTTTCTAATATATGCATCATCACTTTTTAAAAACTCAGCTGCGGATTCTGCCACATATTTATCTCCTATTTTAATAAGGGAACTAACTATTGCCTCTTGGACTACCCTGCTCGTTTCCACCTCAAGCTGTTTTGCAAGAGCTTTTACAACTCTTTCGCCTGTGGCTTCTCCAAGATCAAGCACCGCCATTATGCGTTCGTTTTCACTTCTGCCTTTTTTCATTAAATTTAATAGTTCATTTATGTGTGACTCTTGCATATTCTCTCACCTTCTTTATTAAAATATCGCTGATTTTATATGCAGGCGCAATTATTTCTGCTCCGCCACGTTCTATTGCTGCCTTAGGCATACCATAAACTACGGCCGTTTCCTCCGATTCAGCTATAGTCAAACCGCCCCTTTTCCTTATCTCTACCATCATATCGGCCCCATCATCACCCATACCGGTCAGCAGAACGCCTACAATATTCCGGCCATTTACATTTTCTATCACCGATTTCATGGTTACATTAACAGAGGGCTTGTATAGCGCCTCTTCAGGCTGGTTGGTTAATCTCATCCTAAGTCCCGAATTTGCTGAATCCCGTTCTACTGCAAGATGCCATCCGCCTTTTGCTATGGTAATAGTCCCGGGCTTTACAGGTGCTCCATCACTTGCCTCCTTGACAGGCAAATTGCAGTAGTGGTCAAGGCGCTTTGCAAAAGATTCTGTGAATGTCGGGGGCATATGCTGAACAACCAGCACTGCCCCCGGAAAGTCGGAAGGAAGATACGGCAATATCTCCATCAGGGTTTTCGGCCCTCCGGTTGAAACTCCAATTACCACAACAACTTCATCTTTAAAATTTTTGACCTCATTTATCCTCTCATGCTCATTGTGTCTTTTTATTTCACCGGCAGGTTTTCTTGAAAAGCCGGCACGACCTATCAGTTTCTTCTTTGAATATGCAGCCCCTCTCACCTTTGTCACAATTTCAGTCGCCAGCTGTTTTATTCCCAGCGAAACCGTACCCCCGGGCTTTGCTACAAAATCAAAAGCACCAAGCTCAAGAGCCTCAAAAGTGGTTAAGGCTCCTTCCGTAGTGAGGGACGAAACAATCACAACAGGACAAGGCGCAATAGACATAATATGCTGCAGGGCCGTAAGACCATCCATATTTGGCATATTTATGTCAAGAGTAACAACATCAGGGTAAAGTTTAATTGTCTTTTCCACTGCCTCACGACCATCTCGGGCCGTATCAATAACCTCTATATCTTCTTCACTCTCAAGTATATCTTTCAAGCATCTGCGCATGAAAGCGGAGTCATCCGCTACAAGCACGCGAATTTTTTTCTCCATATTTAATAATTACTCTCCTTTTGCTTCGTTAATTTCCATAAGTTCTTTTTTTTCTTTCCCCGATAAGACTTCTTCCGCGGAGAGTAAAATTATCATCCTGTTTGATCTATCAAATTTTACAATCCCTCTGATAAACCTCTGTTCTATCTCATGCATTAGAATTTCGGGCGTGATTTCTATCTGAGATCGTTTCACCTTTAGAACTTCTTTGACCGAATCTACAATGAGTCCGGTGCGCTTGCCTGAAATCTCGACGATCACTATTCTGTTATGTTCACCCCTTCTACTTCCCTCTAATCCAAACTTCTTCCGCAGATCAATCACGGGAACAATTACACCCCTCAGATTAATAACACCTTCCACAAAATCCGGTGCCTTTGGAACTGCCACTATATCAGTTAGCCTTATTATCTCCCTCACGTCTTCTATGGGGAACGCACATTCTATACCTGCCACCATAAAACTTACGAGCTGTTCCTCTTTATCACTCTCATTAACAACTTCCATTCTATCATCATCCTCGCAAGACCGTAATATATCAGCGCTTTCTTTCAGCCTGTGGGAAAGTACCTTTTTAGGATCAAGTAAATAAATCAGGCGACTACCCCCGTTAAGTTTGCATATTCCGCTTATCTCCTCACTGTCTTTGTCTTTTAAAAGCGGCGGTACCGGTTCAATTGAACCCTTTGGAATGCGTAACACCTCTGAAACTATATCAACTCTAAATCCAACTTTATACGAGTAGTCTCCTTCGTCTATATTAACCACTATTATCCTTGACCTCTCATCAAAAGCACATTCCTCCATATTAAACAGCCGCCTAAGGCTCACAATAGGCAATACCCTATTGCGCAAGGAAATAATTCCAAGAATATAATCAGGTGAATTGGGTACTTCGCTGATTTCGTCAGAAAAGCGGACTATTTCTTGGACATTCGTCACTTCAATTCCATATTCTTCATCGCCTATCTTAAAGCTGATCATCTGTAGCTGCTCTTCATTGAGAGATTCATTACCTTTTTCATATTTTTCGGAAACAACAGCTTTGTTAAATAAATTTTTTTTAGTAATTTCTCCATCCTTTGAGTTAAGGAACTGCTTAGCATCCAGCAACATAATCAGCTTCTTGCCGCCTTCAATCCTTGCGATACCTTCAAGAAAATTCTTATTTACTTCTTCTCCTGATATTTCTTCTACTTCATCTCTTCGAATAGATATTACTCCTACCACCCGGTCCACTACGCACCCGATTTTTTTACCCTCTGCAGTTAGGACAATTACCCTTGTCGCTTCAGTATCTTCCTCTTTCGCAAGTCCCAAGCGCTGCCGAGAATCCAATATTGTCAGAATAGTCCCCCGGAGGTTAGCAAGCCCCCTAATATACAATGGAACACGTGGGACCTTCACCACCTCCGGGACCCTTATTATCTCCTGCAGATACTGTATGGCAACCCCGTACATCTCATTGCCCAAATAGAAGGTAATGTACTGGCTGCTGTTGTCAATCGACCTTTCGTTTGTGATTATTGATTCCATAAAACATCACCCTATCCTCAAAACTGCTGCAGTTCATCCGCCAATGCTGCTATCTCTTCTATGGCTCTTGCGAGCTCTCTTATACCTTCCGCCTGCTGTTTTCCTGCTGTAGCTGCTTCCTGTG
Source organism: Thermovenabulum sp. (assembly GCF_049701175.1). Lineage (GTDB taxonomy): Bacteria > Bacillota > Thermosediminibacteria > Thermosediminibacterales > Thermosediminibacteraceae > Thermovenabulum. Next base: position 42,584 of record NZ_JBNATW010000021.1, read on the forward strand.
CTGCCCTTGACGCTTCTTCCGCAGCAGCCGCAATCTGATCAGTGCCCTTTCTTACTTCCTCAATGGCCAATACACTCTGTTTGGCTTCTTCCGCAATCTCCTCCGTTCCCTTTGCTATAACTTTCATTTCTCTATCTATTTCTTCTAAGTCCTTTAACGTCTTTTTCGCTTTTTCTACCTCCTGAACTGTAAACTCACCTATTTCTTCCGTATCCATCAATACAATCTTTATCTGTTCCTGTATAGACCTAACAAGCTCTTTTATCTGCTCTGCATTGTTTGCACTGTCCTGAGCTAAATTTCTGATATCTGAAGCGACAACTGCAAAACCTTTGCCATATTCTCCTGCCCTTGCCGCCTCTATTGCTCCGCTGACAGCAAGCATATTTGTTTGAATACCAACGGTAACAATGGTATCTACGATTTTATCGATTTTCTTGGCGCTTAATTCCAATGCCTTTATTTTTTCGATATTAACCTTATTTTCATTTGCTGCTTCTAAAATACCAGAAATCAGTTCATTAACTTTTGCTTTATTGCTTGCTAGTAATTCTGAGAGTTCTTTAATTTTATTAAGAGAAACTTCAGCCTGTTCACTGATTGTCTTCATTCCTTTCTCTATCTGCATAGCAGCTCCAGCAGATTCTTCAGCCGCTGCCGCCTGCTGTTCACTACCCTTAGATATTTGCGAAAGCGCTACCATGATCTGGTCTGCCGATTTGCTTGATTCTTCAATGGCAGCAGAAAGTTCCTCAGCGGCAGCTGCAAGGCTTTCAGCCGATTTTTGAGTATCAGTAGAAGTTTTCAATTCTTCCGCCATCTCAGCAAGATCCGATGCCGCCTGGCTTATGTCAGAAAGGGCCCTTGTTTGCTGTTCTATTGCCTGCAAGGACTCCTGTGTCGCTTTTGCCTGCTCCTCAGCACCGCTCGCAATTATTTCAGCCCCTTTTTGGAATTCCTGCACAGCCTGCAAAGATTCTCTGCTAAGATCATTCACTTTGGCTGCTGCTTTTATGACTTCTTCTAAAACTTTGATAACATTAATCAGCTCTTCACTTATTACTTTTCCTTTCTCCACCTGTGAGCGCGCTTTGGCCGCTGATTCATTAATGGCATCTACAACAACCTTTACCTCTTGCTGAATGTTATTTACAACCTCTCTTATATCATTAGCAGCCTTTTCTGAAGTCTCTGCTAATATCCTTACTTCATCAGCAACCACGGCAAATCCCTTGCCGTGTTCTCCAGCCCGCGCTGCTTCTATCGCTGCATTCAACGCCAGCAAATTAGTCTGATCAGCTATCCTGACGACAGTTTTAATTATATTTCCTATGTTTTCTGCCTGTTTTTCCAGCTGAGCTATAAGCCTTGCTGACTCCTCGTTTTTAGATGATGCCTTGTTGACTCCTTCTATCAGTTTATTTATATCCTCAGCCGTTTTCTCAATCAGAACTTGAATAGCTTTTCCCTGTTCTAATGCACGTTGTGCATTTTCTGATGCCTTTTCTGCTCCTTTAGTTATTTGCTCAATTGCTGCCAGCGACTCCTGGGTAGTTTTGCTTGCTTCCTCTGCTCCACTGGCAATCTGTTCCATTGAAGACCTCAGTTCTTCAACTGCGCCTGAAGCCTCTTCCACCCCTGATGACAACTCTTCAGTAGCAGCCGCAATTCTCTCCGCTGCCTGCTGCCTTTTTGCAAAGGTTCGAGCCTTTTTCCTCTGCATTTCAAGCTGTTTTTTATCAACATTATACTTCGGTATTTCTGTATCAAAACTTCCGGTTTTATTATTCTTTATAGCATCTGTTGGCTCGCCACCTAATGGTGCAAGGGTCTTAAAACTTTTTTCTGTCATATCTGAACAACCTCCGTATTTTCGTAATATTTTTAGTTTTCTGATATTTTGTCACGCCCATTTACTTAGATTAACTACATTGCTGTTTCATATATTTTTCCACAACATCGTGAAAGAAAATTTTCAACAACTCAAGATCAAATTGCCCTTTCGAATTATTTAATATCTGGATAGCCTCAATAACGGGCATCGGCTCCCTATAGGGCCGTTTACTAGTAAGAGCATCAAAAGCATCCGCAATCGCTATAATCCTCCCATAAAGGGGTATATTATTCCCTTGTAAACCCATCTTATAACCCAATCCGTCATACCTTTCATGATGATAATAAACCCCGTCAATTACGTCTTTAGAAAAACCAAGGCTTGATAGCAAATTTCTGCCAATCACCACATGCTGTTGCACTATCTGTTTTTCCCAACGGGTGTATTTCCTTGTTGTTTTTAAAAGCCTATCTGGTAGTCCTATTTTTCCGCAATCATGAAGCAAAGCTGCAACATATAGTTCCTTCATCTCTTTACTGCTTAACCCCAACGAACACCCTAAATTATAAGAATATTTTGCAACATTTCTGCAGTGAATTGCCGATGCTCTATCCCTAGCAAGAAGTACGTAGTATAAAGAAAGAACAACACTCCATGCCAATCTTTAGACTTTCCCCCTCTATTTTTTCTCTTTAATATTAAATAAATATTAAACTTCATATATTTCTTATTGCATTTTTCTGTATAAATACCATTTTCTAAGCCCCTTTCCCTAATTAGTAAATAGGAACAAATGATAATAAAAAATTTTTTTGAAATTTCTATACCCCTGCTAAATACCTCACCCCTTAAACCTAAGCTTTTACTTTTATGAAAATAAAAACTTTTTCTATTTCTTTTAGTTAAATAAATCTTTCCTTATTTTTTTCAGTTAAATATAATACGACGTTTTTTTACAAAATCCTTCTTTACAGTATAAATTTTTTTTTTTTTTTTTTTTTTTTTTTTTTTTTTTTTTTTTTTTTTTTTTTTTTTT
>NZ_JBNATW010000022.1:0-43380 GCF_049701175.1 Thermovenabulum sp.
GAACCTAAAAAAGGTTCTGTGATAATTTCTAAAACATATTATACGAGGAGGATTTGAGATGAAATCAAAAAAATCCCTTGTAAAATTAATTTTAATTTTGTGCTTAATTGCGATTCTTACAGCGGGATGCTCCAAAACTGCTAACACACAAAATACAGCTAATTCTAATAGTGTTGTTATAACCGATATGTTAGGAAGGGATGTTGAAATAAGTTTACCTGCGAAGAGAATTGTAGCAATTGGACCTGGAGCTTTAAGGCTTGTATGTTATGTGAATGGGGCAAGCAAAGTTGTAGGTGTTGAGAATGCAGAAAAACAATGGCCTTCATCAGGGAGAACTTACATAATGGCATATCCGGAGTTGAAGGAACTGCCCGTCATAGGACCAGGAGGAGCTGATTCTGCACCGGATGCGGAGAAACTCGCAGGCGTAAAACCTGATGTAATATTTGTAACCTATTTGGTAGATAAAACAAAAGCAGATGAGCTTCAGGCCAAAACAGGTATACCTGTAGTAGTGCTGAGCTACGGAAAATTTGCTACTTTTGACGAGGATGTTTTTAAATCATTGAATATTATTGGCAAAATTATCGGAGAAGAGAAACGGGCAAATGAAGTAGTGGAATATATAAAGAAGTGTCAGCAAGATCTTGATAATAGGACTAAGGATATTCCAGATGAAAAAAAACCAAAGGTTTATGTTGGAGCTTTGGGGATGAAGGGTGGACACGGAATTGAAAGTACCCAGGCGAATTTTCCTCCTTTCAAAGCAGTCAATGCTAAGAATGTAGCAGATGAAACAGGGCAGAAGGGAAGTATTATGATTGAGAAGGAAAAGCTCATAGCTTGGGACCCTGATATCATTTTTATCGATGAAAACAATTTAAATTTGGTAAAACAGGATTATGATAAGAATACTAAATTTTACAATTCGTTGAAGGCATTTAAGGAAAAAAGTGTTTATGGATTTTTACCGTATAACTATTACACTACAAATATCGATACAGCAATAGCTGATGCTTACTGGATAGGAAAGGTCATATACCCAGAAAGATTTAATGATATTGATCCTGCAAAAAAGGCTGATGAAATTTACAAGTTTTTCTTAAATAAACCCCTTTACAACCAGATGGCAGAAATCTACGGTGGATTTAAGAAATTGGATATGGATAATTAAATTTGGTAAATAATAAAAAATTGAAAAAGGGGAAAACGATGTGGTAAATACATACAGAAGATTTACTAAAGAAGATTATTTAAATTATTCCAAAAGGAAAATATATACAATAGCTTTACTTTTTCTCATGGTTGCAATGCTTTTCATTTATTCTGTAAATGCTGGCTCGGCTGAACTTTCGCCGGGCCAGGTATTTATGACTTTGTTAGGTAAAGGGGAAGAACGGTACAAAATAATTATATGGAATATTAGGCTTCCTCGAGTGCTTTCAGCTGTTGTTGCAGGTGCAGGACTTTCTATTGCGGGTTGCGTGGTGCAAACTCTATTGAGAAATCCTCTTGCTTCTCCTTTTACCTTAGGTATTTCACAAGGAGCTGCTTTTGGTGCGGCGTTTGCAATTATCGCCCTTGGGGCTGGGAGCACCCATAGCACAGGCGCTGATGCGGTTATAATAAATAATTTTTATTTAGTTACGGTTTTTGCACTTATAGGTGCTATGGCTTCAACAGTAATAGTTCTTTTATTTGCAAAATTAAAAGGGGTTTCCCCGGAAGCAATGGTGCTTTCAGGTGTAGCTTTAGGTTCTTTATTTTCAGCAGGTACCGTTATATTGCAGTATTTTGCAAACGAAGTACAGGTGGCCTCAATCGTTTTTTGGACATTTGGCGATTTAGGTAGGGCATCGTGGAAGGAATTAAGTATTATGTCAATTGCTATAGGTGCAGCTTTTATATACTTTCTTTTAAACAGATGGAATTACAATGTAATCACCGGGGGGGAAGAAACGGCAAAGGGATTGGGTGTAGATGTAGAAAAGGTAAGAATTTCTGGAATGTTTGTGGCATCACTAATAACCTCAATAATTGTCTCGTTCTTAGGAATAATAGCTTTTATCTGTCTTGTAGCACCTCATATTATAAGAAGATTAATCGGTGGAGACCACCGTTATTTTATTCCAGGCTCTGCGGTAATGGGTGCATTGTTGCTCCTTGCATCGGATACGGTGGGGAGAACTATTATTTCACCTGTGGTTTTGCCGGTAGGGGCGATTACTTCCTTTTTAGGAGCGCCACTTTTTCTTTACCTTCTATTTAAGGGGGTAAAAGGATGATTTTACAGGTTGACGGTATAGATTTCTCTTACCGTAGCAGGCCTGTATTAAAAGGGGTAAAATTTGAGGTAAAAAAAGGAGAAATCCTTTCTATTCTTGGCAATAACGGTGCAGGAAAATCTACTCTTTTAAAATGTTTAAACAAAATATTAAAGCCTCAAAAAGGAACGGTTTTTATAGATAGGAAAGATGTTTTAAAACTTTCGCGCCTTGAAGTAGCCAAAAAAATTGGCTATGTTGCTCAAAGGTACGAAAGTTATAATCTTGACGGGACAAATTTTACGGTTTTTGAGGCCGTATTGATGGGAAGAAAACCTTATATAAAATGGGATGTTTCTGCTCACGACCTCGAAATAGTAAATAATATACTTAGGGTTTTTAACTTGGAAGAACTTGCTTTGCGAAAAATTAATGAATTGAGCGGAGGAGAACTGCAAAAAGTTATTATAGCAAGGGCATTAGCTCAAGAGCCTGAAATACTTCTTCTTGATGAGCCTACAAATAATCTCGATTTGAAAAACCAGTTAGAAGTCTTACAAATTGTCAAAAAATGTGTATATGAACAAAATATAGCGGCTATTATGGTTATTCATGATATTAACCTTGCTTTGCGTTTTTCTGACAAATTCCTATTTCTTAAAGATAACTCAGTTTTTGCATGTGGAGGAATTGAAATTATGACACCTGAGAACATTTCTTGCGTTTATGGAGTGCCAGTTACAGTTAAAAAACATCAAAATTTGCCCTTAGTAGTACCTTTGTAATAAAATATCTCAAAAGGGGGTTAGTCCCAAATTAAGGGTGTTTTTGCATGTCGCTCGCCTCATCGCCCAAATCCCATTGCTTTTTGCGTTGTAGAATTGCTAAAAGTAGAAGAAAACCGCTTGACGGTAAGGGGGATAGATGCAATAGACGGTAGCCCCTTGTTAGACATAAAGCCATACTTTCCTAAACTCGATAGTGTATAAGTAGAAGAGGTCACAACAGTTGAAAATAATAATGCAAAAAGGTATAATTTTGATTGGGTGATATTGAATGATACTAAGTGTGCAAAAGGTTAAGGAGATATATGGTATCAGCAGAAGGACACTAATAAACTGGGAAAAGGAGTCTACGAAAAAACAGGAAGAGTACCTTAAAAATCAGATTAGAAGACTTGAAGAGTATGCTAATTCTCAAAGCTGGCAGTATGAGGTTATATCTGAGATAGCAAGTGGAGTAAATGAAAACAGAAGAGGACTGCAGAAACTTTTGAACAAGATTAAAAGAGGAGAAGTTGAGAAAGTTGTAGTGGAATATCCTGACAGGCTTGCGAGATTTGGATTTGAATATCTCAAGTTTTTCATGGAAAGCTTTGGAGTAGAGCTTGTAGTTTTGGATGGAAAGGAAAATGAAGAAGATGTAAACAAAGAACTAGCAGAAGACTTAATAGCAATAGTTACATCATTTGCAGCCAGGATTTACGGGCAAAGAGGTGGTAAAAAGCATGATAACAATCCAAGCTAAACTTGTTTTTGACAGTAAAGAAGATAAACAAGAAGTATTAGACCTTATGAGAAGATGGTCATCCTGCGCAAGATTCGCATATAACAGACTTTTAGAAGGTAAAAGCAGAAATACACTAAAAAAAGAACTTCAAGGGATTTTTAATTTAAATTCGAGGTATGTAGATGATGCGATAATGAAGGCAAAAAGCGTTTTAGAGTCTTGCAAAGAAAGGGAAGAGAATCCGAGGAAGGTTATCTTTGGCGGCAGGAGTCTATTTGAAAAACTAAAGAAACGGCACATAAATGGAAGAGCATACAAGGAGCTAAAACTTGAGTGGCAAGAAAGAAGGAAAGGCAATCTCTACTCAAGGGGAGATAAGAGCAAGAAAGGGAACCTGAATACAAGGATCGAGATAGATGAATATGGTATGAGATTAAGGATAAACGTAGGGGAAAGAAAGTATGTATATCCCAAGATACAAGCGGGATGGAAAAAAGGAAAGAGCCGGGAGGAATTACTACAAGCAATAAGCACCAGGGAAGAACCATATTCCGTCGAGCTAAAACTCAAAAACGGGAAGGTATATGCTTACTTTACAATTGAAGAAAACTTTCCGGAAGTTTTGGTAACAAAGGAAAATGGAGTTATAGGCATAGATGTTAACGCATATCCGGACCACATAGCGTGGTCAGAAACAGATGAGAACGGTAAGCTTGTAAGTTATGGCAGAATACCGATGCCTGAACTTACAAGCGGCAATTCAAATAAGAGGGAATATTATAGATGGCAGTATGCTCATGAAATAGTAAGGCTAGCAGAAGAAAAGAAAAAAGCAATAGCAATCGAAAGATTGGACATAAGAGACAAAGGAAAAAGAGGGGATTTTTCAGGGAGGAAATCAAGGAGGATAAGGCACAGCTTTAGCTACAGGTCACTTTTGGAAAAAATCAAGGTTTTAGCGAAGAGGAAAGGTATACAAGTAATAGAGGTTAATCCCGCCTATACATCAGTGATAGGAATGCTGAAGTTTGCACCGCAGTATATGATAAGCAAGGACATAGCAGCTTCGTATGTCATAGCAAGAAGAGGACTTGGATTAAAAGAGCAAATTCCCGAAGGGTATATGGCAATTCTAAAAGATTTAGATGCTGACGAATTGGAGGAATTAAAAGAGCACGTAAAGAGAACGGTTAAGAACAAACAACTAAAGAAAAGGCAACTAAAGGAGATAGACAGAGCGATAAAACTGATAAAAAGCCTTGGGAGTGAGCCAGGGAAGGCACTAATACCTCTGGGTGGAACAAGTATTAGTGCCTATAGCACAAGCTATAATCTCTGGCGAGTTCTCAAGGTAGCGGTGGTAACGCCACTCTCCCCTGAGAGGGTATTAAGGGACGTCTCTGTCCTGAAGGGAGTATTACATTCAGGGCAAGTGGGGAGACCCGGTTAAGGGCGCGAGTTCCTGCTTCTTGGGGCAGGGGCTATGGTTGTCCCAAATACCGCCTGCTGGGGTAGGGACAACCTGAAAGGCGGTAAAAAATACCCCAGCCGTCTAAACTGGGAAGTTTGTCACAGTTTAGATGACCAGGATAAATATGGACAAAAAATTATGGGAAAAATGTGTTTTGTTTCACGGGCACGAGTGTCCGGGCCTTGCGATAGGCTTCAGAGCTTGCGAAGCAGCAAAAGAAAAGCTAAACATAGGATTTTCAAAAGATGAGGAGATTGTATGCGTTACCGAAAACGATGCATGCGGAGTCGATGCTGTTCAGGTAATAGCCGGATGCACTGTGGGAAAGGGAAACCTGATATTTCGAGGTACAGGAAAGCAGGCTTTTACGTTTTTCAAAAGGGATACTAAAGAAGGAATTAGGATCGTATTAAAACCATCGGATAAGGAGATGAGCAGGGAAGAAAAAATGAAATACCTATTAAGCGCTCCAGTGGAAGATATTTTTGAGTTCAAGAAGCCACATTTTGATATACCTGAAAAGGCAAGAATATTTAGGTCTGTAAAATGCGAAATATGCGGTGAAATGGCTGCAGAAAACAAAATAAGATTGATGGAAGGTAAAAAAGTGTGTATGGACTGCAACAGTGATTATAGTAGAGGGTGGAACTAAAAATAAAAATTGCAATTAATTGACAATACCTATTATTTAGATGATAATATAAGCATAAAACTGAAAAAGGAGTTAGTAAAAGGGGGAAACATAATGAGTAAAGCCCTTCTGGTCATTGATATGCTTAATGATTTTATTGATGAGAAGGGGAGTTTATTTATAGGCGGGGTAGGCAAGAGTATAATCCCTTTTATTAAAGGGAAAATTGCTGAATTTAGGCAAATGGCCTTTCCCATTATTTTTGTCTGTGACAATCACGAAAAGGATGACAAGGAATTTGAAATGTTTCCTCCTCACTGTATAGCAAATACTTGGGGCAGTAAAATAATAGAAGAATTTGAAGTGAATAATGAAGAAAAAATAATTAAAAAACGCCGTTATAGCGCCTTTTACGGAACGGATTTAGACCTTTATCTAAGGGAAAAAGGCATTGAAGAAATCCATCTTGTGGGCGTTTGCACAAATATATGTGTTTTATATACTGCTAAGGATGCAAGAGAAAGAGGATATGTTGTAAAAATATACAAAGACGGTGTAGCTTCTTTTGATGAAAAAGCTCATGAATTTGCTTTAAAAGAAGCCGAGAGAACTTTGGGTTGTCAAATAATATAGGTATATAAAAAATAGGCTCTTTTTTAGAGCCTATTTTTTTATCATATTCTCATTTCTCGTAAAAGGTTCGTTGAAAATCATATGCCCTGCTAAGGTTTCTTCCTTTTTACCTTCTATTAAGAATTCTACTTTTTTTATTTCAGGCAGTTCTGTTAAAGAATTTACTATAGAAAATATTGTGAACGCTTCACCCGTGGAACCACCCCAGTGCTTTGTTTTTAATTCCTTTGAAAAGTTTACAACAGCGGTACCGTTTTCTACTTTTATAGAGAGAAGCTTTGTTTCCGGGGGGATAGTTTTATAGTGGCCGGGTTGTTGCGGGCCTTTTATCAATTCTTCTACGATAATTTGTTCAAGAGGTTTATCTTTTACAACTTCTCTGTATTCTGGCACGAGATAATTTGCTCCGTCATCGGAAAAATATAGTGTAATAGTTGTTTTATTCATAATAGAATTGTTAATTGAAGCTAAATCATATCTTTTAAGCAATCCGTAAGGCATTCCGCTTGGAGCGATCAATTCCTTGCCATCTACCAAAATATGAACCTTTTCAATTTCCGGGAATTCCGTAAGGGTATTTACTACAGAAATTATTGCAAAGCTTTCTGCCATTATGCCGGGGAATTGTGAAAATTCCTTTGAAAAATTTACCGTTGCTATTTTGTCTTTTATGTCCAAATCTAATATTTTAGTCTCTGCAGGAATATTATTTCTTAATTCGGGGCTGGTCGGCCCTTTTAAAAGTTCTTCTAAGGCTCTTTTTGGAAGGGACTCGCCTTTTTGCAAAGTAATTTCCCTTTCTTCGCTTAAAATTTTATCATTGTCTTTATTGGCATAGTATAGGGTGATTTTTGCCTTTTCTACAGATGGTTTCGGCATGCAGGATGTTAAAAAAAACAGGCATATTAATAAAAATACATAAAAAGATTTTTTCATCTTCTTACTTCCTTTCAGATATTTTATGAAAATTCTTTTGACTATATCAATAATAGCAGATTTTTTTCAAAAAGTCCAAAAATATCTTATTAAAATTTTTTGCAAATGAAGGGAAAAAATGGCTTGATGTCGAATTTGTTATATTTAGGGAGGTGCATATTTATGAAGCCCTATAAATTATTCTACATCGCTATTTTACATATTATTCCTCTAATTGTTTTTTCAGTATTATTATTAGGTTTTGGTATAGCTTTTAATAAAATTGTAGTTCCTTTTATACTTACTGTGGTTTTTATAATTATTGTAAGCGGGATATTTTTTACTAATTTCCTAAAGCCCCTAAAAAGGCTCTCTACCATAATACATGATTTTTCTTCCGGGAGTATTGCAATTTTTGGCGAATTGTCTAAAATGAAAGGGGAATTTGAGTTTTTATTCAAGCCGGTAGCTCATATTTTTGAGCAAATACTTGGTTTAATTGAAAACGTAGAGCGCACATCAGAACAGATAGATTACTTTGCAGAAAAATTTACGGGTAATGTTAAATATATTGGAGCAGCAGCGGAACAAATAGCTAATTCTGTAAATGAAATTGCTGCCGGTGCTACAAAGGAAGCTGAATCTGCTCAGACCATGACTCTGAGCATGGGAGAATTGAATTCCCTTTCCGATAACATCGCCAGTGAGACTTTAAAAGGGTCTGAAGGCCTTGAAAAGATTGTTGTTAAGGCAAAAGAAGCAAAAGGGGTATTAAACGAATTAATTGATGGTCTGGAATTTTCTTCAAAAACAAGCAGGGAATCTTCAGAAATGATGGAACGATTGGAAGAACTGACGGTTAAGATAAACGATTTTGTTGATGTAATCACGGAAATTGCCGGTCAGACGAATCTTTTGGCTTTAAATGCTGCAATTGAGGCGGCAAGAGCAGGTGAACAGGGTAAAGGTTTTGCCGTAGTTGCGGGAGAAATAAGAAAACTTGCAGAACAATCCGGAAATGCAGCGAAGGAAATAAGGGAACTTTCTTTTAAGATAAAGGAAGAGTCAAAGCTTACTGCAGAACAAGTGAAGAAAAGTGTAGCAACGGTTGACCAGAATATTTCAAAAGGTAAGGATTCACAGAAGGCTTTTGATGATATAATCAATGAAATAAATAATTTATGGGGTGCAATGCAGAGGATAAATGATTTAACCTTAAAACAGGTTGAAAAGGTAAAAAGTGTTTCCGAAGCTGTAGATGAGCTTGCGGCAGTAGCCGAGGAAACTGCAGCAGGAGTGGAAGAGATTTCCGCTTCTACACAGGAGCAGAAAAGCTCTATTGATGTTATAGTAAAGGATGCTGAAAGAATATTTGCGATGGCAGAGGAGCTTAAATCCACCTTTGAAGTTTTTACAAAGAATTTTAAATTTAGTGATGAACATAATAAATTAATAGAAAGAACAAAAGAGATGGTTTTGGAACTTTCAAAGAAGGACTATGTTATAAATTTCAATATAGAGAGACAGAGAAAGGAATTTAAAGAAATCCTAAAAGACAAGCCTTTTATAGCAAATATTTACATGGCAAACCAAGAGGGGTCTTTAATATATATTACTGATGAACAACACATTTCAAAAAATTTTGCATTCAGGTCTTGGTTTAGAGAAGCGATGAAAGGTAAGGTGTTTATAACAAATCCTTATTTTGATGCTACAACCCATAAACTATGTGTTGCGGTGTCTGCGCCTGTTAAAAACGAAAAAGGCACAATAGTAGGTGTAATAGGGGCAGATGTATATCTTTTTTAAACGGTAGGTGGGGAAAATAGTGGATAGAATTATCGCAGTTGGTATAGGCAGCTTTTTTGGAGGTATTTTAAGGTATTTGTTTTCAGGCTGGGCTGCAGCTTTATTTGGAGAGTTTTTCCCTTTCGGTACGCTGATTGTGAACATCTTAGGGAGCTTTATAATGGGCTTTGTGATGGTGTCCGGTATTGAAGCCGGAATTATTGATTTTAAACTGCGGATTTTTTTAACTACAGGTATTATGGGGGCTTTTACAACCTTTTCAACCTTTTCTTATGAAACTATGCAGTTTATTTTTGAAGGAGAGTTTTTGCTTGCGGCCCTCAATATTGTTTTAAATTTACTTTTAGGCCTTTTTGGAGTATGGTTGGGTATTACTTTGGCAAGGCTATTTATTTTGTAAAAAAGGTGAGATGGTAATATGAAATTGCAGGGAAGGGGAAAATTATTGAAAATTTACATCGGTGAATCCGATAAATGGCACGGCGAAAGCCTTTTTAATGCAATAGTAAAATTAGCAAAAAAGGAAGGATTAGCGGGGGTAACTGTATACAGGGGAATTGAAGGATTTGGAGCTTCCAGCCGGCTTCATACATCAAAGATTTTGAGGCTTTCAGAGGATCTGCCTATAATATTGGAAATAATTGATACTGAAGAAAAAATTAATAATATATTAGGTAAATTAGATGAGATGATTAATGAAGGTTTAATTGTACTTCAGGATGTTGATGTTATAAAATACACTTCTAAAGAAAAAGAAAAAAAGGAGGTTTAAAATGCAAAGGTATGAACTTGCAAAACTTATTGATCATACCCTTTTAAAACCTACTGCTACCTTTGAGGATATAGATAGGTTGTGCAGTGAAGCTATAGAGTACGGTTTTTATTCTGTGTGTGTAAATTCAGCCTTTGTAGAGTACGCAGTAAATAAACTTAAAGACACACCGATTAAGGTTTGTACAACTGTTGGATTTCCGCTGGGTGCGGTAGATAGAGAAGTTAAAGCCTTTGAAGCAAAGAAGGCGGTTAGCCAGGGTGCCTTAGAAGTGGACATGGTTATAAATTTAGGATATTTGAAAAACGGTGATTATCTTGAAGTAAGAGAGGATATAGAAAGTGTTGTAAAAGCGGTAAAAGAAGAAAACAAAGATGCTAAGGTAAAGGTGATTATTGAGACTTGCTATTTGTCAGAAAGCGAAAAGGTGACAGCTGTAAAACTTTGTCAGGAGGCTAATGCTGATTTTGTAAAAACTTCGACGGGGTTCGGCACAGGGGGAGCAACGGTTGAGGATGTAAAGCTTATAAGAATGCTTGTAGGTGATACCATGGGGGTAAAAGCCTCTGGCGGGATACGCGATCTTGATACTGCAATAAAGATGATTGAGGCAGGTGCAAATAGGATTGGGACAAGCTCAGGTGTTGCTATAATGGAAGAATTGAAAAATAAGGGCTAATAAGCCCTTTTATTTTTTTAACCTTTTTTTGTTTTTACGAATAATATAGATACAAAGGACAACGGGCTAAGAAAGGGGGAATTTGCATGAGGGCAAAGTATAACGTTCAATGGGCAAGTAAGGATTTAGGGTTTGAAGCAAGAACAACAATAGGAGATGTAGACAGAGATGGAATTAACGAAATTATAACTGTGGCCAATTTAGAAAATGTAAAGGGTTCAGTAATTGTTATATTTAAAAAAAGCAAAAACACAGTTTACGAGGTATCCAGATTAGAATTAAGTCAGGATTCCAACATGGTATTTGTTTATGATATTAATATGGACGGGAAAAATGAAATAATTGTTGGTACCGATAGAAATATATTGATTTTTAAATTAGAAGATAAAAGATTAGTATTATTGGGAGAAAGTATAAGTTTAGGAGGAGTTATAACATCTGTTTCTGCAAAAGATGTAGATAAGGATGGCAATGTAGAAATTTTAGTTACTGTTAAAAATAAGCTTTATATTTTTAGGTGGATTAATAGGTTAGTGCTAACAAATAGCCTGGATTTTAAAGGCAATATTAAGGTTGCATTAGGGGATGTAGATAACGATAAAAAGATAGATATAGTTGTAAAAGAAGTGAATGATTCTACGGGGGTATTATACATTTTCGAGTTAAAAAATAATGAATTAAGGCAATTGATGGCAATAGCTATAAGAAATTTAGTTAACGGTTTTTTAGTTGTAGGGGATGTTGATAGGGATGGAAAATCGGAAATAGTTTTCAATTCAAAAGATGACTATATATATATTCTTAAAAAGGTAGATAAAGAGTTTACTTTTTTTAGAAAAGGAATTTCGGAGTCAAAAAAATTAAATGATGCGGTAATTTTTGATATAGATAATGATGGTATAAATGAAATAATAGCTGTTTCCTTGAATAGTCTTTTAATTTTGGAAATACATCAGAGAGATATTAAGATTAAATTAATCCAGGTTATACCTAATGGAGCTATTAGCGTTTCTGCCGGAGAATTGGATGGAGGAAGTCCAGGAGAAATAATAATCGGTACATCCTACGGATATGTATATTTACTGCAGACAGTGAGAGATGAAGTAGAAGGCAATTTATTGATAGGAAGAGTACAATCAATAATTCAGGATACAGTAGAAATACCTGCTGGTAAACCTGATGCAGCAAGGATTGTAGAATCAAAAGCAAAATTTATAGTAGATGATGTAAGAGTAATAGAAGATAAAGTTATAGTGGACGGAGAGGTAGAGGTAAAGGTAAAGGTGTTATACGTAGCTAATTTACCATCTCAACCAGTTCACTTTTTTGAAGATGTCATTCCTTTTCTCCAGTTTATACATCTTTATGGAGCCCACCCCGGGATGGAAGCTCTGGTTCATTTTAAAACTGAGTATGTGGATTCTAAATTAATTTCACCCAGGAAGGTAAAAGTAACAGTGGTATTTGAAATGTTTGTAAAATTAATAAAATTTTATTAAGGCATATTTACTGATTTAAATCAGTGTTTCCATTTTCGATTTGAGTGAAAGTATTTTCACATTTTGATATAAAATCAAACATTTTGCTTATCGAATTGCTTTGAAGCAAAGCATTTTGCGCTTGGGCTAATGCAGAAATTGCTTGTTGCATTGCCTGGATAACCTGCATATCTTGAGATATCAGCTCTTCAAAACATTCTTTTTCCATTGTTTCTATAATCTGTCTGTAATTATTAGCATTTGCTTTTAATTCAGAGATACCCTGCATAGCAGCCTGCTGTAATTGAGAGGCTAAATTATAAAGATTTTCAAGTCTTTTTGAATCGGTGATAAAAGTAGAAGATTGATTTAAATTGCTTTGAATTTGCTGGCTTATAGACAATTGCTGTTCTCGAGCAATTTCACCAACATTTTGGATGTTTTGTATGAACTGTTGAGTTTTTTCGGTTTCCAAAATTTCTCCCTCCTTTAAATTTACTTTTTAGATTTATGAATTTTATTTTTAATATACCCTAATTAAAAGGTTTTAATTACAAGAATATTTAGATGTTTAATGGAAAAAATAAAAACGAAGATTACAATATAGGAGGGAGATTTATGGCTGTTAAAACAGTTATTGGTGTTTTTGAAAATAAGCAGCAAGCGGAAAAAGCCGTTAATTCATTAAGAAATTCCGGATTTGATACAAATGAGATTTCCATTGTCGCAAAAGAAGAAAAAAAAGATAATGGAGATGAAGAGACCTTAGAAATGGATACTGTTGCAGATGGTACCGCTACAGGTGGGGTTATAGGAGGACTTGCAGGCCTTGCAATTGGAGCGGGAGCCCTTGCAATACCGGGGATTGGACCACTTTTTGCAGCAGGACCTATAGCAGGATTAATATCAGGGGCAGCCACAGGCGGTATTGCGGGAAGCTTAATTGACTGGGGAATTCCTGCAGAACGAGGCGAATACTATGAAGAGGAAGTTAAAAAAGGGAAAATATTAGCAGTAATAAGAGCTCATGACCAAAAGGTGCAACAGGCAGCAAACATATTACGACAAAATGGTGCTAAGGATGTAGAAACTCATTAAAAATTGGATAAACAGGGGGAATTTTATCCCCCTTTTAATTTTTAGTTTTTATGTGTTATAATAAAATAGGATATAAATGAAGATTAAAAATAATTTCGTTTTAACAAATTTTTAAAAGGTAAAAAGGTGATTTTTATAGAATAAATATAATAATAAAGTATAATTTAGTTTATTTTTTGGGCATATATTTTGGGGGGCTTTTTTATGCAGGTAAACTTTAGCCTTAATTTAACCCAAACACAAAAATTATTAATGACACCCGAACTCAAACAGGCAATAACCATACTCCAGTTGTCGAGTTTGGAACTTACAGAATATATTGAAAATGAACTTATGGAAAATCCTGTTCTTGAAATCGAGGATTTGGACTACGATGATGAAGAAGAAGTCAAAGGAGTAGAGGAAGAAGATTACAATATCGAGTGGCAGGAGTATTTAGAACAGTGTGCAGATGTAGATTTTATTAGATTACCGAAAGAAGATAAAGAAGAAAAAAACTTTGAGAATTTTATCCATTCAGCCCCCACATTGCAGGAACACTTGATGAATCAGCTTTTTCTAACAAATTTAGATAAGAAAGGCTTTAAAATAGGAGAGTTTCTAATCGGCAATATCGACCATCGTGGATATTTAACATTAGATGTCGACGAAGCAGCTAAAATTTTGAAAGCAAAAAAATCTGAGGTTGAAAAGGTACTAAAGGTTATTCAGAGTTTTGATCCGCCAGGTGTTGGAGCAAGAGATTTAAAAGAATGTCTATTGATTCAATTAGAACAAAAGGGTCTGCTGGATGAACAATTAAGGAGGTTAATTGAAGACCATCTCCAAGATTTGGCTGAAGCAAAGTATTCAAAGATAGCGGAAAGATTAAATATTACCTTAGCAAGAGTGCAAGAGCTTAAGGATTTGCTACTAACCTTAGATCCAAAACCAGGAAGGAATTTTGCTTCGGGGAATGAGACCCAATATATTGTTCCTGATGCTTCAGTGAGAAAGATTAATGACGAGTATGTTATTATAATGAATGATACGGTTACACCGAGACTTTCTATAAATCCCTATTATCGTTCTCTACTTATATCAGAGGAAAAAGATTCCAACACTTTAAAGTTTTTATCAAAAAGGTTTGAATCCGCTTTATGGCTTATAAAAAGCATTGAACAAAGGCGGATGACGTTGTATAAAGTTATAAAGGCAATTATTGATGTGCAAAAAGAGTTTTTAGACCACGGTATATCCTATCTTAGGCCTCTAACTTTGAAACAGATTGCGGATAAAATAGGAGTCCATGAATCAACTGTAAGCCGAGCTATTAACGGAAAATACGTTCAAACACCGAGGGGTATATTTGAACTAAAATTTTTCTTTAGCAACGGTTTGGAAAGTTCAGATGGCAGCTCAATTTCAGCAGAAACCATAAAAAAAATGATTAAAGAGATTGTTAACAATGAAAATCCCTATAATCCTGCAAGCGATCAAAAAATAGCCGATGAGTTAAAAGAGAAGGGTATAAACATATCAAGGAGAACTGTAGCAAAATACAGGGAAGAAATGGGTATTCCCTGCTCTGCAAAGAGAAAAAGATATGCATAAAAAATTAATAGTAAATTATTGAAGACATTTTGGTAAAAATGTGGTATTATATATTTAGCAAATATGTAATACCTTTTATTTTTGCCAGAGCGGGACTGATAAAAATATAAAGGGACGAAAATAGTCCCGCTATAATTCCGGTATAAAAATTTTAATTTAAGATAATCTAAAAAAGAAATTATAAAGTAAAATTAAAAGGAGGAGTTTAAATGGGTATTAAAGTGGGAATCAATGGTTTTGGAAGAATTGGGAGAAATTCTTTTAAGGCAGCATTGAAAAACCATCCCGACATAGAAATTGTAGCAATTAATGATCTTATGGATCCCGCTACGCTTGCTCATCTTTTAAAGTATGACTCGGTTTTTGGAAGGTTTGAAGGTAGCGTAGAAGCAAAAGAAAAATCAATTGTAGTAAATGGTAAGGAAATTAGAATTTTTGCAGAAAAAGATCCCGGGAACATTCCATGGAAGGAATTAGGAGTCGATATTGTTGTAGAATCTTCGGGCGTTTTTACTTCAAAGGACAAAGCAGTATTACATATCGAAAAGGGTGGAGCCAAAAAGGTTATTATTACAGCACCGGCAAAAGATGAAGACATAACCATTGTCATGGGGGTTAACCATGAAAAATACAACCCAAGAGAACATCATGTTATTTCAAACGCTTCATGCACGACAAACTGCCTTGCGCCAGTAGCAAAGGTCTTAATGGATAACTTTGGAATAATTAAAGGATTAATGAATACAGTTCATTCATACACCAATGACCAGAGGATACTCGATTTACCCCATAAGGATTTAAGAAGGGCAAGGGCTGCAGCATTAAACATTATACCCACTACAACCGGTGCCGCTAAAGCTGTAGCATTAGTTATCCCCGAGCTTAAGGGCAAATTGAACGGATTTGCTTTAAGGGTACCGACTCCTACAGTTTCTATTGTGGATTTCACTGCTTTATTAGGAAAGAGCGTAACCGCAGAAGAGGTTAACGAAGCATTAAGAGCTGCTTCTGAGGGACCGATGAAGGGTATTTTAGGATATACGGAAGAGCCTCTTGTTTCGATGGATTTTAAAGGTTCTGAGTACTCTTCTATAGTAGATGGCTTATCTACAATGGTCATAGAAGGAGATTTTGTAAAAGTTATAGCTTGGTATGACAATGAATGGGGTTATTCCTGCAGGGTAATGGATCTTGTAAAGTATATTGCCGAAAGAGGCCTTTGATATTAAAAATAGCCCAATTTTTAATTGGGCTATTTTGCTAAAATAATAGTTGAAGGAGATTTTAATGGAGCATATAGCAGAATTAATTAATAAAATTTCGCCAGAATTTGGAGAAATTATAGAGAAGAGGTATAGGATTTTAAAAAACATTTTATACCACCAGCCTATTGGCAGGAGGCTTCTTACCAACTACACCCATTTGACAGAGAGGACTTTGAGAACCGAGATAAAAAAACTTTTGGATTTGGGCCTTGTTGAAGTTGATGAAAGAGGAATGAAGTTAACAAAGGCCGGAGAGAATTTAATAGCGGAAATAGAAGAATTTATTTTCCACTTAAAAGGATTAAACCATTATGCAAAGGAAATAAAAAATATCTACAATTGCAATTGTATAATCGTTCCAGGGGATTCGGATTCTGATGAAAGCGTCAAAAGAGAAATGGGCAAAAAAGCTGCAGTATTGTTGAAAAACCTGCTAAAAGGAAGGGAAATTGTTGCTGTAACCGGAGGTTCAACTATGGCGGAGATACCAAAAGGCATAACAAAAACCTCCGGTTACGAAAACGTAGTAGTAGTTCCTGCAAGGGGCGGATTGGGCGAAAGGGTTGAATACCAGGCAAACACAATAGCGGCGGAAATAGCAAAAAAACTTGGGGCCCAATATAAGCTGCTTTTTGTCCCGGAAAATTTAAGGCCCGAAATTTTAAAAACCATAATTGACGAACCGGCACTGTCTGAAGTAATATCAATGATTAAAAAAGCTGATATACTAATTCATGGCATAGGGATAGCTGAAGAAATGGCAAGAAGAAGGGGGCTGTCTCAAAAGGAAATAGAGATTATAAAAAACAACGGAGCTGTAGCAGAAACTTTCGGTTATTATTTTAACGAGAATGGGCAAATCGTTTATTATACACCCAGTGCCGGTATAAGTATTGATGAAATAAGAAATATACCTACTGTCATTTCGGTGGCAGGAGGGCAAAAAAAGGCTTTGGCAATCAAGGCTTTTATAAAATTTTTTAAGCCCAATTATCTCATTACCGATGAAGGGGCTGCTGTTAATCTTATTAATGAGGAGGGAAAATAATGAACAAAAAAACCGTAAAAGATTTTGACGTAAAAGGTAAGAGGGTGTTTGTTCGTGTTGACTTTAATGTGCCATTAGATGATGAAGGAAATATTACCGATGATACGCGAATAAAAGCTGCACTTCCCACAATTACCTATCTTATTGAAAACGAGGCAAAGGTTATCCTCGCTTCCCATTTGGGCAGGCCCAAAGGGAAATTTAACCCCAAGTACAGTTTAGCTCCTGTTGCAAAAAGGCTCTCCGAATTATTAAATAAGGAAGTGATTTTTGCAAACGATTGCATTGGACCTCAAGTGGAAGAATTAGTAAATAAAATGAATCCTAAGGATGTTCTGCTTCTTGAAAACCTCCGCTTTTATGCCCAAGAAGAAGAAAACGACAGAGAATTTGCAAAAAAACTTGCTAATTTAGCAGACATTTATATCAATGACGCTTTCGGCACAGCCCACAGGGCTCATGCTTCTACTGCAGGCATAGCAGAATATCTTCCTTCGGGTGCTGGCTTTTTAATGCAGAAAGAAATTGAAATAATGGGTAAAGCATTGGAAAATCCGGAAAGGCCTTTTGTTGCGGTACTCGGTGGGGCAAAAGTCAGCGATAAAATAGGTGTAATAACTAATTTACTTAATAAGGTGGATTCCCTTTTGATAGGGGGAGGCATGGCTTTTACCTTTTTAAAGGCTAAGGGTTATGAAATCGGCAAATCTTTATTAGAAGAGGATAAGATAGAACTTGCAAGATCCCTGATGAAAGAAGCCGAGGAAAAAGGTGTAGATTTGGTACTGCCTGAGGACATTGTGGTTACGGAAGAAATAAAAGAAGGTTCTCCTTATAAAACAGTATCTTCCTCTGAAATTCCCTCAAATTTAATAGGAGTAGATATCGGAGAAAAAACAAGGGAGAAATTTGCACAGATTATTAAAAAGGCTAAACTTGTGGTATGGAATGGGCCAATGGGTGTTTTTGAAATTAGATCTTTTGCAGAAGGTACTTTAGCAATTGCAAAAGCGATGGCAGAGTCTGGAGCCATTACGATAGTAGGTGGCGGTGATTCTGCTGCTGCAGTAGAGCAATTGGGCTTTGCTGATAAAATGACACATATTTCCACAGGGGGTGGAGCTTCTCTTGAATTTTTGGAAGGCAAGGAACTTCCCGGTGTTGCTGTATTAAATGATAAATGATATGGGGGTTTTTTAAATGAGACGTCCTTTAATTGCCGGTAATTGGAAGATGCATAACAATGTGTCGGAGACTATAACTTTTTTAAATAAATTTATACAGCTTGCAGAAAACTTAAAAGAAGTGGAGATTGTAATTTTTCCACCCTTTACCAGCCTATGGGAAGGCCATAAAAAAGTAAAAGGGACAAACGTAAAAATAGGGGCACAAAATATGCATTGGGAAGAAAAGGGAGCTTTTACTGGAGAAATTTCGCCTACGATGCTTTCTGAAATACCTTGTGAATATGTGATTATAGGACATTCTGAAAGACGGCAGTATTTTGCAGAGACCGATGAGACTGTAAATAAGAAAGTGAAAGCGGCCTTAAAATACGGTATTAAGCCGGTCATATGTGTTGGAGAGAGTTTAAAGGAAAGAGAAGAAAACATAACCCTAATTGTGGTAAAATCTCAAGTTCAAAAAGCCTTAAAGGATATAGAGCTTTTTACCGGAGAGGAGATTGTATTTGCATATGAACCTATCTGGGCTATAGGAACTGGCAAGGTTGCTACTCCCAAAGACGCGCAGGAGGTTATTAGCAGTATTAGAAGGGAAATAGAAAATCTTTATGGTGAAAAAATAGCAAAAAATATTAGAATATTATACGGAGGGAGTGTAAAACCGGACAACATCAAAGAATTGATGAAGGAAGAAGACATAGATGGAGTTTTGGTTGGTGGTGCAAGCATAGACCCGGAAAGTTTTTATAAAATATGCGCCTACAAGGATCAAGGAGTTGAATAATGGTGAGGAAAAAACCTCTTGTACTGATTATTTTAGACGGGTGGGGCCTTGATGAAAGAGTAGATGGGAATGCAATAATGAAAGCAAATACACCAAATTTTAATAGATTGATTAGGTACTATCCCAACACTGTATTGGAAGCAAGTGGTTTGGCAGTCGGCCTTCCCGAAGGTCAGATGGGAAATTCCGAAGTAGGACATTTGAACCTCGGTGCAGGCAGAATAGTTTATCAAGAATTTACCCGCATTAGTGAGGACATAAAAAAGGGCGGTTTTTTTAAGAATGAAGTTTTATTGAAAGCTGTAGAAAATGCTAAAAAACATAACAGTTCTCTACATTTAATGGGGTTATTGTCAGATGGAGGAGTGCACAGCCATATAGAGCACCTTTTTGCTCTCCTTGAACTTGCAAAAAGGAACAATTTAAATAAAGTTTACATTCATGCATTCTTAGATGGGAGGGATGTGCCCCCAGCCTGTGCGGGTGTTTATATAAATCAATTGGAAGAAAAAATCAGGGAGTTGGGTGTAGGCAAAATTGCAACAATTTCTGGAAGGTATTACGCAATGGATAGGGATAAAAGATGGGACAGAACCCAAAAGGCATACGATGCAATGGTTATGGGTGAAGGTATATACGCAAGGAGCGCTAAGGATGCTCTTGACATGGCTTATGAAAGAGGGGAGACCGACGAGTTTGTAAAACCTACAGTAATTGTAGATGAAGAAAATAAACCTGTAACTACTATTAATAACAATGATTCTATAATATTTTTTAACTTTAGGCCTGATAGAGCAAGACAGCTTACGTATGCTTTCTGCAATGAGGACTTTTGTGAATTTGAAAGAAAAAAAGGCTTTCTTAATGTTTATTATGTGTCCATGACTCAATACGATGAAAAAGTTAAGAACGCAAACATAGCTTATAAACCCCAGTCGTTAAACAATATTTTTGGTGAGGTAATTTCTAAAGCGGGCTTAAGACAGCTAAGAATAGCGGAAACCGAGAAATACGCCCATGTTACTTTCTTTTTTAATGGGGGAGTTGAAAGGTCCTACCCAGGAGAAGATAGGATACTTATACCGTCGCCCAAAGTGCCTACATATGATATTAAGCCTGAAATGAGCGCTTATGAAGTAACAGAAGAAGTAATAAAGCAAATAAATAGAGATTATTACGATGTGATTATATTAAACTTTGCAAATCCAGATATGGTAGGGCATACGGGTGTATTTGAGGCTGCTGTTAAGGCTATTGAAGTAGTTGATGAGTGCTTGGGTAAGGTTGTAGAGAAAGTTGAAGAAAAAGGCGGCATAGCCATAATCACTGCTGATCACGGAAATGCGGAAAGGATGAAGGACCCTGAAACTGGAGAACCTCATACCGCTCACACCAATGACCCTGTGCCTTTTATTATTGTTGACGACAAACATTACAAACTACGTAAAGGAATCCTTGCAGATGTTGCTCCTACAATGCTTTATCTTTTGGATTTAGAAAAACCCGAAGAAATGACCGGACAAAATTTAATTTTCGAATAACTAGGTTTTAAGGATAAATAAAAATAAAATCTTTATTGAAAGGGGATTCTTATGTCTACCATTGTTGATGTTTATGCACGAGAAATATTGGATTCCAGGGGAAATCCTACTATTGAGGTAGAAGTGGTATTGGAAGATGGCAGTTTTGGCAGGGCTGCCGTGCCATCGGGAGCATCAACGGGGCAATTTGAGGCAGTGGAGTTAAGGGATAAAGATGCCAAAAGATTTCATGGCAAAGGTGTATTAAAAGCGGTAGAAAATGTAAATAACATTATTGCACAGGAAATAATCGGAATGGATGCCATCGATCAGGTAAGCATCGACAAATTATTGATAGACCTTGATGGGACCCCAAACAAAGGAAAACTCGGGGCAAATGCCATATTAGGCGTTTCCTTGGCCTGTGCTAAGGCTGCAGCCAACCATTTAGGAGTCAGTCTTTACCGCTATATAGGTGGGGTAAATGCAAAAGTATTGCCTATTCCTATGATGAATATTTTAAACGGCGGAAAACATGCGGATAACAATGTGGATTTACAGGAATTTATGATAATGCCTGTTGGTGCAAAAAGCTTTTCCCACGCTTTGAGAATGGGTTCAGAGACTTTCCATACTTTGAAAAAGGTATTGTCTGAAAAAGGTTTGAATACAGCTGTAGGTGATGAAGGAGGATTTGCACCTAATCTTTCCTCCAATGAAGAAGCAATAAAGGTCATAATTGAGGCTATTGAAAAGGCAGGGTATGTGCCCGGTGAAGATATATTCATTGCTTTGGATCCCGCTGCCACCGAATTTTATAAGGATGGCAAGTATCATTTAAAGGGAGAAGGTTTAGAATACGATTCTGCGGGAATGGTTGAATATTACGTAAGGCTTGTGGAGAAATATCCCATTATCTCTATAGAAGACGGTATGGCCGAAGAGGACTGGGATGGTTGGAAGATGCTTACAGAGGCCTTGGGTGAAAAAATCCAGCTTGTTGGAGACGACCTTTTTGTTACCAATACGGAAAGGTTGGAGAAAGGGATAAAACTTGGTGTTGCAAACTCAATATTGATTAAATTAAATCAAATTGGAACCCTAACAGAGACCTTGAATGCAATAAAAATGGCTGAAAGAGCGGGTTATACGGCAATTGTATCACACCGTTCAGGTGAAACAGAGGACACAACAATTGCTGACCTTGTGGTTGCTGTAAATGCCGGACAGATTAAAACAGGAGCTCCATCAAGAACTGACAGGGTGGCAAAATACAATCAGCTTTTAAGGATTGAAGAAGAACTTGGATTAGCTGCGGAATTTCCTGGAATGAAAGCCTTTTATAATATAAAAAAGTAAAATTTAACCATTAAAATTTAGCCTAAAAATATGTAAGCCTCAAAGCATAATCAAAAATGCTTTGAGGCTTATGCTTTGATTAGCTGATAATATGAATAATTCATAAAATTAATTAATTTAGCAAATAATATTACCAAAATAAAATAATTTTTAGCAAAAAATAGCAAAAATGATTAAAGCACTTGTAAAATATTGAGTTTTTTTGTTTATTGTGATAAAATAACTTTCGTTAATTAAAAGATAGGGGGTGCGAAGATGTCAGCGCTTAAAATCGCGGTATCGGTTATATATATGCTTATATGTATCGGACTTATCATTACTGTACTTTTACAGCCCGGTAAAAGTGCAGGTCTTTCAGGTGCAATTTCAGGAGGAGCAGAAGTTTTTTTTGGAAAGAAAAAAGGTATTGAAGAGAAACTTGCCAAATTCACTGAGGTTCTTGCCGCCCTGTTTTTAATTTTATCTGTTGTAATGATGATAATATTTACAAAATAACATAAATTTGGAGGGAGCATGAAAATGGAAAACTTAATAGCACTGGCACCCATAGCGGGAATAGTAGCTTTGGTTTTTGCTTTCTTCCTTGCTATGAGGGTTGTAAAGAGTCCTGCAGGCAATCAAAGGATGCAGGAGATCTCCAATGCTATTCATGAAGGGGCAATGGCTTTTCTTTTTAGGGAATACAGAACCCTTGTAATATTTGTTGTTGTAATGTTTTTGATAATAGGGTTTTTCATTAGCTGGAATACGGCAGTATGCTACATAAGCGGTTCAATTGCTTCGGTACTTGCTGGTTTTATCGGCATGAATGTTGCTACAAGAGCCAATGTAAGGACAGCTAATGCAGCCCGTGAGGGTCAAAACAAAGCCTTAAGCATTGCATTTTCCGGCGGTGCCGTAATGGGAATGTCTGTAGTAGGTCTTGGGCTTCTCGGCCTAAGTATAATGTATTATCTTTTCGGTAATCCTTCGGATATCAAAAGTTTCGATGTTATAAACGGTTTTGCCCTTGGAGCCAGCTCCATTGCTCTTTTTGCAAGGGTCGGCGGTGGAATTTACACAAAAGCTGCGGATGTAGGGGCAGACCTTGTGGGCAAGGTTGAAGCAGGCATACCCGAAGATGACCCGAGGAACCCTGCTGTAATCGCCGATAACGTAGGCGACAATGTAGGCGATGTGGCCGGAATGGGTGCAGACCTTTTTGAATCATACGTTGGCTCAATAGTTTCCGGTATGGCAATAGGTGCAGTAGCTGTAAGTACCACCACGGGACAACCTTACGGAATAAAGGGTATTATTTTCCCGTTGATAATAGCAGCTGCTGGGATAATCAGCTCTATTATCGGCACACTTTTTGTAAAAACGGACGAGGGGAAAGACCCTCAAAAAGCCTTACGTAACGGTACCTTTGCAAGTGCTATATTGGTTATAATTTCAAGCTTTTTCTTGAGCAAGTACATTTTAGGAGAAATAAGCGTATTTTATGCGACGGCTTCAGGCATTGTTGTAGGTACTATTATCGGTCTATTAACGGAGATATATACTTCTTCAAGCTATGCTTCCGTAAAAGAAATTGCAAAAGCCTCCCAAACTGGTCCTGCAACAAACATCATTACTGGACTTGCTGTTGGTATGAAAAGCACCGCTTTACCCGTTATTTTTATTGCTCTTGCGGTTATCCTTTCTTATAAATTTGCAGGGCTTTACGGCATTGCCTTAGCGGCAATAGGTATGCTTTCCACAACGGGTATGACCGTTGCTGTAGACGCCTACGGTCCGATTGCTGACAATGCCGGTGGTATTGCTGAGATGGCAGAACTTGATCCTTCGGTTAGAAAGATAACGGACAAGCTGGATGCAGTAGGAAATACTACGGCAGCTATGGGCAAAGGTTTTGCTATTGGTTCTGCTGCGTTGACGGCTCTTGCGCTATTTTCTGCGTATACTTCTGCTGCAGGATTAAAAGAAGGCATTAATCTATTAAAAGCTGAGGTAATAGTAGGGCTTTTAATCGGCGGAATGCTTCCATATCTCTTTTCTGCTATGACCATGGAGGCTGTAGGTAAAGCAGCTTATCAAATGATTGAAGAGGTTCGCCGCCAATTCAGAGAAATTCCGGGGATAATGGAAGAAAAGGCAAAACCGGACTATGCAAGATGTGTTGATATTAGTACAAAAGCAGCACTTAAAGAAATGATTATTCCAGGCCTTATGGCAGTAGTTGTTCCAATTTTGATAGGGTTTATATTGGGCAAGGAAGCTTTGGGTGGCCTCTTAGCAGGTGCGTTGGTTACAGGCGTAATGATAGCTATTCAAATGGCAAACTCCGGTGGTGCTTGGGACAATGCTAAGAAATATATCGAAGAAGGCAATTACGGCGGGAAAGGTACACCTACCCATGCAGCGGCTGTTGTAGGCGATACCGTAGGTGATCCCTTTAAGGATACTTCAGGGCCTTCATTGAACATTTTAATAAAGCTTATGACCATAGTGGCGCTGGTTTTTGCACCTCTTTTCATGTAAAAAATATCCCCTGTACAAAAGTGCAGGGGATTTTTTGTCTCATAAGAAAATAATGTTTGAAATTATTACCAAAATGATGTATATTAGGTTTAAAGAATGGAGGTGAAAGATTTATGTTTTTTAATATGTGGGCCTTCTTTAATACGATAAACTTCATTATCATCATCGTTCAAGCGTTGTTTTGCATTGCATGGGTATTATTTTCATTGAATTCGAAAAGAACTTCCGTGATTGTATTAACTTCTGCTATTTCGGCAGTTATCTTAGGCGCTTCAGCATTTGCAGGGAATATAGTTTTTTCGGTTATACTATTAATAATCTTAATTTCATTAATGGCCAATACTGTTAAAATTGTAAATGAATATCAAAGAGGTGTCCTTTTAAGGTTTGGTAAATTTGCATATGTGGTAGGGCCGGGAATAAACGTAATAATGCCTTTTGGCATTGACAGAATGTTAATCGTTGATTTAAGGACAGCTACCATTGATGTGCCGAGACAGGAGATTATAACTAAGGATAATATACCTATAAACATCGATGCGGTAGTTTACTTCAATGTTTTTCAGCCTGAGCTCGCGGTGTTAAGGGTCCAAAACTATTTTAACGCCACGAGTCTACTGGCACAGACAATATTGAGGGCTATTTTAGGCAAATACGATTTGGATGAGATACTTGCAAAAAGACAGGAATTAAACGAGATGTTAAGAGAAGAACTTGATAAGGCTACTGATCCGTGGGGAGTAAAGGTAACGGCTACGGAGATAAAATCCATAGAGCTACCTGAGGAAATGAAAAGAGCAATGGCAAAACAAGCTGAGGCGGAAAGGGAAAGGCGGGCTAAAATTATTCGAGCGGAAGGTGAACTTCAGGCTGCGGAAAAATTGTCAGAAGCAGCAAGGATTATATCTCAAAATTACGGTGCCCTGCAGTTAAGACAATTGCAGACCCTTTCCGAAATTGCTGTAGAGAAAAATTCGACAATAATATTTCCATTACCCATGGAAATATTAAAGTATTTTGCAAATAAAGAATAAAATTTTTACCATAAAAGAGGAAATATGAGATTTAAATCGAAATATGTAAATATACAAAAATAAAAATTTCCAATAGGTATTTAATACTGAGGAGGGATTTTAAATGGAATTAAAGGGTTCAAGGACAGAAAAAAATTTACTTGCTGCATTTGCAGGCGAATCTCAAGCGAGGAATAAATACACCTATTTTGCTTCGGTTGCGAAAAAAGAAGGCTTTGAGCAGATTGCATCAATTTTTTTGGAGACTGCAGAAAACGAAAAGGAACATGCTAAGGTTTGGGCAAAATATTTAGGTTTAATTGGAGATACGGCAAAAAACCTTGAAGAAGCAGCAGGTGGAGAAAATTATGAATGGACAAGTATGTATAAAGAGTTTGCACAAGTCGCACGAGAAGAAGGATTTATAGAAATTGCAGAGCACTTCGAGAAAGTAGCAGAAGTAGAAAAGGCTCATGAAGAAAGGTACAGGAAACTTTTACAGCGCTTAAAGGAGGGAACTGTATTCAAAAGTGAAACTCCTATAAAATGGCGCTGCAGAAACTGCGGATACATACACGAAGGACCAGAACCACCAGAGAAATGCCCAGCATGCGACCATCCGAGGGCATATTATGAGAGATTAGTAGAGAATTATTAAAGGTAAAGTAACATAATAATAAAGTAAAGTAACGAAAAACAAAAAAGTGGGTTAAAACCCACTTTTTTGTTTGCCTAACTATTCTACTTTATTTAACCACAATCCGTGAATGTTGCAGTATTCCCTTGCGCTAACTTTTTCAGCATCGGTATAAAAAACCGCTTCAGGGGCTTGTCCGGGGTTTAGAAACTCCCTTAAAGTGCCTTTCTCCGTAATAAGCTCAATCCATTCAATATAATGCTTTTCTTCCATGGGATGGGGAACACTACCTACTTTAACTTTAAAGCCTCCTTCTATTTTTTCAATGACCGGAACATGCTTTTCTTTACTTGCATCTACAGTGTTTTCAACTAAAAGCTTCATGGGTTGACCGCAGCATACGAGCTGTCCTTTACCTGCATGAAGTACCTCAACAATATTCCCGCATATTTCACATTTATACACTTGCCTTAATGAGGTCATAATATACCCCCTTCTTAATATTGTAATTTTTATATATTATATATTCTGCATAAATTAAAGATTACCTTCAAAATATAAATAATTATTTGCAAAAATTGGTCGATTATTATTGACTATTTTGAAACAAATGTTACAATTATAATTAAACAGATGTTACAAAAAAGGGGTGGTAATTTGGAGGAAAAAGATTTTAATGGGTGGTTATTATTTATTTATAAGGTCCCTACGGAGCCTTCGACTCCGAGGGTAAAAGTGTGGAGGAGGTTAAAAGAAATGGGTGCCCTTTATATTCAGCAGTCATCTGCTTTACTGCCCGCTTTAGAAAATTTCGAAAAAGAACTTTATGATCTTACATCCGAAATTAGAAGTAGTGGAGGAGAAGCCTATACTTTTAGGGTTTTGAATGTATGGCAAAAGGAAAAAGAGCTTATAATAAAAAATTTTAACGAACAAAGGAATATCGAATACGACGAACTTATTGAAAAGTGCGAGGATTTTTTAAGAGAAATTCAAAAAGAAACAGAAAGAAAAAATTTCACTTTTGCAGAATTAGAAGAAAATGATGAAGAACTGGATAAATTAAAAAGGTGGTTTGATAAGATAAACAAAAGGGATTTTTTTTGTGCGGAAAAGAGGGTTGAAGCTTTAAATATACTGGAAAAATGCGATAAAGCCCTGCGAGAATTTTCCTTAG
Organism: Thermovenabulum sp.; assembly: GCF_049701175.1. GTDB lineage: Bacteria > Bacillota > Thermosediminibacteria > Thermosediminibacterales > Thermosediminibacteraceae > Thermovenabulum. Next base: position 27,366 of record NZ_JBNATW010000022.1, read on the forward strand.
AAATATATAAAAAAGAAGGGATGGTCTAAATATGTGGAACGTTATAATACTTGGAATTACAAGCTTATTGACCGATATTAGCACCGAAATGGTTTATCCCCTCCTTCCCATATATTTAACCTCAAGGCTCGGTGCAACCCCCCTAATAGTGGGGACTATTGAAGGGATTGCTGAAAGCTTAGCAAGCCTTTTGAAGGTTTTTTCAGGTTACTATTCGGATAAAATTAAAAAAAGGAAAACTTTTGCTTTAGCCGGATACGGTTTTTCAACTATCGGCAAGCTTATCCTTTATTTAGCCTTTTCCTGGCCCATGGTTTTGGCAGCAAGGGTGATAGATAGGTTTGGGAAAGGCATAAGAACTGCGCCGCGGGATGCTTTGATTGCCGAATCGGCTAAAAAAGAAGAGTTAGGTAAGGCCTTTGGGCTGCACAGAATGATGGATACCCTTGGAGCTGCAATCGGTGTAATTATTGCTTATATATTATTAGGTCAGCCAAATATTAATTACAACAAAATATTTCTGCTCTCATTGATTCCTGCATTTTTAGGTGTTTTGGCATTATTTTTAATAAAGGAAAAGGGTGAAAATGTTGTAAAGGCAAAAAAATTGTCGCTGGAATGGAACAAATTGGACAATAGGCTCAAGATGTTTTTAATTATAATGTTCATATTTACCCTCGGCAATTCGTCAAATCAGTTCTTGCTTTTAAAAGCAAAAAATATTGGTTTTAATGACAGGACGGTTATTTTACTTTACTTAATCTATAATATAATTTACGATATTTTTTCTTACCCTGCAGGGGTTATATCCGACAAAGTAGGAAGAAAAAGAATGATAGTTTTGGGGTATTTGGCATACAGCATAGTTTATTTTGGTTTTGGGTTAGCTAAAATGCCTTCTACGGTTTGGATTCTCTTCGGAATTTACGGCCTTTATATGGCATTTACCGAAGGGGTTGAAAAAGCTTTTATCGCCGAAATTGCCCCTGAAGATGTGAGAGGAACTATGATAGGGCTTCATGCAACTCTTGTGGGCATTGGGCTTTTCCCCGCCTCATTTTTAGCAGGGGCACTTTGGAATATATTCGGGGCTGCTGCTCCCTTTTATTTTGGAGGTTTAATGGGTTTTTTAGCAGCAGTAGGCATATGGATTTTAATCTAGTGATTTGATTTTGCTTGAAAAATACCGGCAAAACTTGTACAATAAATGAAAAAGTTTTGGTAATAATAAAAAGGAGTGGGTACAAATTGACAAGGGAAGAGGCATTAAAAATTGTTAAAGAAAAGGTTTCCAATAAAAACTTAGTAAAGCATATGATTGCTGCTGAAGCAGTAATGAGGAGGCTTGCAAAGCACTTTGGAGAGGATGAGGAAAAATGGGGATTGACGGGACTCTTACATGATGTGGATTACGACATGGTAAAGGATGATATGTCAAAACACAGTTTGGTCGGTGGCAAACTTGCAAGGGAATGGGGCCTTGGGGAAGAAATTGCTCACGCCATTGAAGCCCATAATGAAGAACACGGTATAAAAAGGGAAAGTTTACTTGATAAAGCAATGTTTGCCGTTGATCCAGTTACTGGTCTTATTGTAGCAAGTGCTCTTATTCATCCTGATAAAAAGCTTGCTTCAATAGATACTCAATTTGTTATTAATAGATTTTACGAGAAATCCTTTGCTAAGGGAGCGAGCCGAGAAAAAATTTTAACTTGCAGGGATATTAATCTTTCCCTTGAGGAGTTCATAAGTCTTGCATTGGAGGCAATGAAGGAAATCCATGAGGATTTGGGGCTGTAAAAGATTTTGAGCGGGGAGGCTTTTTTTATGGATCTTCAGCACAAGATTTTGGAACTTATGAAAAAAATGGAATATAAACCGATGTCTGAGGCGGAACTCTTATACAGTTTAGGGCTTGAAATGAAAGAAGCAGATGTGCTTTTAAAGACTTTAGTGTATATGGAAAAAGAAGGGCTTGTCATAAAAAATAAAAAGGGTAAGTACGGCCTTCCCGAAAGGATGAACCTTGTTGTTGGAAAACTTGAAGGGCACAGCCGCGGATACGCTTTTTTAATTCCTGATGATCCTGATAAAGAAGATATATACATAAGCCTTGAGAATCTTCACGGTGCAATGCACAACGACAGAGTTATTGTAAGGCCTACGTATAAACCTGCAGGCGGTCGCATGGAAGGTGAAGTAATCAGGATCTTAAAAAGAGCGAATAAAAAGATTGTAGGGACTTTAGAAATACAAAAACACGTGGCTTATGTTTCCCCTGATGATAAAAGATTTTTTTACGATGTTATAATACCTAAGGATGAATTGAAAGGTGCTAAATCCGGACAAAAGGTAGTTGTTGGGATTACCAAGTGGCCGGAAGGAAGAAGAAATCCCGAAGGAAGAATTTTGGAAATATTAGGTTATGAAGATGAAAAGGGAGTAGATATTCTCTCCATAATCAAAAAATACGACCTACCTTTAGAATTTCCCAAAAAGGTATTAAAACAGTTGGAAGATATTCCCGACCATGTGAGAGAGGAAGATATTAAAGGAAGGCTGGATTTAAGAGGGCAAAAAATTGTTACTATTGATGGTGAAGATGCCAAGGATTTTGACGATGCTGTATCAATAGAAAGGATTCCGGGCGGGTACAGGTTGGGAGTGCATATAGCCGATGTAAGTTATTATGTAAAAGAAAAAACACCCCTTGACATAGAGGCGATGAAGAGGGGTTGCAGCGTTTATTTGGTAGATAGGGTAATTCCCATGCTTCCCCCAAAACTTTCAAACGGTATATGCAGTTTAAATCCTAAGGTTGATAGATTGACCATGAGTGTTATAATAGATTTTGACGAAAAGGGAGAGGTGAAAAAATACAATATTGTTCCCAGTGTTATAAGAAGCTGTGAAAGGATGACCTATGACGAGGTAAACAGGATATTAGAAGATGAAGACGAAGAAGTAATTAAAAGGTACCAATATTTAGTTGATGATTTTAAATTGATGGCTGAGCTTGCATCTATTTTAAACAAAAAAAGGTTTAACAGGGGGAGCCTTGATTTTAACTTAGAAGAAGCAAAAGTTAAATTGGATGAAAATGGGAAACCCGTAGCGATAGTGAAAGAAGAAAGAAGGACATCCCACAGAATGATTGAAGAATTCATGCTTGCTGCAAATGAAGTAATAGCAGAACATATTTTTTGGCTTAAAATACCTTTTGTATATAGGATTCATGAAATACCAGATATGGAAAAAATTTTTTCTCTTCAAGAATTCCTGAATCATTTGGGATATTCTATAAAGGGTATTAGAAATCTAAAACCCAAAGCACTGCAAAAGGTTTTAGAAGAAGTAAAAGGCAAACCTGAGGAAAAAGTTGTAAATACGGTTCTTTTAAGGTCTCTGAAACGTGCTCGCTACAGTGATGAAAATGTGGGCCATTTTGGGCTTGCAACAAGTTTTTATACCCATTTTACATCTCCGATAAGAAGGTATCCGGACCTTATAATACACAGAATTTTGCGAGAGCAACTGGAAGGCACGATTACTGAACAAAGGCAGGAACAACTGAGTAAGATGCTTGGGAAAATTGCAAAATTGTCTTCTGAAAGAGAAAGAATAGCTGATGAGGCAGAAAGAGAAACTGTTGAGCTTAAAATGGTTGAATATATGGAAGACAGAATTGGCGAGGAATTTAACGGTGTAATATCGAGCACCACCTCCTTTGGATTTTTTGTGGAATTGGAGAATACCGTCGAAGGGCTTGTTCATGTCAGCAGCTTGGATGATGACTATTATATCTTTGATGAAAAAACCCTAACTTTAAGAGGAGAAAGAACAAAAAGAGAGTTTAAAATAGGAAATAAAGTGCGGGTTAGGGTTGTAAAAGTTGATAAATTCGAGAGGCAGATAGATTTTGCGCTGGTGGATGTGATGGAATAAAAAAAGGGTAAAAGGGGGTGTTTTTTTGCCAAAAATAGTGAGGGATTTAGTTACAAATAGAAAAGCCTATCACGATTATCATATATTGGAAACCTATGAAGCAGGGATTGCTTTGGCTGGGACCGAAGTGAAATCAATTAGAGAGGGCAAGGCAAATTTAAAGGATAGTTTTGCAAGGGTTGAAAACGGGGAAATTTTTATATACAATATGCATGTTAGCCCTTATGAAAAGGGCAATATTTTTAATAAGGACCCTTTAAGGCCGAGGAAGCTTTTAATGCACAAAAGAGAAATAATGAGGCTCTACGGGCTTGTAAAGGAAAAGGGTCTCACCCTCATACCATTGAAGCTATATTTGAATGAAAGGGGTAAAATTAAAGTCGAACTTGCCCTTGCAAAAGGTAAAACATTATACGACAAAAGAGAAGATATAAAAAGGAGAGACGCTGAAAGGGAAGTTGAAAAGGCCTTTAAAGAATACCAGAAAGGTTATTAGGGGGATTTTGAACATATGAAGGTAATTTTCTATATGCCTTTTAAAAAAGAATTAGAAGTATCAGGCGGGAAAACGGTTAAAAAGCTTGCGGAAGAATTAAAATTCAGCTTAGAATCCAATGTGGTACTAAAAAATGGAAAAATGGTTACTCCCGATGAAGTATTGGGAGAAGAGGATATTGTTGAAGTGCTTTCAGCAATATCCGGTGGATAAAAAGGGGGTATAATATGCGATGCAGAAGATGCAAAGAAAAAGCAATTATATATCTTGAAAGGCATAATGCGGCTTTCTGTGAAAATTGTTTTATGCACTACTATTATAATCAGGTAGATAAAAACATTAAGAAAGAAAGAATGTTTAAAAAGGGAGAAAAAATCCTTATTGTGGTATCCGGCGGAAAAGACAGCATGGCGTTGTGGGATGTTTTAAGCAAAACCGGCTATGATGTTACAGCTATGTATATTAACTTGGGTATTGGAGAATATTCGGACAGGTCTCAAGAGATTGTGGAAGATTTCGCTAATGAGAAAAAACTTCCTTTGATTATTAAGAACATAAAAAAAGAATACGGCCTTGAAATCCATAAACTTTCCCAAAAACTAAAAAGAAGCCCTTGCTCAATTTGCGGAACAATTAAGCGCTACCTATTTAATAAAGTTGCTTTAGATGGAGGATTTACAGCAGTTGCAACGGGACATAATCTGGATGACGAAGCAGCTACGCTTTTAGGAAATACTTTGAGCTGGCAGGAAGGATATCTTGCAAGGCAGGCACCTGTACTTCCGAGCACTCATCCAAAATTGGTTAAAAAAGTAAAACCCCTTTTTACTTTAACGGAAAGGGAGAATCTGTCTTATATTTTATTTAATAAAATTAAATTTATCCACGAAGAATGTCCTCATGCTGTTGGTGCAAGTTCTATTTTATACAAGGAAGTGCTCAACAGGTTGGAAGAGGAAAGCCCGGGGACAAAACAAAGATTTCTAATAAATTTCCTTGAAAAGGGCAGAAAACATTTTCAGGATGTCAAAGAAGAACTGGATTTAAAAGAATGTAAAATTTGCGGCCAGGTCACTACAACAGAAATTTGCTCCTTCTGCAGATTGGTGGAGATTTCAAAGGAACTTTAATATATTATAGAATAAAATCAAGCCTATTGACTTAAAATAAATAATGTGTTAATATAATTTCTGCAATGCTGCGGGATGGTGTAACGGTAGCACTCATGACTCTGGATCATGCTGTCCAGGTTCGAATCCTGGTCCCGCAGCCAAAGTATTTAGGGCCCTATCGTCTAGCGGTCTAGGACGCCGCCCTCTCACGGCGGAAACAGGGGTTCGAGTCCCCTTAGGGCTACCATTTGAAATTAATATTTTTGTTTATAAATGCCTATGGCGTTACTTGTCGTAGGCATTTTATATTTGTCCTTTCTTAACAAATACTATATAATTTTTTAAAAGTTGATTAAACAACTTAAATCAATTACAATATTTAGTAGGTCTAATATGAAGGGAGCAAAATTGGGCTTCATTACCGCCGTTTTCATATTTACTTACCCATGTATAAACCTGTTGATAAGACACCTGATATTTCTGAGCAGTTTCAGCGTAATTATTCTGATGTTCAATACAATATTTAACTATTTCAACTCTTTCATCATAAGTGGTTTTTCTACCATTAGTCATTATAGGCGTTCCTCCTGTTCCAGAAGTTTTCAGTTCCTTATGACTATCTATTATACTTCAAAACCCACTCATGAAGCATTTTTTTTGAACGTATCCCATATTTTACACATATATCTAACTGAGAGCTAGTACCCGCAAGATAGTCTTTTACAGCCATTTCTTTTAATTCCGCAGAGTAATAAGAGTTCTTTGAAGTAGTGCTTATACCTTCAATACCTAAGGATTGATAATTACAAATCCATTGTCTCAAAGATTTAGGATTAATCCCAATCAAAGTGGCAACATGGTTAATCGAATCTTTTCCTTCTATGCACATTAGAACGTATTTTAATTTCTCGTCTGTTGAAAATTTACTTTTTCGTCCCATAAAAATATGCTCCTCCCTGTGTTAAACAGTTTTATTATTTTAACTGTCTACCCCAAGGGGAGCATATTAAATTAGCGGGATTTTCTGATTTATTTAGTATTGCATTTTAAGAATATAATTTTGGCCTTTTGCTAATTTGTGAGACTCTGAATGGGTGGGGGGATTCTACCTCCGCGTCTTACAAAAACTGAAGAATCTAAGGTGCTTACGGGCATTATAGGTGCCCTTCCTAAAAGCCCTCCAAATTCTACCCAATCTCCAGCTTTTTTGCCAGGAACGGGGATGATACGGACGGCGGTAGTCTTTTTGTTAATTACACCTATTGCCATTTCGTCGGCTATTATTGCTGCAATGGTTTCGCAGGAGGTATCGCCGGGGATTGCAATCATATCAAGTCCTACGGAGCAAACCGATGTCATTGCTTCAAGTTTTTCGAGGGTTAATGCGCCTTCCTCAACTGCCTTTATCATTCCAGCGTCTTCGCTTACGGGTATAAAAGCTCCTGAAAGCCCTCCTACATAGGATGCTGCCATTGCACCACCTTTTTTAACAGCATCATTCAGAAGTGCCAGTGCAGCTGTAGTACCCGGTGCGCCACATCGTTCTAAACCCATTGCTTCAAGGATGTTGGCAATACTATCGCCAACTGCAGGGGTTGGAGCAAGAGAAAGGTCTATTATTCCTAAGGTCACTCCTAACCTTTTTGCCGCTTCACGACCAATTAGTTCACCTGCACGGGTGATTTTAAATGCAGTTCTTTTAATTGCTTCGGCAATCTCGCCAAAATCAGCATTTTCGCTCATGCGCCGTAATACCGTATTTACTACTCCGGGGCCGCTTATACCTATGTTTATGGAAGCTTCTGGCTCTCCTATGCCGTGAAAAGCACCTGCCATAAAAGGATTGTCTTCAACGGCATTGGCAAAAACCACGAGCTTTGCGCATCCTATCCCGTCCCTTTCGGCTGTTAATTCTGCGGTTTTTTTAATAATATGCCCCATTGCAAGCACCGCATCCATATTTATGCCTGCCCTGCTTGAGGCTACATTTACGGAAGAACAGACCCTTTCTGTAGAGGAGAGCGCTTCAGGTATGGAGTTTAAAAGATTTATATCTCCTTTTGTAAAACCTTTATGAACTAAAGCGGAAAAACCACCTATAAAATCAATGCCCAGCTCTTTCGCAGCTTTATCCATAGCTTTAGCTATTGGTGCAAGATCTTTTTCTGGGCACGACTCGGCTATGATAGAAATAGGTGTAACCGAAATACGCTTATTAACAATGGGGATTCCGAATTCCGCTTCCAATTCCCTTGCAACCGGTACCAGTTTTTCAGCGGTATGAATAATTTTATCATATATTTTGTCGGCAATTTTATTGATATCAGAACTGCAGCAGTCCCTAAGGCTAATTCCCATGGTTATTGTCCTGATATCCAAATTTTCTGCTTGCACCATTCTGATTGTTTCTATTATTTCATCTCTTGTAAAGCTCATATGTATTCCTCCTATATTCTGTGCATATATCTAAAAACCTCTTCTCTTTGGGCATCTACCCTGACGGAAAGGGAATTTCCACGCTCAGAAAGCAATTTTTTGAGCTCCTCAAAGCTCACTTTGCTTTTTGAAATGTCAACAACCATTATCATTGTGAAAAGCCCTTCTATAGATGTCTGAGTTATGTCAAGGATGTTTATATTGTTTGTTGCCAATACATCGGAAATGCCTGCAATTATTCCGACTCTATCTTCCCCTATAACGGATATTACTGCTTTTTGTGATGGTGGAGTATTAAGAGGGGTTGAATCTTCTAAAAGGATATCACCAATATAAATTTTTATACCATGAGCTGCAGCATAAACGCGGGCCTCCTTTGTGACAAGGGAACCGGGGGGGAGCTTTATTACTTTGTGTTCATTATAGTTTTTAATGGTGTCAAGGGTTATAAGTATGTCCATAATTTATAATAACACCTCCGTAAAATAAAAAAGCTTTGGGAAGAAATTTAATTGAAATTCAATTTATTATATTAAAGTATAAAACAAAAAAGTAGATAACATCAAGGGTAAGCAAAAAAATTTTTAAAATAAAAAAAGAGGATTACTCTTACATTAAATAATCCTCATATTTTGATATTATTGATTCTTCAATTTCCCCGGAAATTTTTATACCGTTTTCCAGATATTCTTTAGAAAATATTAAACCGTTTTCAAAAATAGTGTCAATAATAGATAATTTATCGTAAGGGACAAGAAATTCTACTCTTTTCCTCGTTTTTGGAAGAACTTCGCAAATTTTTAACAATAATTTATCTAAATTTTTATTATAAAGTGCAGAAATTTCCACGGCATTTTCGAAGTTTAAAGCATTAACGGGGATAGTAGGGTATTTATCCACCTTATTTAAGGCTAAAACTTTTGGTTTTGATTCCGCACCGATTTCCTTTAACACTTTAAAAACCGTTTCAATTTCCGTTTCAAAATTTTTACTGGAGTAATCTGCTACGATTAGCAATAAGTCCGCGTCTCTTACTTCTTCCAAAGTAGCCTTGAAAGCTTCAACAATTTCATGAGGGAGCTTTCTTATAAATCCTACTGTATCAGATAAAAGGGCTTTTCTTCCATCGGGGAGCAAAAGCAGCCTTGTTGTGGTATCCAAAGTATCAAATAATCTATCTTTATTTGAAACATTTGCTTTGGTTAGGGTATTCATGAGGGTAGATTTACCGGCATTGGTGTAGCCTACAAGGCAAATAACCGGGAATTTTCTTGCTTTTCTAATAAGGCTTCTACTTTTTTGAATTTTTTCAAGTTCTTTTTTTAAATGAACAATTCTTCTTTTAATATGCCTTTTATCGGTTTCAAGTTTGGTTTCGCCGGGGCCGCGGGTCCCTATTCCGCCGCCAAATCTCGAAAGTTCTATGCCTTTGCCAGTTAACCGTGGCAGCAAATGCTGAAGTTGAGCGAGTTCTACCTGGATTTTTCCTTCTCTTGATTTTGCCCGCTGGGCAAATATATCTAAAATAAGGGTTGTTCTATCAATAATCTGAAGCTCCAGTAAATTTTCTAAATTTCTCACCTGCACGGGTGTTAAATCATCATCGAAAATTACTGCATTTACTTCAAGAGTTTTAGCAACTTCAGCAATTTCATGAGCCTTACCTTTTCCAATGTAATATGCAGGATCTATAGAAGCTTTTTTTTGAGTAGCTTTTGCTACAACTTCTGCACCAGCTGTTTTAGCAAGGAGTTCTAATTCTTCAAGGCTTTCTTCATCTTGCTCGTTTTTAATTATTCCTGCTAATATACATCTTGTTGTTTTATATTCATTTTCTTTTAAAAGGTTTGAAGCCAAAACAGGCCCTCCCTTGACATAAATAGTTTTTATACAATAATTATAGCATTTTGGATAGAATTAATTCACACAATAATTAAATAAATAATACACATTTTTATGAATCTGTTATATAATTTTTTAAGAAATAACTTTTAAACAAAAATTGTACTGGAGGGTAAAGAATGCCGCTTATTACTTCAAAAGAATTATTTAAAAAAGCTTATGAAGGTGGTTATGCAATAGGTGCCTTTAATGTAAATAATATGGAAATCATTCAGGGTATTGTTGAGGCAGCAAAAGAAGAAAATTCTCCCCTAATTTTACAAGTATCGGCAGGAGCAAGAAAGTATGCTAAACCTGTTTATTTAAAAAAATTGGTAGAGGCAGCAGTTGAGGATACAGGATTGCCCGTGGTATTACACCTTGATCACGGTGAAAGCTTTGAAATCTGTAAGGCTTGTATTGATGATGGTTTTACTTCGGTCATGATTGACGGTTCAAAATTACCCTTCGAAGAAAATGTTAAACTTACAAAACGGGTAGTGGAATACGCGCATGAAAGAGGAGTAGTTGTAGAAGGTGAATTAGGAAGGATTGGTGGGGTTGAGGAAAATATTAACGTGAGTGATAGGGAAGCTACATTTACTGATCCAGATCAGGCTTTAGAATTTGTTGAGAGAACAGGAGTAGATTCTTTGGCAATTGCTATAGGGACAAGCCATGGTGCATATAAATTTAAGGGTGAGCCCTACCTTGATTTTAAAAGGTTAGAAGAAATAATGAAGAGGCTTCCAGGTTTCCCATTGGTTCTTCACGGTGCTTCAACTGTACTTCCGGAATTTGTGGAACTTTGCAATAAGTATGGGGGTAATATACCTGGAGCAAAAGGTGTTCCCGAGGATATGCTTAGAAAAGCTGCAAGCCTTGGAATTTGTAAGATAAATATAGATACGGATTTAAGGCTTGCAATGACTGCTACGATTAGAAAATACTTAGCAGAAAACCCTGCAGAATTTGATCCACGAAAATATTTAGGAGCTGCAAGGGAAGCCATTAAAGAAATGGTGAAGCATAAGATTAGAAATGTCCTTGGCTCAAGCAATAAAATTTAATTAATGATGAAAGCCCCTTAAAAGTTTTATTGAGCTTTTAAGGGGTTTATTTTATTCAAATGGTTATTTAATTAGGATTAGTAAAAATTAGAAAGTAATAAAAAATTAATCACATAAAAAATTTTTTTTATAAAAAGAAGGAATTTTTATATATATGTAGAACTAATTATCAAAGGGGGTAGTGATATTGGTAAGTAATGAAATATTAAAATCTTATATACCATTGGTAGATTTTATTGCAGGTATTGTAGGTCCCTTTTGCGAAGTTGTATTACACGATATTACAAATGTAGAATCTTCGATTATAGCTATAAAAAATTCTCATATAAGCGGGAGGAAAGTCGGTGGGCCTTTGACCGACCTCGGAATAAAATTGATAAATGATAAGGAATACTTGACTAAAGACTATTTGTTGAATTATTCTGCTAAGACTGTGGATGGGAAAATCCTTCGGTCTTCAACATTTTTTATAAAAGATCCAGATGGGAAATTGATTGGTATGCTCTGTATAAATGTGGATCTAACGGAGGCTTTGAACGCAAGAGAATTTTTAAATAGCTTTATAATGGACAATGGAAAAGACGAAAATAAAAACGATAATGAAGCTGGAAAAAAGAAAAAACGTAAAAAGGTTAAAAATGGCATAGAAATATCCGAGTACTTGACGGTTTCTTTGGAAGATTTAATGCAGACCATGATTAAAAAGGCCATTTCAGAAGTTGATATTCCTCCAGAAAGGATGTCGCCGGAAGAAAAGATGAGAATAGTTCAAAAACTTAATGAAAAAGGAGTGTTTCTAATAAAGGGCGCAGTAACTGAAGTGGCTAAGAATTTGAAGACCTCAGAAAATACCATATACAGGTATTTGAATAAGCTTGAATAAAAAATTTTTTAAATAAAAAAAATAAAAATTAATGAAAGGGAGTGTTTTTAATGGAAAAAAGGATAATTAAAACAGAACAAGCGCCAAAAGCAATTGGACCTTATTCTCAAGCCGTAATGGTGGGTGATATGCTTTTTGCCTCTGGTCAGATTGCACTGGACCCTGCAACAGGAGAGCTAGTGGAAGGAGGGATCGAGGCACAAGCAACAAGGGTTATGGAAAACATCAAAAACATCCTTGCAGCCGCTGGTATGGATTTTTCAAATGTTGTAAAATCAACAATTTTCATTACAGATATTAACAATTTTGCAAAGGTTAATGAAATCTACGGAAAATATTTCCCAGAAAATCCTCCTGCAAGATCCACAATAGAAGTAAGCAAACTTCCAAAAGGAGCATTAATTGAGATCGAAGTAATTGCCCATAAGTAAATTGCAATACCAATTAAGCCTTAGGAGTGAAAAAAATGGAAATATCACTTAGAGAGATCCAGGATGCCCGGGCTTTAGTAAAGAATGTAGCATATAAAACAAGCCTCGTACACAACACCACACTAAGCGAAATGTCAGGGAATACTGTATACTTGAAAATGGAAAACCTGCAGAAAACGGGCTCTTTTAAAATAAGGGGTGCCTATAATAAAATTGCACATCTTTCACCTGAAGAAAAACAAAAGGGTGTGATAGCTTCATCTGCAGGTAATCACGCCCAGGGCGTCGCACTGAGTGCCACTCTTTACGGTATAAAATCAACTATAGTCATGCCAAAACATGCACCCTTATCTAAGGTTTCAGCAACAAAAAGCTACGGTGCTGAAGTAGTTCTTCACGGCAATATTTACGATGAAGCTTATGCTAAAGCAAAGGAAATTCAGGCTGAAACTGGAGCTACCTTTATTCACCCTTTTAATGATCCTTACGTCATAGCAGGGCAGGGGACAATTGGACTTGAAATAATGGAAGATTTATACGATGCAGATGCAATTGTAGTACCTATAGGTGGTGGAGGACTTATTTCAGGAATCTCAATAGCGGTTAAAAATATTAATCCTAAAACAAAAATAATAGGTGTTCAAACTAAAAATGTGCCTTCTATGGCCGAGTCAATAGCAAAAAATAAAATTACTACCGTAGAAGGAACGCCTACCATAGCTGATGGTATAGCAGTAAAGACCCCCGGGGATTTAACCTTCAGCATTATTCAAAAATATGTAGATGAAATAGTGACGGTAGATGAGGATGAAATTGCAAATGCCATATTATTGCTCCTTGAAAGGGCAAAGGTGGTTTCTGAAGGTGCAGGAGCTGTTCCTGTTGCAGCTATATTAAATAGGTTGAATTCTTTAAAGGGCAAAAAAATAGTAGCTGTTGTAAGCGGTGGGAATATAGATGTAAACATTCTGGCAAGGGTAATAGATAAAGGTCTTGTTAAAGGTGGTAGAAAGGTATTTATTGATACTTTTATACCGGACAGGCCCGGAACATTGTCGAAACTTTTAGGATTAATTGCTGAGACAGGAGCAAATGTATTATCTGTAACGCACCACAGGTCTTCAAAGGACGTTCTCATAGGATATGCAAAGGTGGAGCTAGAACTAGAAACCGCAGATGAAGAACACGTGAACAAGTTAAAGAGGATTTTGGAAGAAAATAAATATTCCATTGAGGTTCATTAAGTATTATAATTATATATAGTTTTTGTTTGATTTTTGATTAACGATTGAATATTTTGGGGGAGGTTACCGGATGAAGAGCTTTAATTTGGGTCTTTTGCCAAGATTGATAGCTGCGATCATTCTTGGTATTTTGATAGGTGCATTTTTGCCGGCGCCTATAGTTAGGGTTTTTGCGACTTTTAACTCAATCTTTGGAAACTTTTTGAGCTTTGCGATACCTCTTATTATTGTTGGTTTTGTTGCACCCGGAATCGCTGAACTTGGAACGGGAGCTGGAAAACTCCTTGCTATTACTACAATAATTGCATATATCTCCACCTTAATTTCAGGATTTTTTGCTTATACCGTTTCAACTACTGTTTTACCTAAGTTTATTCATTATTCTTCATCCTTTGCAGCTACAAATCCTGAGGAAAAACTTTTGAAGCCTTTCTTTACTATTGACATTCCGCCGCTATTTGGTGTTATGTCCGCTCTTGTAATAGCATTTATTTTAGGTATAGGAATGGCTTCTTTAAAAGAAAAGAATCTATACAATGTGATTTCTGAGTTCCAAAAAATTATTCAAATGGTAATTGAAAAGCTAATAATTCCACTGCTTCCCGTTCATATCGCGGGGATTTTTGCAAATATGACCCATGCAGGCGAGGTTGCAAGGATTTTAAGCGTATTTGGAAAGGTATTTGTATTAATTATCGCCATGCACCTTACAATAATTCTTTTCCAGTTCTTCGTAGCAAGCCTTTACAGCGGAAAGAGCATGATAATGGCTTTAAAAAATCAGATACCGGGGTATTTAACAGCCATTGGGACACAATCTTCAGCGGCAACAATACCTGTAAACCTTGAATGCGCGAAGAATAACGGTGTTTCCGAAGGAATAAGAGAATTTGTAGTTCCCCTTTGTGCTACTATTCATCTTTCTGGCAGTACCATTACTCTAACTACCTGTTCAATAGCAGTGATGATGCTTTCAGGAATGCCCATAACTTTTGGTAAAATGGCAGGTTTTATATTGATGCTTGGCGTGACAATGGTGGCAGCTCCGGGTGTTCCCGGTGGTGCTGTAATGGCAGCGCTCGGTATTTTACAGAGCATGCTCGGTTTTGGAGAAGCACAGCTTGCCTTGATGATAGCCCTTTATTTAACTCAGGACAGCTTCGGAACAGCCTGCAACGTTTCTGGAGATAATGCTATTGCATTAATTGTAGATAAATTAGCGTCAAAAATGAAAATAAAGACTGCGTAAAACTTGTTTAACCTTCCCTCGACATGGTAAAATATTTAAAAATATACATGTCGGGGGAATTTTTATGCCAAAAGAAGGACTTTTATCATTAAAATGGGATGGTGAAAACTTATTTTTATTGGATCAACGGCTCTTACCCAATGAAATAGTTTATAATAAAAAAGAAACGCCAGAAGAAATTTGGGAAAGTATTAAAACTTTAGAGGTAAGAGGTGCTCCTTTAATAGGCATTGCGGCAGCCTATGCTCTTTATTTTGCAGCAAAAAGTGCTCCAGAAGATACTTTTGAAGATTTTTATACTTATATGAAAAAAAAGGCAGATTACCTTGCTACATCACGACCTACTGCTGTTAATTTATTTTGGGCTTTAAATAGAATGATGAATAAGATTCAAGAATCAAAAGATAAGCCAATAAAAGAAATAAAAAATCTTTTGAAAGATGAAGCAGAAAAAATCCATAGGGAAGACGAAGAAATTTGCAGGAAAATAGGAGAAAACGGCTTAAAACTTTTAAAAGATGGGTATGGAATAATTACACACTGCAATGCTGGACAGCTTGCAACCGCAAGATACGGGACAGCTACTGCACCTATTTACCTTGCGCATGAATTGGGATGGAAAATAAAGGTGTTTGCAGATGAGACAAGGCCAGTTAATCAAGGTTCAAGGTTGACAGCATTGGAACTAAAAGAGGCGGGAATTGATGTCACTTTAATATGTGACAATATGGCAGCTTTTGTCATGTCTAAAGGATGGGTAAATGCGGTAATCGTCGGGTGCGACAGGGTTGCTGCAAATGGAGATACGGCAAATAAAATAGGCACTTTAGGGCTTTCTATACTTGCAAAGCACTTTGGGATACCCTTTTATGTAGCAGCTCCTACTCCTACCATTGATCTTAACACTGAAAGCGGTGAAAAAATACCTATAGAAGAAAGGTCGCCCTTAGAAGTTACCCAAAGTTTTGGGAAAAAGACCGCTCCTGATGGGATAAAGGTGTTTAATCCTGCTTTTGATGTAACGCCTAATGAAAATATTACGGCTTTCATAACCGAAAAGGGTATCATATATCCTCCGTTTAAAGAAAATATTAAAAAAATTTTTGAAGAAAGCAATTAGGCGGAAAATATTACCGCCTTTTTCTAATTTTATGATATATTTATGTTTGAGGTAAATATAATTTTGAATTGGAAATAATATTAACGTTTATATAGGTAGCGTCAAACAAAAATATGAAGATTCCCTAAAAATTGGTAATCACAGGTAG
>NZ_JBNATW010000023.1:0-41420 GCF_049701175.1 Thermovenabulum sp.
TTTTCTCAGAATATATCTACCTATGTTTAGGTGACATTTTCATAGAATATTGACAGGGGTTTTTATAAAAAAAAATTTTGTTAATTTATTTCACATCTACTCTGCCTTTAAAAATTAGCCCGCGCTGGCTGTCGACGGTTATCTCATCACCCGTTGTAATTCTTTCCGTTGCGCCTTCAGCACCTACAATAACAGGAATACCGAATTCCAAACCTACAATAGCTGCATGGGAGGTAAGCCCTCCTTCTTGGGTTATCACCGCACTTGCCCTTTTTATAATTGGCGTATAGTCCGCATCCGTTGAATCAGTCACAAGAATAGCCCCATCAGGCATTTCCATTGCTTTTTTGAGGGTATCAGCAACAAAAGCAATACCCGTAACAAATTTATTCCCTATTCCCGTTCCTTTTAAAATTACGTCTCCCACAATATGCACCCTTATCAAATTTGTTGTTCCGGTGACATTTACCGGTACACCGGCAGTTATTACCACAAGGTCGCCCTTTTTGATAATCCCGGAGCTTAAAGCTCCAGAAATAGCTTCTCTAAACATTTCATCGGTAGATAAGACCTCATTGATCTTAATGGGCCATACACCCCAAACAATTTGAAGGGTTTTTAAAACCTTTTCCTTAGGAGTAACGGCAATTATCGGCGCCTGAGGCCTAAACTTGGCAACCATCCTCGCCGTGTACCCCGATTTTGTGGAGGTGATAATTGCACTTGCACAAAGATCCCTTGCTATGGTGTAGGTTGCATGGCTTATAGCATCGGTTACCGTCTTTATTATCCGCTGCCTCCCAGCTGTTACTTCATCTACTTTTATGGATTCTTCCACTTTTTCAGCTATTCTTGCCATCATCCTTGCAGCTTCTACCGGAAAATCACCCGCCGCGGTCTCTCCCGAAAGCATAATGGCATCAGTGCCGTCCAAAATAGCATTGGCAACATCAGTAGTTTCTGCCCTTGTAGGCCTTGGATTTCTTATCATCGAATCAAGCATTTGAGTAGCAGTAATTACAGGTTTCCCCGCTTTATTGCATTTTTCAATAATTTTCTTTTGAACTATGGGAACTTCTTCTACAGGGATTTCTACACCCAAGTCGCCCCTTGCAACCATTACAGCATCTGCAACTTTTATAATTTCATCGATGTTATTTACACCTTCCTGGTTTTCAATTTTTGCAATAATTTGTATATCCTGTCCGCCGTTATCCTCAAGAATTTTCCTAATCGCAATAACATCCTGAGCTTTTCTTACAAAAGAAGCTGCGATAAAATCCACACCCATTTTTATTCCAAAAATTATATCTTCTTTATCTTTTTCTGTAACGGAAGGTAGAGGGACAATTTTACCGGGCAGGTTGACCCCTTTTTTACTGCTCAATTCCCCTTCATTATTTACAATGCAAATTATTTCATTTGGGGTTACCTCATCTACCAAAAGTTCTATTAATCCATCGGCTATTAATACCCTATCTCCCTTTGACAAAATCTCACTTAATGGTTTAAAATCCACGAAAACTCCAGTTTCATCACCATCGCACGGATAAGTCTTTAAAATAAATTTCTGTCCTTTTTTTAAATGGACCTTACCATTTTTGAATGTCCCAATTCTTATCTCGGGCCCTTTTGTATCAAGCATAATGGCAACATTTGTTTTTAATTCCCTTTCCACTTCTCTTATAGCAAGAATCCTTTTTTCATGTTCTTCATGGGTACCATGAGAAAAGTTCAGCCTTGCTACATTCATTCCAGCCAATATCAATTCTCTTAATACTTCTTTTCTTTCACTGGCAGGGCCGATTGTGCATATTATCTTTGTCTTTCTCATTTATATCCTCCCTTTCAGATCGAAAGAATATTAGCAAGCTCGTACAATTCCTTGTTAAAGGTCTTCTTTTTGTCTTTTATCTTTTCTAAATCTGTTACAACGATTTCTCCCTTTACATACCCCACCATTTTAGCCGACTCACCATTTTTTAGAAGTTCGACCGCCTTTGCTCCCATCAGGCTTGCCATTATCCTATCAAAAGCTGTAGGATTTCCGCCCCTTTGTACATGGCCTAACACTATTATCCGCGTTTCAAGGCCTGTTATTTCCTGTATCTTTTTTCCTACATCAAAACCGTGTCCTGCACCTTCAGCTAAAATAATTATGCTGTGCAGTTTGCCCCTTTTGTAACCGCTCATTATTTTTTTGCATACATCGTTTATATCGTAAGGAATTTCAGGTACTAAAATATTTTCAGCCCCACTTGCGACTCCGGCATAAAGTGCAATATTACCTGACTCTCTACCCATTACCTCTACTATAAAAGTCCTTTCATGGGATGTTGCAGTATCCCTTATTTTGTTTACCGCTTCTACAACCGTATTGACAGCAGTATCAAAACCAATTGTATATTCAGTATAAGGAATGTCGTTATCTATTGTACCGGGTACTCCTATTGCAGGAATGCCTCTTTTTGATAGTTCATAAGCTCCCCTAAAGGAGCCATCGCCTCCTATTACCACCAAACCTTCTATGCCGTATTCCTTTAAATTTTTTATTGCCTTTGACATTCCTTCTTCTGTTTTAAATTCTTCTGAACGCGCAGTCCTTAAAATGGTTCCCCCGCGATGAATAATATCCCCTACGGAGCCAAGGTCCATTTTTACAAAATCAGAGTTTATAAGTCCTTGATATCCCTTTTTTATACCATAAACTTCTATCCCATTAAAAATGGCATTCCGAACGACCGCCCTAATAGCTGCATTCATTCCCGGTGCATCTCCACCGCTTGTTAAAACCCCAATTCTTTTCATTTTTTCTCCCCTCTAAAGTAGAATTATAAATTTTTTTCCAGTATTATCTTGTGAGCCTCTTCTGCTTCAGCTTCTGGGACAAGGATTTCTATATAGCACCCCCTTTTTTTACTCTTTAAAGCCTCTTTCACTTTAACAAGAAAACCTTCATTCTTAAGAATATCTGCAACTTTATCAGCAGTTTCTTTATCAGTGGCCATATATACTACCGTCCACACGTTTTTACACCTCCTCTAAAAATTTTTCTAGAAAGAGGTATCCTTGAACACCCTTTATTTTCATCAATTCTTCCAATATTTTTTCATCACCATCGATGTAAAATTCTTTGCCCACATTAACAGCTTTTTTATATTCATTTATA
Organism: Thermovenabulum sp.; assembly: GCF_049701175.1. Taxonomy (GTDB): domain Bacteria; phylum Bacillota; class Thermosediminibacteria; order Thermosediminibacterales; family Thermosediminibacteraceae; genus Thermovenabulum. The sequence continues at coordinate 3,170 of NZ_JBNATW010000023.1, forward strand.
TAAATTGTAACAGGATTATCACCTGGATGCAAAAGGAAAAATTCTTTCAGCATGTTTATTAAATCTTTATCTGCACGATTAACGCATATTATAATATGTCTTTTTTTATTAGAATCAATCACAATCTCTAATGGGGTAATTTCCTCAGCAAGTATTTTAGGTGCTTCTTCTTCCTTTAAATTTAACCGTCCCTTTATTAAAATTTTATTATCTGGTTTTAAAAGGTCCTTGTATTTTTCCACTACTGCCGGAAATACTATCACTTCCATTGAACCAGTTAAATCTTCAAGTTTTAAAAAGGCCATTATTTTATTTTCTTTGGTAGATTTTAGTTTAATGTTAGAAATTATTCCTCCTACTATTACATTTATTCCATCGATTAAATTGTCATTTTCCACTAAGTCTTTTGCTTTTAAATTAGTTTCCTTTTTAAGATAATCTTCAAATTCCTTTAGCGGATGTCCGCTTAAGTATAGCCCCAACATTTCTTTTTCCATTGAAAGAAGTTGGCTTTCCTCATACTCGGGGATTTCTGGAAGTTCATCTTTTTCATTATCCTCTCTTTCTTTTTCAAAAAGATCTAAAAAAGACACCTGATTTTTATCTACATTCTTCTCATTTTTCTTTTTCTGAATTTTCTCTAAAACGTCTTCGTAAATGGCCATTAGCTGAGATCTTTTTGCTCCAAAAGAATCCATTGCCCCTGACATTATCAAGCTTTCAATAAACCTTTTATTCAATTCTCCTGAAGACAATTTTTCGCAAAAATCCGTTAATGATTTGAATTTTCCTTTTTCTTCCCTTGCTTTAATAATATTTTTTACAGCACTCTCACCTACATTTTTAACAGCAGAAAGTCCAAAACGGATTTTTCCATCAACAACCGTAAAGTTTTCATAGCTTTCGTTCACATCAGGTGGCAGAACATCTATCCCCATACGCCTGCATTCCGATATATACAAGGCTACTTTGTCCAAGTTTTGCATAACGCTGCTTAAAAGCGCTGCCATATATTCCACAGGAAAATGAGCTTTTAGGTATGCAGTTTGATAGGCAATAAGAGCGTAAGCAGCTGCATGGGATTTATTAAAACCGTAACCTGCAAAATATGAAATGTCTTCAAATATCCTTTCAGCAATTTCTTTTTCTATACCATTTTTCATACAACCTTCAATAAAGGCGTTTTTTTGAGCCTGCATCACATCCTGCTGCTTTTTGCCCATCGCTTTCCTTAAAATATCAGCCTGAGCGAGAGTAAAACCTGCTAATTCTTGAGCAATTTTCATTGCTTGCTCCTGATATAGGATAATACCATAGGTTTCTTCCAATATGGGTTTCAATTTTGGATGCAGATATTTTATGGGTTGCCTGCCATTTTTATTTTTAATAAATTCTAATGCTGCACCGCTCCCTAAAGGGCCTGGCCTATAAAGCCCGATCACAGCAATGATATCTTCAAATCTTTCAGGTTTTAGTTCTTTTAGCAAGTTTCGCATTCCATTGCTTTCTAACTGAAACACTCCTAAGGTTTCTCCGCTGCTCAAAAGCTCGTATACTTTTTTGTCATCTAATGGAATTGATTTAATATCAAGATTCATATCCCTGGTCTTTTTTATTAGATCCAAGGCATCCCTAATAACCGTTAATGTCCGTAAACCCAAGAAATCCATTTTTAAAAGCCCTATTTCTTCTAAATTGGTCATAGTGTACTGGGTTGAAATTGTATCTCCAACTTTATGCAGTGGTACAAGTTCCATCAAAGGTAATGCGGAAATTACAATCCCTGCCGCATGTGTAGAAGCATGTCGAGGAAACCCTTCAATAGCTTTAGCAATATCTATAAGCTTTTTTACCTTATCATCCTCCTCATACCTCTTTTTTAGCTCTGGGTTTAATTCGAGAGCTTTATCAACTGTCATCCCCAATTCCATAGGTATCATTTTTGCAATTACATCAACTTCGCCATAAGGATATCCCAAAACCCTTCCCACATCTCTTACTGCAGCCCTCGCTGCCATAGTACCAAAGGTACCTATCTGAGCAACCCTCTCTTCCCCATACTTATTAATTACATATTTTATTACCTCTTCCCTTCTTTCAAAGCAAAAATCCACGTCAATATCCGGCATCGTAACCCTTTCAGGATTTAAAAACCTTTCAAAAAGCAAATTGTATTTTAAAGGGTCTATATCTGTAATTCCTAAACAATAAGCAACCAAACTACCGGCAGCAGAGCCTCGTCCAGGTCCTACCATTATTTGATTTTTTTTAGCATAATTTACGTAATCCCAAACAATTAAAAAATACGCAGAATAACCCATTTTTTTTATTACGTCCAATTCATATTTTAAGCGTTCTTCCTTAATGGGCTCTATTGCCCCATAACGCTTTAAAAGCCCATCATAACATAACTTTTCAAGATAGGAATCATGAGTATATCCTTCTGGAACTTTAAAATCAGGAAGGTATATTTTATTAAATTCTATCTCTACATCACACATTTCAGATATTCTGACAGTATTTTCCAAAGCCTCAGGAATATCGTAAAATAGGCCTTTCATTTCAGCTTCGGTTTTTAAGTAAAATTCATCAGTGGGGAATTTTAACCTATCTTTATCTTTCAAGGTTTTACCGGTTTGTATGCATAAAAGGGCATCATGAAATTCAGCATCCTCTCTTGATATATAGTGAACATCATTGGTTGCAACTAAAGGTATACCTGTTTCCTTGCTCAATTTTACCAGTGTTTGGTTTACTTTTTTTTGTTCTAAAATTTTGTGGTCTTGAAGCTCTAAATAAAAATTCCCCCTACCGAAAATGTCCAAATAATCTAATGCTATTTTTTTTGCTTCATCATAATCTCCTTCAAGTATTTTTGCAGGGATTTCCCCGGCAAGGCAGGCACTTAGACCTATTAAACCTTTCGAATATTTTCTTAGTAAATCCTTATCAATCCTGGGCTTATAATAAAATCCGTCTATAAAACCTATTGAAGCCAGCTTCATTAAATTTTTATAACCTTCATTATCCTTTGCTAAAAGCACTAAATGGTACTGTTCATCATCTTTGCCCGGTTCTTTATCTTTTAAGCTGCGCTTTGCCATATACACTTCACAACCTATTATGGGTTTTAGTCCTTCTTTTTTCATTGCCTTGTAAAATTCAATTACTCCGTACATTACTCCATGATCTGTAATAGCAGCCGCACTCATTTCTCTTTTTTTAAGTTCCGTAACAAGCCTTTCTATACTGCATGCTCCATCAAGAAGGCTGTAATTTGTATGTAGATGAAGGTGTACAAACCCCAGAATTATCACCTACCTTATGAGTACTTTTACCGACATGACACCCTTTGCTATCATTCCGCTTTCATTTTCTACATTTATTTCAACTTTTCCTGCTTTTCTACCAATCTCCATGATCTCTGCTTTAATAACAATTTCTTCCCCTAATTGCACTGGTTTTGAAAAATACACTGTAAAAGTATCAGGAACCGTCTCTAATCTTTTCACTATCCGAAAAGCTTCAAGCCCTGCATTTGCCATAGCTGTCATTAAGGAACCAAAACTTGTAACCCCGTACTGATTAAGCATTGCTGAGCTAGCTAATCCTTTCAAAACAACACCTTCACCAAACTTTTCTATGGTAAAAGAATTTAAAACTAATTCATCAATCGTTTCTCCAATTTGAGGCTGCATCCTTAAACTTTTCAAAGCTTTCATGGTATCCTGCCGCGTAATAACACCCACCAATTTTTTGTTTTCCACCACAGGTATAAGCTCAATTCCTTCCCATACCATTAAGTGCACCGCATATGCAATCGGCGTATCAGGCGAAACACATATGGGCTTTTTTGTCATAACATCTTTTATAGACACATCATCAGGATACCCGATAACATCATTAGTTGTAGCTATTCCTACCACTTCTCCATCGTCATTTACTACTGGAAACTTGCTGTGCCTCGTTGCCCTCAACAATCTTCTCCAATCACCAACCTTTGAATTGATATCAAGAAAATACGGATTTTTTACCATAACATCTTTTGCTAAAATAACTTCCTTTTGTTTCAATTTTGAAGAAATGGCCCTATTTATAAGCATAGCAACGGTAAAAGTATCATAAGAAGAGGTAATAATAGGCCTTTCCACTTTATTTGCAAGTTCTATGACTTCATTATCCGGATAAAACCCACCTGTAACCAAAACAGCGGCTTTGCAGTTTAAAGCAAGAATTTGTGCTTCTTTTCTGTTCCCAACAATCAATAAATCACAAGGTTCTATGTATCTTGCCATATCCTCGACTTCCATTGCACCTATTAAAAATTTCTTTAAAGGTTTTTCCAATCCAGTATGACCACCTAAAACAGAACCTTCAACAATATTTACAACTTCCTGAAAAGTCAATTCTTCAATACCTTTTTTATTTTCCTTTTCTATCCTAATAGTCCCTATTCTGGGGACAGTAGTAATAAGCCCCTCTAACTGAGCATCCTTAATAGCCCTGTAAGCTGTTCCCTCACTTACACTTAATTCTTTTGCTAACTTTCGCACTGATATCTTACTGCCCACTTTAAGGTTTTTAATATATTCAATTATTCTATCGTGTTTGGTCATAATTGTCCCCCACAATATTAATAAAAGCTACCAATAAGGTAGCTTTTATTCTTCTCCAAATTTAGAATCGATGAGTGCTGCAAGAGCCTCAACAGCCTCTTTTTCATCTTCTCCAGAAGCAGAAATTTCAATTATTGTCCCCTGACTCACTGCAAGGGACATTACTCCCATAATACTCTTTGCATTTACTTTTTTGCCTTCTTTCTCAATAAAAATCTCTGATTTAAATTTACTTGCAGTTTGAACAAACATTGCAGCTGGTCTTGCATGAAGCCCAGTTTTGTTTTTTACCTCTACAGAGATTTTATACATTTAAGTTTCCCCCTTCATAATGTTTAAATTTTTCTGCAATATTTTTTAACCTATTCAATCTATGGCTAACGCCAGATTTGCTCAAAGGCGGATTCATCATCTGACCTAATTCCTTAAGGGAAAGTTCTGGAAATTTTAAACGCAATTCTGCAATTTCCTTTAAACCCGACGGAAGTTTTTCTAAAAAACCCTTTTCTTTTAAAAACACTATGTATTCAATCTGATTAAAAGCTGCATTTATAGTCTTATTCAAATTAGCCGTTTCACAGTTGACCAACCTGTTCACATTGTTTCTCATATCTTTTAAAACTCTCTCATTTTCAAACTTTAAAAGGGACTCATTTGCGCCAATTAACCCTAATAAATCCCTTATATCGTCTCCATTTTTTAAATAAACAATGAACCTACCTTTTCTATTTATAATTTTAGAATTTAAATTAAACTCCCCAATGAGTCTTGACAAATCTTCTGCAAGCTTTAAATTATTAGTAATAAATTCTAAATGATGTGCCCGCTTAGGGTCGTTTATCGACCCGCTTCCTAAAAACGCACCTCTAATGTAGGCTTTCTTACAGCATCTTTTTTTTAAAAACTTAAACTTAATACCTTCTTCAATTACAATTTTGCCGTTTTTTATACTAATAATACCGATTTTTGAAAGAAAATCCTCCATTTTTTTTTTCTTTACAGAATGCCCTCACAAGGTAAAGATTTTTATGCTTTAATTTTTCCTTTTCAACCGTTATTTCAAACTCTACTTTTTCATACTTTCTCATAAGCTGAATAAACCTTCGGGCAACAGCAGCATTTTCTGTATGTATAGTAATAACAACAGTATCACCTTTTGGAGACATGCCACCACTCATTTTTATTAAGGCCGAAAGTTCAGCCAAACCGCAACAATCCTTGTCAATTATTTTTGAGATTTCTTCCTTTAACTCAGATGAAAAGGACATTTTTTTCACCCTAACTTTTTTTATTCTACATAAAATTAATTTATTTGTAAATAAGATAAGCTATGAAAATAAATTCATTATTTCTCTTGCTAATTTTTCAGAATCGTGACGTATTACCTCATTAAAAGATAAAACCTCAGACTTAATTATCTTATAACCCACACTGATTATTTTTTCCTCATCTACTAAAACAGGAATTGATCCCTCATCTTTATATTTTTTTAACAATTTCTCAGGTATTTTTTCTACATTTACGAGCACATACTCAATAACTTTTTCACCTGCATGATCAATAATAGCTTTAATATGATCGTATGCTGTATAATTATCTGTCTCACCTGGTTGAGTCATTATATTTACTACAAAAATCTTTTTGGCTCCGGAATTTTCAATAGCTTCTTTAATTTCTTTTATAAGGAGATTAGGGATAATGCTTGTGTATAAACTCCCAGGACCTATAATAATAGCATCAGCTTTTTTAATGGCTTCAATGGCTTCGGTAAGAGGTCTTGCATCTTCAGGAATCAGTTTTACCCTTTTTATTTTCCTATTAATTCTGGGTATTAAAGATTCTCCAATAGCAACACTGCCATCTTCATACTCAGCCATAAGGGTTACATCATCAAGAGTAGACGGTATTACCTGTCCGCTGACAGCAAGAACTTTGCTGGACTCTTTTATTGCAAGCTCAAAATCCCCTAAAACCTCTGTTAAAGCAGCTAAAAAAAGATTGCCAAAGCTATGGCCTTTTAAAAAACCTGTATCAAATCTATACTGAAATAGCTTTTCCATTAAAGGTTCGGTATTTGCAAGGGCCAAAAGGCAGTTCCTTATATCTCCTGGAGGAGGCATTTTTAGCTCATCTCTTAAACGCCCGGAACTGCCACCATCATCGGCAACAGTAACTATGGCCGTAATATCCTTTGTATAGTATTTTAACCCCCTGAGCAAAGCCGGTAATCCCGTACCCCCACCTATTGCAACAACTTTTAACACGGGTTAATACCCCCTTGAATCTTTTTCATCCCTGTGTTCAACGTTAACAAAATAACCCTTATCTTTTAATAATTTAGCGAGTTCATTGGCAATAGCTATTGACCTGTGTCTGCCCCCTGTACAACCAATTGCAACCACAAGTTGAGCCTTTCCTTCTTTGATGTAATAAGGTATTAAAAACTCTATTAAATCAAATACCTTATTTATAAACTCTCTTGTTTCCTGAAAATTAAAAATGTAATCTCGAACTTTCTCATCATTTCCAGAAAGAGGCCTTAACTCATCTTTATAGAAAGGATTTGGCAAAAACCTCACATCAAATACCAAATCCGCATCAAGAGGTAAACCCTGTTTAAAACCAAAAGATACGATATTTATTAATAAACCTGACTCATTGATATCCTTTTTTAAAAACCTTTCTTCTATTTCTTCTTTTAACTGAGCAGGTGTTTTAAATGAGGTGTCAATAATAAAATCGGATTTTTCTTTTACAGGAGCTAATTTTTTCCTTTCTAAATTTATTCCTTCAATTATTCTTTTATCGGGTGCAAGGGGGTGTTTGCGCCTGCTTTCCTTATACCTCTTAATCAGCACCTCGTCCGAAGCATCCAAAAACAATATCCTATAGGAATACCCCATTTCTTCAAGGGATTTTAAACTTTCAAATAAGCTGTCAAAAAAATCCCCGCCCCTGATATCAATAACCAAAGCAACTTTATCCAATTTTTTCCTGCTTTGACTGCACAGTTCAGCAAATTTAAGAATTAATTGTGGAGGTAAATTATCTATACAAAAAAAACCATTATCTTCAAATACCCTTAACGCAAGAGTTCTTCCTGCTCCCGAAAGACCGGTAATAATAACAAAATCAATCTCCTGGCCCACATGCTCCCCTCCAAAATCATTTTTTTATAAAGCATTAATTATATCCTCTTTCGTCAAACCCGCTTTTTGTGCAAGTTTAATTGCCTGTTTTAAATCGCCTACCCTGTCCGGCTCGTGGGCATCGCTGCCAATCGCAAATTTTACACCCTGTTCTTTGGCAATTTTAATGTAATTCACCGTTGTATGATTGTGCCCTGCATTTATTTCAAGGGCTGTGCCCTTTTCAGCTGCCTTTTTTGCGAGAATCTTGGTATCAATAGGCATATGAAGTCCGGGATGGGTTATTATATCCACTTTATACCTTTCTATAGCATTTATTAAAGCCCTTGTATTTTGCTCCATAACCTTCGTTAATCTTGAGGGTAACTTTTTAGCAATATAATTTTCTATCAACAAATGATAAGTATCTTTTAAGCTTTTTCCCCAAATTTGTGGATGCAACCCAACCATCACGTAGTCCATCTCATTTAATAATTCTTCCGGTATGTCAAGGTCACCTTCAAGACTTATAACATTTGCTTCACAACCAAAAAGAATATCTATTCCTTTTATTTCCTTCTTTAGCTCTTCAATTTCCTTCTTTATTTTTTCAAAATCCCTTATATTGGTACCTACTCCAATGTTATTCGGCCCGTGTTCAGATATTCCTACTGCTTTTAAGCCTTTTTTTACTGCCGAGTAGACATTTTCTCTAACGGTACCTCGCCCATGGCTGTAAATGGTATGAGTATGAAAATCTGCAAACAATATCATCGACTTGCCCTCCCTGTAATAGTATAATATATTATGTGGTTAAAATCTATTTTTATTATTTCAAAATTTTTAATTTATTTATTGAAGGATTTTAGGGGGTAAATAAAATTGATAGACACACTCCTATTTGATTTAGATGGCACTTTGCTTCCTTTGGATACCGATGAATTCATCAATGCCTATTTAAAATTAATAGCAAAAAGGATGAGTAAATTTTTCGATCCTCAATACTTTATAGAGCATTTATTAAACTCCACAATGGCGATGGTAAACAATTTAGACCCTACAAAAACTAACAAAGAGGTTTTTTGGGAAAATTTTGTCAATATACCCATTGAAAGGGAAAAACTGTACTTTGAGGTAGAAGAATTTTATGAAAAAGACTTCCCAACCCTCAAAAGGGTGTTAAAGCCAAATCCTCTTTCCTACAAAGTAATTCAAACATCCTTTAACCTAGGTTTTGAAGTAGTTATTGCTACCAATCCTATTTTCCCCGAGTGCGCTGTAAAAGAAAGATTAAGATGGATAAATGCGGAAAATTTCCCCTATAAACTCATAACAACCTATGAAAATATGCATTATACCAAGCCCCACATTCAATATTACGAAGAAATTTTGACATTAATAAAAAAATCTCCCGAACAGTGCCTTATGATTGGAAATGATGCTGAAGAAGACCTAATTGCAAGGAGGTTAGGCATTAAAACCTTTTTGTTAAAAGATTTTATTATAAATCGAAAAAACAACAAAATTATTTCTGACTATATAGGTTCCTTTCATGAACTTTTGAATCTATTGCTAAAATTAAGAGGGGGGACGAATATTGAACATTTACGATAAAGCTCATGAGCTTGCTAAAGCACTTTCCGAATCAGATGAATATAAAGAATTTAAAAAAGCTAAAGAGGAAATAGAAAAGGATGAAAAAGCTAAAGAAATGTTAAAAGATTTAAGGGAAAAAGAATTAGAAGTTCAAGCCCTTGCGTTATCCGGAAAACCTTACTCGGAAGAAGAAAAGAAATTAAGAAATCTTTACGAGATTATCAGTTATCATTCAGGAATAAGAAAATACATAGAAGCAGAAAATAGGTTAATGGTATTAATTTCTGACATACAAAAAATCATTTTTAAAGCAATTGATATAAGTCTTGAAGATTGAAATGGAGGAAAACAATGGCAAAAGTTATTTTAAAAGGAAAAAAAAACGATAGAATAGAAAAAGGCCATCCCTGGGTTTATAGTACAGAAATTGAGACAATTAAAGGTAATTTTTCCCCAGGAGATATTGTGGAAGTTTATTCTGGAAACAATAAATTTCTCGGGAAGGGATATATAAACCCAAAATCTCAAATTACTGTAAGATTGCTGACAAGAAATAAGGACGAAGAAATTAACAGAGATTTTTTTAAAACCCGAATAGAAAGGGCTTTAAGCTTTAGAAAAAAGCTAAATTACGGTGATAGCTTTAGACTCATTTACGCAGAAGCGGATTTTTTACCGGCTCTAATAGTGGACAAATTCAGCGATGTGTTGGTTTTACAAACCTTAGCCTTAGGCATAGAAAAATATAAAAATATAATTGTAGAAATTTTAGCTGAACTTCTAAATCCGGTTTGCATATACGAAAGAAACGACGCTCCTGTTCGTGAATTGGAAGGATTGGAACTAAAAAAAGGTGTTCTTCATGGTAAACTGCCTGAAAAAATTATTATTGAAGAAAACGGAATAAAATATTATGTTGATGTGGAAAACGGGCAAAAAACCGGTTATTTTTTCGACCAAAGAGAAAATAGGAAAGCAATAGAACCCTTTGTGAAGGGAAAAGAAATTTTAGAATGCTTTTGCTATACAGGCTCGTTCGCTTTAAATGCTGCCTTATATGGAGCAAAAAGCGTAATAGCTTTCGATTACTCCGATGATGCTGTTTATCTTGCAAGAGAAAATGCAAAATTAAACGGATTTAATGATATATGTAGATTTGAAGTAGGCAATGCCTTTGATATTTTACGGAATTTTTATAATGAAAAAAGAAAATTTGATGTGGTAATTTTAGACCCCCCAGCATTTGCTAAAAATAAAAAAGCCCTAGAAGGGGCAGTAAGGGGTTATAAAGAAATAAACTTGAGGGGGATGAAACTTTTAAAACCTGGAGGATTTTTAATAACTTCTTCTTGTTCTCATCATGTAAACGAGGATTTATTTTTTGAAATATTAATGTCAGCAGCTTATGATGCTAAGGTTACTTTAAGGATTATCGAAAAAAGGTCTCAGGCTAAGGACCACCCGATCCTTGCTGCTTCCGAAGAAACAAGATACCTAAAATTCTACATTTTACAAATATGTTAAAGCCTCATAACTCCTTATTAAAAATTCCTTATATTTTAAACAAAAAAATTAAAAAATGGGGATTTTCCCCCATTTTTAGCTAAAATTAGTCATTTTTACTGATATTGTTGGGGTTGTGTCGCTTGACCGGACAGAACCTGTTGTTGAGCTTGCTGCTGAGCCTGCTGTTGGGCTTTTTGCTGATTTTGTAAAGCTTGGTTAAATTGTTGATTTAATTGAGAAAGCTGTTTATTAAATTGATCGAGAAGCTGATTCATTTGATAAAAAATCTGGTTAGCCTCTATGCTCTGCTGAGCCTGTGTTAAAGCATTTATTGCCTGCTGAATAGCCTGACTTACCTGATTGTCAGTTTGCTGCTGTTGAGTCTGTGCCTGTGCTTTTAGCTGGTTCAAAAGCTGTTGAAACTGCTGAGAAGCAACACCTTGCTGCATAGTCGTTTGAATAGCTGGCTTAAAGGGTGTTGCAAATTCCTGCGAAGTTTCAACTTCTTTCTTTTTTTCTTCTAAATAATCGGTTAAACTTTTCTTCTGTGTCATATTTTCTCCCCCTTCAAAATTTCTTTCTATTTTAATTTGCCCCTCTTTGAAGCGAATTATATTATAAAATTACTGTAAAACGAGGTTACATTAAGAAAGGGGAGAAAATACTTAGTGCATATAGTTTTCTAAGGTATTATTTATTTCGCTCAACAACTTATTTTGAGCAATATTGGCCTGAATCTGATTTAAGGTTTCTAAAGCCGTTTGTATGGATTGATGAACATTAAGAATAGGGTTTGAAGGATTACTCATAAAAACGGGGATATCCATCTGCCCTAGCCCTGTTTTTAATTTATTTTCAATATCTTTATAAGATATCATTTGATTCTTGAGATTATCCAACAAATATTGGGTTAAATTAGAGAAATCTTTATTCAGATTGTCTATTTTTTTCTCAACATCACTTAACTCATTTAAAATATCAATACGCCTTTTTGACACCTGTTCCTGCTGAAGTTTTTGGTTAGAACTTGCAAGAAGCTTAGCTATGGTACCGTTGTTCTGAGAAATCTCCAATTCTAATTGCTTTAGATCATTTTCAATATTTGATATTGTCCCCCTTAAATTATCATGTACCTCTTTTATAGTTTTGGAGATTTGGTTAAAATTTTCCTGCATTCCGTTAACAAAATTTTCTAAGTTGATGTTAATAGTTTCTAAATCCTGAGATAAATTATGAACATTGTACACTATCGCCACCTCCTTCACTAATAGTTTAGCCCGTTTTTCCTCCTTTGCTTCATCCTTATTTTGTAAATCATTTTTCTCCAAGAATTATTACTTCCGGTTCCAAAAAGATTTGAAATTTTTCATAAACTCTATTCTGTATATACTTAATAAGTTTCTCTACATCGTCAGCCGTAGCATTTCCCAAATTTACTATAAAACCCGCATGAAGTTCTGAAACTGCCGCATCTCCAATCCTCATACCTTTCAACCCTGCCTTTTCTATCAGCGTCCCTGCAAAATTGCCTTTAGGTCTTTTAAACGTGCTTCCTGCACTTGGTAAATTAAGCGGTTGCTTAGCCTTTCTTCTTGCTGAATATTCTTCCATTTTTGATTTAATTTCATCATAATTTCCTTTTTCTAACTTTATTAAAGCTTCTAAGATTATGTATTTTTCTTCTTGAAAAATACTCCAGCGATAGCCAAATTTTAATTCATCCTTCTTTAAATCCTTTATATTACCTTCATAATCCATCACCGTAACCCTTTCTATTACATTAGAAAATTCTCCATCATAAGCTCCTGCATTCATTACAATAGCACCGCCTAATGTGCCAGGAATACCTGAGGCAAATTCAAGACCTTTCAAAGAATTTTCTAAAGCTATTTTCGAAAGCAAAGTCACCAATATGCCCGTTTTTGCCTTTATGAAAGTATCTTCTACTTTTACATCATTGAAATTTTGCGCTATTTTTACTACCACACCTCTAATTCCTTTATCCCGTACCAAAAGATTTGACCCATTGCCTATTATATACAAGGGAATTTTGTTTTCTTTGCAAAATATAACAATATTTTGAATCTCCGAAATTTCCGTAGGCAAAATAAGTATGTCTGCAGGTCCACCAATGCGAAAGGAAGTATGCAACTTCATAGGTTCATATAATCGAATCTTTTCTTCAGGTATAATCTTTTTTATTTCACTAAAAATTGTTGAAACTTGCATAAAATCTTCCCTTTCATTTTATATATTTGCAATAATCAATCGTTATTATACAACTTTTAGCCTTCGTTTAAAATATTTGAAAGTATTGTGTTTAGATTTTTTACTTCTTTTGCAGACAAAAATAAATTTATTTTTTTCGGATCGCCATCCCATTCCAATTCATCGCATAAAATTATCATTAAAGGCTCAATATGAAAGGATAAAAAATTGAATTTTCCGTGAAATAAGAGTAATTTAATCTCATTTATAACAAATAATATCTTGCTAGAATTTTTTTTTATTAAAAGAATATAATCCTTTTTCTGCGATATTTCCAAGTAATTTCATCCTCCTATAAAATAAATTAAAAAGTATTAGGAAGGTGAATTTAATATTTTGTCGAATATTTTAACTCATGTAAAAAATTATTAGGCGGTGATTGTATTGCAAAAAAACTCTCTATTAACTATTATTCTTTCCCTAATATTATTCATTATTATATCAAATAACATTTTCACTAATGCTCAGACAAAGGACTATATTGACATAGGCGGCTATACTATCGTTCAAATTGATGGTCAAAAAATAATTTCTTCTTATACCCTTCCTTCTGGAACCATTGTTTACAAAGATAATTTTGTAATTATAGCAAATAATGTAGATAAATCTTCCTTTGAAAGTTACTATAAAGTCACTTTACCTTTAAATTCTACCTTTATTAATTCCTCCGGAAATTTCCCTAACCTTTTGCAGAAGGAAGACGGAAGTCTTTCAACCGGTCAATTTGTATTATACGATAACAACGGAACTTCTATAGATGAATCTTTAACTGCATCCCTTTCAAAATCCTTTTTAAGAATTGATCCTTTATCTGAAGGAACAAACATTTCCTCTTGGGAAGTCAGAAATTATACGGATGTAAGACTTTTTTGGAGCACCATAAACAAAAAATCATCGGGGAAGATAGTAGTAAGCCATATTACTTTTCCTTCTTATCCAAATTTTAACAAAAAATATTCTTTCGTCGCATTATATTTTGATAAAAATAACCCTCCCTATATTTTAAATATAGCTGCAGAAAATGAAATCTTGAAGGGAAATCCTTTTAATATAAGAGTATCTGCTTATGAGGAGGATAGTACCGATATTCTCAGCGTGTTTTTAAAGTACAAATACATCGATTCCGAAGAAGAATTTACACTTCCTTTAGAAAAAGGCGAAGATGAGTTTTATATTACCTTGTATCCTTATAAAAGTTTAATTTGGAAGATTTTGCTATTTGATGGTAAGGAAGAGGTTTTTTCCGAAGAGAAAACACTTAATGTCAAAGAAGAGCAGGAAAATGACCAAAAAGCTCCCGATGAAGAAAATGTTCAAAATCAAGTTGAGGAAAATACATACGATAATCAAAATTACGATGAAGAAAACAATCAAGAAAACAATAATTCTTTCCAAGAGAATGAAGGTCAAAGTGAAAGGCAAAATATTGATGAACATTCAGAGACGAGCAACGATAACCCAAATAATGACAGTTTAAACAACAATAATTTAAATAATAATAGCTTAAACAATAATTCTGAAAACACAAATAAAAATTATGAATATACAAAGCAAAAAAAGGAAAAGAAGGGCAATTCAATAAGGCTCACTCAGGAAGAAATACTTAATCTAAAAAAATACATCAGTGCAATTTTAAATGAAGATGGGAATTCATATAAAATAAATATTTATAAGTTTTTCTTCAATCATCTTTGGGAAATTTTTATATTGAATAATTAAATTGAACCTGAAATCATTAAAATGTTTTTCTCCATGTCCTGGAGGGCTTTTTCGGGAGCTTTTTTCCCTTTTATAACTAAAAGTATCTCTGTATTTATTACTTCTTCTATCTTGGGCCAATTTGCAATCTTTGGCAAATATTCCGCAGAATTCAATATTTCCTTGCATTTTTTTAAAAATTCGTTTTCCAATGCGGCTTTTTCCTGCAAATTTTTTATTGAAGGCAAAACACCGTATTTTATCAAATTTTCTTGTTCTTTTTCCGATGTAATAAATTTCAAAAATTCTGCGCATATTTTCTTTTTATTTTCATCCTGTTGTTTTAAAATAGCATATCCTGAAACCACTGCGATAGGATGGGCTTGACTTTCGCCCTTTGGATAAAATATCATTTCATAATCAAAACCTTTGTTATCAAGTTTTCTTTTCTCAAGCAGCGGAATGGCCCAATTACCTATTAAAGTCATGGCAACCTTTTTTTTCTCTGCAAAATTGCTCCATAATCTATTCTCATCCCTATCCCCCGCTTCTGGGGGAAAAATATTGTACTGTTTAAAGGCTTCGCTTATTTTCTTTAGAGCAGATAATCCTTCTTTTGTATTTAATACAAAATTACCCTTTTCATCAAAAAATTTTGCTCCATCCATTGTAAGCATTCCCCAGAAACCGTAATTACCGGGTTTTAGTATAAAATCAAACCCGTAATAATCAATTTTTTTATCCCTATTTTTATCCCATGTAAGTTTTACTGCTGTATTGATGAAATCCTGAAAGGTCCAGTTATTTTCTAAAGGCAAGTTTACTTTCCTTTCTTCAAAAAGGTCTTTATTAACAAAAATCCCATAGGTAGTTACAAACCACGGAAAACCGTAAAGCCGCCCGCTTACCCTTAAAGCTTCCAAAACCCTCTCGTCATATTTTGAAAGTTCCTCCCTGGTAAAAAATTCATCTACCGGTTCCACGTAACCTTTTAAAATAAGATCGTAATCACCATCAACAGGAGCAATATCAGGATTAATTCCTGCCTGACATGCCGCTCTTATTTCATACATTCCGTATTCCCATTTTAATTTTTTTAAATAAATGTAGACTCCAGGATGAGTTTTCTCAAATTCCTTTATTTTCTTTTCAATCCATCCGAATCTGCTTCCGTTTTCCGCTTCCCATCGAGGGAAATCCCAAAGGGTAATTATAACCTCTTCTTTTTTTTCATCATCGTTATCTGACCTGTCCTCCCTTTTAAAACCGCAACTTATTGAATTCATCGAAATTAAAGCAATTATTATACATAATAAAAGTTTTTTTATAATATTATGCTTATTAAAAAATAGGGCAAAAGGCCTTTTCATAAATATTCCTCCTAAAAGAAAGACCTTTCACCCTATTAATTATATTAATGCTCTATTTTTAATATGCTTAACTTTGTCATTTTTAGCAGTCTATAGTTTCGGTTAACCGTCTAAAATCTTCCATTATTTTCATGGTTATCTTTCCAGGTACTCCATCACCAATTATTTTCCCATCTATTTTTACAATAGGCATAACTTCCGTCATCGTTCCCGTAAGGAATACTTCATCAGCTTCAAAAAGTTTTTCCTTTGAGAAGGTTTCTTCGTATAATTCAAAATTATTGTTTTTAATAATTTCTAAAACTGCATAGCGGGTTATTCCGTGAAGAATTAGATTGTTAGCAGGGTGGGTAAATATCTTGCCATCTTTTACCATAAATACATTGCTGCTGGAAGCTTCTGTAATGATATCTCCCCTGTGGAAAATTGCTTCATAGGCACCTGCACGTTTTGCCTTTTCCTTAGCAATACAGTTAGCAAGCAATTGAACGGTTTTTATATTGCACCTTGTCCATCTTTCATCAGGAACAGTAATTGCCATTACTCCATTTTCGTAGTATTCCTGAGGCTGTGGTTTTACTTCTCTAACAATTACAAGCCATGTGCATTTAGTGTTGGAAGGAAAGGCGTGTTGCCTTGGTGCAGCACCGCGCGTTACCTGAACATACACCGAAGCATCTTTAAAACCACTTTCCTTTACTGCCTTTTTTATAGTTTCCACGAGGTTTTCAACCCCGAAGTCTAAATCAAGATATATTTGTTCGGCACCCTTTTTTAATCTTTCAATGTGCCTATTTAGGTAAAAAAACCTTCCGTTGTAGACTCTTATTACCTCATAAATACCATCTCCAAAAAGAAACCCCCTATCTTCTACTGATACTTTGGCATTTTCATAATCTACTTTTTCACCATTTAAATAAATCAAAGCATCCATATATTATACCTCCTTAAAATTATTATGTTTTGCCAGCTACCACAGGCTGTTGATTATATCGCCTATGATAGTGACTTATATTCCTTAAAATTCTTTAACAAAGGAAAAATCTCTGCCCTTTTCCTTTAAATAATCTATTAATTTCAAATAACTTACATTAAGTATGTTCTGCTCCTCTATACCTGATTCCTTTATTACCATTAATGCTTTATCAAAAAAACCTACATCAAAACATATATGAGCATCACTGCCTACAGCAATCTTTGCCCCTACTTCTTTTGCCTTTTTGGCTATTTGTAAGCAGTTTTCCTCACTTCCCCTTCTGCTCACCGTAAAGGAACTGTTGTTAATTTCAATTGCTACATCATACTCTGCAGCAGCTTCAACAAATTTGTCAATATCTATCAAAAATTCCGGATTTCCCGGATGAACAATTATATCTACATAAGGATTTTGCATGGCATTTATTAAGGCTTTAGTATTTTCTTCGACAGAACCACCTGGATAGCAGTAAGTATGAAATCCTGCCAATACGATATCCAAATCTTTTAAATACCTCTCGGGCAAATCCAATCTTCCATCATAGTCCAAAATATTTGCCTCAACTCCGCGCAGAATATAGACATTTTCAATAACTCGGGGTAAAACTTTCAGATTGCCGAAATGATAAAAATGAGGCCCACCAGGCAGCGAAGGCCCGTGATCGGTTATTGCAATAAGTTTCAAGCCTTTTTCCCTTGCAACTTTTGCATTTTCTACCACTGTGCTATAGGCATGTCCGCTTGCAATTGTATGGCAATGGGTATCTGCTTCCAATTTCAATGTTTTCACTCCCTTTAACCCATTCGCTGCTTTAATGTATTAATAAAATCTATTTCCATAGGGTCTTTTTCATTTAAGAGCGCAAGGTAGTAACTTACAAAATCCCCAAGCATTATATGATAAAACAACCTCTGAAGCGCATTTTCACCTTTTGGCCATATTTCCTCAAAATATGCTATTTTATCCCTGATTAAATCCTTTGTTATTTTTATTCTTTTGTCGATTCTTTCGTGCTCTTCAGGCATCCGAAGTACAATTACAACAAACTTTTTCAAAAGGTTCCCTTCACCCTCAAAACCCATTATTTCATTATGGTTGAGTTCCGGAAAAACATTGTAAAATGCAGGATGCTTAGAGTTTTCATTAAGCTGTCCCTTCCACCTTGCTGCAACCGCTTCGGTAAGCCCCTGAGTCCCGTAGATCAAAGGAAGTTTTCCGAAAATCTTTTCTGCTAAAGCTTTTGCTTTATTTTGCCCCCTCGGAACCTCCTTCGCAAAATCCTCCCTAACTTCTTTTAAAAAGTCAAATAAGGTTTCTATACTTTCTCCTTCAGTTACAAAAAATTTTTCAATGACCCTATATATTGGAATAAATGAATACCCAATCGCTGCCCGCGGAGGGAGGCCTGAAGGAATAGTAATTATAGGGATGTTGTCCTCCAAAGCCCTCTCTTTTAATTTACCACCTGTAGTTATGACAATAATATTTGCATTTCTTTTTTTGGCATCTTCATAAGAGCTGAGCGTTTCTTCAGTATTCCCTGAGTAGCTTGAAGCTATTACAAGGGTTTCTTTATCCACAAAGCCTGGGAGTTTATAGCCTCTATTTACAATCACAGGTATTTTTAAATTATTCTCTACAGCCGTTTTAACAAGATCTCCGCCTATTGCAGACCCACCCATACCAGAAATTACTATATTTTTCATGTTTTCCAATTTCAGCCGGTTAACAAACGATTCTGATATGTCAAATGCTTCTTTCAGCTGTTCAGGCAAGCCGTAAATAAGGTCATACATATTATTAGCATCGTATTTACTTATAATAGATTTATCATCCAGCACTGTCAACCCTCCCCTTTTTTATTATTTATTTCCTCACAAAGCTTTTTAGAAAAATTCAAAGCCGCATTGTAACCCATAATCTTTAAGCGGTGGTCCATTGCTGCAACTTCTATTATCGCTGCTAAATTTCTTCCTGGTCTTATGGGTACAATTTTTTTGGATATATAAGATTCTAAAATATTTATTTTTTCATCTTCAATTCCAAGCCTGTCTTTTTCGCTGTATTTTTCCCATTCAACAAGTTCTATTACTAAATCTATGCGGATATCCTCCCTTACAGCACCAGCCCCAAATATTGTTTTGACATCTATAATTCCAAGTCCCCTTACTTCAAGGTAGTATTTTAAAATTTCCGGAGCCATACCCACTAAAACGTTTTTTGCAACCTGCTTAATTTCCACCACATCATCGGCAATCAATCTATGCCCTCTTTTTAAAAGTTCAACAGCTGTTTCACTTTTCCCAATACCACTTTCACCAATAAGCAAAACACCCACACCGTATATATCCATCAAAACCCCGTGCATTGTGGTTCTCGGTGCAAGCTCACTTTCCAAATAGTCTGTCAGTTTACTGATTAAATTTGTTGTAGGGCTATAGGACCTCAGTATTAATCTTCCCTTTTCCTTTGAAATCTCTAATAATTCCGACGGAATACTGAGCCCCCTTGTAATTATGAAGCAAGGAACAGAATAAGATAAAAGTTTCTCCAACCTTTCTTTTCTCGTTTTCTTATCTAATCCGTTCAAAAAATTTATTTCTGTCATCCCCAATACCTGTATACGCTCAAAGGGAAAATAGTCAAAAAAACCTGCAAGTTCTACTCCCGGTCTATATAAATCAGACGTATTTATCATTATCCCATCATCGTTTCCCGAAATTATTTCCAATCCAAATTTCTCAATGATTTTTCTTAAATCTACTCCCTTTACTTTTCCCATATCAACCCACCTTTTAAAATGATTTCTACAAAAAAAAGCGAATTCCTTTAAATACAAAGTAATTTTTTTATTAAAATATGGGAAAAATATTAAAAAAATTAAGGAGGGTCCATCATGCCTGAACTAAGATGCAACGTTACCTCATGTAAATACAACAAGGATAATTTCTGCTGTGCAGAAAGTGTAATGGTAAATGCTATAAGGCCGGGATGCAGTTCTAAAGAAGGAACCTACTGCAATGCCTTTGAACATAAAAGCACATACAATGAAAAAGAAATAGATTCAAATTCAAAGTTTTTTTCTGTGTGGGATTAAAAGGAGAGAAATCTCCTTTATTTTTTTTATTTTTTCCCATAAACATTATTACAATTATATAAATATTGGTCTATAATTATTATGCCAGATTTTTTAGCAGGATTATGTCTCTAATTTTCCAAACGAGGTGATTTAATGCAATATAAAAAAATTAATAAAAGACTTTCACTAATAATTTTATTCTTATTTTTATCGCTTTTATTAACTTCCTGTTTTTTTGAAAATACAGGGAGCTTAGAGGATGAATCTTCAAATATAGTTTTTTCCAATGATAATCTTTACGTCACTTTTTTGGACGTAGGGCAAGCGGACTGCATCTTCGTAAGATTCCCTGACGGCAAAACCGCCCTAATTGATGCAGGAAATAACGATGACGAAGCAAAAATAGTAAGTTTTTTAAAACGCTATAAAATCTATAAGATAGACTATCTATTCGGTACTCATCCCCATGAAGACCATATAGGTTCCTTAGATAGTATTATTTATAATTTTGAAATCGGTAAAATATTCATGCCAAAAGTAACGACGACCACAAAAACCTTCAAAGACGTCCTTGAAGCTGTGAGCAAAAAAAATCTAAAAATATCTGCTGCAAAAGCCGGAATGGAAATTTCTCCTGCAACAGACGTAAGGATGGAGATTTTAGCTCCAAACAGTCAAAGTTATGAAGACCTAAACAACTACAGCATAGTATTAAAAATAACTTATAAAAACACATCCTTCCTACTCACAGGTGATGCAGAAAGTTTATCCGAAAGGGAAATGTTAAGTAAAAAATATAACCTTAAAGCTGATGTCTTAAAAGTTGCCCATCACGGCTCAAGTTCGAGCACTTCCTTAGAATTTTTAAAAGCAGTATCTCCAAAATACGCCGTAATAAGCTACGGCAAAGGAAACGATTACGGTCATCCCCATAAAGAAACTATAAGTAAACTTATAAAAATGAAAATAAAAATTTTAACTACTGCCGAATACGGAGATATTATTTTTAAAAGCGATGGAGAATTTATCGAATTAATTGAACCTAAATCAAATTAAAATTCAAAAAGAGGTTTGATAAAATGACAAAAAAAGGTGTTATAGACCGTTTTGAAGGCAATTTTGCAGTTATTGAAATGGACGACGGAAGAATATTAAATATATGCAGGACACTACTCCCCTCAGATGCCAAGGAAGGAGATGTAATTGATATAGAAAATTATAAAATAGATAAAAATGAAACAGAAAAAAGAAGGAATGAAGTAAAAAAAATTGCTGAAAACCTTTTTGAAGAATAAAATTTAAAAAATTAAGCCTTCCTTTTGGAAGGCTTAATATACTTTTTCTCCCAATTTTGCATTCCTCTCGGTTGACAAAAGCACCACATTGCCCTCTTCGTCATTTACCCCGAGAACCAATACTTCCGAGGTAAAATCCGCTATTTTCTTGGGTGGAAAATTGACCACCGCAATTACCTGTCTTCCTATCAAATCCTCTTTTTTATAAAGCTTTGTTATCTGTGCACTGGATCTTTTTATCCCAATTTCAGGCCCAAAATCTATGGTGAGTTTATAAGCCGGTTTTTTGGCTTTTGGAAAATCCTCTACATCTATAATCTTGCCAACCCTCATATCTACTTTTTCAAAATCATGATAAGAAATCAGGTCGGACATCTCTATCACCATTACTTTAAATTTTCAGGATTCAATCCCTTTAATTCATCAAGCACGAATAAACCATCTTTTCTCACCAAAACATCGTCAAAATAAATTTCTCCTCCCCCGTATTCAGGTCTTTGTATTAAAACGAGGTCCCAATGAATGGCCGATTTATTTCCATTTCCACAATCTTCATAGGAATTACCCGGTGTAAAATGGATGCTGCCAGCTATTTTTTCATCAAACAGTGTATCCTTCATGGGTTTTAAAATATACGGATTTACACCAATTGCAAACTCTCCGATGTACCTTGCTCCCTCATCGGTATCCAGAATCTTATTTATTCTTTCCGTATCGTTTGAGGTAGCATTAATTATTTTCCCGTCTTTGAATTCAAATCTAATATTTTCAAAGGTAAATCCCTGATATAAAGAAGGAGTATTGTAAGTAATATACCCATTTACCGAATCAATTACAGGTGCGGTAAAAATTTCGCCATCGGGTATATTCTTTTTACCATCACATTTTTCAATTCCAATACCCTTAATGGAAAAAGAAAGATCTGTCCCCGGCCCTACTATCCTTACCCTATCAGTCCTTTTCATAAGTTCTACAAGAGGGTCCATTGCTTTTGACATTCTTTCGTAGTCAAGACAGCAGACATCAAAGTAAAAATCTTCAAAGGCTTCGGTGCTCATGTCTGCAAGCTGAGCCATCGATGGACTGGGATATCTTAGCACTACCCATTTTGTTTTAGGCACCCTAATATCCATATGGACGGGTTTTGAATAAAGTTTCATGTATAGGGTCTTTTTTTCTTGAGGGACATCCGAAAGTTCGGCTACATTGTCTCCTCCTCTAATACCTATGTAAGCCTGCATTTCTTTCATTTTTTCAGAATCGTGTTTTGCCATTATTTTTAAGGTATCTTCATCAATATTCATTAAAATTTCCCTCATAACATCTTGGGCATGAATTTCAACAAAGGGTCGGGCACCCTTTTTGTAAGCCAATTTTACCAATTCTTTAACCAGAGCCGTTTCTCCAGGCCCCGCTTCAATTAAGATGTTCTCCCCTTTTTTTAATTCTACCGAATAATCGACCAATAATCTTGCAAGTTTCTCAACCCTTGGATCCTTCATATAATTAATACCTCCTTGTAAGATATATTTATATTCCTTCAAAATCAAAGTCCGGAACAAATTCGTCCGAATTTGCTCCTTCACCCTGTATAAAACCGTTTTCAAGGCCAACTTCAAAAAAGTAATCAACGGCTTCATCGTATTCATTTTGGGTCAAAGGCCTGTTAATCTCCGGATAATCCTCAGTCCTATAATAGGGCATGTACTGGCTCATTAAGCTGACATAAACGCCTTTGGGAAGATTTAGGCTAATCCACTTGAGGATTTTCTTCGTATCCTTGACATACCCAGGCAATACTAAATGCCTTATTATCACACCTTTTTTAATTATTCCCTTTTCATCAAACTGGGGTTCACCCACTTGTCTTACCATTTCTAAAATAGCTTTGGAAGCGTATTCAAAATAATTTTTTGCCTTAGAATATTTTACTGCAATTTCATCATCATAGTACTTTAAATCGGGGAGGTAGACATCTACCAAACCTTCCAACTTGTTTAATATCTCAACATTTTCATAGGCATTAGAGTTCCAAACAACAGGTATGTTCAAACCCATTTCTTTTGCTATTGTCAAGGCTTCAGCAATCTGCGGAGTATATATAGTAGGAGTTACAAGGTTTATGTTGTGGACCCCTTTAGCCTGAAGCCTTAAGAAAATATCTGCAAGGCCTTCAATATCCTTAGGTTTGCCAAGCATCTCCTGACTAATTTCGTAATTCTGGCAAAAAACACACTTTAGATTACACCCTGAAAAAAATACAGTCCCCGAACCTTTAGTGCCGCTTATACATGGCTCTTCCCACGGGTGCGGAAAAGCCTTTGAAACAATGCTTTCAAAACCAGCCCTGCAAAAACCAAGTTCTCCATGCATCCTATTTACCTTACACCTCATAGGGCAGACTTCGCAGGATTTTAAGAGTTCTAAAAAATTCAAGGCATTTCCCTCTCCTTTACTTTTTTTAAAGCCTTTTAGACTATCTCATAACTTAATATTCCTTTAAATTTTAACTTTTATTTGGACTTCTCCTTCTTCATAGCCTTTTAAATTTGAAAGCATTGCTTTTATAACCGAATAAAATAAATCTTCCACAAAGGGCACAAGCGGTATATCTTTGTTATTTATTACAATTTTTATCTTTCCCTCTTGATTTTGTTTGCAAGAGCTTCTCTTTGCTTCTTCTTTTATTATCTTTTCAGCCATCTTATTGCAATCTTCCCCGCACCTGCCGCAGCCCTTTC
Source organism: Thermovenabulum sp. (assembly GCF_049701175.1). GTDB lineage: Bacteria > Bacillota > Thermosediminibacteria > Thermosediminibacterales > Thermosediminibacteraceae > Thermovenabulum. The sequence continues at coordinate 27,443 of NZ_JBNATW010000023.1, forward strand.
TAAAAAGGTTGGGGAGTTTTTCAAATACCTTTTCTAAAATTAAATCGGTTATATTGTCAATTTCCCGCGGACTAAAAAAGGGCAAGTTTATGTTAATTGAAGAATTTTTTGAGACAGCTGCAATAGTCTTAGAAGAAATCTTATCCTTTTTAAATTCGCCTCCAAAGTAAATTATCTGCGGGAAAGCCCCTTCTACATCCTCAAGTATTAGATAATCGCTATTGCAATAACCAATCACTGTTTCAACATCTACCCCTCTAAATAAAAGGTCGGCTTTGTTATCTACAAAGACCCCACTAACTTTAAAGTTTTCCCATTCATCTTTTAAATCCTTCTCTTTTCTTAATAAACTCACCGTAAATCCTCTTTTTATTAGTTCATTACCTATCAATTTTATAAATTCCTCTTTCTCTTTTTTATTTATCACATCATAAAACCTTATAGAAAATACCTTCATCGCTTTCCCCTACTTTCTCAAAGTAGCAATTAATCTCTTCGGGTTTAATAAAAGCATTAGGGCATCCTCAGGTGAAAAAACAACAATATCCGCATTTAAAACAGCATCCTTAAAAGCCCCTTCCCTTCCAATTACAGCAATGCTTAATTTTGAAATTCTTAGCATCTTAACATCATTTTTTCCATTTCCTATACAAGCCACATACTCTGCACCCAACTTTTCAACGAAATTCTTTTTATCTTCCCCACCATCCAAAGGATTAACTTTGAAAAAATTTACAGGAATACTTTTTAGTTCTTCATACGCAGTACCGTATGTATCTGCGGTAAGGACAAAAACCTCTAATTTTCCTGAAATTTTTTTGATTAATTCCTTTACATTTTCACCGCATTTCCCGTCTTCAGCCAATGTGCCGTTGTAGTCGAGAACCAAATATTTCAGATTTAAAATGCCTTCTCCCGGAACTTCTACTTCTAACATAATTTACCCTCCTACACAATTGACATTAAGTAATTCTCCATAAAATGTAAAATTCCTCTAAATTTTAATATCTTTATATGAAGGAATACCGCAGAGGCTTTCCGCTTTTAGCACTGCATTCACCACAGCTTTTTCCACCGCTCTTGCAGATAATTCACCAATTAAACTTAAATCTTCTGTTACTTCACCTAAGGATAATACAAAAATGGTATCTCCATCATACATTGTATGAACAGGCCTTACCGCCCTTGCCAGACCATCATGGGCCATTTGTGCCACCTTTTTTGCTTCAACTTTTGTTAACTTTGCGTTGGTAAACACAACCCCAATTGTCGTATTTTGCCCGGGAAATATTTTATTTTTTGCTGAGTTTATATATTCTTCATACCCTGCTAAACCTGTTTTTTGTTCATTGAGTGCCCCTGCCACAATTCTATTGCTTTCGGAATCATAAACATCTCCAAGAGAATTTACAACCATCATTGCTCCTATGTACAAATCCCTTAATTTAATATCAAAAAAACCTACCCCTCCCTTCATGGCCCTTTGAATACCCATATATTTTCCTACAGTAGCCCCGGTACCCGCCCCTACGCTTCCTTCAGTCACCTCATCAGTAGCTTTTAAGCAGGCTTCATACCCCATTTTAAAATCCGGCCGAATTTTTGAGCTGCCAACATTTAAATCATATATTACAGCAGCAGGTACGATAGGAACCACCGCATCACCCGTATTAAAGCCAATGTTTTTTTCTTCTAAGTATTTCATAACACCACAGGCTGCATCAAGTCCAAAGGCACTTCCACCGCTTAGTAAAACCGCATGAACTTTCTCTACCAGGTTTATTGGTTCTAAAAGGTCCGTTTCCCTTGTTCCCGGAGCAGAACCCCTTACCTCTACCCCGCATACCGCACCTTCTTCTATAATTATCACACTGCATCCGGTTGCAGATTCTTTATCCTCTGCATGCCCAATCTTTATGCCCTTTAATCCTATCCGTGCCATTTTTGAACCTCCCCTAAATTATCATTTTATTACTATTCTTAATTATAATAGCGATACCTTCAAGTGAATCTCTTCAGATATAAAAAAATAAAAAAATTTTGCAGAAAAAATAAACACTATAAAAAAGTTTTTAAGGAACATTAAAAGTGGTTCCTCAAAAGTTAGGAACCACTTTTTTAAATTTATACATTATTTTCCCAATTCCAAGCCTCTTCTAAATGCCTTTTCATTTATTTCAAACATTGATTTTCTGTGTTCAGGTAGGAAGTAGTCAATAGACTTTAATATAGTTTCAGGTTTCACAATATTAGTCTTTCCTACTACTACTCCTAAGGCCACCATATTTGCTACCTTTATATTTCCAATTTCATCAGCAATTTTTATTGCATTCACCTTTACCTTTTCAATATCTTCCCTCTCTAATACCTTATCAATTAAATCCATATTTAATACCGTAAGACCGCCTTTTTTAACAGTTGGCATAAACTTTTCCATGGAAGGCTTATTCATTGCAACCAAAACATCCGGAGAGGATATTATTGGAGAAGGTATCCTTTTATCGGATATTACTACCATGCAGTTCGCAGTGCCCCCCCTCATTTCCGGACCGTAAGAGGGGATCCAGGACACCTCTTTTCCTTCCAGCATGGCGCTATGGGCAAGTATTTCTCCCATCAACATTATGCCCTGTCCTCCGAATCCTGCCATTATCACTTCAAGTTTCATTAATTATCCTCCTTCCAATCTTTAAATATCCCTGGAGGAAATACTTTTGTCATCTCATTTTTGACCCATTCTACTGCATTAGAAGGTGTCATACCCCAATTTGTAGGACAGGGTGAGAGGATTTCAACAAGAGAGAAACCTTTTTCTTTTAATTGAGTTTCAAAAGCCTTTTTAATATAACTTTTCGCTTTTAAAATATTCTTAACATCCGTAACTTGAGCCCTTGCTAAATAAGCAGAGCCGTCAAGTACGGAAAGCATTTCACATACTTTTACCGGATAACCTGCCACTTTGGGATCGCGCCCGTAAGGTGATGTTTCCGTTTTTTGGCCTATTAAAGTTGTAGGCGCCATCTGTCCGCCCGTCATACCGTAAATGGCATTATTTACAAATATAACCGTTATATTTTCTCCCCTTGCTGCCGCATGGACAATCTCAGCAGTCCCTATTGCTGCAAGGTCGCCATCCCCTTGATAGGTAAACACCACATTTTCAGGAAGCACTCTTTTTATACCTGTCGCAACAGCCGGTGCTCTACCGTGTGCAGCTTGCTGCATATCGCAATTAAAGTAGTTGTAAGCTAATACAGAACATCCTACAGGTGCTACACCTATGGTTTTTTCTCTTATATCAAGCTCATCCATAACTTCTGCTACCAATCTATGAATAACCCCGTGCCCGCAACCAGGGCAGTAATGGGTCTTCGTTTCTTGAAGCGATTTCGGCCTTTCAAATACCACTTTCATTAAGCCTGCCCCCTCATCTTCTCAATTTCCCTTAATATTTCTTCTGCAGTAAACACCATGCCTCCGGGCCTTCCGTAAAAATATACCGGTGCTCTACCATTTACCGAAAGCTTGACATCATCTACCATTTGCCCGAGAGAAAGTTCCACGGTTAAAAAGGCTTTTGCCCTCGGCATAACTTCTTCAAATGCTTTAACAGGATAAGGCCAAAGGGTTATAGGTCTTATTAAACCAACTTTTATACCTTTTTCCCTTGCCATTTCTATAGCAGAAAGAGCGATTCTTGCCGCTATGCCGTAGGCTACAACAAAATACTCTGCATCCTCACAATTTACCATTTCGTATCTTGCTTCTTTTTCTTCTATTTCTTTGTATTTTCTGTACAACTTCCAATTGTGTTCTTCTAACTTAACCGGGTCAAGATATAAGGAATTTATAATATTTTGTTTCCTTCCTTTCATTCCTGTAGTAGCCCAGTCTTTTGGTGGAAGTTCTCTTTTTGGCCTCTCCTTGAAAACAACAGGTTCCATCATTTGACCCAAAATGCCGTCCCCTAAAATCATCACCGGGTTTCTGTAAAGGTCCGCCAAGTCAAAAGCATCATAAACAAGATCTACGAGTTCCTGAACCGAGGAAGGCGCAAGGACTATAGTCCTGTAATCGCCGTGTCCACCGCCCCTCGTGGCTTGATAATAGTCGGACTGGGCAGGCTGAATATCTCCAAGCCCGGGACCGCCTCTCATTATATTCACAATTACACATGGAAGTTCGGCACCGCATAGGTAAGAGATACCTTCTTGTTTTAAACTAATTCCAGGGCTTGAAGAAGAAGTCATAACCCTTGCACCGGCCCCTGCAGCGCCGTAAACCATGTTAATTGCCGCAACCTCGCTCTCAGCCTGTAAAAACACCCCTCCCCTTTTGGGCATTTCCCTTGCAAGATAAGCCGGCAACTCGCTTTGAGGTGTAATAGGGTATCCAAAAAAGCACTGGCACCCTGCCCTTATCGCCGCCTCCGCTAATGCCTCATTGCCTTTCATCAGAACCTTTTCCAACTTATTCTCCCTCCTTTACATCTTTATAGATAGAAAATACTATATCAGGGCAAACCGTCGCACAAAAGCCGCACGCAATACATCCTTCTTTTGCCGCCACAGGATGGTATCCCAGTACATTTACCTCTTCAGGGTGTAAATACAGGATTTTTTTTGGACACACATTCACGCAAAGTCCACAACCCTTACATCTGTCTTTATCAATTATGAGCTTATTCAACTTCCTTTTGCCTCCTTTTTCCAAACTTTAAAAGTATTCTTTAGCTGCTTCTTCCCCTCTTAATACCCTTAATGCACCCTCTGCTAAAGCCTTAAGTTCATCTTCGCCGGGGAAGATTTCGACAGGAGCAATAAAGGAAATCCTTTCCTTTATCCAGTTTACCAACTTACTGTCATAAGCAAGACCTCCGGTTAAAATTACTGCATCCACTTTACCTGAAAGAACAGCCGCACAAGCCCCTATTTCCTTTGCTATATTGTATGCCATAGCCTCATAAACCAATTTTGCTTCATCATTGCCTTCATCTATCCTTTTACCTATTTCACGAGCATCATTGGTACCAAAATATGCAACAAGTCCTCCCTTGCCTGCTATCATCTTTTTTATTTCTTCCAGGTTCATATTTTTACTTAAAATCAATTTTGCAAAATCCAATGCAGGAAGCTGCCCCGACCTTTCCGGTGAAAACGGACCTTCTCCATCAAGTCCATTATTAACATCAACTACTCTTCCTTTTTTATGAGCACCTACCGTTATTCCGCCACCCATATGGGCAACTATGAGATTTAACTCCTCATATCTTTTTCCTATACTTTTAGCATATCTCTTTGCTACAGCCTTTTGATTCAATGCATGAAAAATACTCTTCCTTTTTATCTCAGGAACTCCTGTAATTTTTGCTATTGGCTCCATTTCATCAACAACCACAGGGTCTACTATAAAAGAAGGTATCCCTGTTTCTGAAGCTATTTCATATGCTAGCACTCCACCTAAATTTGAAGCGTGTTCTCCAAGCACACCTTTTTTTAAATCTTCAAGCATTTTTTCGTTTACTTTATAGGTTCCTCCTTCAACAGGTTTTATAAGTCCCCCACGCCCAACCACTGCACTTAAATTTTTGATATTGTAGTTTCTTTTATGAAGCACATCCAATATAATCCTTTTTCGAAAAGGGTATTGGTCAAAAATGGTTTTAAAATCTCTTAACTCCTCAGTAGAATGGGATATTTTCTCTTCAAACATTAGTTCTTCATCTTTAAAGACTGCTATTTTTGTTGAAGTAGAACCGGGATTGATTGCAAGTATCTCAAAAGTCATAAAATCCCCCCGAACAATTAACCTTTTTTCTTAAATTTGCTTTCGGCAATTATATCCGCAGCTTTAGCTGTAGTTATACCCTTTTCCTTTGCCATAGTAAATACTTCCCTTAATCTTTTTGGAATTATTTGAAGTTTTTGTTCTACAACCTCCATACTATATGGAATTCCCGATACTTCTATGGATACATTTATAACTCCACCGCCATTTATTACATAATCAGGTGCATATAAAATATCCTTTTCTGCTAACCTTTCTGCAAAACTTTCATCCTTTAGCTGATTGTTTGCCGCACCTGCTACAATTTTGCAATTTAATCGGTCTACAGTATTTTCATTTATTACCGCACCTAAGGCGCATGGTGAAAAAACATCGCATTTTACATCGTAAATTTCATCAGGATTTACCACTTTAGCATTAAATTCTCTTTCGGCTTCTCTTATTCTATCTTCATAAATATCAGTAACAATGAGTTCAGCACCAGCTTCATAAAGAAGTTTAGCAAGAGACATACCGACATGGCCAAGGCCTTGAATGGCTACTACCATCCCTTTAAGATCGGTTTGCCCAAAAACCCAATCTGTACAGGCTTTTATCCCCAAAAATACCCCTTTTGCTGTTATAGGTGAGGGGTCTCCGCTTTTGCCATCAAGCCCTGCCACATAAGATGTTTCCTGAGCTACATATTTCATATCTTCAGGGCTTGTTCCCACATCTTCAGCGGTAATGTATTTCCCTCCCAATGAATTTACGAACTTCCCAAAAGCCCTAAAAAGCTTTTCACTTTTTTCCTTCCTTGGATCCCCAATAATTACAGATTTTCCTCCACCCAAGGGCAATTCCATCATGGCATTCTTGTAGGTCATTCCTCTTGAAAGCCTTAAAGCATCGCGTATAGCATCTTCTTCTGTTGCATATTTCCACATGCGGCAGCCACCCAGTGCAGGGCCTAAATTGGTATTGTGAATAGCAATTATAGCTTTCAACCCTGCTTCTTTATCATTACAAAAAACCACCTCTTCATGTTCCATCTGATCTAATACTTTAAAAAGTTCCATTTTTAAAACCCCCTTAAAATTTTAAATTTTATTTGCCCAATAGAGCAGCAAGTGAAATAGAATAAGCCTTAGACTCATCGGTATCAGCCCTCGAAGTTAGCACCAATGGCACCTCTGCCCCTACAACTACACCTGCTACCTTTGCCTTTGCAAAATATACCAAAGATTTATACAAAATATTTCCGCTTACAAGTTCGGGTACCAATAATATATCCGCGTCTCCGCCTACCACAGAAGTTATTCCTTTATGTTCACATGCCTCTTTTGAAATAGCATTATCCAGAGCAAGAGGACCATCAACTAAAGCCTTCAGTTTTTCCCTTTCCGCCATTTTTGATATTACTGCAGCATCAATGGTAGAAGGAATAGAAGGATTAACATTTTCAACAGCTGAAAGCAAAGCCACCTTTGGCATTTCTATTCCTAAAATTTTTGTTACCTGTAAGGCATTCTTCATAATTTGGTATTTTTGCCCTAAGTCAGGATTAATGTTCATTGCAGCATCTGTAACGATAATTAATTTTGGGTAACTGGTTACCTCAAAAACTGCTACATGGCTTAAAAGCCTTCCTCCCGTTAATGCTTTATCACCTGAAAGAACCCCTTTTAAGAAATCTTTGGTTTGAATTAGGCCTTTCATTAAAACCTGTACCTTTTTCTCCTTTGCAAGCTCTACACCGGTCAAAGAGGCTTTTATAGGATCCTCCTCATCTATTATTTCTCCTTTAAAATCAAATTCGATTTCCTCTAATAAAGATTTAATTTTTTCAGTATTACCTATTAAAACAGCGTCAACAATCCCATCTTCGCAAGTGTTCTTGACTGCTTTAAGAACATCCTCATCTTCTGCCTTAATAACAGCCATCAATCTTTTGGAAGAATTTTTTGCTTTAATTCTTATTTCCTCAAGCTTGTTCAAAAAAATCACCTCCACCAGGTACATTATTTATGCAAACTTTGTACCGTATTCAAAAAAAATAAAAAGGCTCAAAAACTTGAGCCTTCTAAAGATAGTTTAAAAAAATAAATGCAATTACTTTCAATAATAATGCAAAATATTGCATGATATTTTTTGCATCTAAAGCCCATACTTTTTTATTTTATAAAATAGATTCCTAACGGATATCCCGAGCAATTTTGCTGCTTCATGTTTATTCCCGCCTGCTAATTTTAATGAATTTATTATAGCTTCTTTTTCCGTTTCCTCAAGTAAAGATTTTAAGGGTAAGTTTAAATTTTTATAAGGTAAAAACCTTATTTTTTCTTCAAAATATCCCCCTACAAACACAGGAAGATGCCTTTTTTCGATAATGGATTCACCTATTTTCATATTTATTATTGCACGGCTTATGACGTTTTCCAACTCCCTGATATTTCCCGGCCAATCGTAATCCATCAAAGAATTCAAAGCGCTTTTTTCAATAGATTCTACAGCTCTGCCGTATTCCTGATTGTATTTTTTTATAAAATGTTCGACAAGTAAGGGGATATCTTCCTTTCTTTCCCTTAGAGGAGGAATGTAAATAGGAAAAACATTAATCCTAAAATATAAATCCTTTCGAAATTTTCCTTCCTCAACAGCCTCCTCTAAATCTACATTTGTCGCAGCTATCACCCTTACATTTATAGGAATGGGTTTGCTTTCCCCTACCCTTAATATTTCCTTTTCATTTAAAACCCTTAAAAGCATTGCCTGATGATTCAATCCTATTTCACTTATTTCATCAAGAAAAATTGTTCCTCCATCAGCTTCTTCAAAAAGGCCTTTTTTACCACCCTTTTTTGCCCCTGTAAAAGCCCCTTCAGCATAGCCAAAAAGCTCGCTCCCCAATAAGCTGTCCGTCAATGCAGCGCAATTGACCCTGACAAATTGATTATGCCTTCTTTGGCTGCTGTTATGAATAGCATGGGCAAAAAGCTCCTTACCCGTACCGCTTTCTCCCCTTAAAAGTATTGTCGCATTCGTAAGTGCGACGCTTTTAGCTGCTTCCTTTGCTTCTTTTATAAGTGGGCTTTCGCCAATAATATCTTCAAAAGTGTATTTTGCTTCAAGGTGCCTTAATTTTCTTTTTGCAATATCTAATTCTTCTGTCAATCTTTTTATTTCTGAAACATCGTGAATAACGGCTACACTGCCTTTTAGCTGTTCGTTCACTATTATTGGTGCAGCATGAACAATTACTTCTTTTTTATTTGGCCCCACCTTCATAGGTACGCCTTTAATAGGCATTCTCGTTTTCAAAACCCTGTAATGCACGCTTTCTCCTTCCGCAATATCCACCGTTGCGGGTTTGCCTATAATGTCTTCCTTAGTAAGCCCAACTAAATTGGTATAAGCTTTGTTTATCAAAATACCCTTACCTTCAGCATCTACAACAGAAATGGCGTCTTGAGTTGAGTTTATAATAGCTTCTAACAAAGTTCGAATCTCTTTTAGGTTTGTTATTTCTTCAGCCAAATGCTTTACTTCGCTTATGTCTCTAAAAATCGCTACAGCACCTTGTAGATTTCCTTCTTCATCAAAAATGGGCAAACGGCTTGTTATTATTGTAGTATCTTTTAGTTCCTGAATTTGATTTAACTCAGGGGTTTTTGTCTTTAATACTACAGGAAGCCTCGTATTTGGTAAAACATCAATAATGTTTTTGCCTTCTGCCTCTTTTTTTTCTACACCTATTATTTTTGCCGCAGCATTATTCAGCATAATAACTTTTTCATTATTATCAATTACCAAAATGCCCTCATTAATAGCGTCAAAAATAGCCCTAAAAACGTCCAAAGAAACCATCTTATTACACCTTCTACCTAATAAATTATTAAAAATTCAGTAGATAAATATTTTTATGCTATAATTTTAAATAGAATTTATTTTAATCCCTAATAAAATCCCTCTCCCAACCTTAATTTTAGCTTTTTCTTTAATGAAAACATTACTAATTCCTCGAGATGTTCCAAATAACAGCGATTCACCTCTTAATGGATAATATAAACCTTCGGTGTATATTTCTTCTGCATCTCCCTTTAAAGGTATTAGTGAAAGTACTTCCCCTTTTTCTCCTTTTATTTCTTTTTCACCTCTTATAACAAATATTTCAAAATCTCTATCTGCTATCACTAAATCTATTCCTTTTTCTAAATACCTCACAAGCAAAAAAATATTGGCTAAGCTGTGGTCAGGTCTTGTTCCTACCCCTGCTAAAATAACCGCACTTTTAACGCCTAATTTTAAGGCATATTCCAAAGCAAGTTCGGTATCTGTAAAATCCTTTTCTTTTGGATAACAGATAATTTCAGTATTTAATTTTTTTACCCTTTCCATAACATCTTCAGAAATAGAGTCCATGTCTCCAATTAAATAATCAGGTTTTAATCCGGCATTCAACGCATGTAAAGCTCCGCTGTCTGCACAGATAATGATATCGTAAAAACCCTCGTATTTTTCTATAAAATCATAATCGGTTATATTTCCTCCAGCAAATATAAGAGCATTCATACTGTTTCCTCCCATTTCACATCTTATTTTAAATTTATCATATTTTTTATAAATTTATTAAGATTTAACCTTATAATGTTTATTATACTCTTTTAAAATTATAAAACCTTTATTTTGGCAATTTTTATTTATCAAAAAATTGTCCTTTAATAACTATGAAAGTAATTTCAGTTTCATGATATTATCTATAATAAAATTTACCAATTATGGTATAATTTATTTTGGAGGTGAACAAATTGCACAAATTCAATCCCAATATTTTTAGGCAATACGATATAAGAGGAATTGTAGGTGAAGAATTGACTGAAGAAGTGGCATATTTTCTCGGTAAAGCTTTCGGTAGTTTTTCTATAAGAAATGGTGAAAAGAGAGTAGTTGTAGGGTGCGACAATCGACTATCATCTCCTGTTTTAAAAAATGCTGTAATAGATGGATTATTATCTACGGGATGTGATGTAATTGACTTGGGCACGGTTGTTACTCCTGTATTTTATTTTTCAAGGGTTTATTACAAAATAAACCCCGGTATTATGGTAACTGCAAGCCATAATCCTCCCCAATTTAACGGTTTTAAAATAGCATTCGGGCATGCTACCCTTTACGGCGATGATATACAGTATATCAGAAAATTGATGGAAGAAGGAAATTTTGAAAAGGGAAACGGTGCTCTAAGTTTTATTGATCCCACAGAAGACTATATTAACGAAATAACCGACAGAATTAAACTTTCAAGGCCGCTGAAGGTCGCCATCGACTGCGGAAACGGTACTGCTTCTTTTATCGCAGAAAAACTCTTTACACGACTCGGTGCCCAGGTATATCCTTTATACTGCGACTCTAATCCGCACTTCCCAAATCATTTTCCTGATCCCGTTAAACCAGAAAATATGAAGGATTTAAGGCAACTGGTATTAAAAGGCAATTTAGATCTCGGGATAGGTTTTGACGGTGATGGAGATAGAATCGGTGTAGTAGATGATAAGGGGCAAATAATTTGGGGAGATATGTTGATGATACTTTTTTGGAGGGAAATCCTGCCAAAACATCCCAATGCCACCGCAATTGTAGAAGTAAAATGCTCGCAAGCCCTTGTGGATGAAATAAAAAAATTGGGCGGTAATCCAATATTTTATAAAACAGGGCATTCCCTTATTAAAGCAAAGATGAAAGAAATAGGGGCAGTTTTTACCGGCGAAATGTCCGGACATATGTTTTTCGCCGATGAATATTACGGTTTTGACGATGCTTTATATGCTGCAGCAAGGTTGTTAAGGATCCTCTCAAATACTGACAAAAAACTTTCCGAGCTATTAAGCGACGTCCCGAAATATTACTCAACCCCGGAAATAAGGGTACACTGTTCAGACCAAGAAAAATTCAACAAAGTTGAAGAAGTAAAAAATTATTTCAAAGAAAAATACGAAATAATAGATATCGACGGCGCACGGGTTATTTTCCCCGACGGATGGGGACTGGTAAGAGCATCAAATACGGGACCGGAAATTATAGTAAGGTGTGAATCCAAAACCCAGGAAGGCTTAGAAAAAATAAAGGAAGAAATAAAAAGGGCACTTTTCCCCTTAAAGGTTTTTTAAACATTTTAAATGCCGCTTTTAAAGCGGCATTTATTTTGTAATATTAATACCTGAAATTCAGGTAATTCCATGTAAGGGGGTCTGGTATGGGAAGCTGTATGTAAAAGTAGTTATTTGCCAACTTCATTATTTTATCAGTCGCGGGTCCATTAGTGAAATCCAAGATATTCCCGTCAAACCTAAAATAGTACATAAATTGCCCACTCCTAATTTATTTCATTAATAGAGTGGGCATTTAATATTCATTTTATGCGATTTTCTTCGAGGTAGTTTAAATTTAAGGGGATTAATTTTCTATATTCAAATTTATATCCTCAATTTCTCTTCCAAATAATCCTTTACTCTGCTGATTTCTATTCTGTCCTGAAGCATTGTATCCCTATCTCTTACTGTAACTTTATTGTCGTTTAAACTCTCATAATCTACAGTGATGCAGTAAGGTGTGCCAATTTCATCCTGCCTTCTATACCTTTTGCCGATGCTCCCTGAATTGTCATACTCTACCGTATAATACTTCTTTAAGTCACGGTAAATCCTTCTTGCCAATTCTTCCAAGGGTTCCTTCTTTAAGAGTGGTAATACAGCACATTTCACAGGTGCCATTACCGGATGAAGCCCTAATACAACCCTTGTCTCTCCTTCAACAATTTCTTCCCGATAGGCATCACAAAGGATAGCAAGCATTGCCCTGTCTACACCCAAGGAAGGTTCTATAACATACGGAACAATGTGTTTTTGTTCTTCCTGGTCAAAATATGTTAGAGATTTACCCGAATACTCAATATGTCTTGATAAGTCAAAATCTGTTCTATTAGCTACTCCCCAGAGCTCTCCCCAACCAAAGGGGAAATTGTATTCCAAGTCGGTGGTTGCTTTAGAATAATGGGATAATTCTTCAGGTGAGTGGTCCCGAAGTCTCAAATTTTCTTTTTTAACACCTATGGATGTAAAAAACTCTATAGTAAAATTTCTCCAGTAGTCAAACCATTCCATGTCTTCTCCGGGCTTTACAAAAAATTCTAATTCCATTTGTTCAAATTCCCTTGTCCTAAATATGAAATTACCCGGGGTAATCTCATTTCTAAAAGCCTTGCCGATTTGAGCAATACCGAAAGGAAGTTTTACCCTGCACGTATCTACAACATTCTTAAAATTTACAAATATTCCCTGAGCTGTTTCGGGCCTTAAATATACAATAGAACTTGAATCTTCAGTAACACCCTGATGGGTTTTAAACATCAGGTTAAATACCCTTGCATCAGTCCAATCGACAGCACCGCAAACAGGACATTTTATCTTGTTTTCATGCACAATTTCCGATAATTCCTTTACACTTTTTCCTTCTACATGAAGTCCTAAGGTCTCTTCTATTAGATGATCAGCTCTAAAACGAGATTTACAATTTTTACAGTCAATAAGAGCATCGTTGAACCCCGCAACATGCCCTGATGCTTCCCATACCTTCGGGTGCATAAGAATAGCACTGTCAAGACCAACCACATCGTCCCTCTCATGCACTACCTTTTTCCACCAATACCTTTTAATGTTTTGCTTAAGCTCTACTCCGTAAGGTCCGTAATCCCAGGTATTTGCAAGCCCTCCGTAAATTTCCGAGCCCTGATAAACAAACCCCCTCCTCTTGCATAAAGATACAATTTTATTCATTAGTTTTTCTCCTGTTTCAGCCATATTAAACCCCTTTCTACAAAGATTTTTTTAATAAAAATTAAAACCCCAAGACCTGTAGAAGGCCTAGGGGTCCTTTTCGGACGGTTCCACCCTAGTTGCAGGAATATCTCCTGCCACTTTTAAGAGTAGAGATGTTATAAAAATAATAGTCAATGCATCTTCGGCTGCCACATGCCTTTTGTGCCGCGAAGCTTCCACCATCCTTCGCTCGCTTTAGGCAGGGAAAAGGCACTTTACCGAAGAAAGTAAAGTTTAGTATATTATAGCACGAAGTCTTAAACTTCGCAATCTTTAGCTAATAATTGATCGCGTCAAGTATTTTTAGGTTTTTTTAAAACTCACCATCTCACCACAAG
>NZ_JBNATW010000024.1:0-38106 GCF_049701175.1 Thermovenabulum sp.
TTTTCTCAGAATATATCTACCTATGTTTAGGTGACATTTTCATAGAATATTGACAAACAAAATTAGCTAAAAAATAATAATTTTATCAGCGGAATTTTTGGCACTATCAATTTTTTTCTCTAAAAAATTGTCGGTAAATTTTATAAATGGTAAAATTATACTAAGCGGTATATATTTTATAATCAAAACGAAATGAGGTATAAATATGATTTATACTGAAGAAATAGATAAAATAAAAAAGCAAATAATGGAGAAATTTAAACCGGTAGATATTTTTCTTTTTGGGTCATATGCTAAGGGATTGATAACCAAAAAAAGCGATATAGATATATGCGTAATAATGGATATAAAAAAAGAAGAAAAAAGAGAAATGGCAAGAAGGATACTTATTGAGGTGGAATGTGAAAGTGATTTAGATGTAGTTGTTTATACCTTGGAAGAGTGGGAGAAATATAAGGATGACCCTTCCACTTTTGCAAATTTGATAAAAAGGACGGGAGTGAGCATAATTGATAGATACGATAAAGTATAAAGAATGGTTAGATATGGCAAAACGGGATATTAAAGCGGCCAAAATTTTATACGAATATGAAGGGGATAAAGGGATTATATGCTTTCACTGTCAGCAAGCAGTGGAAAAGTATTTAAAGGGTTATTTAATTTACAAAACGGGGATGCTTAATGAAGGGCATAGTTTGACAAAACTTTGTAAGAAAGCAAGTCAATTTGATGATAGATTCAAAAGTATAATTAAGGACTGTGCTTTTTTAAATCAATTTTATATTGAAACCAGGTATCCTGCGGAAGATCCGCTTATAGTTGAAGAGGAAGACGTTGAAGAAAGCATGCAAATTGCAGAGAGAATTATTAAATTAATTGATTCAATAATTGAAGAAAAAAGTTAATCGAAACTATGCATTCCTTCTAATGACGGGTCATTCTTTAAGGTCGAAAAAAACATAATTGATAGTAATTTTTATAAATGGTAAAATGATCATGAATGGGCATGTTTTGCAGAGTGAGGAGGCCATAAAATATGCCTGTGAGATCATTGAATTCGTCCGTGCTCAAATGGCCCGATGACAAAAGTGTAATTCTTTCATTGAAGGAATGGGTAGAAGGAATTACAAAAAAGCAACAAAATATTGTTAGAATCGGATATTTTGGCTCGTATGCCCGAGGTGATTGGGGAGTTGGAAGCGACCTTGATATAATAGTAATTATAGATAGTTCGGAAACTCCTTTTCATGAACGCTCTGTAAAATGGGATGTAAGTAAAATACCCGTTCCGGTTGATTTATTGGTTTATACGATGGATGAATTCGAAAGGATGAAAAAAAGTAATTCTAAATTTTATAAAGTAGTCGATAAAGAAGTAATATGGGTGTATCCCTAAGTTTTTAGCCCGCTTTTTTGCGGGCTTTTAAACTATCTTACACCTGCATCTTTTTCCCTTTAAAGCAATACCGGCTTTAACGATATTGCTAACCCTTTCCTTTAAATCTACCTCGTATCTTTTTTCTTCAATCTGCTCCAAGGCTTTTAAAGCTGTTTTTTCTAAATCCTCATCATCGGCTACTTTGAATTCCATAATAACTGCTCGGGGGATTTTTTTGTCAATTACCACCACATCATATCGCCCAAATCCGCTTTCCTTTTCGGATTTTACTTCAAACCTGTCGCCAAGGACACTTAGCATCCCGAGGACAAAAGCCTGATACACCCTTTCCGCTTCATTTCCTAACATGTGATAGCTTAAAACTTTTATGAGAATTTCGTTAAACTCTTTTTCAAAGGCTTTTTCATCTTGGGAAAAAAGGTGTTCAATAAGCCTTTCAACGCTGTTAGGCTCAAGATTCATGCTTTTTAGCCATGTTTCAAATATATCAACGTATAATTCCTTTAACTCCCTGTTCGGTATTAAAAGTTTACAATAGGCCTTTAATCCTTTTATAGACTTTTCCTGTGCGGTAAGATATCCCGCAAATAGGAATAAGCTCCATATAGCCTCTTTGTCGTAAGTTATATCCCTTAAGGCTGTAGAGATTTTTATATCCTTTTCTATGACTTCTCCGGATATAAGTTTTGATATCTGTTCTTTTATATCCGTACTACTTTTTACAATAAGGTTTCTTATCAAATCGTTGCTGGAAGTGTTTACCCAAAAAGCCTGGGGTTGTTTAAGAGAAATGTAGTTTATAACACTCCAAGGGTTGTATATGCCGTCGGTATTTCCGAATTTGTATCCGTTATACCATTCCTTTATTTCTTCATATCTATCCAGCATGTTAAAGTCTGAGAGCATTTTCTTTACTTCATCGTCGGTAAAGCCGAAGTAGGAGGAATAAAAGTCGTCGAGGACTGTGTATACTACGAGGTTGTTTAGTCCTGAGAAGATGTCCTCCTTTGCGACCCTGTAGACACCTGTTAAGAGCCCTTTGAATAAAGATGTGTTTCCTTTGAGGGCAGCGGTGAGCATACCCCGCATGAAGTCAACTGCTTTTTCGTAGTATCCATTTACATATCCGCTTTCTATGGGAACGTCGTATTCGTCAATGAGGAGGATTACTTTGCTTTGAAAATGGATTTCTAAGTAATACGATAGATTAGAAAGACTTTCCCGGTAGTCCGCAGGTTCTGCTTCTTTTTGCAGTATTTTTAAAAAATATTTTTTGTGATGGTCTTTTAGCTTTTCTGATTCTAAAAGGTAGCTAAATTTATCATACTCTTTTGATATAGCACTTTTTAAAACTTCGAAAGTATCTTCCCAGGAATTTGCTTTTGCATCTTTAAATGTTATATGTATTACCGGGTATTTATTCATATGCTTTGAAGCGATGGGGTCATTGTATATCTTCATGCCTTTGAAAAGGTAGGAATAGTCTTTCTCGTTGGAAAAGAAGTATTTTATCATGGAAAAGTTGAGGCTTTTTCCGAATCTTCTGGGGCGGGTAATTAGGATTGCGTTTGCGCCGTCAAGGAGCAGGTCTTTAATGAGCCCGGTTTTATCGACGTAGTAGTAATTTCCCTCGATTATGGTTTTAAAATCATCTATACCTGAAGGTAAAAGCAATTTATCACCCCTTAATGTTTGGTTGAGATTATTATATCACAATATTATTCATCACTTTATATCTTCTAATGTAAAAAGATAGATATTTTTATTTTCTTTAGCATATTCTATAAACTCCTTTGAAAATCCGCTCTTTGAAAAAAGGGAATAATGAATTTTATAGTTTTCATTATTTTTCCCATTTATTTTGACCTTTTTTGCTTTTTCCTTTAGTTTAAAAAATAATTCTAAGCTTAGCGGGTTGTTGTTGAACTTGCATTCCCCAAAAAGACAAATTTTTTCTTCAGGATTAATACCTACGATGTCTATTTCTTCGTCGCTATCCCACCATTTACCTATTTTTGGGAGTATAAAAGGAAATTTAAAAAGTAAAAACTGCCGGCAGATATCTTTAAAAGCAAAGGATACGTGGTTTTCAAAAAACCTTTCTTGAATTTTTTTTAATACATAATCTACCTTTTCTATTTCCAAGTAAGATTTATAGGGGAATACGAATTTAAACCAGAAATTAAGAAAATTATCCTTAATAAAATATAAACCTTTTTTGCTTTTTTCCGGATTTTCTTCCGTTATCGGGACAACCCTTTCGAGAATATCTAATTTTTGCAGGGTATCTAAATATTTTGTGATGTTTAATATAGAAAAATAGGTGATATTCTTTTCCACCTCTTTTTCGAGCAAAAATTCAGCTTCTTCGTAAAGAAAACTTCCTTTTTTCAGGACGTTTTCTGAGATTGCACTAAATAAATCTAAGTTTTTGAAATCAAACATTTCTATATATTTGGGTACACCGCCGGTAATACTGTATAAAAGGATATTTTTTTCGTTATCTTCTTCATTGTATAATAATTTGGCTTCAAAAAAGTTAAGGGGGCTTAATTTTATTTGAGCAGTTCTACGTCCAAACAGTGGGCTGCTGTAGGAAAGGGTTAAGTTTTCCATCATGCTGACATAGGAACCGCAGAGGATGAGCATGATGTTTTTTTTATTTAATATCTCGTCCCATATTTTTTGGAAAATACTCGGTATGGCTTTGTTTGTAAATGCAAGGTACTGGAATTCATCGATGACGATTACCAATTTTTCTTTTGTTTCGGGAATCAATTGAAAAATTTTTTCCCAGCTTTTTAAAAATACTTCTTTAAAAAGTTCTAAATTAAAATATGCGGTTATCTCTCTTTGAAAGTTTTTCATATTTTCTTCTTCTATTTCTTCAGTTGCAAGAAAGTAAACAGCGGGTTTATTTTTTATAAACTCTTTTATCAGCGAAGTTTTTCCCACTCTTCTTCGGCCGTATAATATTACAAAAGAAGGATATTTCGCCATAAAATAAAATGAGTAAATAGTTTCAATATGGAGTTTCATTATATTGACTTTCAAGAAAGTTTTTGTGTAAGTGGTCCGTACCTTATGCAGTATAAACGTTTGCGTCACAGAAGATGGAGGAATTTTGGACATGGGCGGGAATTGTTGGATGGACTACGACGATTGGAGGGGCCATTCAGGCGTTTTTGGGACTTTCAAAATTGGTTTATACCGTTGGGCTCCTCGAAGGGGCAGGGGCGGAGACCACCACCCAGTGCCCTACTTTTTACTTTCTCAGCATCCCCAAGTAGCTCATTACGCCGTCTCTGGCGTTTTTTTTACAGTCTTCACCAGTTCCTTAGCTGCTTTTATGGAACTGAACTTCAAACGCTACTTTCCGGAAAAATTTAGCGGATTGCCCGTAAGTCTGGAAACAATATAAACAAGTAACGGGTAAATTACGACGATTAAAATCCTTCGCACCGTCTGGATTACCACCACGGCCGGGTGGTTAACATCGTAGGACTCGGAAAGCACTATCATCTCCTGCATACCTCCGGGTACACTGCCGAAGAGCGAGGTATAAAGGTCGGTGCCGGTGACTCTGCTTACCACAAATCCAGTGATAACGCCGAATACGGCCAGCATAACCACTACCATAAGGGAAGGAATTAAATAGTTTTTAAGTTCCGACACCAGCTGCCTCGTGATCGAGAGCCCCAAAACCCCTCCCACGGTTATCTGGGCCAGGGTATTGAAGTACTCTGGAATCTCGGGCTTTGCACCGAGTAGATTTGCCGCTCCGACGAAAACCATGGCACCAATGAGACTTCCTGCCGGTAATCTCAGCTCCTTGCCTATAAAGCCTCCCACGATGGCAAGTATCATTGTTAATGTGACTTTATACAATGTCGTCACCTTCCTCTTTTCATGTTACAGGTTAATAAATCCGGCCAAAGTAGTTTATTCAGGTTTGTTTTATGATTTTGATGGGGTCATTGTATATCTTCATGCCTTTGAAAAGGTAGGAATAGTCTTTTTATCACCCCTTAATATTTGGTTGAGATTATTATATCACAATTCTTGATTGGTGGGTTTTATTTTGCTAAGATTGTCGGTAAATTTTATAAAAATAATTTTATAACCCTGATAAGAACATCATATTAATTTAATAAAATTCAAATAATACAGCAAATAGAATAAAATATGCAATAAATTGTAGCACAAATATAATAAAAATGATATAATATATACGTCATTATGAATACAATATGCGCAATATAAGGAGGTTTTTTAAATGAAAATAAAAGTTGCAATAAACGGTTTTGGAAGGATAGGGAAGAATGCTCTAAGAATATGGCTGGAAGGCAGGGCGGAGGATATAGAGGTGGTAGCTATTAACAGCACCAGCGGGCCGAGGCCTCATGCTCATCTTTTTAAATACGATTCTATATACGGTATTTATCCGGGAAGTGTAGATGCTTCCGACGACGTGCTTTTAGTAGACGGGAAGGCCATTCCCTTTTTTGCTGAAAAGGATCCAGAAAAACTACCGTGGAAGGAACTTGGGGTAGATGTGGTTATTGAATCAACGGGTAAAATAAAAAAGCGCGAGGATGCGGAAAAACATTTAAAAGCTGGTGCAAAAAGGGTTATAATAACAGCACCTGCTGAGGATGCAGACAGGACTATAGTAATGGGTGTCAATGAGAGGGATTTTGATCCTGAGAAAGATTACATATTGTCTTCTGCTTCCTGCACAACCAATTGCTTGGCACCGGTTGTAAAGGTGCTTGATGAGAATTTGAAAATTATAAACGGGTCTCTTACAACGGTGCACTCATATACTGCTGACCAAAACTTGGTGGATAAGCCACACAAGGATTTAAGAAGGGCAAGGGCGGCGGCAATGTCGATAATTCCTACCACTACGGGAGCTGCTAAGGCCATAGGGCTTGTTATTCCTCACCTAAAAGGGAAATTAAACGGGTGTGCCTTTAGAGTACCTACTTCTGCGGTATCCATAATAGATTTTGTGGCAAATGTAGAAAGGCCGACTACAAAAGAAGAGGTGAACGACTTATTAAAGAAAGCCGCAAAGGAAGAATTAAAAGGCATTCTTGAGTATACCGAGCAGCCTTTGGTTTCCACCGATTTTATAAAAAATCCACACTCTTCCATAGTCGACGGACTTTCAACAATGGTAATAGACAAAAAGGTAGTAAAGGTTCTTGCCTGGTATGACAACGAATACGGTTATACCATGAGGGCTTTGGAGCTTGCAGGATATATAGGAAAATTTCTTGTCGAGAGAGAAAATAAAGAGGCGTTAGTGTAAATAAAAAGATGATTGAGTAGGAGGATTTAAATTTTCTCCTACTCTTTTTTTTTAAAAATTTACTTGAAAAGTGAGGAAAATAAAATATAATTTTTATTAGGCATATATATGTTTAATACATATATATGAAGAAATTCAATTTAAAATAAAGAATAAGGTGGTGAGAAAAGTGTGCGGGCATAATAGCGATGGAAACAAAAAGAGCTGCCATTGTCCGGGCTTTAAGGTGGAAAGATTCATGCAGCCGTGTCTTCTTTTGCTTTTATACGAAAAGCCGTCGCACGGCTATGAATTAATGGAGAGGCTTTCGGATTTTGGGTTCAACGAGTGTATAGATCCGGGAGCGATTTACAGGAATTTGAGAAAGATGGAGGAAGAGGGGCTTATAAAATCCGAATGGGATACACAGGGAAAAGGTCCTGCAAAAAGACTTTACGAATTGACCGAAGAAGGGAAGGAAGCTCTTTACACCTGGGCCGAGCATGTCAAAAGGCAGATAAAAAGAATGGAGTATTTTTTGAAGCGGTACGACGAAACTTTCAAGGAAGGTGAGTAAATATGTTTACTTTTGTATTGTATTTTATTTCTTTGGCCTTTCTTTTAATCTCCTTTTATAAGGACAAAAAAAAGACCAAGATGGCTCTTATGAAATCTTGGAAATCCTTTGAAAACATTCTACCTGCTTTTGCGGGTGTGCTGGCTTTAATAGGATTGGTTTTAACGATATTGACTCCGGAGATTATATCAAAAATTATAGGAGCAAATACCGGATTTTTGGGAATGTTTATAACATCAATCATAGGGTCAATTACCCTCATCCCCGGCTTTGTAGCCTTTCCTTTGGCAGCATCTTTGATTCAAAGGGGTGCAGGGATAATGCAGATAGCCGTTTTTATATCAACCCTTATGATGGTAGGCTTTGTTACCTTACCCCTTGAAATAAGCTATTTTGGTAAGAGAGTAGCCTTTTTGAGGAATGCGTTAAGCTATATATTTTCCTTTATAGTAGCCTTGATAATAGGGATGGTGGTAAGATGAAGTTTTTTAAAAGGTATGCGCTTTTTATTTTAATTATCCTTTTGGATGTAATAATCTTATTTGTAAATAAACAACTCGGAATCAAAATTTTCATAAATACTAAGAGCAACTTCCTCAATATGCTCGGCGTAATACCGCCTATATTTTTGCTCCTGGGGCTTCTCGATATATGGGTGCCCAGGGAGACCATTATAAAGTACCTTGGAGAAAAGTCAGGGGTTAAAGGGGTATTGCTCAGCATATTTTTAGGTTCTGCTGCAGCGGGGCCCCTTTACGGCGCTTTTCCAGTAGCGGAGGTAATGATAAAAAAAGGTGCTAAGTTTTCTAATATATTGGTATTTTTGGGGGCATGGTCAACCCTTAAAATTCCCATGTTTTTGTTTGAAATGACTTCTCTCGGCACTAAATTTGCAGTGACAAGATGGATTGTGGATGTAATAGGCATAATATTAATTGCTGTTTTGATCGATAAATTTATAAATAGTGAAGAAAAGCAGAGGATTTACAGTAGGAAATTATGGTCTTAATATATTATTTTATATTACCCTTATTGCAAATTCCGGGCAGGATGCGGTGCAGTAGCCACAGGTTAGGCATTTTTCCTGGTTTATATAGGCTTTTTTCCTTCTTTCATCAAACTCCAACGCCATATTGGGACATGCAGAAAGACAGGTTTTACATCCTTTGCATAGGGAATCTACCACCATATACCTTTTTAAGTATCCCTCAAAGGAAGGCATTTTTCCTTCATCGTAGATGCCGTTAAAATAATCGATATTAAAGTCCACTTCTTCCTTGCTCACCATTCCTATAGCAATTGAATGATAGCCTTCTATTTTTCTTGCAAAGTCTAAGGCTTCTTTGTAATTGTTAATCAGTATTCCTCCGCCTAATACCTTCATTAAGAGTACACCTTTGCCCTTTTCACTGCACAGTTTAATAGCCCTTATCATGTCGTCAGTGCTGCCGGATAAAATTCCGATACCCTTTTTATTTATGATGGGGAAAACCACGTCAATGTCGTCTCTTTCTGCTGCAAGCTCGACTACTTTTACGTTATGAGTTGAAATACCTACAGCCTTTATAATACCCCTTTTTTTATAGGAAAGCAGGCATTCTAATGCACCCTTTCGCACCTCAAACACATCCGTTTCCACCCTTGCTGCATGTAAGAAGAAAATGTCTATATAGTTTCTTTCGAGTTTTTCTAAGGCTTCGTTTACCGCTTTTTCCATATCCTCATAGGATGAAGCTGTAGATTTAGTCGATATTACGGGGTTTTTGCCCGTCTTTTTTAATGCTTTCCTGATGGGGTCGTAGGTTTTGTACATCTGGGCGGTATCTATAAAATTTATACCCTTTTCGAGGGCATGAGCTATCACTTCGGTGCAATCCTCTACACTCATGTTTTTCTGCAATGGCCCCATAGGAAGGGCACCGAAGCAAAGCTCGGTAACCTCTATACCCGTTCTGCCGAGAACGTTCTTTTTCATGATTTATAGCCACCTTTCGTAAAAGTTCTATTTTTAAATTTTTGTTTATATATTATTTATATTATATATTCTATTTTTGCGAAGTTTTTCCTTTTAAGGAATTTAAAATTTATGAGTTTTTATTTTAAAATCAAGGATAAAAAGGTCTTAAAACATTGAGAAACCTATTGATAGAAAGTATAATTAAATTGCTGAAGTTAAAATTCTTTAAAAAATTAAGGTGTGGTAATATGGCATTTAAAATCATTAAGGTTTTAAATAACAATACGGTTTTAGCAAAGGATGAAACAAAGGATAAAGAAGCGGTGCTGATGGGAAAGGGTTTGGGTTTTAGCAAAGTGCAAGGACAGAGGGTGGAAGAAGACAAAATAGAAAAAGTATTTTATTTTTATGATAAAAAGGAGTTTAGGCAGTATGAAGAGCTGACGGAAAGGATAGATAGAAAGGTAGTTGAGGTAACAGGAGAGATAATATCGTTGATTTCGGAGGAGATAAAGGAACCTTTAAGTGAACATATTCACCTCGCATTAACCGATCATATAAATTTTACTTTGGAAAGGCTTTCTTTGAATTTAGATATAAAAAATCCTTTTCTCGACGAAATCAGAATTTTATATCCTAAGGAATATGCTCTTGCTATTAAGGCAAAAAATATTATTGAAGAAAGATTGGGAGTGTGTATTCCAGAAGACGAAGCAGGATTCATAGCTATGCATATTCATGCCGCTATGGTAAATGCTAAAATATCAAAAACCGTAAAATATACCCATATGATTGAGGAAATGACAAAAATTATTGAAAACTTATTAAATGTAAAAATTAATAAGGATGATATTAATTACGGCAGATTGGTAGTTCATCTGAGATTTGTATTAGAAAGAGCGGAAAAGGGGAATTTTATTAAAAACCCGCTATTAAAGGCTGTGAAAAAGAATTTCAAAGGGAGCTTCAATATAGCAAAAAAATTAGGAGACTATATCGAAGAAAAAATGAAGGTAAAGCTTCCGGAAGATGAGCTTTCTTACCTTGCTATGCATATCCAAAGAATAAAGGAAACCAGTTTTTAATAAAAAGAATTTGAAATTAAATATATTGAAATTTTCCAAAAAAAGCAATATAATAAAACTAAGTGAAGAAAATATATGTTGAAACCGGCGTGTTACTGCAAAGTCAGGCATGAGCTGGGAAAGGATTCCGTTTTCCTTTCTCGGCTCTTTTTATTTATTTAAATTTTAAGGAGGGATTTTAATGAATGACAAGTTAGGAGGACTTCAAAAGCTCGGTAGGGCACTTATGGCCCCTGTTGCTGTTTTACCTGCTGCTGCCTTGTTACTTAGGCTTGGAGCCCCGGATGTTTTTAATATTCCTGTGATGATGGCAGGAGGGCAAGCTGTTTTCGACAACCTTCCTATGATTTTTGCCCTTGGTGTTTCAATGGGCCTTGCAGAAGGAGCGGGTGCTGCTGCTTTAGCAGGGGGCGTCGGCTATTATGTTTTGACAAGTGTTCTTGCAGCCATAAATAAGGATATAAATATGGGTGTTCTGGGTGGAATTATTACCGGTATATTAGCTGCGTATTTGTACAATAAGTATAAGGATATAAAACTTCCGGATTTTTTAGGGTTTTTCGGCGGGAAAAGGTTTGTTCCGATTGTCACAGCTGCAGCTATGTTAATTCTTGGAATAGTATTTGGTTTTATCTGGCCGCCCATCCAAAAGGGAATATATGCGGCAGGCCAATGGATTATCGGCGCAGGAGCTCTCGGAGTCTTTGTTTACGGTGCTTTAAATAGGCTTTTAATTCCCTTCGGACTTCATCATGTTATAAACAGCCTTGTTTGGTTTGTTTTCGGCCAGTTTACAAACGCTCAGGGTCAGGTTATTACTGGAGACCTACACAGGTTTTTTGCGGGAGACCCTACAGCCGGTATTTTTATGACAGGATTTTTCCCTATTTTTATGTTCGGTCTTCCGGCAGCATGTCTTGCTATGCTCCATGAAGCAAAAGAATCTCAAAGGAAAGCGGTAAGCGGTGTCCTTATTAGTGCTGCTTTGACTTCACTCTTAACGGGTATAACCGAGCCGATAGAATTTTCCTTTATGTTTCTTGCACCGGTTTTATATGTGGTTCATGCGATTTTAACAGGATTGTCCCTTGCTATTACCTATTTATTGGGATTAAGACATGGTTTTGGATTTTCTGCAGGGCTTATTGATTACGTTTTGAACTATGGGCTTGCTACAAAGCCTTTGATGCTGATACCCATAGGTGTGATTTACGGTGTTGTATATTATGCTCTTTTCAGGTATATTATAAGAAAATACGATCTTCCGACGCCCGGCAGGATTGAGGGTGAAGCTACTGGCAAGTCAGGAGAAATCAAAATAAGTGAAAAAGCCAAACTTATTTTAAACGGCATTGGAGGAAAGGAAAATATAAAAGTCCTTGATGCCTGCATTACGAGGATAAGATTGACTTTAAAAGATGAAGGGAAAATGGATGAAGATATTATAAAAAGCGCCGGTGCAACGGGTATAATGAGACTGGGCGGAGGTAATGTCCAAATTGTTGTCGGCACTGATGCGGAGCTGATCGTTGAAGAAATGAGGAATGTAATGCGGTAAAAAATGAGGAGGAATATTATGATTTTTAAGATATTCAAAGAAAAAAAGGAAGCACAAAACGAAAAATTAGAAGTATTTGCATCTTTAACAGGAAGGGTTTTAGATATAGAGAATGTTCCCGATGAAGTATTTTCAAAAAAAATGTTGGGAGATGGTATAGCTATAGAACCGTCAGAAGGGGAGCTTACCTCCCCTTTTGACGGTAAAGTAAAACAGGTATTTTCTACAGGACATGCTCTCGTTTTGGAATCAAGGGGGATTCCCTTTTTAATTCATGTGGGCATTGATACGGTTAAATTAAAAGGAGAAGGTTTTCGGCTTTATGTAAACGAGGGCGATGCTGTAAAAAAGGGACAGCTTCTTTTAACTTTTGATAAAGAATTGATTTTTAATAAAGGCTTTAGTTTAATTACTCCGGTTATTATACCAGATATGAAAAGAGTTAAAGGTATTAT
Organism: Thermovenabulum sp.; assembly: GCF_049701175.1. GTDB lineage: Bacteria > Bacillota > Thermosediminibacteria > Thermosediminibacterales > Thermosediminibacteraceae > Thermovenabulum. The sequence continues at coordinate 12,328 of NZ_JBNATW010000024.1, forward strand.
TAAGACTGATAAAAAAAATGTAATAAAAGGTGTTGACGTATTATTAGAGGTGATTCTATGAAAAGGATTTTTGAACTTTCCTACGAAGATTTTTTTAGATTGAAAAAGAGGGAAATTTTAAATACAATAAAACACTCCGAAGGTCGCACCGTAATGGCGGAATGCGTGATATCCTGCCCACCACTTGTTTACGGAGTAAGCAATCTTGAGCTTGCGGCTGCTTTCGGGGCGGATATGGTAACCTTAAATACCTTTGATTTTGATTATCCTTTTGTATTCGGGATTGATGATGAAGGACTTTCACTGACAAGACCATGGGAATTTGCCGAAAACCATAGGATAAAAACTGCGGAAAACAGAGAAAATCCGGATTACATAAAAAATATAAAAAACATTGTTGGAAGGTTTATCGGTGTTAATTTGGAGCCTGTTCCCGAGGAAATAAAGGATTTTCCAAAGGGCAGGAGGGTTTCAAAGGAAAATTTAGAAAAAGTAAAGTTTTACGGTTTTGATTACGTTGTAATTACAGCAAATCCAAATACTGGAGTTTCATCAGATGATATTATAAAAAGTCTTGAGCTATGTAATGAGATATTAGGCGAGGATGTGATAATAATTGCCGGTAAGATGCATGCAGCGGGAAAGGAAAATGTATTTGACGAAAAAATCGTGAAAGGCTTTGCTATAAACGGTGCAGATATAGTTTTGATTCCTGCTCCAGGAACAGTGCCGGGCATGGACGTAGATACTGCAAAGAGGCTTATTTATGAAATCCATTCAGAAGGGGCTCTTGCAATGACTGCAATAGGGACTTCTCAGGAAGGTTCGGATAAAGAGACTGTAAAGAATATAGCACTCCTTTCAAAAATGGCGGGGGCCGATATACAGCATATAGGAGATGCGGGATTTTCGGGCATTGCTTTCCCTGAGAATATAATGGAGCTTTCTATTGCTGTAAGGGGTAAAAGGCATACCTATAGGAGAATGGGGTATTCCTTAAGAAAATAAGACGAGGCGGTATTTACCGCCATTTTTTATTTTAAATTTTCATAAAAAATGTGTTAGAATAAAAATAGAATTTTGAGGAGGAAATTTTGATAGGATTAGGAAAGGAGAAAGGTTATGCCAAGGGTTTTTGTAACCGGAGGAGCAGGCTACATAGGAAGTCATGCGGTGAAGATGCTCGGGGAAGAAGGCTTTGAGGTAGCTGTTTACGACAACCTTTCTACGGGAAAGTCATCTTCGGTGCTTTACGGCAGGCTCATTAAAGGAGATATTTTGGATTATGAAGCTTTAAAAAATGCTATTTTAGAGTTTAAGCCCGATGCTGTGATGCATTTTGCTGCAAAGATAGTGGTACCCGAGTCGGTGGAAAAACCCCTTTTGTATTATGAAAACAATACAATGGGAGCCTTAAATGTTTTGAAGGCAATGAGGGAGGCTAAAGTAAAAAAATTCATCTTTTCCTCTACTGCGGCTGTTTACGGACAGCCGGAAAAAATGCCTATAAAAGAGGATTTTCCCCTTTCACCTATAAACCCTTACGGTAGATCAAAGGCTTTTGTAGAGGCAATACTTAAGGATTTATCTTTTGCGGAAGATTTTGACTATGTTTCTTTAAGGTATTTCAATGTTGCTGGTGCTGACCCCGAAGGGAAAATAGGAGAGACTAAGGAGAACGCCACCCATTTGATAACCATGTGCGTAAGGACTGCCTGTGGGAAAAGGAAAAAGCTTTCGGTCTTCGGCACGGATTATCCCACAAAGGACGGTACATGTATAAGAGACTATATACACGTTATGGACCTTGCAGAGGCTCATATCCTTGCATTAAATTATCTTTTGGAGGGTGGCAAAAGCCAAGTTTTCAACTGCGGTTACGGCAGGGGGTTTTCGGTTTTAGAGGTGGTAAATGAGGCAAAAAGGGTAACAGGTGTAGACTTTCCAGTGGAATTTAAAGAAAGAAGGCCGGGAGACCCTGCAGAGCTCGTTGCCGATTCGGAAAAAATAAGAAGGGTTTTGAACTGGAAGCCAAAATACGACGATTTATCCTTTATTATCAAAACAGCCTTTGAATGGGAAAAAAATATGGTAAAATAAAATGTAAAATATAAAAGGGAGAAACTTTTAAGATGATTTTTATTTCCTGTGCTTTTCCGGCAGAGGCAAGGCCTTTGATAGATTTTTACATGCTAAAAAAAATCCCACGCCCCTCTAAGTTCGAAGTCTATGAAGGGGAAGACGTGGTTTTGGTTATAAGCGGTATGGGTGCCGTGATATCTTCGGCTGCCCTTTCCCATGTTTTGACCCGGTATTCCGCAAAGAATACCGATGTTGCGGTAAATATCGGCATTGCCGGTGCGGTGAACGAAAATTATAAAAGAGGGGACCTAATACTTTGCAATAAAATAGTAAACACCTTTTCTGAAAGGTGCTTTTACCCCGATATTTTGGTAAAACACGATTTCAAAGAAGGGACTTTGCTTACATATTCCCGTCCCGTCTTGGGGAAGGAAAAAGTTTTACATAAAGGCGATTTGGTAGACATGGAAGGGGCGGGCTTTTTCGAGGCTGCTTCTTCTTTTTTGTATATCCACAACATTCAGGTGATAAAGGTAATATACGATTTTTTAGATGATCTTACTGTCAAAAGGGATGAAATTTATAAATTAATTGGGGAAGGGCTTGCAAAAATAGATTCTTTTTTAAAGACTTTAGAGAAAGCTAATGAATTAATAGAAAATCCCCTTACTCCCGAAGATGAAAGGATTTTAGCCCAAATCGCGAAGAATTTAAGGTTGACTTTCACTATGGAAAAGATGCTTTATAATCTTGCTTTAGCCTATAAAATTGTAAAAAAAGAAAAAGACCTGAAATTTTTAGAAGAATACTTGGGATTAAAACCAAATTCTAAAAAGGAAGGGAAATATTACTTTGAGCTTATCAAAGAACTGCTTAAGATTTAGTCCTTTTTCTCATATTTATGTTGAAGAGGAAGCTTTTGATTTTCCTATTACCTGGGAAATATTGTCGAAATTCGAAAAATCAAGGATAATTTCCATATATAATTATAAGGAGGTTTTTGCAAGGCCGAGGCAAAATTATAACCTTCAAAAAAAGGCTGTCAAGCTTATCCTTGCTGTAAAAAAGGGACAGTTTCTTTTTGAAGGTCCTGAGGTTTGCCATAATTTTGGATTTGAAAATTTTTATTATACTTCTCCCATATTAAACTGCCCTTATAACTGCAGCTACTGCTTTTTGAAGGGTATGTACCCTTCTTCAAATATGGTAATATTTGTAAATATTGAGGATTTTTTTAAAGAAATAGAAAAATTATTGAAAGAAAAAAAGAGGCTCTATATTGCTGCTTCTTATGAGACAGACCTTTTGGCCCTGGAGCGCATTGTGCCTTATACTCGGTTTTTTATAGACTTTTCCAGAAAAAAAGAAGATTTATTAATCGAAATAAGGACAAAAAGCGCAAATTTCAATGCCGTAAAAGATGTTTTACCATCGGAGAATATAATCCTTTCATGGACCCTCTCAACGGAAAAAATAGCTTCAAAATACGAAAAAAATGCTCCAGACATCAAAAAAAGGATAAAATCTATAAAAGAGGCGCAGGAAAGGGGATATAAAATAAGGATATGTTTTGATCCTTTAATATTCTACGAAGATTTTGAAAAGGATTTTAAGCATTTGATGGAGAATGTTTTTAATAACATTGACCCTGAAAGGGTTTATGATATAGGGTTAGGGGTTTTCAGGATTCCCTCTGATTATTTGAAAAATATAAGGGCAAGGGGAATATATGATGAAATCTTTTATTACCCCTACGAAGTAGGGAATAAGGTGTATTCCGTAGAAAAAAATATAAAGGATAAAATGCTTGATTTTTCTATTAAGGAATTATCAAAATTTTTGCCGAAAGAAAAAATTTTTTATTTATAGGGAAGGGATTTTATGGAAAAACTTCTTTTAATAGATGGAAACAGTTTGATGCATCGAGCTTTTTATGCCATACCATCCCTTGCGACTTCAAAAGGTGTTCCCACAAATGCGGTATTCGGATTTACCAATATGATTTTTAGGCTTTTAAAAGAGGAAAAACCGGATTATATGGCTGTTGCCTTTGATAAAAAGGCTCCTACTTTTAGGCATATAGAGTTTCAGGATTATAAAGCAACGAGGGCAAAGGCGCCTGAGGAGCTTTTAATCCAGTTTCCTCTTTTAAAGGAAATTTTATCCGCTATGAACATCAAATTTCTCGAAGTAGAAGGTTTTGAGGCTGACGATGTTTTGGGGACGCTCTCGAAAAAAGCGGAAGAAAAGGGACTTTTTACACTCATCGTAACGGGGGATAAGGATGCCCTTCAGCTTATAAGCGAGAAGACCCATGTTATGCTAACAAAAAAAGGAATAACCGAAATGGAAGTTTACGACCAAAAAAAGTTTTATGAAAAATACGAGCTTAATCCTTCCTGCATCCCGGATTTAAAAGGCCTTATGGGAGATGCTTCCGACAATATACCGGGAGTTCCTGGAGTTGGAGAAAAAACGGCAATAAAGCTCTTAAAAGAATTTGAGAATCTGGAAAACCTTTATGAATCCCTTTCAAAGGAAGAGGACGAAAGGGTAAAAGGGAAGTTAAAGGAAAATCTTTTGGCCAATAAAGACCAGGCTTTGAAGTCAAAGCGCCTTGCCACAATCATCAGGGATGTCCCTATAATAGTGGATTTTATGGAATTAAGGGTAAAAGACCCGGATAAAGAAAGGCTGATAAGCCTTTTTAAAGAATTGGAGTTTAACAGCCTCATTAAAAGAATTTCGGTGAAAATCGAAGAAGGCGATGAGGATAAGGCAGCGGAAAAGACGTTGAAAATAAAGGAGGAAATAGAAGAAAAGCCCCAGGAAAAGGCTTATATTATAAAGGATAGAGAAGACTTATACCGGCTAAAAGAGGATGCAAAGAGTGCGGGTATGCTTTCTATATTTCTTTCGCAAAATAGGCTCTTATTTTCTGAGGGGAGAAGGGTGTTTTCTTTAAGTTTAGAGCGTCTTCAGGACAACGATGTAAAAAATCAGCTCAGGGAGATTTTTTTGATAGACAGCATCAGAAAAATTGCCCATGACGGGAAAATGCTAATCGAATATTTTGCAAAGCTGGGAATAAGTTTTTCGTATGAATTCGATACGATGATTGCATCCTATCTAATCAATTCTTCTAAAAACCGTTACGACCTTGAATCTGTTGCTTATGAACATTTAGGAGTGGATTTAAAGGATAAAGCCGACGAAGAAAAATGTTTTTCTTTGATTCCCTTAGAAGGGGTTTTGGAGGAAAGGCTTAAAAATGATGGATTAGAGGGTTTGTTTTATTTTATAGAAATGCCTTTGTGCCATATATTAGCCGATATGGAAATGACGGGGTTTAAAGTAGACAGGGGAAAGCTAAAGAAGCTGTCTAATGAATTTGGCGAAAGGTTAATAAAGCTTACCGAGGAAATATATGAGCTTGCCGGGATATCTTTTAATATAAATTCCACAAAGCAGTTAGGAGAAGTGCTTTTTGAAAAGCTTCAGCTTCCGACGGTAAAGAAAAAGAAGACGGGTTATTCCACTGATGCGGAGGTTTTGGAAAAATTGAGGGGAGCTCATCCCATAATTGAAAAGCTTTTGGAGTACCGCTTTTTGATGAAGATGAAGTCTACTTATGCGGATGGGCTTTTAAACATGGTAGATAAGGAAACCTCCCGCATTCATACCTCTTTCAATCAGACCATAACCGCGACGGGAAGGATTTCCAGCACTGAACCCAATTTGCAAAATATTCCCGTAAAAACCGAAATAGGGAAGAAGATAAGAGGGGTTTTTGTTGCGGATGGGCCAGGGCACATACTTTTGTCCGCAGATTATTCCCAGATAGAGCTTCGCATCCTTGCCCACATGTCCGGGGATGAGAAACTAATAGAGTCCTTCATAAAAGGTGAGGATATTCATACCAGGACAGCAAGCGAGGTATTCGGTGTCCCTTTAGAAAAGGTTACTCCGGAGATGCGGAATAGGGCAAAGGCTGTAAATTTCGGAATAATTTACGGGATAAGCGATTTTGGGCTTGCTCAGAGCCTGAATATATCTACCAAAGAGGCAAAGGAGTATATAGAGAATTATTTTAAAAGGTATCCAAAGGTTAAAGAGTTTATAGATGAGACTATAAAAAAGGCAAAAACACTGGGCTATGTCACCACCATTTTTAACAGGAGGCGCTACCTCCCCGAAATTTCAAGCAGGAATTTTAACCTCAGGTCTTTTGCAGAAAGGGCTGCTGTGAACTCTCCCATTCAGGGGAGCGCAGCGGATATTATCAAACTTGCAATGGTTAAAATATATAGAGAATTAAAAAGAAGAGGGTATAAGACCAAGCTTTTGCTTCAAATACACGATGAGCTGATTTTTGATGTGCCCTTAGAGGAACTCGATTCTGTAAGGAATTTGGTGAAGTACCAGATGGAAAAAGTAGTGGAACTCCGGGTTCCGTTAACCGTTGATATGAAGGAAGGTTTTACCTGGGAGGAATTAAAATAAAAAGAGGAGGAGAGGGCTTTGAAGGTCATAGGCTTGACTGGGGGAATTGCCAGCGGCAAAAGCACCGTCTCCAACATTTTGCGGGAAAAAGGGGCATATATTATCGATGCCGATGAAATATCAAAAGCCCTCGTTGAACCGGGAAAACCGGCTTATAAGGAAATTGTGGAATTTTTCGGAAAAGAAATTTTAAATGAAGACGGCACTATAAAAAGAAAAAAACTTGGTAAAATTGTATTTGCCGACACAGAAAAGCTTTCTGTTCTAAATAGTATTACTCATCCTAAGATAATTGAGGAGATAGAAAAAAAATTAAAGGAATGCCGTGAAAGAGATGAAAAAGTAGTAGTCATAGATGCAGCGCTCTTAATAGAACTCGGTCTTTATAAATTGGCTGATGAGGTTTGGCTGGTAGTCGTTGATGAAAAAACACAGCTTGAAAGGCTTTTAAAAAGGGATAGGTTTTTAGAACCAAAGGAAGCAAAGGACAGAATAAGGGCTCAGATGCCCCAGGAAGAAAAGAAAAAATATGCTACAAGGATCATAGATAATACGGGGGATTTTTCACACCTTAAAGAACAGGTAGAAAAATATTGGAGGGAATTGGTTGAATCGTAAAAGTTACTTTAATAGGATGCTGTCTTTGTTTATTATCGCAGGAATTATTGCACTTTTTTTTAATATAACATGGTTTTTAAAGACGATTTATCCTTTAAGGTATGAAAATTATATAGTAAAATATTCCGGGAAATATGATGTTGACCCGTATCTCGTGGCTTCAGTAATAAAAATAGAAAGCAATTTTAATCCTAATGCGGTATCAGAAAAGGGTGCTGTAGGGCTCATGCAGCTTATGCCCGACACCGCGGTTTGGGCTGCAAAGACCATGGGAATAAAAAAGGAAAAGATAGACTTAATGGAACCAGAGACCAATATTATGCTCGGCACATGGTACCTTTCGGATCTTTTAAAGGAATTTGATGGAAATTTAGTCTTGACACTGGCAGCTTACAACGGAGGGAGGGGTAATGTAAAGGAATGGATTGATAAGGGTTTGATTGACAAAAATTCGGAAGAAAATATTCCTTTTGAAGAGACAAAGTTCTTTGTTATGAAGGTGAAAAAAGCTTATTATTGGTATAAAAAATTGTATAAATTAAAATAAATTTTGGAGGTCATGATATGAAAGAAATTAAAACATTGAAAGATGTAAAGGATTTTGAAGTAGAAAAAGGAAGGCTTTTTTATTCAGCAACTCACGAGGAGATAAAATGCGGTGCCACCACGGATATTTATTTTATAAAAACCATGGAGATTTTAAGACACCTTGGAATAGCAGGAAAAAAAGTTGTTGCTGAGGTTTTTGCGAGGAAAAACGGAATTTTATGCGGGATTGAGGAGGTTTTAAACCTTTTAAAGGATAAAAATATTGAAATATATTCTATACCAGAAGGAGAAACCTTTGGCCCCAAAGAGACCATATTGAGAATAATCGGTCCTTATGAAGAGTTCGGAATATATGAAACAGCCCTTTTAGGAATTCTTGCCCAGTCCAGCGGTTGGGCTACAGCTGCGAGGGAGTGCAGAGAAGCGGCAAAGGACAAAATTTTTATTTGTTTTGGTGCAAGACACGTCCACCCTGCAGTTGCTCCAGTAATGGAGAGGGCGGCTATAGTAGGGGGAGCCAGCAATGCCAGCTGCATTTTGGCTGCAAAGATTCTCGGAAGACAGCCGTCGGGCACAATTCCCCACGCTGCAATCCTGATTGCGGGTGATACTGTAACGGTAGCAAAGGCGTATGACGAGATAATGCCTCCCGATTCACCGAGAATTATCCTAGTGGATACTTTCAAGGATGAAGCTGAAGAAGCATTGAATGTGGCAGAAGCTTTGGGAAGCGCCCTCGAAGGTGTAAGATTGGATACTCCAAGCGAAAGAGGAGGAGTAACAAAGGAACTGGTATATGAGGTAAGGCAGAGGCTGAATCAAAAGGGCTACAACCATGTGAAGATTTTCGTCTCCGGAGGCCTTACACCAGAGAAGATAAAAGAGCTGTCGGAAGCTGGGGCGGATGCCTTCGGTGTTGGAAGTTATATCTCAGGCGCTTCACCCATTGATATGACTATGGATATAAAGATGGTCGACGGAGTGCCTGTCGCAAAAAGGGGAAGAATTCCGGGGTTAATTGAAAATGAAAAGTTAAGAAGGGTAAAATAAATTTATAATTCGGGAAACCAAAGGGCTATTTCCCTTCTTGCACTGTCGGGACTGTCGGAAGCGTGCACCAGGTTTTCCTGAGTGGTTAGGGCAAAATCTCCCCTTATGGTTCCGGGAAGGGCATCTTCCACCTTGGTAGCTCCGTTTAACATCCGCACAAGTTTTATTGCATTCGGCCCTTCTAAAACCATTGCTACTACCGGCCCTGATGTGATAAATCTTATGAGTTCACCGTAAAAGGGTTTTTGCCTGTGTTCCTCGTAGTGTCTTTCGGCAAGCTCAAGGGGTACATCGAGCATTTTCAGAGCAAGGATTTTAAATCCTTTTTGTTCGTACCGCTGAATAATGCTTCCAATAAGGCCCCGCTTAACCGCGTCGGGTTTAATCAGCACAAAGGTTTTTTCCATGAAAACCTTCCTTTCTAATATTGTATGTTTAGTTAGATTTTACAAAAAATTTTAAAATACTTCAAGGAAGAAGGAAGATTATGTTTAAGGACAGGATTGATGCGGGGAAAAGGCTTTCGAAACTGCTCTCGGATTACAGAGAGGACAAAAATGCGGTGATTTTTGCAATACCGAGGGGCGGAGTCGTAGTTGGCGGTGCGGTTGCAGAGGAGCTTTCCCTGTGTCTTGACGTGGTCGTTACAAAGAAAATAGGGGCACCCTTCAATGAAGAATTTGCCGTGGGAGCGGTAGCACCGGACGGTACGCTTTTTATATACGAAGAGGCTGTCGCAAGATACGGAATAAAAAAGACGTATTTAGAAAAAGAAGCGAAATCTAAATTAGAAGAAATAAGACAGAGGCTCATAAAATTTAGGGGAAAAGCTTTTTACGAATCCTTAGAGGGTAAAAAAGCGATAGTGGTAGATGACGGCATTGCTACCGGTTTTACGGTAAAGGCTGCTGTAGATTTTTTGAAAAAACTTAATGCTGACAAAATAATTGTGGCGGTGCCGGTCATAGCACCCGATTCTGTGTATGAATTTAAAAAGATATGTGATGAACTTTACTATATTTATTCAGAAGAACCCTTTTATGCAGTCGGCCAGTTTTACGAGGATTTTTCACAGGTAGAGGATGAAGAAGTAATAGAGATTTTAAAAAAATACGGAAAAGAGGTATAGAAAATGTCTTTAACTTTAAAAGCAATTATCATGGGAATTGTTGAAGGACTTACGGAATTTTTGCCCGTTTCTTCTACGGGACACCTTATAATAGCCGGAGACTTTTTAGGTTTTAAAGGTACGAGGTTTCATGTCACCTTTGAAATAGTGATTCAGCTTGGAGCAATTTTGGCGGTGGTTTTTTATTACAGGAAAAAAATCATACATTCCCTGCTAAACTTAGCCCCTGGGAAAAGCGGCTTTCGGCTGTGGTCTAATATATTCGTAGCATTCATTCCTTCCGCTTTAATAGGAGTGTTTTTTAACGATTATATAGAAACCTATCTTTTTTCATCCTTTACAGTGGCTATTGCTTTAGTATTGGGTGGAATATTGATGATTCTTGCGGAGAATACCTTCGGGAGGCACGGCCTTAATGAAATAGAAAAAGCAAGTTTCGGGCAATCCCTTTTAATAGGCATAGCCCAGTGCCTTGCACTTTTTCCGGGGATGTCCCGCTCTGCTTCCACCATAATGGGAGGGCTTGCAGCCGGTTTTTCCCTTAGAGGAGCTGCCGAGTTTTCCTTTTTCCTCGCAATTCCTACGATGATTGGAGCATCAATTTTTTCCCTTTTAAAGGGAATAGACGCAATGGGAGCTTTGGAGTGGCAGGCCCTTGGGGTGGGATTCATTGTATCTTTTATCGTAGCCCTTATTGCTATTGACAAATTTTTATCCTACGTTTCAAACCGTTCTTTAAAACCCTTTGCCTATTATAGAATTGCATTTGGAATCATAATGATGTTTTTAGTATTAGGCGGGTATTTGAGGTGAAAAGAAAAATTTTATGATGTTGTGAAGCAATTAAAGCCCTCTATGGTAGGATTACCGCTATTGTAGGGGGTTATTTTTGTGGAAAAAATTTTTTAAAAGGTGGTAAAAATGATAGTATTTGATCTTATTTACAATTTATTGAATAAATTGGGGCTTTTTATAATTATAATTTACCTTTTATCAATGTCAAAAACCTTTACAAAATTAATCACTCAAAACGAAAATTCCTTTAAAGGGAATTTACTGTTAATAACAATATTTGGAATTATAGGGGTGCTGGGAAATTATTTCAGCATAAATTATGAGGGTTCCCTTGTGAATACCCGAATTATAGGTGTAGCATCGGGTGGACTTTACGGTGGCCCGGTGGTGGGCTTGGGTGCTGCGGTAATTTCGGTATTACACCGGTTATCCATTGGAAATGCGGATTTTACTTTGAAAGCCTGCAGCATTTCCACAATTATCGAGGGGATAATTTCGGGATATTCGTATTATGCGGCAAAGGATAAGCAAAATAAATGGATTTACGGGATAATACTGGGGATAATTTGCGAATCGCTTAGGAAGGTAATGGTTTTGATATTTTCAAAGCCCTTCGATAAAGCCTTGGCGGTGGTGAAGGTAATTTGGATACCCATGACCGTAGTAAATGCTGTGGGTTTGGCGATTTTTATCGCAATAATAGATTCCATTTTTAAAGAAAAGGAAAAATTAAAAGCTTATCAGGCAAAATTGTGTTTGAATATCGCAAATAAGACTTTGCCTATATTGAGGAAAGGTTTAAACAAAGAGACAGCGTATGAAGCAGGGAAAATAATATATAATATGACTGATTTTGATGCAATAGCAATAACGGATACAAATGAAGTATTATGTCATATAGGAGTTGGCAATGATCACCATTTGCCAGGAGGCCCTCTTTTAACTAATTTGACTAAAAAAGTCATACAGGAAGGGGTTTTTGTTATAAGTAGAAATAAAAGTGAAATTGACTGCAAATATCCGGCATGTAAGCTTCAATCGGCAATAGTCCTTCCTCTAAAAATCAAAGAAAATGTCATAGGAACTTTAAAATTATACAGATGCGCTGAAAACTCCATAAGCGAAACCGATGTAGAATTGGGATTGGGACTTGCCCAGCTTTTTTCAACGCAATTGGAACTGAGCATGATAGAAGAGCAAAATAAAATTTTAGCTATGACGCAGATAAAAGTTCTTCAAAATCAAATAAACCCACATTTTTTATTTAATTGTTTGAATACTATTTCTATATTATGCCGTCTCAATCCTTTTAAAGCAAGAAAGCTAATTAATCACCTTTCCAATTTTTATAGAAAAAATTTAAATAAAAAAGATGTTCTTATAGATATTGATGAAGAGTTAGAACATGTTAAGTCCTATGTCGCTTTAGAAAAAGAACGTTTTAAAAATAAATTAAAAATATTATTTTTAAAAGATGAAAAAGTAAATATTAAGGTTCCACCGCTTACCCTCCAGCCATTGGTTGAAAATGCCATTCAACATGGAATTTTACCAAAAGAAAATGGTGGTAATGTATGGGTGATAATTAAAAACATTTCAAATGGATTTTTGATATGTGTAAAAGATAACGGTGTAGGTATTGAAGAAAATCTTTTAAAAAGGTTGAACTCTTTGGAATTCCCAAAAAGCAGTTTCGGCTTAGAATCGGTTTATAAAAGATTTAAATATTTTTATAACGAGAATATCTATTTTAAAATTTACAGTGTAAAAGGAAAAGGTACTTCAGTAATTATAAAGGTGAGGGGAGAAGCTTATGAAGGCTTTAATTGTTGAAGATGAAGAATATTCTGCTATTGAATTAAAATACTTGCTGAAAAAAATAGATAAAAATATAAAGGTTATTGGAATTGCAAATTCAGGGCAAAAAGCCTTGAATATATTAAAAAAATTTCGCCCTGATGTGATATTTCTCGATATAAAATTAAACGACCTAAATGGTTTAGATATTGCAAAAAGTATTGCTTCATGGGATGAAGGTATAAAGATAATTTTCACTACAGCTTATGATGAATATGCAGTAAAAGCTTTTGAACTAAATGCTGTAGATTATATATTAAAGCCATTTAGTGAGGAAAGGTTGAAAAAAGCAATAGAAAAGATGAAAAAACATTTTGGTGTAAATAACATAGAGACAGGTAAAAAATTTGAAGATGTCAAAAAATTGCCTGTGAAATCTGACTCTAAATTGATATTCATCGATATTGATGAAATTATTTTTATTGAAGCGGATGGTAGGAACTCGTTGATAAAGACGGCAAATGGAGTTTATAGGTCTTTATATTCTCTTAAAGATATAGAAGATAGGCTAAAAAACAGTTGTTTTTTCAGGGTTCATAAAAGTTACATAATAAACTTGAAAAAAATAAAAGAAATAATACCCTGGTTTAATAATACTTACATAATAAAATTGAGCGGTAGCGAGAATATTGAAATACCAGTATCTAAAAATAAAGCAAATGAACTAAAGGCAATATTAAATATTTAATTTTTCATTACAATTTTCATACAGTTCATTTAATGTTTAAATCAATTTATTTAAATTTTATTTACGTGATTTTGCAAATTTGGTATTTATAAAAAAGAAAATATTAAAAGGGGGTTAAGCAATTTGAATATTAAAAAATTGTTACCGATTTTATTAGTATTATCAATTGTCCTATTTTCTTTAAGCGGTTGCGGAGCAAAGCAAAGTTCGAGCGGACAGAATAGTTCAAACACACCGCAGAAGACCGAAATTACATTTGTATCGGGTGGAGCAGGTGGGCCTTATCATGTAATAGCGAGTGCCCTTGCATCGCTATGGAATGAAAAAATACAAAATATAAATGTGACAAACTCTTCTACTGCAGCTTCCGTAGTAAACTTGAGAATGATAAATGAAAATAAAGCGCAGATTGCTTTTACGATGAGCGATGTAGCGTATTTAGCAAGTAAAGGACAAGAAATGTTCAAGGAGCCGTTAGGAAATGTAATGGGTTTTGCTTCACTCCATGATAACTATGTTCAGCTAATTACAAAGAAAGACAGCAACATCAATAGTGTCTATGATTTAAAGGGAAAGAGAGTAGGAGTAGGTGCACCAGGAAGCGGTACAGAATTTAATGCTCGGGGTATTTTGAAAGCTGCAGGTATGACCTATAATGACCTTGCAAAAGCTGACTATTTGAGCTATGCAGAAACATGTGAGCAGTTAGCGAATGGCAACATTGATGCAGGATTTATTACAGGTGGACTTCCTGTAGCGGCAATTACTGAATTAGCTACTACGAAAGATATCAAAATAGTTCCCATTGCTCCGGAGATAATTGAAAAACTAAAACAAGAATATCCTATATATTTTGAAGCTGAAATTCCTGCCGGAGTTTATAAAGGTGTTGACAGCCCTGTAAAAACAGTTGCTCTTAAAAATTATATAGTGATAAACAAGGATGTACCTGAAGATTTGGCATACAATTTAATCAAAACAATGTTTGATAATTGGGAAAGTGTGAAACAAGCACATTCTGCCTTAAAAGATGTATCAATAGAAAAAGCTACAGAACATATGGTGTTGCCATTACATCCGGGTGTAGAGAAGTTCTATAGAGAGAAAGGGATAATTAAATAATTTATTAGGAGGGATGAAGAGAGCAGTTAAAGTATTTTAACTGCTCTCTATGTAAGTATAAGGAAAATGAAAAAAAGGATTTTGTTTTTGATTTTAGTTATAATGGTAATTTTTTATTATATCTTAAATAAACTTTTTGTAATTACGATTTCGTCAGATGACAAAGTTGTTAATATTCCTGCTTTTAACGATAGTTTTTCTATTATTTTTATTCATTCCAGTGAAAAACAACCATGGGAAAATATTTTCAAAGTAGATAAAGATTTAATAGTTTTAAAAACAATGAAAGTAGCTGCTATTGGGCCGGGTGTGCCTTCAAATGCTGAAGAAGGATGGATTGTAAAAATAAAAGATGGTTTTATTATTTATGACAATATAAACAAAAAATATAAATATTTGGATTTAAAGGTTTCGGAGATTTCGCCTCATTATTTAAAAATTGGAAATAAAAAATATAATTTAGTAAAGATGTTTCAAGATAATGAATGTATTAGAATTCGTGCAAAAAAAATCATATTCTGAATAATTATGTGGAGGAGTTTATATTATGAATGAAAACAAAATACAAGAAACCATAAAAAAATACGATAGAACTGAAAGAACTAGAGAATTAAAAGGAAATTTAAAAAAATTGGTATCGCTTATTGCAATAGCCATGTCCTTGTACCATTTGTATACTTCTTGGCATGGGACACCATCGGCAATAATACACAGGTCAATTCATGTAAGTTTTATGCTTGTATTAGTATTTTTCCTTTATCCTTTGAAGACGAAAGAAAATGCTTTTACAAAGTTTATTGATTTCATATTAATAATAGCCAGTTTAATCCCATTTATATATTTAAAAACGAATTTTAATGATATTGTCAACAGAGCTGGAATGCCGACTAATCTTGATATAATTGTTGGGTTATTGTTAGTAATTTTGGTGTTGGAAGCAGGAAGAAGGGTTACAGGTTTAGTTTTGCCTATTTTGGCAGTGATCTTTTTATTATATGGATTAACAGGGAATTATCTCAGCGGATATTTTTCCCATAAAGGTTTTTCAATTTCTGAGATAATTGAATATATGTACCTTACAACAGAGGGTATTTTCGGAACACCAATCGGAGTTTCTGCACAGTATTTGATATTGTTTGTAATATTTGGTTCCTTTTTATTGAAATCCGGGGTAGGTGACTTTATTACTGAAATTGCATTGGCAATAGCAGGAGATAAAAGAGGTGGCCCTGCTCAAGTAGCAGTACTCTCAAGTGCATTAATGGGGTCTGTAAATGGTTCTGCTGTTGCAAATGTAGTTACTACAGGAACTTTTACTATACCTTTAATGAAAAAAATTGGATATACACCTGAATTTGCTGGAGGTGTTGAAGCAGCTGCTTCAACAGGGGGACAAATTTTACCTCCGGTAATGGGTGCAGCAGCTTTTATTATGGCAGAAATCCTTGGGGTTAAGTATGTTAACATAATGTATGCTGCAATAATTCCTGCCTTGTTGTACTATTTTGGGGTTTTTATAACTGTTTATTTTAGAGCAGTGAAAATGGACCTGAGAGGTTTAGACAAAAAGGATGTTCCTAATATTAAAACCATTTTTAAAGAAAAGTTTTTCTTGTTAATTCCATTAATAGTACTTGTATATCTTTTAGTGAAAGGATATACACCGACTTATGCTGCATTTTTCGGTATACTTCTTACTGTCCCAGTAAGCTGGTTAACACCGAAAAACAAAATGAATTTTTATAAAATATTAGAAGCCTTAGAATCTGGAGCTAAAGGTTCTATTAGTGTTGCGGTAACCTGTGCTGTAGTAGGAATAGTGGTAGGTATTTCTACTTTAACGGGATTAGGTTCAAAGGTTGCAGGTGCGATAATCGCTCTTTCCGGTGGTAATTTATTCTTAACATTAGTGTTTACCATGATAGCTTGTATTATACTGGGAGTCGGTATGCCTTCAATACCCGCGTATTTATTAACAGCGAACATGGCAGTGCCGGCTTTACTGAAATTAGGTGTAAAACCTTTTGTATCCCATTTCTTTGTATTTTACTACGCAATGCTCGCAAACATTACTCCTCCTGTAGCTTTGGCGGCCTATGCTGCAGCGGGAATTTCCGGTGGAGACATGTACAAAACAGGTCTTGAAGGGTTTAAATTGGCAATTGCAGGTTTTATAGTACCATTTATGTATGTATACAATCCTGTACTTTTGGGAATCGATAGCAATGCAGTCTCTATCGTGACTTCTTTTGCGACAGCTTTAATTGGAGTTACTTTGATAGCATCTTCCTTAGAAGGTTATCTTATTAAAGATTTAAATAAACCTGAAAGGCTTTTAATGTTAATTGCAGGACTTTTGTTAATGAAACCAGGGGGATTGACAGATATTATAGGGATTTTGATAGCTGTGTTTGTTATACTGTTACAATTAAAAATGAAAAATAAAAAGATATATGATCAATAACTTTTTTGATTATATATTTTGATTTATAATTCACTAATTTTAATCCTCTTTGACCTACACTGCACTTTTTAATATTTTTTAGGTCAAAGGGGTATTTATTTATATAAATATTATTTTATTTATAAATTCAAATAAATGGAGGATTGGTAGTATGAGGCTTGCAACAATAAAATTAAATGGGAAAGAAGTAGCTTCTCTTATTACGTCAAAGGGTGCAGTCCCAATTAGTATTATTAATGAAAAACTTGGTAAAAACTGGGCGGAAGATATGTTAGAAATTATTGAAAGAGGGCAATTGATGGAAATTAATGAGTGGTTTAGAAATGGAGGTCGTGAAAAAACAGAGGAATGGAAAGCAATACCAAAGGAACAAATTGTATACGCTCCATTATACCGCAGACCCAGGAAAATATGGGGTATTGGGTTGAATTATGTGGAACATGCAGCAGATTTAGCTGAAAAAGCTCCTGATGAAGAGCCTGCCAGTTTTATGAGACCTGATACAACTATTATAGGGCATCTTGATGCTATTAAAATACCTGTGCAATCTCAAAAAACCACAGCAGAAAGCGAACTTGGAATTATTATCGGGAAGATATGCAAAGATGTAGAAAGAGAAAACTGGCTTGAATATGTAGCGGGGTTTACAACAATAATAGATGTTACTGCAGAGGATATCTTGAGGAAAAATCCTCGGTATTTGACGAGAGCAAAAAGCTTTGACACATTTTTCAGTTTTGGTCCTATTTTGGTGACTCCTGATGAAATAGAAGATGTTTTGAAATTGAAAGTGGCAACAGTTAAAAATGGGGAAATTTACGCGCAAAACACCGTATCAAATATGAAATTTCCTCCTGATTTTTTAGTTTCCTTTCATTCAAAAGTAATGACACTGCTCCCTGGTGATATTATTTCCACGGGTACTCCACGTGCGGTTCAAATTAATGATGGGGATACAGTGGAATGTTGGATTGACGGGTTTGAACCTTTAATTAATAAAGTAATAGATCTAAAATTGAAAAAATAAGGGGGATTAGCTATGGACCTTGGTTTAAAAGATAAACCCGTGATAGTAATGGCTTCAAGCTCGGGTTTAGGGAAGGCTACTGCATTGGAATTTTGCAGAGAAGGTGCCAATGTGATGTTGTTTAGTAGGTCAGAGGATGAATTGGTAAAAACTCAAAGGGAAATAAAAGAAGCGACGGGGAAAGAACCATTATATACAGTAGGAGATATTACAAAATACGATGATATAAAGCGATTAGTTAAAAATACTGTGGAAGCTTATGGAGACGTTTACGCCCTCGTAAACAATACGGGTGGGCCACCGGCGGGAATATTTGATGATTTTGATGATGAAGCATGGCAGAAGGCATATGAATTGTGTCTTTTAAGCTACATTAGAACCATAAGGGAAGTACTGCCATATATGAAGAAAAATAAAGCAGGAAGGATTGTAAACTTTACATCTTCTTCAGTAAAACAGGTTTTAGATAATCTGATTTTATCAAATACTTTCCGTATGGGTGTTGTGGGTTTGAGCAAAACCCTTTCTCAAGAATTAGGTAAATACAATATTTTAGTAAATGTAGTAGGACCTGGGAGAATAGGAACGGCAAGGGTCGAATATTTAGATAAAATGAGGGCAGAAAAAGCTGGACTCACTGTTGAAGACCTCAGGAAAGAAACGACAAAAAATATCCCCATAGGTAGGTACGGTACACCTGAAGAATATGCCAAATTAACAGTATTTCTATGCTCAGAAGCAAATACATATATTACTGGTCAGATTATACTTGTCGATGGTGGTTTGGTAAAAGCATATTAGTGTTAATTAAATACAAAGGGATGTAATATCAATCCCAGTCTTTACTATTTCTGAAACAAAACTTATTTTATTTGCTAAATCCTCGAATTCTTCGGGGGTATATCCTAAAATATCCGCTCCTATATCGTAATTCCAATTTTTATTTAAGAATTCCAAGCGTTCAAAAAAATTCATCTTATTAAAATCCTCAGAAACTATTGCAAGGTCCACATCGCTCGTTTTTAAGGCTTCACCTCTCGCGTAAGAGCCGAATAATATCACTTTATTTATTTTTATACCCTTTTTGAGTTTATTTATATAATCAGCTATTAATTTTATCAATTCATCTTTTGTTTTAACCATTGTAGCACCCTTTCTGTATCATATAAAAATTCCTTTGCGATTTGCTCATTATACATTTTATAATTAAGCCCTCCTGCTGCATCAGGGTATCTTGAAACCATATAATGAGGGTTTAATTTTAATATTATTGTTTCCATTTCTTTGTCAGGATTATTGTCAATCATTTCTAATAAGGTAATTAGATTGTGAGTTTTTGGGGGAAATTCTTTGTTTAAATATATTATTAAGGCTTTTAACAACTTTTCTACCGCCTGATGACACATAAAAATGCAGTAATTGTATCGTCCGGCTTTAAGCATGGCTTTTGCGGTCTCAAAATCGTAATCGGAACTTTCGATCCAATCTAAGATTTCTCTGCGCATTGAAACATCTCCTTTAAACCTATCTTAATATAATTATAACAAAGAATTTTTTAAAATAGATATAGTAGAAATAAAATGGTATAATTTTATCAATGAAAAATATTTTTAAATTAAATTACGAGGTGAAGCTGAAGATGATAATCAATGAGTACAAAGTAGGCCGAGAATTCATGGGAAGGCTGGACCACGGAAGCGATCTTTTAAAATCTCTTCTTTCAATTGTTCAGGAAAAGGATATTAATGCTGGCGTAGTTGAGGTAATTGGTGCCTGCAAAAGGTCTGTTGTAGCAATATACGACCAGGAGAAAAAAGTATACAATAATGTGGTCTTAGATAAACCCTTAGAGATTGTAAGCTGTACCGGCAACATATCGAAACTAAACGGAAAACCGATGATACACCTTCACATAGTATTATCCGACCACGAAGGAAAAGCGTTCGGCGGACACGTGATGGAAGGAACCGAGGTTTTTGCGGGAGAATTTTACATTAGAGAGCTTCTGGGTCCAACCCTTGAAAGAAAGCACGACGAGGTTACGGGGCTTAATCTCTGGGCATAAAATAAAAATCGCCCTTGACTAAATAGAAAAATTTTGTATATAATAATTTAAGAAAGGGCCTTGTATGCAAAGAACATACAGGGTCCTTTTATGTGCTTTAAAATTTAAAAAATTAATGAGTGGAGGTGGACCATGACCAGGATAGCGGGTATTGCGGAAAAGGTAGAAAAAAGAACAAGAATCAGGACAACAGAGAAAGATATAGAAAACATTATTTCGTGTTTGCTAAAGGGTAGAGAGGGGTCGCACTTCTGGGAAGTGGTTTATCTTGCGCAAAAACCCTTCAATATGGTGGCAGAAACCGTTGGGGTGCTAAAGGAAGAGGGATTAGTGGAAAATAGCGAGGATGGGATGATAAGGTTTACCTCCGCAGGCCAAGAATTTGTAAAAAATGAAAAGATTTACCCCAAAAGGCATTATGCCTGTCCGCACTGTGAAAGGAGAGGACTTGACCTCAGAGAATTTGATGATTTAATCAAAAGATTTGAAAATGAAACTGAGGACAGGCCAAAAGCAATTTTGGATTATGACCAGGGCTACGTGACATCAAGGACGGTTTTCGGGCGGATTGCCCTGATGGCGGAAAGAGGAGATCTGGAAGGTAAGAGGCTTCTTGTGCTGGGCGACGATGATTTGGTGAGCCTTGCGGCAGGTATGTCTGGACTTCCGGAGGAAGTAGTAGTTCTTGAAATAGATGATAGGTTGGTAAATTACATCAATAAAAAAGCAAAAGAGCTTAATCTTCCTGTAAAGGCTTTTAAATACGATTTTAGAGAAAGCCTTCCGGAGGAGTTCGTCGGGGCGTTTGACACTTTTACTACTGATCCACCCGAAACAATAGAAGCATTAGAACTTGTGATGAAGAGGGGTCTTGCAAGCTTAAAAGGTGAAGGATGTGCAGGATATTTTGGACTTACTAAAGCAGAATCTTCTATGAAAAAATGGAATGAATTTCAGAGGATGTTGTTGAATAAATTTGAGGTGGCTATTACTGATATAATAGAAGATTTCAATCATTACGTCAATTGGGACTACCTTTTGGAAAGCATAAGGGATGATTACTCTTTTGTACAGGTAGAGCCAAGGTTAAATTGGTACCGTTCTTCTATGTACAGGATTGAGACTGTAAGCGGTTTTGCTGGTGTTGATAATAAACCGCAGGACTGTGAGCTTTATGTTGACAATGAAGCTTTGATTTATAAGCCTGTTTCATTGACAAAATGACAAAATTAATGTATATTATTTTATAAATTTTATATCAAGAAATACGATGACGGGGAAAGTAGTAAGCACTTTTGCCCTAAGCGAGCCGGGGGTTGGTGAAAGCCCGGTGGGTGAAGGCTTATCGAAAATCCCCCCTGAGTTTTGGCCCGAAATGAAGTAGGCGCCAGCGGCAAAAGCCGTTACCTTAAAAGAGTCCAAATTAGGGTGGTACCGCGGAATAAACCCGCCCCTTCCATTCTCAAAAAAGGGGCGGGTTTAATTTTTTAAACGAAAAGGGAGGTAAAAAAAGAGGATGTTCAAAAAAGTAGAACCAACGATGAACTTTGTACCCATAGAAGAAAAAATCCTCGAATTTTGGAAGAAAAACGATATATTTAAAAAGAGCATTGAACAGAGAAAGGATGCGCCCAATTACGTTTTCTACGAAGGTCCACCTACTGCAAACGGAAAACCCCATGCAGGCCATGTGCTGACAAGGGTAATAAAAGACCTGATTCCAAGGTATAAGACCATGCTCGGCTACAGGGTTGACAGGAAAGCAGGTTGGGATACCCACGGTCTCCCCGTTGAATTAGAAGTAGAAAAGCAGCTCGGTATCAGCGGTAAGCCGCAAATCGAAGAATACGGGGTAGAAGAGTTTATCAAAAAATGTAAGGAAAGCGTATTTACCTATGAGCAGGAATGGCGCAGGATGACCGAAAGGGTAGGTTTTTGGATCGATTTGGATGATCCTTACGTTACCTACCACAACTCTTACATTGAATCGGTATGGTGGGCATTAAAGAAATTCTGGGAAAAGGGACTTTTGTACAAAGGTCATAAGGTTGTACCTTACTGTCCACGCTGCGGCACATCCCTTTCAAGCCATGAGGTAGCTCAAGGATACGAAGAGGTCGAAGATCCATCGGTATTTGTAAAGTTTAAATTACTTAATGAAGAAAACACCTACTTTTTGGTATGGACCACAACCCCCTGGACCCTTCCTTCAAACGTTGCCCTTGCGGTAAAGGACGACTACACTTATGTAAAGGTAAAGCATGGGGAAGACTTCCTGGTTTTAGCAGAAGCAAGGCTTTCCGTGCTTGATGGTGAATACGAAGTTGTTGAAAAATTCCCCGGTGAAAAATTGGCTGGGAAGAAATACGAACCCATATTCCCTTTTTTTGAAAAAGAAAGGGATAGGGCTTTCTACGTCGTTCTTGGAGATTTCGTAACCCTTGATGAAGGTACCGGAATAGTTCATATGGCTCCCGCTTTTGGTGAAGACGACTACAAAATGGGACAAAAGTACGGCCTTCCGGTGCTGCAGCCTGTAGATGCTCAAGGAAGGTTTACTAAGGAAGTAGCTCCCTGGGAAGGTATGTTTGTAAAAGATGCTGACAAAAGCATAATTAAGGACCTAAAGGCAAGGGGAGTGCTTTATAAAGCGGAGAAATACTTACACACCTATCCCTTCTGCTGGAGGTGCGATACACCCCTTTTATACTACGCAAGGAGCAGCTGGTTTATAAAGACAACGGCTATAAGGGAAAGGCTTTTGGAATTAAACCAAAAAATCGGCTGGCATCCGGAACACATTAGAGATGGACGATTCGGGAACTTCCTCGAAAACGTCATAGACTGGTGCTTGAGTCGAGAAAGGTACTGGGGAACGCCTTTGAATATTTGGGTATGCCAGGAATGCGGCTACGAACATGCGGTAGGAAGTATTGAAGAGTTAAAAGGGATGAGCAAGGTTCCCTTTGAGGATATTGAGCTCCACAAGCCCTATGTGGATGAGGTTATCCTTACATGCCCGAAGTGCGGAAAGGATATGAGGAGGGTACCGGAAGTTATAGACTGCTGGTTTGATTCCGGCTCCATGCCCTTTGCTCAATTCCACTACCCCTTTGAAAACAAAGAGGTTTTTGAAAGTCATTTCCCTGCGGATTTTATAGCGGAGGCTATTGACCAGACGAGGGGATGGTTCTACAGCTTATTTGTCATTTCCACCCTGCTTTTTGACCAATCGTCTTATAAAAACGTGCTTGTAATGGGCCATGTCCTTGACCAGTACGGACAAAAGATGAGCAAGCACAAAGGGAATGTGCTCGACCCGTGGGAAG
This sequence comes from Thermovenabulum sp., assembly GCF_049701175.1. Classification (GTDB taxonomy): domain Bacteria; phylum Bacillota; class Thermosediminibacteria; order Thermosediminibacterales; family Thermosediminibacteraceae; genus Thermovenabulum. Next base: position 35,606 of record NZ_JBNATW010000024.1, read on the forward strand.
TGCTCAACAACCAAGGTGCTGACGCTATGCGCTGGTACTTATACGTGTCAAGCCCGCCGTGGGCACCGAGCAGGTTCTACAAAGAAGCGGTCAGCGAAGCACAAAGAAAGTTTTTAGGTACGCTCTGGAACGTCTATTCCTTCTTTGTGCTTTACGCTAATATAGATAATTTTGATCCCAAAAATTACAATATCGACCCAAAAGACCGCCCGGAGATGGACCGCTGGCTGCTGTCAAGGGTTAACAGCACCAACAAGAAAGTAAGGGAAGAACTTGAAAGGTTTGACATCACCGCTGCTGCAAGAGCCTTGGAGGAGTTGGTGGATGATATAAGCAACTGGTATGTAAGAAGAAATAGAGAAAGGTTCTGGAAGTCCGAGATGGACGATGACAAGATTTCAGCATACCTCACACTTTACGAAGCCTTAGTAGACTTTGTCAAAATGGCAGCACCGTTTGTACCCTTCATTACCGAAGAAATTTACCAGAACCTTGTAAGAGAGGTTTACCCCGAAGCTCCGGAAAGCATTCATCTCACCTATTATCCTGACGTAAAGGAAGAGCTCATAGATGCCGTATTGGAACACAAGATGGAGCTTGCCAGAAGGATAGTTGAGCTCGGCAGGGCTGCAAGAAATAAGGCAAAGATTAAAAACAGGCAGCCGCTTTCCAAGATGATGGTGCAGCTTAGAAATGCCCAGGATGAGGCTTTAATAAGGGATTTGACGGACATCATTAAGGATGAGCTAAATATAAAACAAATCGAGTATATAGATGTGGCGGAAGAATACTTTACCTATATGTTAAAGCCCAGATTCGACCTTTTAGGACCAAAATACGGCAAATTAATGCCCAAAATTGCAAAGGAAATAGCATCAGCAAACGCTTCGGCCCTCATCCGCGAGGCAAGAGAAAAGGGCGAGGTAAAGATAAATGTAGAGGGGCAGGAAATTGTTGTTAAAGAGGAAGAATTGGATATCAGGGCAGAAGACAAAGCGGGATATTGCACCGAGGGCGAAGCGGGATATTATGTTGTATTGGATACCAATATAACTGAAGAGCTAATGCTGGAAGGAATTGCAAGGGAACTTACCAGCAAAATTCAAAACATGAGGAAGGAAGCAGGCTTTGAGGTTGAAGATAAAATTTTTGCATACTATACTTCGAACTCCAAAGAAGTAAACGAAGCTGTAAAAGCCTTCGGAGAGAGTATTAAAGAGGATACATTGGCTTTGATTTTATCCAATGAGCAGATGCCACCTGATGTTTACCTTAAAGAATGGGATGTAAACGGCTACAGCGTTTTATTGGGAATAAAAAAGGCGTAATATAATTTTTCTAATTTAATAGCCCGGAAATTTTTTTCCGGGCAGTTTGGTTTTTTAAGGGGAGAGGGAAGTGCGTTATGTTTTTACCGATGTTAAACCTTTCAATCTTGAAGCAATGTTAGAAGGGGGACAGGCGTTCCGATGGGAAAGAGAAGGCAAAGGTTACAGGGGTGTTGTAAAAGGACGGGTAATTTCGGTAAGCTATGACAAAGATACGCTTATGGTGGATATTAGCGAAGGCAATAATACGAAAGAGGAAGATATAAAATTTATCAGGGATTATTTCGACCTCGATAGGGATTATGAAAAAATAGAAGAAGATATAAAAACGCAATTCCCCGAGCTTGAAAAAGTTATTGTCATGGCGAGCGGAAACCGAATTCTGCATCAGGACCCGTGGGAAACTTTAGTATCTTTCATTATTTCTGCAAATAACAGCATAAACAATATTAAAAAGGTTATAGATAGGCTTTCGCAAAATTACGGCAGACCCATAGAATTCAAAGGAAGATTGTATTATTCTTTTCCTTCTCCGGAAGTCTTGAGCAGTTTATCGGAAGAAGAAATAAGATGCACCCGCTGCGGCTTCAGGGGAAAGTATATCATCAATGCTGCGAGGATGGTAAGGGAAGGTGTAATAAATCTTGAAGAAATAAAAGGCCTTCCAACGGAAGAGGCAATAAAAGAGCTCACGAAAATTCCGGGAGTAGGAGTCAAGGTGGCAAGCTGTATTCTTTTATTTTCTTACAAAAAATTTGATTCCTTTCCAGTAGATGTCTGGATAAAAAGAGCAGTTGAAGGAATATATTTTAACGGTGCTTCAAAACCCGTAAAGGAGATTATAAATTTTGCCCAAAACAAGTTTGGCAACCTTGCAGGTTTTATCCAGCAGTATTTGTTCTATTATATACGTAATAATAAAATGATATAGAAAATATTAGCTAAAAAAGAGTTTATACTTAAAATAAAACTTTTGCAACAATATTTAAATTTTTTCTTTTTTTTGTTATAATGTATTTAGAAATTTATCTAAATATCTAAGGAGGATACAACAGTTAAAGATAGTTATGCAAAAGAGTATAATTTTAATTAGGTGATGATAGATGTTATTAAGTATGCAAAAAGTAAAAGAAATATACTCGATTAGTCGAAGGACACTTATAAACTGGGAAA